>NZ_QUZT01000025.1 GCF_004682045.1 Pseudomonas nabeulensis
CTTGCCCCCTCCCACACTTTGATCAATGTATGGCTGAGTTATTGGTTCAGTCTTACCTGCTTTTCCAGCTCAGCCTTCAGGCCCGGCTCAAGCTTGAGCTGCCGCGCCAGCTCATCCAGGTAGGCCTTCTCCATAAAATTCTCCTCATCCACCAGCATCACACTGGCGATGTACATCTCGGCGGCCATTTCCGGCGTGCTGGCGGCCCGGGCGACGTCGGTTGGGTCCAGGGGTTTGTTCAGCTCGGCATGCAGCCAACTTTGCAGCTCGCGGTCGTTATCCAGCTTGGTGAACTCACCTTCGATCAGCGCACGTTCGCGCTCGTCGACATGGCCGTCAGCCTTGGCGGCAGCGACCAGCGCCTTGAGGATGCCTTGACTGTGTAGCTCCACCTGGGCCGGTGGCAGGCGGTCGAGGGTTTGCGGTTCGCCCTGGGGCGCACTGGCCTGTTGTGCCTGCCAATTGCCATAGGCCTTGTAGGCAAGCACGCCCAACGCTGCCAAACCACCATAGGTCAGGGCTTTTCCGCCGAACTTGCGGGCTTTTTTATTGCCCAGCAACAGGCCCATCGCGCCTGCCGCCAGGGCACCGCCACCTGCGCCGCCGAGCAGGCTGCCCAGGCCGCCACCGCTGAGCAGACCGTTCAGGGCACCCTTATCTTCCGGTTTGCGCTGGCCGCCTGCCTTGTTCTGCAGCATGTCCTGGCCAGACTTGAGTAACTGATCGAGCAATCCACGGGTGTTCATAAAAAAGCCTCCAGACACTAGGGTTCATAGGACCAATAGGCTCCCAGCGTAAAACTAAGTGCCAAAAAGCCCCGATCTAGAGTGCTTCCAGATGTAACGCCGCTGCCCTTCGTATAAATCGATATACACTCGGACAAATCGATAAAAGCACCCCACTGGTACTTCCAGCATGATGACGTTGCGTCAAATCCGGCATTTCATCGCCGTGGCCGAGACCGGCTCGATCTCCGCCGCCGCGCAAACCGCCTTTATTTCCCAGTCCACCCTGACCCTGGCGATCCAGCAACTGGAGCAGGAAATCGGCGTAACCCTGTTCAACCGCCACGCCAAGGGCATGACCCTCACCCACCAGGGCCATCAGTTCCTGCGCCAGGCGCACCTGATTCTCGCCACTGTCGACAATGCCAAGCGCAGCCTGCAGCAAAGCACCGACCAAGTGGCCGGCCAGTTGACTATCGGCGTGACCAGCCTGGTGGCCGGCTATTACCTGGCCGACCTGCTGACCCGTTTCCAGCGTGCTTACCCCAACGTGGAAATCCGCGTGATGGAAGACGAACGCCCGTACATCGAGCATTTGCTGGTCAGCGGCGAAATCGATGTGGGCGTGTTGATCCTCTCCAACCTCGAAGACCGCCACGCCCTGCAAACCGAAGTACTCACCCACTCCCCTCACCGCCTGTGGCTGCCGGCACAGCACCCGCTGTTGGAACACGACAGCATCAACCTCGCCGACGTGGCACGTGAACCGCTGATCCAGCTGAACGTCGATGAAATGGGCCACAGCGCCCAACGCATGTGGGCCGGTGCGGGCTTGCAACCCCGGGTGACCCTGCGCACGGCTTCAACGGAAGCGGTGCGAAGCCTGGTGGCGGCGGGCCTGGGCGTGTCGATTCAACCCGACATGACCTACCGCCCCTGGTCTCTTGAAGGCGACATTATTGAAGCGCGGCCGATTGCCGACCTCAGCCAGACCCTCGACGTCGGCCTGGCCTGGCGCCGAGGCACGGCGCGGCCTGCGCTGGTGGACCCGTTCCTCACGGTGGCCCGTGAACAGCCGCACCCACGCAAGCCATCTATTTAATCGAATGCTGCATTCAGTATTTAGTATTTGTTGACCGCGCGCCTGACCACTAGTCTCTGTCCATCCCGTAAGAGACCGCCAGGCGCCTTGTAAGAGAACGCCCATGGCCACACAACAAAAGAGATCGCGAAAAATGTCCGGCGCGCCCACCCCGCTGCTCACTGCGTTGTTGATCGACGGCGAACTGGTCCAGGGTCAGGGCTTTGTCGAGCCGATCCTCAACCCGGCCACAGGTGAAGTGCTGACCCAGATTGCCGAGGCCAGCACCGAGCAAGTGGAAACCGCGATCCTCGCCGCCCACCGGGCCTTTGCCGGTTGGTCGCGCACCACACCACAACAACGTTCGAACATTCTGCTGGCCATCGCCGACGCCATCGAAACCCAGGCCGACTATCTGGCGCGCCTGGAAGCCCTGAATTGCGGCAAGCCGTTGCACCTGGCGCGCCAGGATGACTTGAGCGCCACGGTGGATGTGTTCCGCTTCTTCGCCGGTGCGGTGCGTTGCCAGACCGGCCAGCTCAGCGGCGAATACCTGCCGGGCTTTACCAGCATGGTGCGCCGCGATCCTATCGGCGTGGTGGCGTCGATTGCGCCGTGGAACTACCCGTTGATGATGGCGGCGTGGAAGATCGCGCCAGCGCTGGCCGCCGGCAATACCCTGGTGTTCAAGCCGTCGGAACACACGCCGCTGTCGATCCTCGCCCTGGCCCCCGTCCTCGCTCAATTGCTGCCACGGGGCGTCATCAATATTCTGTGCGGCGGGGGCGAAGGCGTGGGCAGCCATTTGGTCAGCCACCCCAAGGTGCGCATGGTCTCGCTGACCGGCGATATCGTCACCGGGCAGAAGATCCTGCAAGCCGCGTCCAAGACCGTCAAACGCACGCACCTGGAACTGGGCGGCAAGGCGCCGGTAATCGTGTGTAACGACGCCGACCTGCAAGCCGTGGTCGAAGGCGTGCGCGCCTACGGTTACTACAACGCCGGCCAGGATTGCACCGCCGCGTGCCGCATCTACGCCCAGACGGGGATTCACGACACGTTGGTCGCCGAGTTGGGCGCGGCGGTCAGCAGCCTGCGGTTTGCCGGCAAGCGTGATGCCGACAACGAACTCGGCCCGCTGATCAGCACGCGCCAGCGCGACCGTGTGGCCAGCTTTGTCGAACGCGCCCTCGGCCAGCCGCATATCGAACGCATCACCGGCGCCGCCGTGCACTCCGGCGCGGGCTTCTATTACCAACCCACCCTGCTCGCCGGTTGCAAACAAAGCGATGAAATCGTGCAGCGCGAAGTGTTCGGCCCGGTGGTCACCGTGACCCGCTTCGATGAACTGGAACAGGCGGTGGACTGGGCCAACGACTCTGAATACGGCCTGGCCTCCTCGGTCTGGACCCAGAACCTGGACAAGGCCATGCAAGTGGCGGCGCGCCTGCAATACGGCTGCACCTGGATCAACAGCCATTTCATGCTGGTGAGTGAAATGCCCCACGGCGGTTTGAAGCGCTCGGGGTATGGGAAGGATCTGTCCAGCGATTCGTTGCAGGACTACAGCGTGGTGCGCCACATCATGGCGCGCCACGGCCAGCATCTCTAAAAACAACAACTAAGCTTTTTGCGTGACCGGTTTCACCCACTGCCCCGACCATAATTAAAGAAGAGGGAACCCCTATGTCCGCGCACAAGACCGCACTGCTCAGTGCCTTGACTACCGCGCTGCTGGCCAGCGCCAGCTTGCAGGCCGCCGAACCGCTCAAGGCGGTGGGTGCCGGCGAAGGCCAGTTGGATATTGTCGCTTGGCCCGGCTACATCGAGCGCGGTGACAGCGACAAGGCCTACGACTGGGTTACCGGTTTCGAGAAGGAAACCGGCTGCAAAGTGAACGTGAAAACCGCCGCCACCTCTGACGAAATGGTCAGCCTGATGGCCAAGGGCGGTTATGACCTGGTGACGGCTTCGGGCGACGCCTCGCTGCGTTTGATCGGCGGCAAGCGTGTGCAGCCGATCAATACCGCATTGATCCCCAACTGGAAGAACCTCGACCCGCGCCTCAAGGATGCGCCGTGGTACGTGGTCGGCCAGCAAACCTATGGCACGCCGTACCAGTGGGGCCCGAACGTGTTGATGTACAACACCAACGTGTTCAAGACCGCGCCTGCGAGTTGGGACGTGGTGTTCCAGGCGCAGGACCTGCCGGACGGCAAGCCGAACAAAGGCCGCGTGCAGGCCTACGACGGCCCGATCTACATCGCCGACGCGGCGCTGTACCTCAAGACCGCCAAGCCGGAACTGGGTATCCAGAACCCCTATGAACTGACCGAAGCCCAGTACAAGGCCGTGCTCGACCTGCTGCGCGCCCAGCAACCGTTGATCCACCGCTACTGGCACGACACCACCGTGCAAATGAGTGACTTCAAGAACGAAGGCGTGGTGGCGTCCAGTGCCTGGCCGTATCAAGTCAACGGCCTGCAAAACGAGAAGCAGCCGATCGCTTCGACCATCCCCAAGGAAGGCGCCACCGGCTGGGCCGACACCACCATGTTACACACCGACGCCAAGCACCCGAACTGCGCCTACAAGTGGATGGACTGGTCGTTGCAACCCAAGGTCCAGGGCGATGTGGCAGCGTGGTTCGGTTCCCTGCCGGCCGTGCCTGCGGCCTGTAAAGAGAGCGAACTGCTGGGGGCCGTAGGCTGCAAGACCAACGGTTTCGATCAGTTCGACAAGATCGCCTTCTGGAAAACCCCGCAGGCCGAGGGCGGCAAGTTCGTGCCGTATAGCCGCTGGACCCAGGATTACATTGCGATCATGGGTGGCAGGTAAGGATCCCCTGTGGGAGGGGGCTTGCCCCCGATAGCAGTGTGTCAGTTAACACATCTGCCACTGATCCACTGCTATCGGGGGCAAGCCCCCTCCCACACTGACCGAGTTCACAGATAGATCTCTGTTCAGAAGCCCCCCCACCGGGCCGCTGCGACCACCCCTGCTTTTTTGGAGCACCGCACCATGACGCTTGCAGTCCAATTCACCGATGTCTCGCGCCTGTTCGGCGACGTCAAAGCCGTGGACCGGGTCTCCATCGATATCCAGGACGGCGAGTTCTTTTCCATGCTCGGCCCTTCCGGCTCAGGCAAGACTACCTGCCTGCGCCTGATCGCCGGGTTCGAGCAACCCAGCGCGGGCTCGATCCGTATCCATGGCGCCGAAGCCACCGGGCTGCCGCCGTATCAGCGCGATGTGAACACGGTGTTCCAGGATTACGCGCTGTTCCCCCATATGAATGTGCGCGACAACGTGGCCTACGGCCTCAAGGTCAAAGGCGTGGGCAAGACCGAGCGCCTCAAGCGCGCCGAAGAAGCTCTGGGGATGGTCGCCCTCGACGGCTACGGCGAGCGCAAGCCGGTGCAGCTCTCCGGCGGCCAGCGCCAACGGGTGGCCCTGGCCCGTGCGCTGGTCAATCGCCCGCGCGTGTTGCTGCTGGATGAGCCGCTCGGTGCCCTCGACCTCAAGCTGCGCGAGCAGATGCAAAGCGAGCTGAAAAAGCTGCAACGCCAACTGGGCATCACCTTTATTTTCGTGACCCATGACCAGACCGAAGCGCTGTCGATGTCCGACCGTGTGGCGGTGTTCAACAAGGGCCGAATCGAACAGGTCGACACCCCGCGCAACCTGTACATGAAGCCGGCCACGGTGTTTGTCGCCGAGTTCGTCGGCACCTCCAACGTGATACGCGGCGAGCTGGCCCAACGCCTCAGTGGTCACCCCCTGCCCTTCTCGATCCGCCCCGAACACGTGCGATTTGCCGAGGGCCCGCTGGCTGCCAGCGAAGTGGAAATCAGCGGCGTGCTGCATGACATCCAGTACCAGGGCAGCGCCACGCGCTATGAACTGAAACTGGACAACGGCCAGGCGCTGAATATCAGCCAGGCCAACAACCAGTGGCTGGACACCCGCAGCGGCCTTCAGCTCGGCCAGTCCATCACCGCCCGTTGGTCGCGAGAAGCCATGACCCCGCTGGCCGACAGCGCAGGCGAGGTGTGACATGACCCCCGCCCTTTCCCTGCCGCCGATGCGCAGGTTTGCCAACCTGCTGTACCGCAAGCCCAACCTGTACCTGGCGATGTTGCTGGTGCCGCCACTGATCTGGTTCGGCGCGATCTACCTCGGGTCCCTGCTGACCTTGCTCTGGCAAGGCTTCTATACCTTCGATGACTTCACCATGGCGGTTACCCCGGAGCTGACCCTGGCCAACTTCGCCGCGCTGTTCCAGCCGTCGAACTTCGACATCATCCTGCGCACGCTGAGCATGGCGATTGTGGTGTCCATCGCCAGCGCCATCGTCGCCTTTCCCATCGCCTACTACATGGCGCGCTACACCACGGGCAAGACCAAGGCGTTTTTCTATATCGCGGTGATGATGCCGATGTGGGCCAGCTACATCGTCAAGGCCTATGCCTGGACCTTGCTGCTGGCCAAGGGCGGCGTGGCGCAATGGTTCGTGCAGCACCTGGGGCTGGAGCCGTTGCTGCAGTGGGTGCTGGGCATCCCCGGCGTGGGCGGCAGCACGTTGAGCACCTCGCACCTGGGGCGGTTCATGGTGTTCGTCTATATCTGGCTGCCGTTCATGATTCTGCCGATCCAGGCGTCGCTTGAACGTTTGCCGCCGTCGCTGCTGCAAGCCTCGGCGGACCTGGGGGCCAAGCCGCGCCAGACCTTTATGCAAGTGATCCTGCCGCTGTCGGTGCCGGGGATTGCCGCCGGTTCGATCTTCACGTTCTCGCTGACCCTGGGGGATTTCATCGTGCCGCAACTGGTGGGCCCGCCGGGTTATTTCGTCGGCGGCATGGTGTACGCCCAGCAAGGCACCATCGGCAATATGCCCATGGCGGCGGCGTTCACCCTGGTGCCCATCGTGCTGATCGCGGTGTACCTGTCCATCGTCAAACGCCTGGGGGCCTTCGATGCACTCTGACAAAGCGTCCAGCGGCTTGCGCATTGCCGCCTGGGGCGGGCTGGTGTTCCTGCACTTCCCGATCCTGATCATCTTCCTCTACGCCTTCAACACCGAAGAAGCCGCGTTCAGCTTTCCGCCCCAGGGCTTTACCTTGAAGTGGTTCAGCGTGGCGTTCGGCCGGCCAGACGTGCTGGAGGCGATCAAGCTGTCCTTGCAGATCGCGGCCATTGCCACGTTGATCGCCATGGTGCTCGGCACATTGGCCTCGGCGGCGTTGTATCGCCGTGAGTTCTTCGGCAAGCAAGGCGTGTCGCTGATGCTGATCCTGCCGATTGCGCTGCCGGGGATCATCACCGGTATCGCGCTGCTGGCGACCTTCAAGACGTTGGGCATCGAGCCCGGCATGTTCACCATCATCGTCGGCCACGCGACCTTCTGCGTGGTGATCGTCTACAACAACGTGATCGCCCGCCTGCGCCGTACTTCCCACAGCCTAATCGAAGCGTCGATGGACCTGGGCGCCGACGGCTGGCAGACCTTCCGCTACATCATCCTGCCCAACCTGGGCTCGGCACTGCTGGCCGGCGGCATGCTCGCCTTTGCGCTGTCGTTCGACGAAATCATCGTCACCACCTTCACCGCCGGCCACGAGCGCACCTTGCCGCTGTGGCTGCTCAACCAACTGAGCCGCCCGCGGGATGTGCCGGTGACCAACGTGGTCGCCATGCTGGTGATGCTGGTGACGATGTTCCCGATTCTCGGTGCCTACTACCTGACACGCGGCGGTGAAAGCGTGGCCGGCAGTGGCGGCAAATAACGGTTTTTTCAAGGAGCCAACCCCATGCAATTCCAGTTTTTACTTCCTACCAAAATTGTCATGGAGCCCGGCCTGCGTGCGCGTACCGCCGAGCACTTGCAGCCGCTGGGGCTCAAGCATGTGTTGCTGGTGACCGATGCCGGGGTGAAAAACGCCGGCCTGCTGGAGGAGATCTACACCAGCCTGAACCAGGCCGGCATTCGCTTCGATGAGATCAGCGACGTCAAGCCCAACCCCCGCAGCGAAGACTGCAACCGCGCCGCCGAGCGTTTTCGCAACACCGGCATCGATGGCCTGTTGGCCGTCGGCGGCGGCAGTGCGATGGATGCGGCCAAGGCCATCAGCGTGCTGTTGACCCACGACGGCAAGGTCGAGGATTACGAAGGCGCGTTTACCCTCAAGCATGCCGTGCTGCCGATTGTCGCCATCCCTACGACGGCTGGCACCGGCAGCGAGGTGACGTTTTTCTCGGTGATCACCGACACCCAGCGTCACTTCAAGATGAGCCTGTTGGATTACCGCCTCGGCCCGGTGCTGGCGCTGCTCGACTCCAACATCACCGCCACCCTGCCGCCGGCCATCGCCGCCAGTACCGGGATGGACGCGCTGACCCACGCCATCGAGGCTTACACCGGCAAGCCGGCCAACCCCATCAGCGACGGCCTGGCCCTGCATGCAATCCGCCTGATCAGCCGCCACCTGCTGGCCGCCGTGCGCGAACCGGGAAACCTCAATGCCCGCGAGCAAATGCTGGTGGCCAGCCTGATCGCCGGCATGGCCTTCGGCAACGCCGATATCGCCAGCGTGCACTGCATTTCCGAGGCCATCGGTGGCATGTATGACACGCCGCACGGCGTGGGCAATGCGATTTTCCTGCCGTTCGTGTTCAGCCATAACCGCGATGCCGACCTCGAACGGCACGCCGATGTGGCCTACGCGTTGGGCATCGATCCAAACCTCAACGCCGCCGACGCCGCGCAAGCCGCAGTCGAGCGGTTGTTCAACATGAGCCGGGAATTGGGCATTCCGAGTTTCAGAGAGGTGAAGGGCGTGCGTGAGGAAGACTTCCTGACCATCGCCGAAAAGTCCAAGAGCAATATTTCCGATGCCAGTAACGCCAAGCCGATGACCGTGGAGAGTTACCTCCAGGTGATCCGCGACGCCTTTCATTACGCTTCCTGACAGTAAGAGCAACCGCAATGAGCACTGACACTGAACATTTGAAACGCACCCTCGGCCCGGTTTCCGTGGTGCTGTTTGGCCTGGCCTTTATCGCGCCGCTGATTGTGTTCGGCACTTACGGCGTGATCGCCGAAGCCAGCCAGAACACCGTGGCGCTGTCCTACCTGGTGGCGTCCATCGGGGTGTTCTTCACCGCCTTGAGCTACGGGCGCATGGTGCGCGTATTTCCGGTGGCCGGTTCGGCCTACACCTATACGCGCAAAATGCTGAACGCCAACTTCGGCTTTATGGTGGGCTGGGCGGCGTTGCTGGATTACTTCTTTATCCCGATGCTGATCTGGCTGCTGGGCGCCAGCTACCTGGCCCTGGCCTTTCCCGATGTACCGCAATGGTGCTGGATCGCCGGCTTTATTGTGTCGACCACACTGCTGAATATCCTCGGCATCCAGATCGCCAACCGCTTCAATATCTTCCTGATGCTGGTGCAGATTTCGATCATCGTGGTGTTTATCGCCCTGTGCTGGCACTACGTGTCGGCGGCCAATGGCGTGGGAGGCCTGTTATCGGCCAAGCCATTCTTCAATGCGCAAGTGCCGTTCTCGGCAACCATGGCGGGCGCGGCGATTGCGGCCTATTCGTTCCTGGGCTTCGATGCGTTGTCGACCTTGAGCGAAGAAACCATCAACCCGAAAAAAACCATTCCCCAGGCGATCCTGGCGGTGGCCTTGATTGGCGGCACGGTGTATGTGGGCGCGGCGTACTTCATGTACATGGCGCACCCGTTGCCGGAGTTCGCCAACATTGATGGCGCCGCATTCGAGATCGCCAAGATGATCGGCGGTGATGTCTTCTTCACCGTGGTGTTGGCGGGCATCATCCTGGCCCACTTCGCGGCGGGCTTGTCGTTCCAGGCCAGTGTCGGGCGCCTGCTGTTCGCCCTGGGCCGCGACAACCTGCTGCCCCGCGCGCTGTTCGGCGTGCTGCATCCGCGCTTCAAGACCCCAGTGTTCAACATCCTGCTGGCGGGCGCGTTCGGGTTTGTCGGCCTGGGCCTGACCATCGCCACCGCCACGTCCCTGGTGAACTTCGGCGCCTTCCTGGCCTTTACCTCGGTGAACCTGTGCGCGTTGAAGCTGACCTTCGACAAGGTGGTCGGCGACCAACCCGGTGTGTTTCGCGGCGTGGTCTGTCCCTTGATCGGCGCCACCACCTCGGCCTGGATGCTGATCAGCCTGGATAAAGATGCGTTGATCCTCGGCTGCCTGTGGCTGCTGCTCGGCGGCCTGTACCTGGCGTTCATGACTCGCGCCTTCCAACGCCCGGCGCCGGAAGCTGCGCTCTGAATTTTGTGCAATACATGGAGACCCCTCATGCAAACCAAACTCTTGATCAACGGCCAATTGATGGCCGGCGAAGGTCCGGCCCAGCCGGTGTTGAATCCGTCGCTGGGCCGGGTGATCGTGCAGATCAACGAAGCCAGCGAAGCCCAGGTGGATGCTGCCGTGCGTGCGGCCGATGCGGCGTTTGAAAGCTGGTCGCAGACGGCGCCGAAGGATCGCTCGTTGCTGCTGCTGAAACTCGCAGACGCGGTCGAAGCCCACGGTGAGGAACTGGCCAAGCTGGAATCGGATAACTGCGGCAAGCCCTACAGCGCAGCGCTGAACGATGAGATCCCGGCAATTGCCGACGTGTTTCGCTTTTTTGCCGGCGCCAGCCGCTGCATGAGCGGTTCGGCCGGCGGTGAATACCTGCCGGGGCATACGTCGATGATCCGTCGTGATCCGGTAGGAGTGATCGCCTCGATTGCGCCGTGGAACTACCCGCTGATGATGGTCGCCTGGAAAATCGCCCCAGCCCTGGCAGCCGGTAATACCGTGGTGCTCAAGCCGTCGGAGCAGACCCCGCTGACCGCGTTGCGCTTGGTGGAGTTGGCGTCGGAGATTTTCCCGGCGGGCGTACTCAACCTGGTGTTTGGTCGTGGGCCGACGGTGGGCAGCCCGCTGGTGAACCATCCAAAAGTGCACATGGTGTCGCTGACCGGTTCTATCGCCACCGGTGCGAATATCATTTCCAGCACGGCCGACAGCGTGAAGCGCATGCACATGGAACTGGGCGGCAAGGCGCCGGTGATCATCTTCAATGACGCGGATATTGATGCCGCCGTGGAAGGTATCCGTACCTTCGGTTTCTACAATGCCGGGCAGGATTGCACGGCGGCGTGCCGGATTTATGCCCAGGCGGGCATCTATGATGCGTTCGTCGAGAAACTCGGCGCAGCGGTAGCCAGCATCAAGCACGGCTTGCAGGATGATCCCGACACCGAGTTGGGCCCGCTGATCACCGCCCAACACCGCGACCGCGTGGCCGGGTTCGTCGAGCGTGCCGTGGCGCAGCCGCATATCCGCCTGGTGACGGGCGGCAAGGCGGTGGCGGGCGATGGGTTCTTCTTTGAGCCGACGGTGCTGGCCGATGCGCAGCAGGACGATGAAATCGTACGCCGTGAAGTGTTCGGCCCGGTTGTTTCCGTGACCCGATTCAGCGATGAAGCGCAGGTGCTGGGTTGGGCCAACGATTCGGACTACGGCTTGGCGTCCTCGGTGTGGACCACTGACGTGGGCCGCGCCCATCGGCTGGCGGCGCGCTTGCAGTATGGCTGCACGTGGGTGAATACCCACTTCATGCTGGTCAGTGAAATGCCCCATGGCGGGCAGAAACTGTCGGGGTATGGCAAGGATATGTCGATGTATGGGTTGGAGGATTACACCAGCGTGCGGCATGTGATGTTCAAGCACTGACACAGCGCAGCGCTGGGCTGGGCTGGGCTGGGCTTTTTAGGGCTTTTATGTGGGAGGGGCGGTGCGACGATTCGACTTGCCCCCGATAGCGGTGGTTCAGTGAAAAATGTGCTGGCTGACCCACTGCCATCGGGGGCAAGCCCCCTCCCACATTAGATCTTCATAATTCTGAAGTACTGTGCTCAATCACAGAGCCGGAAACGTCTTGTTTCACATGCAACGCCATCACCCCGCTATCAATCATTTTTCCTACGTCATCGAACCGCTTAAGCTATCCGGCGTCTGTTTATTGTCCGTTGCGTTTGGCCGAAGGCATGTCCGAACCGTAATTTCTGATCCAGTACGTGCCAGGAACGGCGCAGGATTTGCTCACGACAGGTTGTCTCTATGCACCGCAGGAATTTGCTCAAAGCGTCCATGGCCATTGCGGCTTACACCGGTTTGTCGGCCAGCGGCCTGCTCGCCGCGCAGGCTTGGGCCGGGAACCGTGCCGCCGATGGCAAGGCTGTTTCGTTCGATTTTGAATCGCTCAAGGCCCAGGCCAAGCAACTGGCCGGGACCGCGTATAAAGACACCAAACAGGTGCTGCCGCCGACACTGGCGACCATGACCCCGCAGAATTTCAACGCCATCGGCTACGACGGCAACCATTCGCTGTGGAAAGAATTGAATGGTCAACTGGACGTGCAATTCTTCCACGTCGGCATGGGCTTCAAGACGCCAGTGCGCATGCACAGTGTCGACCCCAAGACCCGTGCCTCCCGCGAGGTGCATTTCCGCCCTTCGCTGTTCAACTATGAAAAAACCACGGTGGACACCAAGCAGTTGACCGGCGACCTCGGTTTCTCCGGCTTCAAGCTGTTCAAGGCACCAGAACTGGATCGCCATGATGTGCTGTCGTTTCTCGGCGCCAGCTACTTCCGCGCGGTGGACAACACCGGGCAGTACGGCCTTTCCGCCCGTGGCCTGGCCATCGATACCTACGCGAAGAAACGCGAGGAATTCCCCGACTTCACCCAGTTCTGGTTCGAAACACCGGACAAGGACGCCACCCGCTTCGTGGTCTATGCCCTGCTCGATTCACCGAGCGCCACCGGTGCCTACCGCTTCGATATCGACTGCCAGGCCAACCAGGTGGTGATGGCCATCGACGCCCATATCAATGCGCGCACCGCCATCGAACAACTGGGCATCGCGCCGATGACCAGCATGTTCAGCTGCGGCACCCACGAACGCCGCATGTGCGACACCATCCACCCGCAAATCCACGACTCGGATCGCCTGGCGATGTGGCGCGGCAATGGCGAGTGGATCTGCCGTCCGCTGAACAACCCGGCCAAGCTGCAATTCAACGCGTTTGCCGACAAAGACCCGAAAGGCTTCGGCCTGGTGCAGACCGACCATGAGTTCGCCAGTTACCAGGACACCGTGGACTGGTACAGCAAGCGCCCAAGCCTGTGGGTTGAACCCACCACAGCGTGGGGTGAGGGCTCCATCGACCTGCTGGAAATCCCGACCACCGGCGAAACCCTGGACAACATCGTGGCCTTCTGGACCCCGAAAAAACCCGTGGCCGCCGGCGAGTCCCTCACCTATGGCTACAAGCTGTATTGGAGTGCACTGCCGCCGGTGAGCACGCCGTTGGCGCAGGTCGATGCGACCCGTTCCGGCATGGGCGGTTTTACCGAAGGCTGGGCACCGGGCGAGCACTACCCCGAAGTCTGGGCCCGACGTTTTGCCGTGGACTTCAAGGGCGGCGGCCTGGACCGACTGCCGGCGGGCACCGGGATCGAACCGGTGGTGACCTGCTCCCACGGCGAGGTGAAGGATTTCAGCGTGCTGGTGCTGGATAACATCAAGGGCTACCGCATTCTGTTTGACTGGTACCCGACCAGCGACAGCGTGGAGCCCGTGGAGCTGCGGTTGTTTATCCGGACCCAGGACCGCACCTTAAGCGAGACATGGCTGTATCAGTACTTCCCGCCGGCGCCGGAGCTGCGTAAGTACACCTGATCAACAGGTGGGAGTGGGCAAGCCCACTCCCACCTGGGTTTGAGAAATAACTCAGAACCGCGACACACTCTTCATCGCCCCAATCAGATACCGCATCGCCACCTGGTCACTCTCGGTCAACGTGCGGTACTGCTCTACCAACTCTGCTTCTTCCAAACTCAACCTGCGGCCACGCAAGGACAACCTGCGGGTGATTAAAAACACCACCACACCCGCCACACCATAAGACTTGGCCATGGACTCCTACTCCTGATAACAGTCAAACACGCTTGGTGCCCACCACCCGCCTCCCGCCAAGCATCCTGCCTGCGAGTACAACCCGCCTGACTCCCTGGGCCAGAAATCAGACGTAACTTAAGCGTAGAAACAATCCTGTCATCTGTGGGATTTTTTTAGAGTATTCACTTAAAAAACTGCTTCGGTAACAAATACCTACAGATATATCCGACGCAATCAGCCATAAAAAAACCCACCGGTTCAGGGTGGGTTCTTCTGCAACGTCTGAGGGTTTAATCCCGCAGATCAGACTCATGGATCGGTTGGTCGCGGTGGGTAGCCCGCTGATACTGCGCCGGCCAGATTGCCTTGCGCCCGCCCAGGTCATCGTCGGCATGCAATGGCCAGTACGGGTCACGCAGCAGCTCTCGGGCGAGGAAGATGATATCGGCCTGGCAGGTACGCAGAATGTGCTCGGCCTGCGCCGGCTCGGTAATCATGCCCACCGTGCCGGTGGCGATGCCCGACTCTTTGCGCACCCGCTCGGCAAAGCGCGTCTGGTAACCGGGGCCGGTGGGGATCTCGGCGTTGGCGGCGGTGCCGCCGGAGGACACGTCGATCAGGTCGACGCCGAGGTCTTTCAGGCGGCGGGCCAACTCTACGGTTTCATCGGGGTTCCAACCGTCTTCGACCCAGTCGGTGGCCGACACCCGTACAAACAGCGGCAGTTCCTGAGGCCAGACTTCGCGCACCGCCTTGGTCACTTCCAACACCAGGCGAATACGGTTTTCGAACGAGCCGCCGTAGCGGTCCTGGCGTTGGTTGCTGATAGGCGACAGGAACTGATGCAGTAAATAGCCATGGGCGGCATGAATCTCCACCACTTCGAAACCAGCGGTCAAGGCGCGCTGGGCGGCGGCGACAAAGTCGGCGATCACTTGCTGGATCTGGCCTTCATCCAGTGGCTTGGGTTGCGTGTGGTTCGGGTCGAAGGCAATCGGCGAAGGCCCCACTGGCACCCAACCGCCGTCTTCGGGTTTGACGCTGCCGTGCTTGCCGATCCACGGCCGATGGGTACTGGCCTTGCGCCCGGCGTGGGCCAGTTGGATGCCCGCGACAGCGCCTTGGGCGGCGATAAACCGGGTGATGCGTTGCAACGGTTCGATCTGGGCGTCGTTCCATAGCCCCAGGTCCTGGGCGGTGATGCGACCCTCGGCGGTCACGGCAGTGGCTTCGGTGAAAATCAGCCCGGCACCGCCCACGGCGCGACTGCCGAGGTGCACCAGGTGCCAGTCATTGGCCAGGCCATCGTCCGACGAGTATTGGCACATCGGCGACACCGCAATGCGGTTGAGCAGGGTCAATTGGCGCAGGGTATAGGGTTCGAGCAGCTGACTCATGGCGCACCTCTTCTGGGTTCTGTGGGCACTGTTCAACAGTGCTTAGAGCCTAGTCGACAACACTGGATTGCACAGGGTTCAGAAGGAAACCGGGAGCCGATTGCCGGCTCCCGTGTTGCAGGTGCTTACATTTCGACCTGGGTGCCCAGCTCGATCACCCGGTTTACCGGGAGTTTGAAGAAACGCAGGTTGCCGTTGGCGTTCTTCAACATGAACGCGAACAGCGCTTCACGCCAGCGGGCCATGCCCTTGATGCGCGAGGCAATCACCGTCTCGCGGCTGAGGAAGTAAGTGGTGCGCATCGGGCTGAAGTCCAGGTCATCCAAATGGCACAGTTTCAGCGCTTCGGGCACGTCCGGTTCGTCGGTAAAGCCGAAGTGCAGGATCACCCGGAAGAAGCCTTCGCCGTAGGAATCCACCTCGAAACGCCGTGCGGCCGGTACCCGCGGGATGTCCTCATAGACCACCGTCAGCAACACCACTTGCTCATGCAGCACCTGGTTATGCAGCAGGTTGTGCAACAGCGCGTGGGGCACCGCGTCGGGGCGTGCGGTGAGAAACACCGCGGTGCCCTGCACCCGGTGCGGCGGTTGTACGCGGATACTGTTGATAAAGATCGGCAGCGGCAGGCCGCCTTCGTCGAGGCGCTCCACCAGCAATTGCTTGCCGCGCTTCCAGGTGGTCATCAGCACGAACAGCACAATCCCCGCCAGCACCGGGAAGGCGCCGCCCTGGATGATCTTCGGCACGTTGGCGGCAAAGTACAGCCCGTCCACCAACAGGCAGCAAACCAATACGGGGACCGCCAGGATTGGTGGCCATTTCCACAGCAGCAGCATGACCGCCGACACCAGGATGGTGGTCATCAACATGGTGCCGGTCACCGCCACGCCATAGGCCGAGGCCAGTGCGTTGGACGATTCGAAGCCCAACACCAACAGGATCACCCCGACCATCAGCGACCAGTTCACCGCGCCAATGTAGATCTGGCCCTGTTCGGCGCTGGAGGTGTGCTGGATATGCATCCGCGGGATGTAACCCAACTGGATCGCCTGGCGGGTCAGGGAGAATGCGCCGGAGATCACCGCCTGGGACGCAATCACCGTGGCCAGGGTGGACAGCACGACCAGCGGGATCAACGCCCAACTGGGCGCCAGCAGGTAGAAGGGGTTGCGGGCAGCCTCCGGGTCGCCGAGCAGCATCGCGCCCTGGCCGAAATAATTGAGTACCAGCGCCGGCAGCACCAACATGAACCAGGCGCGGGCGATGGGCTTGCGGCCGAAGTGGCCCATGTCGGCATACAGCGCTTCGGCGCCGGTCAGTGCCAGCACCACCGCACCGAGAATCGCCACGCCAATGCCCGGATGCGCCTCGAAAAAGCGCACGGCCCACAGCGGATTCAAGGCCTTGAGCACCTCGGGATGCAGGGAGATGCCATACACACCCAGGCCGCCCAGCACCAGGAACCAGGTCACCATCACCGGGCCGAACAGTTTGCCGATGTGGTCGGTGCCGTGTTTCTGGATCAGGAACAGCGCCACCAGCACCACCAGGGCGATGGGCACGACCCATTTTTCCAGGCCGTCGAAGGCCAGCTCCAGGCCCTCCACCGCCGACAATACGGAAATCGCCGGGGTGATCATGCTGTCGCCATAAAACAGCGCCGCGCCACACAGGCCACACACCACCAGAAAGCTGCGCAACTTGGCGCGCTCCCCCGCCGCCCGCCGCGCCAACGCGGTCAGGGCCATGATGCCGCCTTCGCCCTGGTTGTCGGCGCGCAGCACAAACAACATGTATTTGATAGACACCACCCAGATCAGCGACCAGAAGATCAGCGCCAGAATCCCCAACACACCGTCATGGTTGACCTGCACGCCATAACCGCCGTTGAACACCTCTTTAAGGGTGTAGAGCGGGCTGGTCCCGATATCGCCATAAACCACCCCGACCGCTGCCACCAACATGCCAATCGGCTTAGCGCTGGAATGCTCGGCGCCTGCCGCCGGACTACTTGCCTGACCCATCAACCACTCCTGCCTTTTGACCAGCAATGCTTACTTCTCGTAACAGACGTTTTGTTGACCTTGAGAAATTACATGTGGCCAACGGCGCGAAGCATAGCGCAGCGGTGACTGTATTTCCCTGCTCACGTGTCTTGAGCAACAGGAGCGGCATTTTGGCGCCTAATTGCCTGCATTGATAACCTTTAGCCCTACCGTATATTTTTGGCCCCGCTCCTCAGACCAACGAATCGTTTCCCTGCTTGGCTCGCTGTCGATATAGAAACTCAATCACCGCAATGTCTCTTTTAAGGTACAGTTCTCATGTACGAAGTGAAACACGTGCTGTCAGCCAATGGTGTAGATATCTACCAAGCCTGGCTGGACACCGTGCAAGACACGCGTTCAAAAGCAAAAATCACGACCAGAGTGGATCGAGCCTCACTGGGTCACTTTGGCATTACCGAACCGGTGGGTGATGGGGTCTTTGAGATGAAGCTCGACTTCGGACCGGGCTTTCGGGTGTATTACGCACTCCAGGATCGAAGCATTTTATTTCTGTTGGGCGGAGGCTCAAAAGCGAGGCAGCAGAACGATATCGAGCAGGCCAAAGCTCTATGGAAATCTTATAAGGTGCATAAAAAATGACTGGTCGTAGCCGCTCTCATGAAGATAGTGTTCTTGAAATGCTAAGAGACGATGAAGCATTTGCCCTCGAGTATCTATCTGTTGCGCTCGAGGAGATTGATGAGCCAGGTGGTGAGGACGCCTTCCTCGTCGCGGTTCGTCGGGTGGCGGAAGCCCGTGGCGGGATGCTTAGTTTGTCGCAGAACACAGGACTCAATAGAGCTAATCTTTATAGATCCCTCTCCGTCGGTGGAGATCCAAAACTCTCCACCTTACTGAAGGTGCTTCAAGCATTGGGCGTAGGTCTGTCGAAAGTTGTATCGCACCGTACAGAGCAGGATGTCCGAGCTTAAGGGCGACGTAAAATCCCCTACGCAGCACTCGTCGCATTTCCCCGCATAAAGCTGGTCAAGTGCGTTGCCCGTCGCTAGAATTGCGCACTTTTTGATCAGAGGCACACCAAGTGCCCGTCTACCGCCTTGTCGTGCCCGACCGGCGGCGTCATTCAATACCGAGGTTAGACATGTCCACCACTCCCGCGACGGCCAATCCCAAGGTCGGCTTTGTTTCCCTGGGCTGCCCGAAGGCGCTCGTCGACTCCGAGCGCATCCTCACGCAACTGCGTATGGAAGGCTATGACGTCGTGTCCACCTACCAGGACGCAGATGTGGTGGTGGTCAACACCTGCGGCTTCATCGATTCGGCCAAGGCCGAGTCCCTGGAAGTGATCGGCGAAGCCATCAAGGAAAACGGCAAGGTCATCGTGACCGGCTGCATGGGCGTGGAAGAAGGCAACATCCGCGACGTGCACCCAAGCGTGCTGGCCGTAACCGGCCCGCAGCAGTACGAGCAGGTGGTCAACGCCGTGCATGAAGTGGTGCCGCCGCGCCAGGATCACAACCCGCTGATCGACCTGGTGCCGCCGCAAGGCATCAAGCTGACTCCGCGTCACTACGCTTACCTGAAGATTTCCGAAGGCTGCAACCACAGTTGCAGCTTCTGCATCATCCCGTCGATGCGCGGCAAGCTGGTCAGCCGCCCGGTCGGTGATGTGCTGGACGAGGCCCAGCGCCTGGTCAAATCCGGCGTCAAAGAGCTGTTGGTGATCTCCCAGGACACCAGCGCCTACGGCGTCGACGTGAAATACCGCACCGGTTTCTGGAACGGCGCGCCGGTGAAAACCCGCATGACCGAACTGTGCGAAGCCTTGAGCAGCCTGGGTGTGTGGGTGCGCCTGCACTACGTTTACCCGTACCCGCACGTGGACGAGCTGATTCCGTTGATGGCGGCTGGCAAGATCCTGCCGTACCTGGACATCCCGTTCCAGCACGCCAGCCCGAAAGTGCTCAAGGCGATGAAACGCCCGGCCTTCGAAGACAAGACCCTGGCGCGTATCAAGAACTGGCGCGAAATCTGCCCGGAACTGATCATCCGCTCCACCTTTATCGTCGGCTTCCCCGGCGAAACCGAAGAAGACTTCCAGTACCTGCTGGACTGGCTGACCGAAGCGCAGCTGGACCGCGTCGGTTGCTTCCAGTACTCGCCGGTCGAAGGCGCCCCGGCCAACCTGCTGGACCTGGCCGTGGTACCGGACGACGTCAAGCAAGACCGCTGGGAGCGTTTCATGGCGCACCAGCAGGCCATCAGCTCGGCGCGCCTGCAACTGCGCATCGGTAAGGAAATCGAAGTATTGATCGACGAAGTCGACGAGCAAGGCGCGGTTGGCCGTTGCTTCTTCGATGCGCCGGAGATCGACGGTAACGTGTTTATCGACGATGCCAGCGGTTTGAAGCCAGGCGACAAAGTATGGTGCACCGTGACCGACGCCGACGAGTACGACTTGTGGGCCGAGAAGCGCGACTAAATCGGTAAAGATCTAAAAAGCCCCGCCTCCTGACAGGATGCGGGGCTTTTTTACGTCTATCGTGTTGCTATTCATCGGCAAAGGGTGGCGCAAATGCGTCAGCACTCGGTAATCCACACACCTAAAAACAGTGACTACGCGGAACTGGCACGGATCTGGGAGGCCTCGGTGCGGGCGACCCATGACTTTCTACCGGATAGCTACATCGTGTTGCTAAAGAACCTGGTGCTGACGCGCTATCTGGATTCAGTGATGTTGATCTGCACCAAGGACGGGCGTCAGCGGATCACCGGGTTTGCCGGCGTGGCCGCGGGCAAGGTGGAGATGCTGTTTATCGATCCGCAGCACCGAAGCCAGGGCCTTGGTCGGCAATTGCTGCGGTATGCCATCGAACACATGAATGCCGATGAGCTGGATGTGAATGAGCAGAATCCACAGGCTTTGGGGTTTTACTTCAAACAGGGCTTTGAGGTCATCGGACGCACGGAGCATGACGGCCTGGGGCAACCTTATCCGTTGCTGCATATGCGCTTGGCAACATCTGACACAACTACGAACCACTGTGGGAGGGGCGGTGCGACGATTCGACTTGCCCCCGATTGCGGAGTGTCAGCCACGCCATTCGTTGCTGGGCCACTGCCATCGGGGGCAAGCCCCCTCCCACATTTAGACCCAGCTGAGCCAAATAACCCCGCAGTGCTGAAATGGGTCCGGGATTAACCGGCCCCACACAGGTACAATAGCCGCCCCCTTTTGTTACGGCCCTTGTCATGACTGACCCCATACGCCTCTCCAAACGCCTTATCGAACTGGTCGGCTGCTCCCGTCGGGAGGCTGAGCTGTTTATCGAAGGCGGCTGGGTCTCGGTGGACGGTGAAGTGATCGACGAGCCGCAGTTCAAGGTCACCACCCAGAAGGTCGAACTCGACCCCGAAGCCAAGGCCACCGCGCCGGAGCCGGTGACCATCCTGCTGCACGCCCCTGCCGGCGTGGATGCCGAGACCGCACTGGCCTCGATCAGCGCCGATACCCTGTCCGAAGAGCACCGCTTCGGCAAGCGCCCGCTCAAGGGCCACTTCCTGCGCCTGACCGCCAGCGCCGACCTGCAACCCAAGGCCAGCGGCCTGCTGGTATTCACCCAGGACTGGAAGATTCTGCGCAAGTTGACCGCCGATGCTGCCAAGATCGAGCAGGAATACGTAGTAGAGGTTGAAGGCGAGATGGTTGCCCACGGCCTCAACCGCCTGAACCACGGCCTGACGTACAAAGGCAAAGAGCTGCCAGCCGTCAAGGCCAGCTGGCAGAACGAAAACCGCCTGCGTTTTGCGATGAAAAATCCGCAGCCGGGCGTGATCGCGCTGTTTTGCGAAGCGGTTGGCCTCAAGGTCATCGCCATTCGTCGCATCCGCATCGGCGGCGTGTCCATCGGCAAAGTGCCCGTGGGCCAATGGCGTTACTTGTCCGGCAAAGAGAAGTTCTAAGCCGCTCCCCTTTTTTCGATACCGCCTGATTCGGCGGTGTCCCCAGTTGAATACCAGGATTGCCCACCATGATTCACAACGACGTACTGCGCAGCGTGCGCTACATGCTCGACATCAGCGACAACAAGATGGTCGAGATCATCAAGCTCGGCGGCATGGACGTGACCAAGGAAGACCTGCAGACCTACCTCAAGAAAGATGAGGAAGAAGGTTTCGTATTCTGCCCGGACGAAGTGATGGCGCACTTTCTCGACGGTTTGGTGATCTTCAAGCGTGGCAAAGACGAAAGCCGTCCGCCGCAGCCGATCGAAACTCCGGTGACCAACAACATCATCCTCAAGAAGCTGCGCGTGGCCTTCGAACTGAAGGAAGACGACATGCACGCGATTCTCAAAGCGGCTGAGTTCCCGGTGTCCAAGCCGGAGCTGAGCGCGCTGTTCCGCAAGTTCGGCCACACCAACTACCGCCCGTGTGGCGACCAGTTGCTGCGTAATTTCCTCAAGGGCCTGACCCTGCGGGTTCGCGGCTAAGTCATGAGTTACAACGTCTCGCCCGTCGGCTTCGTGCGCTCCTGCTTCAAGGAGAAGTTCGCCATCCCGCGCCAACCACAACTGGCGCCGGCTGCCCGTGGCGTGCTGGAACTGGTGGCGCCGTTTGACGGTGGCGAGGCGGTACAGGGTTTGGAACAGGTCAGCCATGTGTGGCTGCTGTTCCTGTTCCACCAGGCCCTGGAAGACAAGCCCCGCCTGAAAGTGCGCCCGCCACGCCTGGGCGGCAATACGTCCATGGGCGTGTTTGCTACCCGTGCGACCCACCGTCCCAATGGCATCGGCCAGTCGGTGGTGAAGCTGGACAAGGTCGAGCCCGGCAAGCTGTGGATTTCCGGGATTGATCTGCTGGATGGCACGCCGGTGCTGGATATCAAGCCCTATGTGCCGTACGCCGACATCATCGACACCGCCACCAATGACATGGCCAGCGGCGCGCCTGCGCTGATTCCCGTGCAGTGGTTGAAGACCGCGCTGCACCAGGCACAAAGCCACGCCCAGCGGCTGGATGAGCCGTTGGTGGCGTTGATTGAGCAATGTTTGGCGCAGGATCCGCGGCCGGCGTACCAGACGCCAGGGCCGGAGCGGGAATATGGCGCGCAGTTCTGGGATGTGGATGTGCGGTGGCACTATCCCGAGGCGGGCCTTATCTGCGTACTGGAAGTGCTTCCAGCCAACTGACGAAACCGAAAACAAAATGTGGGAGGGGCGGTGCGACGATTCGACTTGCCCCCGATAGCGGTGTGTCAGCCATAGATGTATCTACTGACACTCCCTCATCGGGGGCAAGCCCCCTCCCACAGTTTTGACCGTGCTTATTTCTCGACGAACGCACGCTCGATCAAGTAGTCACCCGGCTCACGCATCCGTGGCGAAACTTTCAGGCCGAAGCTGTTCAGCACTTCGCTGGTCTCGTCCAACATGCTTGGGCTGCCGCACAGCATGGCGCGGTCGTCTTCGGGGTTGATCGGCGGCAGGCCGATGTCGGTGAACAGCTTGCCGCTGCGCATCAGGTCGGTCAGGCGGCCTTCGTTTTCGAACGGCTCGCGGGTCACGGTCGGGTAGTAGATCAACTTGTCACGCAGCGCTTCGCCGAAGAATTCGTTCTGCGGCAGGTGCTCGGTGATGAACTCGCGATAAGCGACTTCGTTGACGTAACGCACGCCGTGGCACAGGATCACTTTTTCAAAGCGCTCGTAGGTTTCCGGGTCCTGGATCACGCTCATAAATGGAGCGAGGCCAGTACCGGTGCTGAGCAGGTACAGGTGTTTGCCCGGCTTCAAATCGTCAAGCACCAGGGTGCCTGTCGGTTTTTTGCTGATGATGATCTCGTCGCCTTCCTTCAAATGCTGCAATTGGGAAGTCAGCGGGCCATCCGGCACCTTGATGCTGAAGAACTCCAGATGCTCTTCCCAGTTCGGGCTGGCAATGGAGTAAGCGCGCATGAGCGGGCGGCCGTTGGGCTGTTGCAGGCCGATCATCACGAACTGACCGTTCTCGAAGCGCAGGCCCGGATCGCGGGTGCACTTGAAGCTGAACAGAGTGTCGTTCCAGTGATGAACACTGAGGACACGCTCGTGGTTCATGTTGCTCATGTACGGGGGACTCCTGGAAATGGGTCTGCGCAGTAGTGAGGTGCGCAATTGCACCGCATTCTAATCGCGGCGACAATATCTGTTAACTGAATTATTAAGATAAGGGTTATCGGTTATATAGATATGCGATTTACTCTCCGTCAACTGCAAGTCTTCGTCGCCGTCGCCCAGCAGGAAAGCGTCTCCCGTGCTGCTGGCCTTCTGGCCTTGTCTCAATCCGCCGCCAGCACCTCAATCACCGAGCTGGAGCGTCAGTCCAGCTGCCAGTTATTCGACCGTGCCGGCAAGCGCTTGAGCCTCAACGCTCTCGGTCATCAGTTGCTGCCCCAGGCGGTGGCGCTGCTGGACCAGGCCAAGGAGATCGAAGACTTGCTCAATGGCAAGTCCGGCTTCGGTTCCCTGGCAGTCGGCGCCACCCTGACCATTGGTAATTACCTGGCCACCCTGCTGATCGGCAGCTTCATGCAGCAACATCCTGAGAGCCAGGTGAAGCTGCATGTGCAGAACACTGCGCATATCGTGCATCAGGTTGCCCATTACGAAATTGATCTGGGTCTAATCGAAGGTGACTGCAGCCACCCGGATATCGAGGTACAAACCTGGGTGGAGGATGAACTGGTGGTGTTTTGCGCGCCGCAACATCACTTGGCCAAGCGTGGCGTGGCGACGATGGACGAGTTGACTCACGAAGCGTGGATCCTGCGGGAACAAGGTTCCGGCACGCGCCTGACCTTCGACCAGGCCATGCGCCATCATCGTAGCGCGCTGAACATCCGCCTGGAGTTGGAACACACCGAGGCGATCAAGCGGGCGGTGGAGTCTGGCTTGGGGATTGGCTGTATTTCCCGGCTGGCGCTGCGCGATGCATTCCGCCGTGGCAGCCTGGTGCCGGTGGAAACCCCGGACCTGGACCTGGCCCGGCAGTTTTATTTCATCTGGCATAAACAGAAGTACCAGACCTCGGCAATGCGCGAGTTCCTGGAACTGTGCCGCGCCTTCACCGCCGGGGTTCAGCGCAGCGACGAGATCGTACTGCCGAGCATTGCCTGAGTCTTAGATCAGGATCACCGCCCACACCAGGGTAATCATGGTCAGTGCCACGAATTGCGCGGCGCTGCCCATGTCCTTGGCGTTCTTGGACAGCGGATGGCGATCCAGGGAGATCCGGTCAATCGCCGCTTCCACCGCCGAGTTGAGCAATTCAACGATCAACGCCAGCAGGCACACGGCAATCAACAGCGCCCGCTCAACGCGGCTGACGTGCAGGAAAAAGCTCAGCGGGATCAGGATGACGTTAAGCAACACCAACTGACGGAAAGCCGCCTCGCCGGTAAAAGCCGCACGCAGGCCGTCCAGGGAATAGCCCCCCGCATTGAAGATCCGTTTGATACCGGTTTGACCCTTGAAAGGCGACATAGACATAGGCAACTGAACTAAAGGAGTGGGGAAACTAGAGCACGCAAAGTCAAAAAAGCGTGAATCGGTTCCATCTTAATGCTGCGAAATTGACTCAAGTTGTTGCAACAGCAGCGCCGCCTGGGTGCGAGTACGCACGCCCAGCTTGCGGAAGATCGCCGTCACGTGGGCCTTGATGGTCGCTTCCGACACGCTCAACTCGTAGGCAATCTGCTTGTTCAACAAGCCTTCACACACCATGGTCAGCACGCGGAATTGCTGGGGCGTCAGACTGGCCAGGCCATCACGCGCCGCCTTGGCATCGTCGGACACGTTGATTTCTTCAAACGCCTGGGGCGGCCAGGACACATCGCCGTCGAGCACGGTGCGCACGGCTTTCTGGATGTCTTCCATGGCGCTGGACTTGGGGATGAAACCGCTGGCACCGAACTCTTTGGAGCGTACCACCACGTCGGCTTCTTCCTGGGCCGAGACCATCACCACGGGAATCTGCGGATACTGCCCGCGCAACAACACCAGACCCGAGAAACCGTAGGCGCCGGGCATGTTCAGGTCGAGCAGCACCAGGTCCCAGTCGGATTTTTCGGTGAGGCGGGCTTCCAGCTCGGCAATGCTGGCCACTTCGACCAGGCGTACGTCCGGGCCAAGGCCCAGGGTCACTGCTTGATGCAGGGCGCTGCGAAACAGCGGATGGTCATCGGCTATCAGGATTTCGTATGTGGCCATTGATTAAATGATCCTGTTTTTTATGGGAGCCCTGATGGGTTCAGGGTTCGCCAATACACAAGGCGGTTAGCCTGGGGGTCAAGCACTACGCCCGTGGGCATTTTAGCGGGTTACGCGCTCTGGGTGCCATCATGCAAACGTCGTCTGGCTATACCGCTGGTACATAGGGCGCAAGACGTTGATGAACATTGTCTTCCATGTTCAACGGCAACTGGAACTTCGCCGCCAGGTAATGAGTACTGAATACATCCAGGTAGGCATCCAGCACTTCGCTGGCAGTATCGTCGGCGGCCAGCTCCAGGCACAGCGCAGCGACTTCGGCCGTACAGAAATGATCATCGCGCTTGGAGCGGCGCAGCTTGTAGCGTGACAGCTGCTCGGGCGCCAGGCTCAATACCGGCAAATGCTCCAGATACGGGCTTTTGCGAAACATCTTGCGCGCTTCGCTCCAGGTGCCGTCAAGCAGGATGAACAATGGGCGCTTGCCCTCCTCCACCTTCACTTCGTTCACCACACGCTCGGGCGCGACAAATTCGCCGGGGAACACGATGTAGGGCTGCCACTGCGGGTCGGCCAGCAAGGTCAGCAAAGCCGGGTCGACTTCGGTACGCGACCAGGCGAACGCGGTGGTGTCATCGATCACATCGGCGATCAGCCAACCCGTGTTACTGGGTTTCATCGGCTCGACATCGTGCATGAGCAGGCACATCGCGGAACGGGCCTCGACCTTGGGCCGCCAGGCGCAAAGACAATACTCGGGGATCACCCGACAGCCAGGGCAGCGTTCGGCACGGGAACCGCGATTGAGGAACGGCCTGACGGCACGGGCCAGGCGCTGGGTGCGTAGGCGAGAGACGGCGTGGCTCATCGGTTGCGCCGTTGGGGCGGGTAAATCGACACAGTGAAAACTCATGGAGGGCTTAAGTGGCCGCAGTTTACCAGCGATACGCCTGGCTGTAGTGGCAAGGGGTCACCTATAATTGCGCGCCACTGAACGCTCAGCGCAGTGGCTGGTCTATGCACCAGTAACCGAATCAGGAGAGTTTCATGCTGCGTTCCATGCTGCGTCTTGCCGCCCCCTCCATCGCGCTTGCGCTGGTATTGCCCGTCGGCGCCCAGGCGGCCTCGCTGCTGGAGGCCCAAATGAACCGGAAGCTGCAAAGCGTCGCGGCCGAAAGCAACAAGGACCTGCCCCGGGAAATCGACGAAAAAACCCTGGAAGTGGCCTACACGGTTGAAGGCATGCAATTGATCGATCATCTCAGCGTACAGCCAGACCGCGCTGAGCAGATGCGCGCCAACCCCAAGGCCGTATATTTCCAACTCGGCCAGAGCGTCTGCCTGAACAAGGGCTATCGCGAACTGATGGCCAAAGGTGCAGTGATGCGCTACGAAATCACTGAGAACAAGACCAATCGCCCTGTTGCCTCGGTGAAATTCATCGAAGCCGATTGCCCGGCGCCTGCTGCAGCCAAGAAGAAAAAGTAACGGTTTGACCCTCGCGCGCTGCCGTTCGGTGGCGCGCACGCCCTCCGCTTCAAGTCCTTCCAGACAGCTAAACTGCGTAACAGGCGCCCAATAAGTGGTTGCCAGCCAAGGGTTTTGCGGCCCATGATCAAGCCATCCCAACCGTTTATTCACAGCGATTTCTCATGCTGTTCTGTAACAATTTCAGGGCAAAAGAAGGTTGCCCCCTGCGGCAAGCAGCGACACATGCAGTGTCGTCGCTCCGGCGAATGGCTCGTCGGCCACCCGGGCCCTGTAAGAAGGAGACGTTGAATGCCTTACGAACCGAATGACCGCCTGCTCCAGCTTTTTGAAGAAAACGGGGCCGACCTCACGCAGCAGGTCGAAACACAACTCCAACTGATCGCTCCCAACAGCCCGAATATCCCTTTGTATCGCGACATGATCCTGACTGTGCTGCGCATGGCGAAGGACGACCGCAGCCGCTGGAATGCCAAGATCACCCTGCAAGCAATCCGCGAGTTGGATAACGCTTTCCGTGTACTCGAACAATTCAAAGGGCGCCGCAAAGTCACGGTGTTCGGCTCGGCCCGTACGCCGGTCGAAAGCCCGCTGTACGCGTTGGCCCGAGAAGTGGGCGCGGTACTCGCGCAATCGGACATGATGGTGATCACCGGCGGCGGCGGCGGGATCATGGCGGCAGCTCATGAAGGCGCTGGCCTGGAACATAGCCTGGGGTTCAATATCACCCTGCCGTTCGAGCAGCATGCCAACCCGACCATCGACGGTACTGAGAACCTGCTGTCTTTCCACTTTTTCTTCACCCGCAAACTGTTCTTCGTCAAGGAAGCCGATGCACTGGTGCTGTGCCCGGGCGGTTTCGGCACGCTGGATGAAGCGCTTGAGGTATTGACCCTGATCCAGACCGGCAAGAGCCCACTGGTTCCGGTGGTACTGCTGGATGCACCGGGCGGCGGGTTCTGGCAAGGCGCCCTGGATTTTATCCGCAGCCAGCTGGAGGCCAATCGCTATATCCTGCCCACCGACCTCAAGCTGGTGCGCTTGGTCTACAGCGCAGAAGAGGCAGTGGAAGAGATCAATCGGTTTTATGCCAACTTCCATTCCACCCGTTGGTTGAAACGTGAGTTTGTGGTGCGCATGCATCACCCGCTCAGCGATCGGGCACTGGCCCATTTGCAGAGTGAGTTTGCGAGCTTGCGGTTAAGCGGGGAGTTCCAGCAGCTTACGTATACGGGTGAGGAGCATGATGGGCCGGAGTTCAGCCATTTGACGCGGTTGGTGTTCAACTTCAATGGTCGTGACCAGGGCCGACTGCGGGAGTTGGTGGATTACATCAACTTGCCGGAGAACTGGGTGCAGGCTCAGGGGAAGGCGCAGCAGCGGGTGACGCCGGAGCCGGCGTAATTTTTTAGTTTTTTCGCAAATAAAAAAGCCCCGCCTGCAGTAATGCAGGCGGGGCTTTTTGTAGTGAGCGGGCTTGTCCCGCGCTGGGTGGCGAAGCCGCCCCAATAAGGCCGCCGCGGAGTATCAGGTATAACGTGGAGTCTGGTTTTGGGGCGGCTTCGCCACCCAGCGCGGGACAAGCCCGCTCACTACAACAGCACAATCTCCGATGTTCAATCGTCCATATCCCGGCCGCTCAGTAGGCGGCTGATCATCTCCATCGAAAAACCGCGATAACTCAGAAAGCGTCCCTGTTTCGCGCGCTCTTTGGCATCAATCGGCAGATGACCAGAGAACTTGCGGCGCCAGGTGTCTTCCAACTGCGACTGCCAACTGATTCCGCTTTCACGCAGGGCCAGATCAATATCAGCACGTTGAAGGCCGCGCTGGCTCAATTCTTCGCGAATCCGCGCCGGGCCGTAGCCAGAGCGGGCTCGATAGGAGACAAAGCTTTCGAGGTAACGGGATTCCGACAACAACCCTTCTTCCGTCAAACGGTCAAGGGCGGTTTCGATCATCTCGGGTTCTGCGCCGCGCTGACGCAGCTTACGCGTCAGCTCGACTCGACCATGCTCGCGGCGAGCGAGCAGGTCCATTGCAGTGCGCCGAACGGCGACGAGTGTATCCAGTACAACTGTCATCGTTGAAATCAGATATCAGAATCAGCTTCTTCGACTTCTTCAACCTGCTCACGGTTGGCAGCAGCCTTAACATCAGGCGCTGCGCTCAACAGCTTGTCGCGAATCTGCTTCTCAAGCGTGGCGGCGATATCCGGGTTTTCTGCCAGGAACTTGGCCGAGTTGGCTTTGCCCTGACCGATCTTGCTGCCGTTGTAGGCATACCAGGCGCCGGACTTCTCGACGAAGCCGTGCAGTACGCCCAGGTCAATCATCTCGCCGTTCAGGTAGATACCCTTGCCGTAGAGAATCTGGAACTCCGCCTGACGGAAAGGCGGGGCCACTTTGTTCTTCACGACTTTAACGCGGGTTTCGCTACCGACAACCTCGTCACCTTCTTTCACCGCACCAGTACGACGGATATCCAGACGGACCGAAGCGTAGAACTTCAGCGCGTTACCGCCGGTGGTGGTTTCCGGGCTGCCGAACATCACGCCGATTTTCATACGGATCTGGTTGATGAAAATAACCAGGCAGTTGGCATTCTTGATGTTACCGGTGATTTTACGCAGCGCTTGGGACATCAGACGAGCCTGCAGGCCCACGTGCATGTCACCCATTTCGCCTTCGATTTCAGCTTTCGGTACCAGGGCAGCCACGGAGTCGACCACGATCACGTCGATAGCGTTGGAGCGCACCAGCATGTCGGTGATTTCCAGGGCTTGCTCACCGGTGTCCGGCTGGGAAACCAGCAGGTCGTCGACGTTGACGCCCAGCTTGCCGGCGTATTCAGGGTCCAGGGCGTGCTCGGCATCGACGAACGCGCAGGTCGCGCCCATTTTCTGCGCCTGGGCGATCACCGACAGGGTCAGGGTGGTTTTACCGGAAGATTCCGGACCGTAGATTTCAACGATACGGCCTTTTGGCAGGCCGCCAATGCCGAGGGCGATGTCCAGGCCCAGAGAGCCAGTGGAAATAGCCGGGATCGCCTGACGGTCGTGATCGCCCATACGCATTACGGCACCCTTGCCGAATTGACGTTCGATCTGACCCAGGGCCGCAGCCAAGGCTTTCTTCTTGTTGTCGTCCATTAAAGTCCTCACGTAATCAATAAGGCCTGACGGCCAACACCTGTATAAGTAGACAGTATTGTTCCACAAAGATCCGGAATCGCCTACCCCTGATTTTCTATTTCTGCTGCAGCTCGTCGCAACAAGCCCTCTAGCGCGGCCTTTACCGTTTGTCGGCGGACCTCATCGCGAGTGCCGGGGAAGTGCTGGAGCTCGGCCGTCACTTCGTCGCCAACACCAAACGCGAGCCATACAGTGCCCACCGGCTTGTCCGGCGAACCACCATCCGGCCCGGCCACTCCGCTGACCGCCACGGCAAACCGCGCCAGGCTTTTGTCCTGGGCGCCACGCACCATCGCCTCCACCACTTCCTGGCTGACGGCCCCAACTTTCGGAAACAAGGTTTCCGGCACATTCAACTGCCTGGTCTTCTGTCGATTGGAATAGGTGACGTAGCCCGCCTCGAACCAGGCAGAACTCCCCGGGATTCGCGTGATGGCCTCTGCGATACCGCCGCCGGTACAGGACTCGGCCGTAGTGACATGGGCATTGAGCACCTGTAGACGGCGACCCAATTCGGCAGCCAGTTGAGTGATTTCCTTCACGGTCGTCTCCAGAAGTACGCGGGGGGTTTGCCTACCCTACAGGAGCAAATCGGACAAGCAAGCGACAGACTGGATCAAGATACTAACGGGCGATGGCACGCACATACGCCTGGCAAGCACGCAGGGCAATCACTGCGTTGTCGCCGTCGTCGGTGATGCCGATAATTCGTTGAGCATGCGCCGGGTCAAGTCGGGCTCGCGGGGCTGCATGAACCATGCTGCCGGGGGTGGAGGCTGGCACTGAGCAGCCGTCGGCAGCGTCGAGAAGGACTGACAACCGCACATCAGCAGTGGCCAGGCGCTCGCGCAGAGCAGCTTGCAGACGTTGGGCATCGTTCAACTCCCTGGCATGTTGTTGGTCGCTGGCGCTGAGTTGTTGCTCCAGCGCCTGGCGTTTGTGGTGTTCCGCCTGCTGTTGGTGCAACGCAGCCTGTGCCTGTGCAGCCGACTCGCCCTCGATCTGCGCCCCGTACCGCCACGCCTGCACTTGCCAGGTAAATGCGATCAGCAGACCAACGCAGATCAGTCGCCAGCGCGCTAGGAAACGCATAGTACTGCCTTCGCCCGCGCCCACAGCCGCAAACGCTCCTCCAGGCCATTAAGCCCACCGTTGATACGCCGGGTGATGGTCATGAACTCATCCTTGTCAGCCAGCTCATTCAAACCATTGCTCTGCCAGAACCAGGCGGCGGAGTCAGCCGCCCAGCGCGCTTGTTCAAGTAACTCCGGCTCTCGTAACAAGCGATCATCGCCAAACAACGCCTGGCTACAGGCTAAGTAATTGCGACGACCCGTAATCTGGATCAACCCTCTGCCCCGATACCTTTGTCCATCGCCGTCCTCCTCGGGAGTATTGCCTAAGCGAGCGGCCAACAGGCCCGTATCGTATTGACTGAGGGATTGGTCATCGCCCAACTCGCGCACGTAGCGCAGTTCTGCGGATTCGTGGCCGATTTGAGCGAGAAAAGCCGCTATGCGCTTTGGCGTATTGATTCGATAGAGCGCCATTGCAACATTCAGTACCTCGATGAAAATTGCCGCTCGATAACCAGCGCTTGGCATAACGGCCTGAAGTTGTTTAACCAGCATCGGAATTTGCCTCCTGCACCTGACGCCATAAAAAAGCCCCGCATGCGAGCGGGGCCTGGTTAGGGATTACGTAAAAAACTCAGCGGCTTGATGGGGTATCGATTGAACGCTTTACCGCAGGCTTATTTCCAGGTGGCCGTCGCAGCTCAATAACGCTTGAGCTTGCTTGTTACCAAAGTCAAACGGCACGATCCACCAATCATTGATCTCGTCGTAACGAGCACCCGACTGGAGTGCGTAATGCCCCCCACCGTTCGCTTGCGGATGTTCAACAAAATACGCATCCAAAGATTCGGTGAAAAAAGCCTCTCCCTTTCCCGAGCAGTTCTGATGCGGTTGTTCGTTTTCGCAGCCACCCAGAACGGCGCTGCCCCCAAGCAACACGAGAAATCCAAAAACCTTTTTCACCGAAATCCTTACCTTGTCCCTGAGAACTGGACGGCTTGCTCACCCAGGATATTAATGTAGTAATCCGTATGCCCGAACGCCTCACCGAGCCCCTTCAGAAACGTGGTGAGTGCTTCCTGCGCCCAGGTGCGATTGCTTTTGTCAGCATCGTAGAAGTCACTATTCAACGAGTAGCTTCCGCTAAACGTATAAGTGCCATCAGGCTGGATATCAAGCACCCCTTTAACGTTGCCGGACACTCGGCCCAACATGCCCGCCGCCGGTACATCGATGGGTGCCTTGTCGAAAACGTTGTAGCTGAAGGGGGCATTGATTTCAAAATGCCCGACGTTACCGGCATCGTTGAGCAGCGAGGCGATTGGCTGAAAATCACGGGCAAGCATCTGTAGGTTCAATGAGCTTACATGCACGTTGCGCTGTTGGCCGCCACCAAAAATCCAATAACCGATGGCAGCCAACGGCATCAGAGGTGTGCCGTAAAAATCGATCGCATGGGTTCGAAATGGCTTTTCATAGGTAATAGGGCCCGAATAAAGCAGGCTGCCCCACGCGGGTTCAATGTAAGCACCTCGGCCGTTACCCAGGTAGTAGGGCGCACCGTGATAACTCGCATAGGTTTGCAGCAATGTCACCGCCGCTTCGCAGTGGACTTTGAGTTGCTGGAGTACGCTCATTTCGTCCTTGACGCTGAGGCCTTTGAACGCTTCGATCATTACCGCAATGCTGTCGCCAACCGCCGCAGCTTCACAAAGCGCTTCGCCATTGAGCAGCATGTTCCGTGCTGCCCCGCCGATAAATTCAACCTCGGCCTGGGCCGAGGGTAGGTTGATAAATTCTAGATCCCAGTCTGCGTTCAGCGAAAACTCGCTAGAGACGCCAGGTTGGTCGGGATACACGTAAGTAGGAGCAAGTTCGATTGTCATGTCAGACCCTTTGAGTTGGATAAATGGTCGCGCAGGATTGCGCGCTCATGTCGCTCAACGGCGATACGTCGAGGCTCGCGGCCTTCACATGATTTAACGTTCCGCACCGGGAACACTTCACCTGGAGCTCGGTGAACCCACCCGTTCGAGCGAGAAGCCGATTGCACTTGCCACATCGAAATTCGTCCAACATCACCTAAGTCCTTTTATTGAGCCATCCAGGAAGCGCCTTGAAACCGGCTCTTGAGCGAACCCCTGCATTGGCTACTGCTGATCCGGCTCATTGACCCCGATGCGCTTGGCCGCCCAACGTTCATAAAGGCCAATGGCGACATCCGCACCGGCCATGGCGGTGAGGCAACCAATGGCGCCGGCGGTCCAGATCGACATGCCGGCGGCGTAGCACAGCATCAATGCCGAAACCCCGCAGACCATGCACGCCCCAGACCGCAGGGCCAGGCGCCGCACCAGCGACCAACCGCGGGCGCCCTCCTTGTCGGCGCGCCACATTTCACCACTGACCCCGCCGATCAAGGCCAGTACGATCACCAGCCAGATAGGCATTTCCGCTAACGCTTGCTGCTCGTTTGTCATGTCACGCCTCCTGGCTGAGCAATGCCGGCAACGTGCCGGGTTTTAACTACTTCCGTGTGTAGGTAGGCATTCCAAAAAGCCCGGCTGCCCGGGCTTTTCAGTAATGATGTCCTCAATCTTTCGGCGCAACTGGCGCGGTACGGATCTTTCCTCGATGTTTTTCCGACCACGATCCCTGTCTGCCGGATAACTGCTTCTGGTGCTTTACGCTGCACACCCGGGTCAGTTGCCAACCCTCTGAACCGTTGAGGCCGGTTCATCGCTGCCTGTTTTTGTGTTGCCGTAAAACTAAAGAGCGTCGGCATCCTTGCCGGTGTTGCCTGGCGTCCTTGCCATCGCTCTGATGGCGTCCTTGCCGATGTTGCGTGCCGTCCTTGTCTTCCTTGGCAGCATCCTTGCCACCTCCACCAGGCCTTGTTGGCTGGCTTGAGATGGAGAATAGGTATGTATGGATATACAGTCAATGCATAAATGCATTTATTTTCACCAGACAAATGCATCAGTGCATTTAGAGCCTTGCAGGCAAGGGGATTGGCAGTTTTTGACAGGCGAAAAAAAGCCCGCGCAACGGCGGGCTTTGTCTTACGTAATGAAGTTAACGGGCGTACATGCCCCACCAGAACACATGACCGAGGATGCTGATCTGTTCATCCTGGATCTCCTGGAAGCTGTAGTCCTCGTCCGGGTGCTCATCGCGGTTGAAACTGCGCAGGCGAATCCCGGAAGGCAGGCGATAGAGCTGTTTTACCCGCAGTTGGCCGTTGTGATTGATGGCGTACAAGTCGCCATCCACGATATCGCCAATCCCACTCTTGCCCGCATTCACCCCGACCGTCGCGCCGTCCCGCAGCACCGGCAACATACTGTTGCCGCGCACCGTCACGCACTTGGCCTGGTCAAACTGCACACCGTTATGCCGCAGGCTGCGCTTGCCGAACCGCAGGCTGGCTTTCTCGCTTTCCTCGATGACGAATCTTCCTGATCCAGCAGCCAATTCAACCTCGCGCAGAAAGGGGATCGACACCTCGTCATCATTCACGGGGGTGTCGTCGTCCCACAGGCTTATGTCCTTGAGTTCCGAATGCATCGGGTCACGTGCGTCTTCGCGCGAAACACCCAGCGCCACGCGCCCGCGTAGCTGGTCGGTGCTCACGCGAAAATACTCGGCGATGCGGGAGATATGCTTGTCCGACGGATCAACGATCTTGCCGCTGAGGATCCGGGACAGTGTGGATTGAGGCACGCCAGTCCGCCGGTGCAGCTCCGTGGGGGAGATCCGGTCGCGGTCGAGCAGCTCACGTATGACGATAGAAACGTTGCGTTTTTGCATAGCGCGGATAGTGACGGGGGTTTGGGGGGTTGGCAAATGCTAAATTGCATATTTATGCGCAAGTCAGATTGTATTAGGTGAAGTTTCGGCCAGCAAAGAGGCTGTAACCTCGTGATAGCCTGCCTAACACCACAGCAATAGATGGGGATGTTTGATGAAACAGGCCGCATTTCCCAAGACTGGCAGAATGACTCCGGTAGAGATTGAGATTGCAGAAGATGCTCTACGCTTTGCTCGCTCAAATAAAAAGTCAATTGCCAGGCGCCTGACAGACACCAGCATCTATCCATCAGAGGAGTCACCAGTATCCGTCTTCATGGCTGGATCGCCTGGTGCTGGGAAAACAGAGGCTTCCATAGCTCTTGTGAGCCTATTCGCTGACACGCCCATTCTAAGAATCGATCCTGATGAACTCCGCAATGAGTTTGCCGCTTACCAGGGAGCAAATTCGTGGCTATTCCAAAGCGGCGTATCGATTCTGGTTGAAAAGATAATTGACCACGCCTTGGACCAGCGGCAGTCCTTTCTTCTCGATGGCACGCTTTCGAACCTTAAGGTCGCCAGAAGAAATGTTGAGCGCTCATTGAAAAAAGGAAGGTTCGTACAAATTTTGTATGTCTATCAAAATCCGATGCTTGCTTGGGATTTTGTGCAGGCACGTGAGGAAGCTGAGGGCAGGAGAATTCGTAGGGAGCATTTCATCGAGCAGTATTTCGCTGCGCGTGACGTAGTGAACGCCCTTAAGCTAGAGTACGGGAGCGATGTTCACGTGGACTTGCTCATCAAGCACATCGACAATTCCGGACGACTGTACAAAGCTGGTGTCGATAAGATTGACTACCATATCCCCGAGCAGCACACGCGGGCCGATCTAGAAACCAAACTCGGGCCACTATCAGGAGCGCATTGATGATTTCGATCAAGCTTGGCTTGTCCAAAGGGGTGAAAAGCTCTTTTGCCGACTTTATTCGTGACGCAAAATCCGATCAGAAAAAGCGTGTTTACAGCGAAGTACTCACCGAGGCAACCAAGCAACAGAACCTCGTGATGATGAAGGCTGAGGCAAAACGAACCTGATTGTATTCAAACTACTTATTGAAGCCCGGCCCAACGTCGGGCTTTTTATTGGGTCAATGTTTCCCCCCGACCTCGCGTGTTAACCTTGCCGCCATCGCAAAATCGCCGGGCCGAATGCCCCACCTTTGCCCCACTCCTTTCAACGAATTTGCTAACTATCTGATGAGTAAGAACACTTCCGATCTGTCCTCCCACACCCCGATGATGCAGCAGTACTGGCGCCTGAAAAACCAGCACCCTGATCAGTTGATGTTCTATCGCATGGGCGACTTCTACGAGATCTTCTACGAAGACGCGAAGAAGGCCGCCAAGTTGCTGGACATCACCTTGACCGCGCGCGGGCAGTCGGCGGGGCAGTCGATTCCGATGTGTGGGATTCCTTATCACTCATTGGAAGGTTACCTGGTCAAGCTGGTGAAGCTGGGCGAGTCGGTGGTGATCTGTGAGCAGATCGGCGACCCGGCTACGAGCAAAGGGCCGGTGGAACGTCAGGTGGTGCGCATCATTACGCCGGGGACGGTGAGTGATGAAGCGCTGCTGGATGAGCGCCGCGATAACCTCATCGCCGCTGTGCTGGGCGATGAGCGCCTGTTTGGGCTGTCGGTGCTGGATATCACCAGCGGCAATTTCAGCGTGCTGGAGATCAAGGGCTGGGAGAACCTGCTGGCGGAGCTTGAGCGCATCAATCCGGTGGAATTGTTGATTCCGGATGACTGGCCCAAGGACCTGCCGGCAGAAAAACGCCGTGGGACCAAGCGCCGTGCGCCGTGGGATTTCGAGCGTGACTCGGCGCTGAAAAGCCTGTGCCAGCAATTCTCCGTGCAGGACCTTAAAGGCTTCGGCTGCGAAACCCTGACCCTGGCTATCGGCGCCGCCGGTTGCCTGCTCAGCTACGCGAAGGAAACACAGCGCACTGCCCTGCCGCATTTGCGCAGCCTGCGTCACGAGCGCCTGGACGATACCGTGGTGCTTGATGGCGCCAGCCGGCGCAACCTGGAATTGGACACCAACCTGGCGGGCGGGCGCGACAACACCCTGCAATCGGTGGTCGACCGTTGCCAGACCGCCATGGGCAGCCGTTTGCTGACGCGCTGGCTGAACCGCCCGTTGCGGGATCTGAACGTGCTGCAAGCGCGTCAGTCGTCTATTACCTGTCTGCTGGACGGTTATCGCTTCGAGAAACTGCAACCGCAGTTGAAGGAAATCGGCGATATCGAGCGCATCCTGGCGCGGATCGGCCTGCGTAATGCGCGGCCCCGTGACTTGGCGCGCCTGCGTGATGCTCTCGGTGCCCTGCCTCAGTTGCAAGCAGCGATGACCGAACTGGACACGCCGCACTTGCAACAACTCGCCGTGATCGCCAGCACCTATCCTGAACTGGCGGCGTTGCTGGAAAAAGCCATCATCGACAACCCGCCGGCGATCATCCGTGATGGCGGCGTGCTGAAGACCGGTTACGACAGCGAGCTGGACGAACTGCAAGCCCTGAGCGAAAACGCCGGGCAGTTCCTGATCGACCTGGAAGCCCGCGAAAAAGCCCGTACTGGCCTGGCCAACCTGAAAGTCGGCTACAACCGCGTGCATGGCTACTTTATCGAGTTGCCAAGCAAGCAGGCCGAATCGGCACCGATCGATTATCAACGTCGGCAGACCCTCAAGGGCGCCGAGCGCTTTATCACGCCGGAGCTCAAAGAGTTCGAAGACAAGGCACTGTCGGCCAAGAGCCGTGCCCTGGCTCGTGAAAAGATGTTGTATGAGGCCTTGCTTGAGGACTTGATCAGCCAACTGGCGCCGCTGCAGGACACTGCTGCCGCTCTGGCCGAATTGGATGTGCTGAGCAACCTTGCCGAACGTGCACTGAACCTAGATCTGAACTGCCCGCGCTTTGTGAGCGAGCCGTGCATGCGCATCGTGCAAGGGCGTCACCCAGTGGTGGAGCAAGTGCTGACCACGCCGTTCGTCGCCAACGACCTGTCGCTGGATGACGACACTCGCATGCTGGTGATTACTGGTCCGAACATGGGCGGTAAATCCACCTACATGCGTCAGACCGCATTGATCGTGCTGCTGGCGCATATCGGCAGCTTCGTGCCGGCGGCCAGTTGTGAGTTGTCGCTAGTGGACCGCATTTTCACCCGTATCGGTTCCAGTGATGACCTGGCCGGTGGTCGTTCGACCTTTATGGTGGAAATGAGCGAAACCGCCAACATCCTGCACAACGCCACCGAACGCAGCCTGGTGCTGATGGACGAAGTGGGTCGCGGCACCAGTACTTTCGACGGTTTGTCCCTGGCCTGGGCAGCGGCCGAACGTTTGGCGCATCTGCGGGCGTATACGCTGTTTGCCACCCACTACTTCGAACTGACCGTGTTGCCGGAAAGCGAACCGCTGGTGGCGAATGTGCATCTCAATGCCACCGAGCACAACGAGCGCATCGTGTTCCTGCACCACGTGCTGCCTGGACCGGCCAGCCAGAGCTACGGCCTGGCCGTTGCCCAGTTGGCCGGCGTGCCAAATGAAGTTATCACCCGCGCCCGCGAACACCTCAGCCGCCTGGAAACCACCGCTTTGCCCCATGAAACCGTGGTGGCCAGCCCGGCTAAAGCCTCGAGCAAACCCGCTGCGCCACACCAGAGCGATATGTTCGCCAGCCTGCCTCATCCAGTGCTGGAAGAGTTGGCTAAGCTTGACTTGGACGACTTGACGCCGCGCAAAGCGCTCGAAATGTTATATGCACTGAAGGTTCGGATATAACGCTGACGCTTGCAAGCTGGTAGACTCTCGCGCGGTTTGGGATGCTGCGGGCTTTTAGCCTGGCCTGCAGACTATCGCTCCCGAACCTCGCGAGCCCTGCCACAAAGGGTTTCGCTGCCGCCGCCTGAGGAGAGAATTAGAAATGACCTTCGTCGTCACCGACAACTGCATCAAGTGCAAGTACACCGACTGCGTGGAAGTATGTCCGGTGGACTGCTTCTACGAAGGCCCGAATTTCCTGGTAATCCACCCGGATGAGTGCATCGATTGCGCCCTGTGTGAGCCGGAATGCCCGGCCGTCGCAATTTTCTCCGAGGACGAAGTCCCGGCAGGTATGGAACAGTTCATCCAGCTGAACGTCGAGCTGGCTGAAATCTGGCCCAATATCACCGAGAAAAAAGATTCGCTGCCTGACGCAGCTGAATGGGATGGCAAACCGGGCAAGATCGCTGAGCTGGAACGCTGATCGGTTTGCTGTGACAGAAAAGGCCCTTCGGGGCCTTTTTTGCGTTTTGAGGGTAGCGTTTACTTTTCTACAGGCAAAAAAAGGGGCGGTATGACCCGCCCACATTTTTTCCCTAGTCCCTGTATTCCTTTTCATCATCCTGATGAATCGCATCCTGCGACGTTCCTTCAAACCATCGTTCCTTGATGGCTGTGCCAATCCGTGGACACAGGGCTGATCTTAGAGAGTTCCAAAAGAAGTTCAACGGGATGCGACTCGGTGACCGATAGGCAAAGCCGTCTACGCAACGATAAATATTTGTTTAATATCAAACAGATAGAAAAATCTTGCGCTGTTTCGAGTCGCTCATGCCGACTGAAAAAACCATTCGCTTACGGAAAAGTAAGCGAATGCTTACACCAGCCATTGCGTAAAAGCGTAAAAAGCACCCGTTCTCACTCAGTCGTCGCTGACGGTAATCGTCGGCATGGCCGGCGCCGCGGCTTCCTGCAGCACAATTCGCGCGCCCACATGACGGGCAAGCTCCTGGTAGATCATGGCGATCTGGCTGTCCGGCTCGGCGACCGCCGTAGGCTTACCGCCGTCGGCCTGCTCACGGATCAACATCGACAGCGGCAGCGAGGCCAGCAGTTCGACACCGTATTGGGTCGCAAGCTTCTCACCGCCGCCTTCACCGAACAGGTGCTCAGCGTGACCGCAGTTGGAACAGATGTGCACGGCCATGTTCTCTACCACGCCCAGCACCGGGATATTGACCTTGCGGAACATCTCCACGCCTTTTTTCGCGTCGAGCAGCGCCAGGTCCTGGGGCGTGGTGACGATCACCGAGCCGGCCACCGGGACCTTCTGCGCCAAGGTCAATTGGATATCACCGGTGCCTGGAGGCATGTCGATCACCAGATAGTCCAGGTCGCCCCAGGCGGTCTGGGTGACCAGTTGCAGCAACGCACCGGAAACCATCGGCCCGCGCCAGACCATCGGCGTGTTGTCATCGGTAAGAAAGGCCATGGACATGACTTCCACGCCCAGGGACTCGATAGGTACAAACCATTTCTGATCCTTGACCTTCGGTCGCGTGCCCTCGGCGATGCCGAACATCACGCCTTGGCTGGGGCCGTAGATATCGGCGTCCAGAATGCCGACGCGCGCGCCTTCACGTGCCAGTGCCAGTGCCAGGTTGGCGGCGGTCGTGGATTTACCCACGCCACCTTTGCCCGAAGCCACGGCGACCACGTTCTTGACGTTGGCCAAGCCAGGAATCTGTGCTTGAGCCTTGTGCGGCGCAATCACGCACTGGATGTCGACCTTGGCCGCGCGAACACCGTCCAGGCCTTCAATGGCCATTTGCAGCATCTGTGCCCAACCGCTCTTGAACAGGCCGGCGGCATAGCCGAGCTCCAGCTGGACCGAGACCTGGTCGCCCTGGATGTCGATGGCACGTACGCAACCGGCGCTGACCGGGTCCTGGTTCAAATAGGGGTCGGTGTACTGGCGAAGAACGGCTTCCACCGCTGCGCGATTGACGGCGCTCATGGGCTACTCCCGAAAAAAGACTGACTGAAACAGGCGGCTATCCTAACCGTTCCAGGCGCCCAGCGGCATGCTTTGAACACGCGGAAACAACGCCACGGGGTGAAATATATTTCCCGGCGCTTTATAGTGGCCGACCTCCGTTTCATCAAGTAGCCGAGCCCCATGTCCGAGCCACGCAAGATCCTCGTCACCAGCGCCCTGCCCTATGCCAATGGTTCCATCCATCTTGGCCATATGCTCGAGTACATCCAGACCGATATGTGGGTGCGCTTCCAGAAGCATCGCGGCAATCAATGCATTTATGTCTGCGCGGACGACGCCCACGGTTCGGCCATCATGTTGCGCGCCGAAAAGGAAGGCATCACCCCGGAACAACTGATCGCCAACGTGCAGGCTGAACACAGCGCCGACTTTGCCGAGTTCCTGGTGGATTTCGATAACTTCCACTCGACCCACTCCGAAGAAAACCGCGAGCTGTCGAGCCAGATCTACCTGCGGTTGAAGGACGCCGGGCATATCGACCAGCGCTCGGTGACCCAGTATTTCGACCCGGAAAAGAAAATGTTCCTGGCCGACCGCTTCATCAAGGGCACCTGCCCGAAATGCGGTACCGAAGACCAATACGGCGACAACTGCGAGAAATGCGGCGCAACCTACGCGCCGACTGAATTGAAGGATCCGAAGTCGGCGATCTCCGGTGCCACCCCGGTACTCAAGGATTCCCAGCACTTCTTCTTCAAGCTCCCGGATTTCCAGCAAATGCTGCAAACCTGGACCCGCAGCGGCACCCTGCAGGACGCCGTGGCCAACAAGCTCGCCGAATGGCTCGACAGCGGTCTGCAACAGTGGGACATCTCCCGCGATGCGCCGTACTTTGGCTTCGAGATCCCGGGCGAGCCTGGCAAATACTTTTATGTGTGGCTGGATGCGCCAATCGGCTACATGGCCAGCTTCAAGAACCTGTGCGATCGCACGCCAGATCTGGACTTCGACACGTTCTGGAATAAAGACTCCACCGCCGAGCTGTATCACTTCATCGGCAAGGACATCGTCAACTTCCACGCCCTGTTCTGGCCGGCGATGCTTGAAGGCTCGGGCTATCGCAAGCCGACCGCCATCAACGTGCACGGCTACCTGACGGTCAATGGCCAGAAAATGTCCAAGTCCCGTGGCACCTTTATCAAGGCGCGCACCTACCTGGACCACCTGTCGCCGGAATACCTGCGCTACTACTACGCATCCAAGCTGGGCCGTGGCGTAGATGACCTGGACCTGAACCTGGAAGACTTCGTACAGAAGGTCAACTCGGACCTGGTGGGCAAGGTCGTTAACATCGCGAGCCGTTGTGCCGGGTTTATCCACAAGGGTAACGGCGGCCTGCTGGTAGCCGAGAACGCTGCGCCGGAATTGACCGATGCGTTCCTGGCCGCCGCGCCAAGCATCGCCGATGCCTATGAAGCCCGCGACTTTGCCCGCGCCATGCGCGAGATCATGGGCCTGGCCGACCGTGCCAACGCCTGGATCGCCGACAAGGCGCCATGGTCGCTGAACAAACAGGAAGGCAAGCAGGCGGAAGTCCAGGCGATCTGCGCCACGGGCGTCAACCTGTTCCGCCAGTTGGTGATCTTCCTCAAGCCAGTGCTGCCGTTGTTGGCCGCCGACGCCGAAGCGTTCCTCAACGTCGCACCACTCACCTGGAACGACCACGCAACCCTGCTCGCCAACCATCAGTTGAACGAGTTCAAGCCGTTGATGACCCGTATCGACCCGGTCAAAGTCCAGGCCATGACCGACGCTTCGAAAGAAGACCTGGTCGCCAGCCAGACCGACACCGGCGAATCGGCTCCGACTGGCAACGGTGAACTGGCCAAGGACCCGCTTTCCCCGGAAATCGAGTTCGACGCTTTTGCCGCCGTGGACCTGCGTGTTGCGCTGATCATCAAGGCCGAAGCGGTGGAAGGTGCCGACAAGCTGCTGCGCCTGACCCTGGACATCGGTGATGAGCAACGCAACGTGTTCTCGGGCATCAAGAGCGCTTACCCGGACCCCTCCAAGCTCGATGGTCGCCTGACCATGATGATCGCCAACCTCAAGCCGCGGAAAATGAAGTTCGGTATCTCCGAGGGCATGGTGATGGCGGCTGGCCCTGGTGGTGAAGAGATCTACCTGCTCAGCCCTGATAGCGGCGCCAAGCCGGGTCAACGCATCAAGTAGTCTCGTCTGTGGCATGGTGAGCGGGGCAAGCCCGCTCACCACAACAGTCGCTCAGTGCGTGCAACCGGCATACCCATGATCACAGCATGAACCTCATTCAACGTATCGATGCGCTGTTACCGCAGACCCAGTGTGGCAAATGCGGACACCCGGGTTGCAAACCTTACGCCGAGGGCATTGCCCAAGGCGAAGCGATCAACAAGTGCCCGCCTGGCGGTCAGGAGACGATTTCCGGCCTGGCGCAACTGCTGCGCGTAGCCGTATTGGAGCTGGATACCAGGCGAGGTGAAGCGCCGGCGCAAATCGCCTATATCCGCGAAGCCGAGTGCATCGGCTGCACCAAGTGCATCCAGGCCTGCCCGGTGGACGCAATAGTCGGCGCCGCCAAGCTGATGCATACCGTGATCATCGATGAATGCACCGGCTGCGACCTGTGCGTAGCCCCATGCCCTGTCGATTGCATTGAGATGCGCCCGCTGGCAACTGTGATCCCCATCATTGGCGGCCTGGCGAGTACTGATCTCGAGCGGCACGAACGCGGCCTCAAGCGTGATCGCGCCCGGCGGCGGTTTGAACAACGCCATGCGCGCTTGCAACGCGAAGAAGATCACAAGCTTGCCGAACGCCTGGCCCGCGCTAAACGCACGCCGCCCGTGGAAACACCGCTTGAGAATACCCAGCAAGCGGCCCATGACGCCGCGATCAAAAAAGCCAAAATCAACGTTGCGATGAGTCGTGCCCAACTGCACAAGTCCTTGAAGGCATTCGGCCATCCACCGACCTTCGAGCAACAGTCGCAATTGATCGTGCTGCAACAACAATTTGAGGCATCCGAGCAGGCACTGGCGGCACTGGAGCTGAACAGCGCACCGGTAGCCCACCCAGCGCCACGCAATCCCGCCGACCTCAAACGCGCCAAGATCCAGTTGGCGATGCGCCGCGCCGAATTGAAGAAGGCTCAGGACCAACAGTCTGATCCACAGCAACTGGCAAACGCACAGCGCAGGCTTGATGAGGCTCAGCGCTTGGTGGATGCTGATGGCGCACAATGATTCGAGCCTGAGTCATCCAGAGAAATCCCGTTGACCGCCTGCAAGGAACCACCTGCCCGATGAACGCCGCAAAACGCCTGGAAATTTTCCGCAGGCTTCACGAAGACAATCCAGAACCGAAAACCGAACTGGCCTACTCCACGCCGTTCGAGTTGCTGATTGCGGTGATTTTGTCGGCCCAGTCCACAGACGTTGGCGTCAACAAGGCTACGGCAAAACTGTACCCAGTCGCCAACACCCCAGAGGCGATCTATGCCCTCGGCGTGGAAGGTTTGTCGGAGTACATCAAGACCATCGGCCTGTATAACAGCAAGGCCAAGAACGTTATCGAGACGTGCCGCCTATTGGTGGAGATGCATGGGAGCGAAGTACCACAGACTCGTGAAGCGTTGGAGGCCCTTCCAGGTGTGGGCCGCAAGACGGCTAACGTGGTACTCAACACGGCCTTCCGACAACTGACAATGGCGGTGGACACGCACATTTTCCGGGTAAGCAACCGTACCGGTATTGCCCGTGGAAAAAATGTGGTGGAAGTAGAAAAACAATTGATGAAGTTTGTACCCAAACCCTACCTGCTCGATTCCCACCACTGGTTGATCCTGCATGGCCGCTACGTTTGCCAGGCCCGCAAGCCGCGTTGCGGCAGTTGCCGTATCGAAGACCTGTGTGAATACAAGGACAAGACCTCTGACGATTGAGGAATCATTGACTTTCTCGATCCTTCGATTGAAAAAATCTTTTTTACCCAATCATGGATTATCGTTATAAGGAGCGCCAACGGCAGTCTTAGCCCGGAGTGAACCTTATGAGCACTGGCAAAGAACAACTGGAAGTGGAAGATGACCTCGTTGAGTCGGATGACGAGGGAGAGGAAACCCCTGTGGCAGAAGTCGCCAAGACCAATCTGAGCAAACGCCGCACTATCGACAACCTTCTGGAAGAGCGACGCTTGCAAAAACAACTGGCCGATTACGACTTCGACCTTTGATCGAACAGTCGACGACCGGAAGCCTCCCAGACGGAGGCTTTTTTTTGCCGGTAAAGCAGGCGCGGGTTGCTGAGCTGTCTTCTATACCAGGCCGTTGCGCTGCGCCAACTCGATCAGGTCCACCAGGGAACGGGCATTGAGCTTGAGCAGCAGGCGGGTCTTGTAGGTACTCACAGTCTTGTTGCTGAGAAACATACCGTCGGCGATCTCCTTGTTGGTCTTCCCTTTGGCCAACTGCTGCAACACCATCATTTCCCGGCCTGATAGGCGCTCCACCATGTCGGCCTCGCTGGCATTGCCCATGGTGGAACGTACGGAGTTGAGGGCCTGGTTCGGAAAATAGCTGTAGCCCGATAGAACAGCCTTGATAGCACTCAGCAATTCCGTCAGGTCTTGCTGCTTGCAGACATACCCGGCAGCTCCAGCTTGCATGCAGCGCATGGAAAAATGGCCCGGGGCCTGTGAGGTCAGTACCAGCACCTTGAACGGCGCAGGTTGTTTGGTGGAGGACAACCGGCAAATAACTTCCAGGCCGTCGAGTTTGGGAATGCCTATATCCAGTATGACAATGTCCGGCGTATGTTCCCGCGCAAGTTGCAACGCATCGACACCGTTATCGGTCTCGGCAACGACCTCATAACCATGACGCTCCATTAGCATGCGCACAGCAAGACGAATGACGGGATGATCATCCACGATCAGCACTTTATTCATGAGAAAGTCCAATTTCGCTGTTCGAATTATTTAGAGCAAACACAATAGCCTAGTCGTTTCCTAGTTGGCATAGCGCTCCCCCCCGAGCAACAGCAAGCAGAGACCCAACCCACAAAGATAAAGGAAATGCCCTACAAAAAAACACCTGAGCAGATGTATCGAGTTTTATGGAGCCTTTCAGACCTTTCCTGAGCCATTCATATTTCGTGTGAATTCTCCAGGAAACATGGGGGCAAAAGTGAAGGTAACGCACATGGGTTTCAGGAAATGCCCCTTGCCTTGACACCAAGGGACTGCAGGCCGACTGAAAAAGCTCGGCTGCTTTGGTTCCATTTAACATATTTTTTTACACTCCAATTTCCTACAGAGATTTCCGTTAGTTACGCATCAACCACACTTCCATGAGTGAATCTTCTGTAAGACTAGTTCCCAATCAGGTGTAAAAAATTCATTCAGCCTACAAAACTCACTCAACACCCAAAAAACCAACTACCCATTCGATTTACTAATTCAACATTTTCAAGATACGTTTAATCGTTATAAACATCACGGCTGGTTAAATTCAACCGGCAAAAAAAATGGCCCCTTGAAAAAGGGGCCATTTTTCACAACAAGCCAAACACTCAGAACAACGCGCGGCCTTTGTTGGCAGCAATACGCATGCGCAATGCATTCAACTTAATGAAGCCTGCTGCGTCCGCCTGGTTGTAGGCGCCGCCATCTTCTTCGAAGGTGGCGATATTGGCGTCGAACAGCGATTCATCGGATTTGCGACCGGTAACGATCACGTTGCCCTTGTACAGCTTCAGGCGCACAACGCCATTCACGTGGACCTGGGAGGCGTCGATCATCTGTTGCAGCATCAGACGCTCAGGGCTCCACCAGTAGCCGGTGTAGATCAGGCTGGCGTACTTGGGCATCAACTCATCTTTGAGGTGAGCCACTTCACGGTCCAGGGTGATGGACTCGATGGCGCGGTGAGCGCGCAGCATGATGGTGCCGCCTGGGGTTTCGTAGCAGCCACGGGACTTCATGCCCACGTAACGGTTCTCGACGATGTCGAGGCGGCCGATACCGTGCTCACCACCGATACGGTTCAGAGTCGCCAACACGGTGGCCGGGGTCATTTCGACACCGTCCAGCGCGACGATGTCGCCGTTGCGGTAGGTCAGTTCCAGGTACTGCGGCTTGTCTGGAGCGTTCTCCGGGGAGACGGTCCATTTCCACATGTCTTCTTCGTGTTCGGTCCAGGTGTCTTCCAGCACGCCGCCTTCATAGGAGATGTGCAGCAAGTTGGCGTCCATCGAGTACGGGGACTTCTTCTTGCCGTGACGCTCGATCGGGATTGCGTGCTTTTCAGCGTAATCCATCAGCTTTTCACGAGACAGCAGGTCCCATTCGCGCCAAGGAGCAATCACTTTCACGCCTGGCTTGAGGGCGTAGGCGCCCAGCTCGAAACGCACCTGGTCGTTGCCCTTGCCGGTAGCGCCATGGGAAATGGCGTCAGCGCCGGTTTCGTTGGCGATTTCGATCAGGCGCTTGGCGATCAGCGGACGTGCGATGGAGGTACCCAGCAAGTACTCGCCTTCGTAGACGGTGTTGGCGCGAAACATCGGGAAAACGAAATCGCGGACGAACTCTTCGCGCAGGTCGTCAATGTAGATCTCTTTCACGCCCATGGCTTGCGCCTTGGCACGTGCAGGTTCGACCTCTTCGCCCTGACCCAGGTCAGCGGTGAAGGTCACCACTTCACAGTTATAAGTATCCTGCAGCCACTTGAGGATCACCGAAGTGTCCAGGCCGCCGGAATACGCGAGAACGACCTTGTTTACGTCGGCCATGCCATCACTCCACGGGGTTGTACGGAAAGCCGTCGATTCTACCGACCAAAACCGTGAATTTACAGGGGCGCGACAGCAAATGAAGATAAAGCGACAGATTATGTCGAGCGGGCGACCGATGGTCGCGCCTTATGAGGTCGCCGCCGGGTTGCTCGGAGCAGCAGCTTGGGGCGCCGGCTTCTCGGGGGCGGCCACGCGTTCCAACTGAATATTTACGCGGCGATTCCGGGCCCGATTGGCAGGATTGGTATTGGGTACCAGCGGGTAGCTCTCGCCGTGGAAGCGCAGGGTGATCTGGGATTCCTGGATGCCGTTGGCCTTGAAATAGTCCATCACCGCCAAGCCACGGCGGCGCGAGACGTCACGGTTGGTCAGGCGATTGCCGCTGTTGTCCGAGTGACCGTTCAACTCGATATGGTTGACGGTGGGGTCGGCTTTCATGAACGCGAGGATCACATCCAGCTTCTTCTTGGCCGCCGCGTCCAGCTCGATACCGCCACCGGGAAACCCCACCTCGGTCTGTTTGACCTGATCGTAGTTCATCGGCAACAGCTTGGTGGTGCACAGCTGATAGTCGTTGTAGGCCTTGTTGAACTTCACCGGCAGCAGACGGATTTCCGAATAGCCACCTGCGCGCCCGTAATGCCGGACTGTGGGGCTGCGTCCTTCCAGCAAGCCGGTAAACAAGCGTCCGGCCTGGGCTTGAGAAGTGTTAAACAGCACATCGCCACTGCCGGCACGCACGGCGCCGAGGTTGATATCACCTCGCCCAGGTTGCCACGGGGCAGCAGCTGCCAACAAAGTGGCCGAACCAGCGCCCAGCGCGCCGCTGTAGGCTTTCAGGCGAAACGTCGCCTGCTCACCGGCCCGGCGCACGAACTCACCCGAACCAAAATCGGTGATCGGTTGGGTCAAGCGGCACTCGAACTGATCGCCCTCTACCTTCCACTCAATATTCTCCAGACGTGTCTGGAACGTGAGGGCCATCGCAGGCAGGCTGGCGAACACACTGAGCAGGGCTAGATATTGCTGGCGCACGGGCGGCTCCACTGGTTTCTACAACACGTCAAAGCGTCATACATCGAAAAGGCATACAAAAGGCTATCGGATGCATCCTGCAAAACTTGATAGCGAGTGCCTGCAAGAGTCTTTTCCGGTAGCATTCGCCCCAGATTGACCCGCCTGGAATCCCCAATGTCCGACCGCCTGACCCTGCTGCGTCCCGACGACTGGCATATTCATCTTCGCGATGGTGCTGCGTTACCCCAAACCGTGGCCGATGTAGCGCGCACGTTTGGCCGCGCCATCATCATGCCTAACCTGGTACCTCCGGTGCGTAATGCCGAGCAAGCCGATGCCTATCGCCAGCGTATCCTCGCTGCGCGGCCGGCCGGCAGCCGCTTCGAACCGTTGATGGTGCTCTACCTTACCGACCGCACCCAGCCCGAAGAGATTCGCGAGGCCAAGGCCAGCGGTTTCGTGTATGCCGCCAAGCTGTACCCGGCAGGCGCGACCACCAACTCCGATTCCGGCGTGACCAGTATCGACAAGATCCTGCCGGCCATCGAAGCCATGGCTGAAGTCGGCATGCCGCTGTTGATCCACGGTGAAGTCACCCGTGGCGACGTGGACGTGTTCGACCGCGAGAAGATCTTCATCGACGAGCATATGCGCCGTGTGGTCGAGCTGTTCCCGACCCTCAAGGTGGTGTTCGAACACATCACCACGGCCGACGCGGTGCAGTTCGTCACCGAGGCTTCGGCCAACGTCGGTGCGACCATCACCGCTCATCACTTGCTGTACAACCGCAACCACATGCTGGTGGGCGGGATTCGGCCGCACTTTTATTGCCTGCCGATCCTCAAGCGCAACACCCATCAGGTGGCCTTGCTGGACGCAGCGACCAGCGGTAATCCGAAGTTCTTCCTCGGCACCGACTCCGCGCCTCACGCCCAGCATGCCAAGGAAGCCGCATGCGGTTGTGCCGGTTGCTACACCGCCTATGCCGCAATCGAGCTGTACGCCGAAGCGTTCGAACAACGCAACGCGCTGGACAAACTCGAAGCGTTCGCCAGCCTCAACGGCCCGCGGTTCTACGGCCTGCCGGCGAATACCGACCGCATCACCCTGGTCCGTGAAGACTGGACCGCCCCTGCCAGCCTGCCGTTTGGCGAGCTGACTGTTATCCCGCTGCGCGCCGGTGAAACACTGCGCTGGCGCCTGCTGGAGGAAAGCAAGTGAGTGACGACCATTACGACGACGAACACGAGCACAGTGGTGGCGGCTCTCGCCACCCGATGGCCGAGCGGTTTCGCGGCTATCTGCCGGTTGTCATCGACGTAGAAACCGGTGGTTTCAATAGCGCTACCGACGCGCTGTTGGAAATCGCTGCGACCACCATCGGCATGGATGAACAGGGTTTTGTGTTCCCGGAGCACACCCACTTCTTCCGCGTCGAACCGTTCGAAGGCGCCAATATCGAAGCAGCCGCCCTGGAATTCACTGGCATCAAGCTCGATCACCCACTGCGCATGGCGGTGAGCGAAGAAGCGGCGCTGACCGATATCTTCCGCGGCGTGCGCAAGGCGTTGAAAGCCAATGGCTGTAAACGTGCGATTCTGGTGGGCCACAACAGCAGCTTCGACCTGGGATTCCTGAATGCAGCCGTGGCGCGGTTGGACATGAAGCGCAACCCGTTTCACCCGTTCTCCAGCTTCGACACTGCCACCCTCGCGGGCCTGGCTTACGGTCAGACCGTGCTGGCCAAAGCCTGCCAGGCAGCCGGTATCGACTTTGACGGTCGTGAGGCCCACTCGGCGCGCTATGACACGGAGAAGACGGCTGAGTTGTTCTGCGGCATCGTCAATCGCTGGAAAGACATGGGCGGTTGGGAAGACTTCAACGACTGAAATCGCGAGCTTTTGTAGTGAGCGGGCTTGCCCCGCGCTGGGCGGCAAAGCCGCCCCAATAAGGCCGCCGCGGTGCTTCAGAGAGACCGAGGAGCTTGAGTTTGGGGCGGCTTCGCCACCCAGCGCGGGGCAAGCCCGCTCACTACAGACCCTATCCCGCTCATAAAAAAACCGGCCCTCTCAGGCCGGTTTTTTTGTACCTCGAACGTGGCTTACAGCTTGCCGGCGTTCTCGGTCAGGTAAGCCGCAACGCCTTCTGGCGAAGCGTTCATGCCTTTGTCGCCTTTTTTCCAGTTGGCCGGGCAAACTTCGCCGTGCTCTTCGTGGAATTGCAGAGCGTCGACCAGGCGGATCAGTTCTTCCATGTTACGGCCCAGTGGCAGGTCGTTAACGATCTGGGAGCGAACAACGCCTTTGTCGTCGATCAGGAATGCGCCACGGAAAGCCACGCCGCCTTCGGATTCAACGTCATAGGCCTTGGCGATGTCGTGCTTCAGGTCGGCAGCCATGGTGTATTTGACTTTGCCGATGCCGCCATCATTGATGGCGGTGTTGCGCCAGGCGTTGTGGGTGAAGTGGGAGTCGATGGAAACCGCGACCACTTCAACGTTGCGCGCCTTGAAATCGTCCATACGATGGTCCAGAGCGATCAGCTCCGAAGGGCAGACGAAGGTGAAGTCCAGCGGGTAGAAGAACACCAGGCCGTATTTGCCTTTGATGGCTTCAGACAGTTTGTAGCTGTCTACGATTTCGCCATTGCCGAGGACGGCAGGTACGTCGAAATCCGGGGCTTGTTTGCCGACGAGTACGCTCATTGGGTATCTCCTGATGTGAGGGTGACGATTGAAGTAAAAGGACCGATCCAAGTCTGCCGCTGATAAGCGACAGCCCTGTGACGCAGTCACGCTTCGTGAAGACCGACCATCATACACTGAAAAAACCGTTCGTCAGTGCGGGCGCAATGCCAGCCAATACCCTACGATTCTACTTTGACAATCATTCTCGTTAACATTAAGATCCATCGCACTTAAGCCTTAAACCCGCGACGGTTCTCCCTTATGTATGTGTGTCTTTGTACCGGCGTCACCGACGGACAAATCCGCGAAGCAATCTACGAAGGTTGCTGCAGCTACAAGGAAGTGCGTGAAACCACCGGCGTTGCCAGCCAGTGCGGCAAATGCGCTTGCCTCGCCAAGCAAGTCGTACGGGAAACCCTGACGCAGCTGCAAACAGCCCAGGCCGCGCTCCCCTACACAGCAGAATTTACACACGCCTAATTGGGCGTGTTTTAAAGAACCGGACTTAGTGTCCGGTTTTTTTATGCCTGCAATTCAATTAGTTAGCGCCAAGACGCGGAACACAAACATTCTTATTCCGATTAATTTTCATTTATTATTCAATAACTTAGGTTTGACACTAGGGTTTTCGCCGCTCAAACTCCGCCCTATACACAGCGATTACAGGGCAGGACCCCAGTCATGAAAGGCGACATCTCAGTCATCCAGCAACTCAATAAAATCCTTGCCAATGAACTGGTCGCGATCAATCAGTACTTCCTGCATGCGCGCATGTACGACGATTGGGGCCTGGAAAAGCTGGGCAAGCGTGAATACAAAGAATCCATCAAGGCCATGAAAGATGCGGACAAGCTGATCAAGCGCATCCTGTTCCTGGAAGGCCTGCCGAACGTACAGGACCTGGGCAAGCTGAACATCGGCGAGCACACTCAGGAAATGATCAGCAGCGACTTGAAGTTCGAGCAAAAGAGCCACAGCGACCTCAAGGCCGCCATCGCTCATTGCGAAACCAAGGGCGACTTCGGCAGCCGTGAACTGCTGGAAGACATCCTGGAAGATCAGGAAGAACATATCGACTGGCTGGAAACCCAACTGGGCCTGATCGACAAAGTCAGCCTGGAAAACTACCTGCAATCGCAGATGGGCGAAGAATAAGCCCCCAGCCCGCAGGTATAAAAAAGCCCCGCTCTCTTTCGAGAAGCGGGGCTTTTTATTGCCTGCAAATCAAGCGCCGGTCTTGGCCGCCGCGTTTGCTGCAGCTTCCTTGATCAGCGTTTGCAGCGAGCCATCGGCCGCCATCTCACCGATGATGTCACTGCCGCCGACCAGCTCACCGGCTACCCACAGCTGTGGGAACGTAGGCCAGTTGGCGTACTTCGGCAGGTTGGCGCGAATTTCAGGGTTTTGCAGGATATCCACGTAAGCGAATTTCTCGCCGCACGCCATGATGGCCTGGGAAGCCTTCGCGGAGAAACCGCACTGAGGAGCGTTAGGTGCGCCCTTCATGTAAAGCAGAATGGTGTTGTTGGCAATCTGCTCTTTGATCGTTTCGATGATATCCATGGAACACCTCGGCTGGAACTTTGCGACTCACAGGTCGGCACGGTGGCGCATTGTAACGCAAAATTCCAGCGCAGTGCTCAGGCGGCTGCTACCTGCACCGGTACGCCATTGAGCGCTGCGTTGCCCGATAACTCATCCAACTGCCGCTCGTCGGTCAAATCATTGGCACTGGCACCGGGTTGACCACTGGCGATGGACATCTGCACACCTGGGCGCGCGTGCCCCCAGCCGTGGGGCAGGCTGACGACGCCGGGCATCATGTCCAGGCTGGCGAGCACCTCCACCTCGATCATGCCGATGCGCGAACTCACCCGCACCCGCTGGCCATCAGTTAGCTTCCGACTCGTTAGATCGTCGGGATGCATCAGCAATTGGTGTCGAGGCTTGCCCTTCACCAAGCGGTGATAGTTATGCATCCACGAATTATTGCTGCGCACATGCCGACGGCCGATCAACAGCAATTCGTTGCCCTCAGGCACGGGCTGCGCCGCAAAGCGCGCCAGGTCGGCGAGGATCACCGCCGGGGCGGCCTGCACCTTGCCACCGGCCGTTTTCAAACGCGACGCGAGGTTGGCCTTGAGCGGCCCCAGGTCAACGCCATGGGGATGATCCGCCAGCATCGCCACTGACAGCTTATGCGGCGAGGCATCGCCATAAACTCCGGCACGCAGCCCAAAGTCGATCATCTGCGCTGGCGCCATGGTCGGCTTCAACGCAGCACCGGTGTGCGCGGCAAACGCCTTGGCCAGGCCAACAAAAATTTCCCAGTCATGCAGCGCGCCTGGAGGCTTGGGCAAGATCGCCCGATTGAAGCGGGTGACATTACGCACGGCGAACATATTGAAAGTCGTGTCGTAGTGATCGTTTTCCAGGGCCGATGTGGACGGCAGGATCAAGTCGGCATAGCGCGTCGTCTCGTTGATATACAGATCAACGCTGACCATGAACTCCAAGCCATCCAGCGCCTGTTCCAACTGGCGACCGTTCGGTGTCGACAACACCGGATTACCCGCCACCGTCACCAATGCGCGGATTTGTCCTTCGCCTTCAGTGAGCATTTCCTCGGCCAATGCCGACACAGGCAACTCGCCACCGTACTCCGGACGCCCGGACACCCGGCTTTGCCAGCGATTGAAATGCCCACCGCCCGTGGCGGCCACCAAGTCCACGGCCGGCGTCGTACACAAGGCCCCACCGATACGGTCCAGGTTACCCGTGACCAAATTGATCAATTGCACCAACCAATGGCACAACGTACCAAATGCCTGGGTCGAGACCCCCATACGCCCGTAGCACACGGCCTTGTCGGCAGCGGAGAAGTCTCGCGCCAACTGGCGGATCTGCTCGGCAGGCACCGCACACTGGCGGCTCATGGATTCAGCGGTAAATCCGGCAATGGCCTGCCGGACATCCTCAAGGCCTTCAACCGGCAGATGAGTGTCGCGGGTCAGGTTCTCGCTGAACAACGTGTTGAGCACACCGAACAGCAACGCCGCATCGCCACCCGGCCGTACGAACAAATGCTGATCAGCCATCGCCGCCGTCTCGCTGCGCCGAGGGTCGACCACCACCACTTTGCCACCGCGGGCCTGGATCGCCTTGAGGCGCTTCTCCACGTCGGGCACGGTCATGATGCTGCCGTTGGACGCCAGCGGGTTACCGCCGAGGATCAGCATAAAGTCGGTGTGGTCGATATCCGGGATCGGCAACAGGAGGCCATGGCCGTACATCAGGTGGCTGGTGAGGTGATGGGGCAATTGGTCCACCGAGGTTGCGGAAAACCGATTGCGCGTCTTGAGCAAGCCCAAAAAGTAGTTGCTGTGGGTCATCAACCCGTAGTTATGCACGCTGGGGTTGCCCTGATACACCGCCACCGCGTTCTGGCCGTGGCGGGCTTGAATGCCCGCCAGCTTTTCGGCGACCAGGGCAAAGGCGTCTTCCCACGCAATCGGCTGCCACTCACTGCCCACCCGCAGCATGGGCTGGTGCAAACGGTCCGGGTCATTCTGGATGTCCTGCAGCGCCACGGCCTTGGGGCAGATATGCCCGCGGCTGAACGTATCCAGCGCATCGCCCTTGATCGAAGTGATTGCCAGGCTACCGTCGTTGGCCTGGGTGGTTTCCAGGGTCAGGCCGCAAATGGCTTCACACAGATGGCAGGCACGGTGGTGGAGAGTCTTGGTCATGGCCAGTCTCTTTATTGGGCTTTGATCCCACTATGGGCTGCGACCGACAGGGGCGCCAGCAACGTTCGTCCCGTGAATCGGCCTGCATCAGGCCAAGCCATGACCAAGCATGAGCAAATGTTTCAAAAGCCTCCCACGCCCCGCTGAAACCGACACACCCTGGCCCAAGCCCGCCCCTGCGCATTGCAAAAGGTTACGAGGCCAGTGTACAAATGGCCCGCTGCTGTCTGGAAAACGTCTTCAAAAGCGCTCTGGCGCCCTTCTTGAACACCCATAAAAACCGTAGCCCTATTGGTAAGACGCGACATTTAATGTCAATATCGCGCCTCCCCCTATTTCGTCGCCCCGTGCGGCTTTCGCCGCAGGTCTCGCCCGTTGTCACAATAAACAAGGCTTTGAGTATCTGCGGTCTGTTGCAAAAAGGTAGTTAATGATGAGCGCAAGGCACTTTCTCTCCCTGATGGATTGCACGCCCGAAGAGCTGGTCAGCGTGATCCGTCGAGGCATTGAGCTAAAAGACCTGCGTAACCGCGGCGTACTGTTCGAGCCTTTGAAAAACCGCGTGCTCGGCATGATTTTCGAGAAGTCGTCGACCCGCACCCGTGTGTCCTTTGAAGCCGGCATGATCCAACTGGGTGGCCAGGCCATCTTCCTGTCGTCGCGCGACACCCAACTGGGCCGTGGCGAGCCGGTCGCCGACAGCGCCATCGTGATGTCGAGCATGCTCGATGCGGTGATGATCCGTACCTTTGCCCACAGCACCGTGACCGAATTTTCCGCCAACTCCCGCGTGCCGGTGATCAACGGTCTGTCCGATGACCTGCACCCGTGCCAATTGCTGGCCGACATGCAAACCTTTCTTGAACACCGTGGTTCGATCCAAGGCAAGACCGTGGCGTGGATCGGCGATGGCAACAACATGTGCAACAGCTATATAGAAGCGGCGATCCAGTTCGACTTCCAACTGCGCGTTGCTTGCCCGAAAGGCTACGAGCCCGATGCGCGCTTCCTGGCGCAAGCCGGAGACCGCGTGACCGTCGTGCGTGACCCACGTGAAGCCGTGACCGGCGCCCACCTGGTGAGTACCGACGTCTGGACCTCCATGGGCCAGGAAGACGAGACCACCCAGCGCCTGGCCCTGTTCGCGCCGTACCAGGTGAACCGTGCCCTGCTCGACCTGGCGGCGCCGGACGTGCTGTTCATGCACTGCCTGCCAGCGCACCGTGGCGAAGAAATCAGCCTCGACCTGCTGGATGACCCGCGTTCCGTTGCCTGGGACCAGGCCGAAAACCGCCTGCATGCGCAAAAGGCGTTGCTGGAATTTCTCGTTCCGCCGTCGTACCACCACGCATGAGCCATTCATTACTGCTGAACCTGCGCAATCTGGCATGCGGCTATCAAGATCAACGGGTGGTGCAGAACCTCAATCTGCACCTCAATGCCGGCGATATCGGCTGCCTGCTGGGCTCCTCGGGTTGCGGCAAGACCACGACCCTACGTGCGATTGCCGGGTTTGAGCCGGTGCACGAAGGCGAAATCAGCCTGGCTGGCGAAGTGATCTCCAGTGCCGGTTTCACACTGGCTCCGGAGAAACGTCGCATTGGCATGGTGTTCCAGGACTACGCGCTGTTTCCGCACCTGAGCGTCGCCGACAACATCGCTTTCGGCATTCGCAAGCACCCGCAAAAAGACCGCGTGGTCACCGAATTGCTGGAGCTGGTCAACCTGAAAAACCTGGGCAAGCGCTTCCCCCACGAGTTGTCCGGTGGCCAGCAACAACGCGTCGCCCTCGCCCGTGCCCTGGCGCCGGAGCCACAGCTATTGCTGCTGGATGAACCGTTCTCCAACCTCGATGGCGAACTGCGCCGCAAGCTCAGCCATGAGGTGCGTGACATCCTCAAGACGCGGGGCACCAGTGCGATCCTGGTCACCCATGACCAGGAAGAAGCCTTCGCGGTGAGCGATCAGGTCGGCGTGTTCAAGGAAGGTCGCCTTGAGCAGTGGGATACGCCCTACAACCTTTATCACGAACCGCAGACGCCATACGTTGCGAGCTTTATCGGCCAGGGCTATTTCATCCGTGGCCAATTGAGCTCGCCGGAATCGGTCAGCACTGAACTGGGTGATTTGCGCGGGAATCGCGCCTACACCTGGCCGACCGGTGGCGCGGTGGATGTGTTGCTGCGTCCGGATGACATCGTCTACGCGCCGGATAGCGCGTTGAAAGCGCGAATTGTCGGCAAGACGTTCCTGGGTGCATCGACGCTATACCGCCTGCAACTGCCGACGGGTGCGCAGCTGGAGTCGATTTTCCCGAGCCATGCCGACCATCAGGTCGGGGCAGATGTGGGCATTCGGGTGGCGGCTGAGCATTTGGTGTTGTTCCAGGCGTCGGGCAGTGTGGCGGCGCAGATTCCACAATCGGATTCAGGCGTACGGCGCTACAGCCCAGCCCACTGATTACCTGAAGAAACCGGGTCAAAATGTGGGAGGGGGCTTGCCCCCGATAGCGGTGGATCAGTAAATATCTCTAGAGACTGACACACCGTCATCGGGGGCAAGTCGAATCGTCGCACCGCCCCTCCCACACTTGATCTCCACGACTTTCAGAAAATGGATTTCAAGCCCGGCCAATCGGCGCAAATTTGGCCTGGGTATGCTCAGCCAGCACCGTCGCCGGCAACTCCACTTCCAACCCCCTCCTCCCCGCACTCACAAAAATCGTCGCGAATGGCTGTGCCGTCTCATCGATAAACGTGCGCAAACGCTTCTTTTGCCCCAGCGGGCTGATGCCGCCCAGCAAGTAACCGGTTGAGCGCTGCGCCGCCGCGGGGTCCGCCATCTCGACTTTCTTGACGCCCGCCGCGTGGGCCAGCGCTTTGAGATCCAGACTTCCGACGACCGGCACCACCGCCACCAGCAATTCACCTTTCTCGCTGCTGGCCAGCAGCGTCTTGAACACCCGCGCCGGGTCGAGGCTCAATTTCTCCGCGGCCTCCAGCCCATACGACGCTGCCTTGGGGTCATGTTCATAACTGTGAATGCGATGTTCGGCGCGAACTTTTTTCAACAAATCCAATGCGGGGGTCATGGCCTCTCCGGGCTTGGCAAACAGAGCGCCAATTCTAGGCCAAGCCCGCGTAAAAGGCTCTACTTCGCCCACTCTTAGGGTGCACGTGCAATGTGACAAGCGTGATCATTCATCAGACCAATAATTGGAAAGTGACTGATGGTTCACTTTCGACCTTTGACAGCCGTGATTCTTGTCTATATTTTTTCGTTTCCGAATACTGTAGGAATGCACCTACAGCAATCGAGCAGCAAGCCGCGCTCAGGATGGGGATCCTTTTCACGGTGAAAATCGCGCAACAACCCGTTGAGGTTGTGCGCCAGACAAGAACAACAACTGAGGTTTTCCATGACTACTGCTCTTCAACAGCCTTCACTTTCGAGCCAATGCATGGCCGAATTCCTGGGGACTGCGCTTCTGATCTTCTTCGGTACAGGATGTGTCGCTGCGCTCAAGGTTGCGGGTGCCAGCTTTGGTTTGTGGGAGATCAGTATCATCTGGGGGGTGGGTGTCAGCATGGGGATCTACCTCACGGCCGGCATCTCCGGGGCGCACCTCAACCCAGCCGTCAGCATCGCGCTGTGTATCTTTGCCGATTTCGACAAGCGCAAACTGCCCTTCTATATCCTCGCCCAGATCGCCGGCGCCTTCTGCTCGGCCGCCTTGGTGTACACCCTCTACAGCAACCTGTTTTTCGATTACGAACAAACCCATCATATGATCCGCGGCTCCCAGGCCAGCCTGGAATTGGCGTCGGTGTTCTCCACCTACCCCCATGCGCTGCTGAGTACCGCCCAGGCCTTCCTGGTGGAAATGGTCATCACCGCGATCCTGATGGGCGTGATCATGGCCCTCACCGATGACAACAACGGCCTGCCACGCGGCCCGCTGGCCCCGCTGCTGATCGGCTTGCTGATCGCGGTGATCGGCAGCGCCATGGGCCCGCTGACCGGCTTTGCGATGAACCCGGCGCGTGACCTGGGGCCAAAGCTGATGACCTTTTTCGCGGGCTGGGGTGAAATGGCCTTCACCGGCGGCCGCGATATTCCGTATTTCCTGGTGCCGATCTTTGGCCCGATCGTCGGCGCATGCCTCGGCGCTGCGGCTTACCGCGGCCTGATTGCCCGTCATCTGCCGAGCGCCGCACCTGCTATAGCTGAAGAAACAACTGACACGGCTGTCAACGGCAAGACCCGTATTTCCTGATAGCGCCAGCCTGGGCGCCCTGCCCTTTTGCGACCCAGGCTGATTACCGATTTTCTTATTTGCAAGGCATTCGACATGACCGATATTCAGAATAAGAACTACATCATTGCCCTCGACCAGGGCACCACCAGTTCCCGGGCGATCATCTTTGATCGTGACGCCAACGTGGTCTGCACCGCCCAGCGTGAATTCGCCCAGCATTACCCTCAGGCTGGCTGGGTCGAACACGACCCCATGGAAATCTTCGCCACCCAGAGCGCCGTGATGGTCGAAGCCCTGGCCCAGGCCGGCCTGCACCACGACCAGGTCGCCGCCATCGGCATCACCAACCAGCGTGAAACCACCGTGGTGTGGGACAAGGTCACCGGCCGCCCAATCTACAATGCCATCGTCTGGCAATGCCGCCGCAGCACCGAGATTTGCCAGCAGCTCAAGCGCGACGGCCACGAGCAATACATCAGCGAGACCACCGGCCTGGTCACCGACCCGTACTTCTCCGGCACCAAGCTCAAGTGGATCCTCGACAACGTCGAAGGCAGCCGCGAACGTGCGCGCAATGGCGAACTGCTGTTTGGCACCGTCGACAGCTGGCTGATCTGGAAATTTACCGGCGGCAAGACCCACGTCACCGACTACACCAACGCCTCGCGCACCATGCTCTTCAACATCCACACCCTGGAGTGGGACGCGAAGATGCTGGAGATTCTCGACATTCCGCGCGAGATGCTGCCGGAAGTTAAGTCGTCTTCGGAAATCTACGGCCGTACCAAAAGCGGCATCGCCATCGGCGGTATCGCCGGTGACCAACAAGCCGCGCTGTTCGGCCAGATGTGCGTCGAAGCCGGCCAGGCCAAGAACACCTACGGCACCGGTTGCTTCCTGCTGATGAACACCGGCGACAAAGCGGTGAAATCCAAGCACGGCATGCTCACCACCATCGCCTGCGGCCCACGTGGCGAAGTGGCCTACGCCCTGGAAGGCGCGGTGTTCAACGGTGGTTCCACCGTGCAGTGGTTGCGGGATGAGCTGAAAATCATCAACGACGCCCACGACACTGAATACTTCGCTGGCAAGGTCAAGGACAGCAATGGCGTGTACCTCGTGCCGGCCTTCACCGGCCTGGGCGCTCCCTACTGGGACCCGTACGCCCGTGGCGCACTGTTCGGCCTGACCCGTGGCGTACGCGTGGACCACATTATTCGCGCAGCCCTGGAGTCGATTGCCTACCAGACCCGCGACGTACTCGATGCCATGCAGCAGGACTCGGGCGAACGCCTCAAGGCCCTGCGCGTAGATGGAGGTGCGGTGGCCAACAACTTCCTGATGCAATTCCAGGCCGATATCCTCGGCACTCAAGTAGAACGCCCACAAATGCGCGAAACCACCGCATTGGGTGCCGCTTACCTGGCAGGCCTGGCCTGTGGTTTCTGGGGCAGCCTGGAAGAGCTACGCGGCAAGGCAGTGATCGAGCGCGAATTCGAACCGCAGCTGGAAGAAAAGGAAAAAGAACAGCTCTACGCTGGCTGGCAAAAAGCGGTCAGCCGCACCCGCGACTGGGAACCCCACGAAGGCGCTGAATAAGCCAACCTCGGGTTGTAACTGGCAGGGAGCAGGTTCCTGCGTCATCATGGGCCACTTTTGTACGGCAGCCCAAAGGACGCCTCATGAATCTGCCTCCCCGCCAACAACAAATCCTCGAACTGGTCCGCGAACGCGGCTATGTCAGTATCGAGGAAATGGCGCAGCTCTTCGTCGTCACCCCGCAAACCATCCGCCGCGATATCAACCAACTGGCGGACGCCAATCTATTGCGCCGCTATCACGGCGGCGCGGCCTATGACTCCAGCGTTGAAAACACCGCGTACGCCATGCGTGCCGACCAGATGCGCGATGAGAAACAGCGCATCGGCGAAGCCATCGCCGCACAGATCCCTGACCATGCCTCGCTGTTTATCAATATCGGTACTACCACCGAATCCATCGCCCGTGCGCTGCTCAACCACAGCCACCTGAAAATCATCACCAACAACCTCAACGTTGCGGCCATGCTCAGCGCCAAGGACGACTTCGACGTGCTGCTGACCGGCGGTAATGTGCGGCGTGACGGCGGTGTGGTGGGCCAGGCGAGTGTCGACTTCATCAACCAGTTCAAGGTGGACTTTGCGTTGGTGGGCATCAGCGGGATCGATGAAGATGGCAGCCTGCTGGACTTCGACTATCAAGAAGTGCGGGTATCCCAGGCGATCATTGCCAATGCGCGCCAGGTGATCCTGGCGGCGGACTCCAGCAAATTTGGGCGCAATGCCATGATTCGCCTGGGGCCGATCAGTTTGGTGGATTGTTTGGTGACGGATCAGCAGCCGGTGCCGGCGTTGGTGCAGTTGCTGAATGAGCATAAGGTTCGCCTGGAGGTCGTTTAGCGCCTGTACCACCGTCATCGGGGGCAAGCCCCCTCCCACACTGACCGTGCCCACCCTTTAGGCGGTGTGAATACAGTAAATGTGGGAGGGGGCTTGCCCCCGATAGCGGTCTACCAAACAGCCAATTTATCAATGGCTGGCTCGCCTCAATGTTCACAAATTTTCCTTTCTCCCTCCTTCGATGAGTTTTTTCAATCGAAGTCGGGTGGCTGTGCCCGCGTTTATCAGCTACCATTTTCGCAAATGAACATTAATGTTCGAATTCCAAGACGAAAAATTCGCGAGGCCAGCCGATGAACCCTTCCACCTTGCCTGCTCCACCGCTTGCCGAAGTCTATGACGTGGCCGTTATCGGCGGCGGAATCAATGGCGTCGGCATTGCAGCAGACGCAGCCGGTCGCGGTTTGTCGGTATTCCTTTGCGAAAAGGACGACCTGGCCAGCCACACCTCGTCCGCCAGCAGCAAGTTGATCCACGGCGGCCTGCGTTACCTCGAACATTACGAATTCCGCCTGGTGCGCGAAGCCCTGGCTGAACGTGAAGTACTGCTGGCCAAAGCCCCGCATATCGTCAAGCAAATGCGCTTCGTGTTGCCGCACCGTCCGCACCTGCGCCCGGCATGGATGATTCGTGCGGGCCTGTTCCTGTACGACAACCTGGGCAAACGCGAAAAACTGGCCGGCTCGAAAAGCCTCAAGTTCGGTGCCGACAGCCCGCTGAAAAGCGAAATCACCAAAGGCTTCGAATACTCTGATTGCTGGGTCGATGACGCCCGCCTCGTGGTATTGAACGCCATGGCCGCCCGCGAGAAAGGCGCGCACATCCACACTCAAACCCGTTGCATCAGCGCCCATCGCAGCAAGGGCCTGTGGGAAATGAACATGGAACGCGCCGATGGCAGCCTGTTCTCGATCCGTGCGCGCGCACTGGTGAACGCCGCTGGCCCATGGGTCGCCAAGTTCATCAAGGACGACCTCAAGCTGGACTCGCCCTACGGCATCCGTCTGATTCAGGGCAGCCACCTGATCGTGCCGAAACTGTACGAAGGCGCCCACGCGCACATCCTGCAGAATGAAGACCAGCGCATCGTCTTCACCATTCCGTACCTGAACCACCTGACCATCATCGGCACCACCGACCGCGAATACACCGGGGACCCGGCAAAAGTCGCGATCACCGAAGGTGAAACCGACTACATGCTCAAGGTGGTCAATGCCCACTTCAAGAAACAGCTGAGCCGCGACGATATCGTCCACACCTATTCCGGTGTGCGCCCGCTGTGCAACGACGAGTCGGACAACCCGTCGGCCATCACCCGTGACTACACCCTGGCGCTGTCAGGTGGCAAGGGGGAGGCACCAATCCTGTCGGTATTCGGCGGCAAGCTGACCACCTATCGCAAGCTCGCCGAGTCGGCGATGGCGCAACTGGCCCCGTACTTCACTCAGATGCGCCCAAGCTGGACCGCCAAGGCCAGCCTGCCCGGCGGCGAAGACATGACTACGCCAGAAGCCTTGGCCGACGCCATTCGCCAGAAATTCGAGTGGGTGCCGAGCGAAATCGCGCGCCGCTGGTCCACCACCTACGGCAGCCGCACCTGGCGCCTGCTCGAAGGCGTACAGTCGCTGGCGGATCTGGGCGACCACTTGGGGGGTGGCCTGTACACCCGTGAAGTCGACTACCTGTGCGCCGAAGAATGGGCGACCCAGCCCCAGGACGTATTGTGGCGTCGGACCAAGCTCGGCCTGTTCACCACCCCGGAAGAACAGGAGAACGTTCAACGCTACCTGTCCAAAGTCGAGCAGAATCGCGGCAAGATTGAAGCAGCCTGACAGTTAAATCCTACAAAAGCCCCTGCACCGTAAGGTCCAGGGGCTTTTTTACGCCTGTCCGGACCATTCGGTTTTCCGAACGCTAAAGCCCCAACCTATTCGGTTTGCCGGACCAAATGGCGAAACCCAACCCGTCACACAAAGTTAATATTCATATAAATCATATAGTTAACCTTTTATTTCCGGTCTGGCACGACTCATGCTCTACACTCCCTGACGATTGCCTGGGACGCCTCAGGAGCCGTCACGGGCATTCGCTGTACAAGAGAGCCGTTTAGCCGGCTTCATAAAAAAAACAAATGTCGAGGAAGTATTGATGCGCATTGTTCCCCATATCCTGGGCGCAGCTATCGCTGCTGCTCTGATCAGCACTCCAGTTTTCGCCGCCGAACTCACCGGCACACTGAAGAAAATCAACGACTCCGGCACCATCACCCTCGCTCACCGCGACAGCTCCATTCCGTTTTCCTACATCGCGGATGGTTCGGGCAAACCTGTGGGCTACTCCCACGACGTTCAGCTGGCTGTGGTTGAAGCCCTGAAAAAAGACCTGAACAAACCCGACCTGAAGGTCAAGTACAACCTGGTGACCTCGCAAACCCGTATCCCGTTGATCCAGAACGGCACCGCGGACCTTGAGTGCGGCTCCACCACCAACAACGCCGAACGCGCCCAGCAAGTTGATTTCACCGTCAACATCTTCGAAATCGGCACCCGCCTGCTGGTCAAGAAAGACAAGGATGGCAAGCCGTCCTACGCTGATTTTGCCGACCTCAAGGGCAAGAACGTCGTGACCACCGCCGGCACCACGTCCGAGCGCATCATCAAGGCGATGAACGCCGACAAGCAGATGGGCATGAACGTCATCTCCGCCAAAGACCACGGCGAATCCTTCCAGATGCTGGAAAGCGGCCGCGCCGTAGCGTTCATGATGGACGACGCCCTGCTGGCCGGTGAAGAAGCCAAGGCCAAGAAACCGGCTGACTGGATCATTACCGGCACTCCGCAATCCTTCGAGGCTTACGCGTGCATGGTTCGCAAAGGCGACCCTGAGTTCAAGAAGGCTGTGGATGACGCCATCGTCGCGCTGTTCAAATCCGGCGAGATCAACAAGATCTACAGCAAGTGGTTCGAGAGCCCGATCCCACCAAAAGGCCTGAACCTGAACTTCCCGATGAGCGAAAAAGTTAAAGATCTGATCGCCAACCCGACTGACAAGCCGGCGCCTGACGTAAAAATCTGATACCTGACTAAGCTTATCTCCTGAGGGAGCCAACCCTCCCTCAGGCGTCTGTTACTACCTGCTGGTTTTATTGTGGAACACTCGACCTGGCGGTTTTCGAGCCGATCGCGTGTGCCTGGCGTTCATCGCCGGGCGGGAAAGGATTTTCCCCAAGCGGGTGCTTGTACATCGATCGATCTCGAGGGGAGACCCTAATGAATTACAACTGGGACTGGGGCGTGTTCTTCAAGTCCACCGGCGTGGGCAGCGAGACTTATCTCGACTGGTACATCGCCGGCCTGGGCTGGACCATTGCCATCGCCATCGTGGCATGGATTATCGCCTTGCTGCTGGGCTCCATTCTGGGGGTCATGCGCACTGTGCCAAACCGCATCGTGGCGGGCATCGCGACCTGCTACGTGGAACTGTTTCGTAACGTGCCGCTGCTGGTGCAGCTGTTCATCTGGTACTTCCTGATACCCGACCTGCTGCCGCAGAACCTGCAGGACTGGTACAAACAAGACCTCAACCCGACCACCTCGGCCTACCTGAGCGTCGTCGTGTGCCTGGGCCTGTTCACCGCCGCCCGTGTGTGTGAGCAAGTGCGTACCGGCATCCAGGCGCTGCCACGCGGCCAAGAGTCCGCCGCCCGCGCCATGGGCTTCAAGCTGCCGCAGATCTACTGGAACGTGCTGCTGCCCCAGGCCTACCGGATCATCATTCCGCCGCTTACCTCGGAATTCCTCAACGTGTTCAAGAACTCCTCCGTGGCGTCCCTGATCGGCTTGATGGAATTGCTGGCCCAAACCAAACAGACCGCCGAGTTCTCGGCCAACCTGTTTGAAGCCTTCACCCTGGCCACGCTGATCTACTTCACCCTGAACATGAGCCTGATGTTGCTGATGCGCCTGGTCGAGAAGAAAGTCGCGGTGCCCGGCCTGATCTCCGTGGGGGGTAAATAATGGACTTCGATTTCAGCGGCATCATCCCCGCGATCCCGGGCCTGTGGAACGGCATGCTGATGACCTTGCAGTTGATGGTCATGGGCGTGGTCGGCGGTATTGCACTGGGTACGATCCTGGCGCTGATGCGCCTGTCGTCCAGCAAACTGCTCGCCAACGTGGCCGGCGCCTATGTGAACTACTTCCGTTCGATCCCGTTGCTGTTGGTGATCACCTGGTTCTACCTGGCGGTGCCCTTCGTGCTGCGCTGGATCACCGGCGAAGACACCCCGATCGGCGCGTTCACCTCCTGCGTCGTGGCCTTCATGATGTTCGAAGCCGCGTACTTCTGTGAAATCGTGCGGGCCGGCGTGCAGTCGATCCCCAAGGGCCAGATGGGCGCAGCGCAAGCGATGGGCATGACCTATGGCCAGACCATGCGCCTGATCATCCTGCCCCAGGCATTCCGCAAGATGACCCCGTTGCTGTTGCAACAGTCGATCATCCTGTTCCAGGACACCTCGCTGGTCTACACCGTGGGCCTGGTGGACTTCCTCAACTCCGCCCGCTCCAACGGCGACATCATCGGCCGCTCCAATGAGTTCCTGATCTTCGCCGGTGTCGTCTACTTCATCATCAGCTTTTCCGCCTCGCTGCTGGTCAAGCGTCTGCAAAAAAGGTTTGCCGTATGATCTCTATCAAGAACATCAACAAGTGGTATGGCGACTTCCAGGTGCTGACCGATTGCAGCACCGATGTCAAAAAAGGCGAAGTGATCGTGGTGTGCGGGCCGTCCGGCTCGGGTAAGTCCACCCTGATCAAGTGCGTCAACGCGCTGGAACCGTTCCAGAAAGGCGACATCGTGGTCGATGGCACCTCCATCGCCGACCCTAAGACCAACCTGCCGAAACTGCGTTCGCGGGTGGGCATGGTGTTCCAGCATTTCGAACTGTTCCCGCACCTGACCATCACCGAAAACCTGACCATCGCGCAGATCAAGGTGCTGGGCCGCAGCAAGGAAGAAGCCACCAAGAAAGGCCTGCAATTGCTCGAGCGTGTTGGCCTGTCGGCCCATGCCCACAAGCACCCGGGCCAGCTATCCGGCGGCCAGCAACAGCGTGTGGCCATCGCCCGCGCCCTGGCCATGGACCCGATCGTCATGCTGTTCGACGAACCGACCTCGGCACTCGACCCGGAAATGGTCAACGAAGTACTCGACGTGATGGTGCAGCTGGCCCAGGAAGGCATGACCATGATGTGCGTGACCCACGAAATGGGCTTCGCCCGCAAAGTGGCCGACCGTGTGATCTTCATGGACGCCGGCAAGATCATCGAAGACTGTCCGAAAGAAGAGTTCTTCGGCGACATCAGCGCCCGCTCCGAACGCGCGCAGCACTTCCTTGAGAAAATCCTGCAGCACTAAGCCCTACACAGCTCCTCCTGTAGAAACCGGGCCAACTGTGGGAGGGGGCTTGCCCCCGATGGCGGTGGATCAGTCACCTGATTTATCAACTGACTGACTGCTATCGGGGGCAAGCCCCCTCCCACATTGGTCCGCGCAGGATGGCAAGCTCTGGTTGACCCAAGGCATCTGTGATGAAATGCGACCCCAACCAATTTCGCGCCGCGCCGCCATCACTTGCCGTGAAGCCTCGTCTGATTCGCCAACTGTTCCTGCCGCCGTTGATCGTCGCCCTGATGATCGGCCTGGGGTTTATCGGCTTCTGGATCAGTGAGTTCTATGGCATCCGCACCCTCAGCGACACCGGCGAACGCCAGCTGGAGCTGCACGCCCGCACCGTCGAAAGCGAACTGAGCAAATACACCTACCTGCCCAGCCTGCTGGAGCTTGAATCCAGCGTGTCCAAGTTGCTGGCAGAGCCAAATCAGGAAACCCGCAAGGCCGTCAACGATTACCTCGAAGGCCTGAACCGGCGCAGTCGCAGTCGGGCCATCTACGTGATGGACACCACCGGCCGCGTGCTGGCCACCAGTAACTGGCGCGATGCCGACAGTTACCAGGGTGAGGACCTGTCCTTCCGAGCCTATTTCCAGAATGCCGTACGTGGCCAACCCGGGCGTTTCTACGGCATCGGCAGCACCAACGGCGAACCCGGCTACTACCTGGCCCATGGCCTGGAGGAGCACGGCAAGATCATCGGCGTGGCCGTGGTCAAGGTGCGCCTCGAAGCGCTGGAAGAACGCTGGCAACGTGCACGCCTCGAAGCCTTTGTGAGCGACGAAAACGGCATCATCATTCTGTCCAGCGATCCGGCCCGCCGCCTCAAAGCCGTACGGCCGCTGAGCGATGACACCAAGGAACGCCTGGCCCACAGCCTGCAATATTACTGGGCGACGCTCAACGAGCTGGAGCCCCTGGCCCGCGAGCGCCTCAACGAAGGCACCGAGAAGCTCACCTTTCCGGCCAACAGCGAAGTGGTCAACGACGAGCACGAAGTCAGCTACCTCGCACAGACCCGGCCGCTCAATGACACACCCTGGAACTTCACCCTGCTGACGCCGTTGAATGACCTGCGCCGCGCAGCGATCAACCAAGGCATTCTGGTGGCCGTGGCCTTTGGCCTGGTGGCGTTTTTGCTGATTGCCTGGAACGAGCGGCGCAAGGTCATCGCCACCCGCCTTGCGGCACGAGAGGCCTTGCAGGAAGCCAACAGCCAGCTGGAGCGCCGAATCGCCGACCGCACCGCCGACCTGCGCGCCAGCAACGAACGGCTCAAGAGCCAGATCCGTGAACGGCGCCAGGCCGAAGAAACCCTGCGCCGCGCTCAGGACGAACTGGTACAGGCCGGCAAACTGGCGGCCATCGGCCAGATGTCCACCAGCATCGCCCATGAACTGAACCAACCCTTGGCTGCGCTGCGCACCTTGTCCGGCAACACCGTGCGTTTCCTCGAACGCGGCGCCCTGGACACTGCCAGCGCCAACCTCAAGACCATCAACGAACTGATCGACCGCATGGGCCGCATCACCGCCAGCCTGCGCTCCTTTGCCCGGCGCGGGGATGACCAGGGCGAAGCCAGCCTGGGCAACGCGGTGGACGCGGCGTTCCAGGTACTCGGCGCGCGCCTGGACAGCCTGCCGCTGACCCTGCACCGCGACTTCGCCCCCGCCCAATTGCAAATCGACCAGACGCGCCTGGAGCAAATTCTGGTCAACCTGATCGGCAACGCCCTCGATGCCATGCAGGCCCAACCGGCCCCCGAGCTGTGGCTGGAAGGCAGCAGCGGCGAAGGCAAATACCGCTTGCTGGTGCGCGACAACGGCCACGGCATCGACCCCGAGGCGCGCAAGCATTTGTTTGAACCGTTCTTCACCACCAAACCCGGCGAGCAAGGCCTGGGGCTGGGCCTGACCCTGTCCGCCAGCCTCGCGGCGGCCACCGGCGGTAACCTCGCCGTGGAGCATCCGGCCAGTGGTGGTACTGCCTTTGTCTTGTGCCTGCCGTTGGCGGGTGCTCAAAAAGCTGAGTCGACATGAATACTGATCCTACAGACCTCACCGTCCTGATTGTCGAAGACGATCCCCATGTGCTGCTCGGTTGCCAGCAAGCCCTGGCGTTGGAAGACATTCCCAGCGTCGGCGTGGGCAGTGCCGAAGAGGCGTTGAAGCGCATCGGCGAAAACTTTGCAGGCATTGTGATCAGCGATATCCGCCTGCCGGGCATCGACGGCCTGGAGTTGCTCACTCGCCTTAAAGCACTGGATAAGAGCCTGCCGGTAGTGTTGATCACCGGGCATGGCGATATCTCCATGGCCGTCGGCGCAATGCGCACCGGCGCCTATGATTTCATGGAGAAACCCTTCTCTCCCGAACGCCTGGTGGACGTCGCCCGCCGCGCCCTGGAACAACGCGGGCTGGCGCGGGAAGTCTGGTCGCTGCGTCGTCAGTTGGCCGAGCGTGATTCCCTGGAAGGCCGCATCATCGGCCGCTCGCCGGCCATGCAGAACCTGCGCGAACTGATCGCCAACGTCGCCGACACCTCGGCCAACGTGTTGATCGAGGGCGAAACCGGCACCGGCAAAGAACTGGTCGCCCGCTGCCTGCATGATTTCAGCCGGCGCCACGATCATCAGTTCGTCGCGTTGAATTGCGGTGGCCTGCCGGAGAACCTGTTCGAAAGCGAGATTTTCGGTCACGAGGCCAACGCCTTTACCGGCGCCGGCAAGCGCCGCATCGGCAAGATCGAACACGCCCACCAGGGCACGCTGTTCCTCGATGAAGTGGAAAGCATGCCGATCAACCTGCAGATCAAATTGCTGCGGGTGTTACAGGAGCGCACCCTGGAACGCCTCGGTTCAAACCAGAGCGTGGCGGTGGATTGCCGGGTGATCGCTGCCACCAAGTCCGACCTTGACGAGTTGAGCCGCGCCAGCCAATTTCGCAGCGACCTGTATTACCGCCTCAACGTGGTCACCCTGGAACTGCCGCCCCTGCGCGAACGCCGCGAAGACATCCTGCAACTGTTCGAACACTTCCTGCAGCAGTCATCCCTGCGCTTCGACCGCACCGCGCCGGAGCTGGACAACCAAACCCTGTCGAGCCTGATGAGCCACGACTGGCCGGGCAACGTACGTGAACTGCGCAACGTCGCCGAACGCTTCGCCCTTGGCCTGCCCGCCTTCAAGAAAAGCGGCGCCAGCAGCGGCAGCCAAGGCCTGGCGTTTACCGAAGCGGTGGAAGCCTTCGAGCGCAACCTGCTCAATGACGCCCTGCAACGCAGCGGCGGCAACCTGACCCAGGCGAGCCAGGAACTGGGGATGGCCAAGACCACCCTGTTCGATAAAGTCAAAAAATACGGATTGAGCCACTGATGGATCTTGCCTTGAAGGCCGCCCTGGGCGCGGCCATGGTGGTGCTGCTGGCGATGCTGGCCAAGACCAAAAACTATTACATCGCAGGCTTGGTACCGCTGTTTCCGACCTTTGCGTTGATCGCCCATTACATCGTCGGCAAGGGCCGCTCGGTGGAGGATTTGAAGACCACCATCGTGTTTGGGATGTGGTCGGTCATTCCGTATTTTGTGTATTTGGTGGCGTTGTATGTGATGGTGGATCGGATGCGGTTGGAGGCTTCGTTGGCGGTGGCGACGGTGGCGTGGCTAATCGCCGCGACGATCTTGGTGAGCATCTGGATGCGTCTGCACACCTGACACAACTCAGTTCAAATGTGGGAGGGGGCTTGCCCCCTCCCACATTTGGCTCTGTACCCTGCCTGGAAACTGAGTACACCCCTCACATTTTTAAGCCAGGTGTGTCAGCGGACTATTTTGTCGACCTGGATGCCGAGCTTTTTCAAGCGATACCAGAAGCTTCTCTCGGAAATTCCGATCTTTTGTGCCGCCGCGGCCTGCACCCCGTTACTCTCCTGCAACGCCGCCAGAATGTAGGCCTTCTCCACCTCCGCCAGCGCTGCATCCAGGTCCTGGGGAATGCCCGGCCCGTCGCTGAGAATCGCCGTCACACCGCCCTCACTCGGCTTCGAGGCAAACAGGTAACCCGGCAAGTCGATATCTTCGATCACCGGCGTGGCCGCGACGATGGTCGCCCGTTCCACACAGTTTTGCAGCTCACGGATATTGCCCGGCCAGTGATACGCCGCCATGGCCTGCAACGCCTCGGGGCTGAAACCGGTGATGCGCTTGCCGGCGCTGGCGCTCAAGGTCTGGGCAAAGTGGCGGGCCAGTGGTGCGATATCCTCCACGCGCTCACGCAATGCCGGTAAAGGGATCGGGAATACATTGAGCCGGTAATACAGGTCTTCACGAAACTCCTTGTTGGCTACCGCCTCCAGCAGGTTCTTGTTGGTGGCGGCAATCACCCGTACGTCCACCTTGCGCTCGCGGGGGTCGCCCACCGGTTCGATCACGCGCTCCTGCAAGGCGCGCAGGATCTTGGCCTGCAACGCCAGCGGCATATCGCCCACTTCATCGAGAAACAGCGTGCCCTTGTCGGCCTGCTGAAAGCGCCCTACCCGGTCCGACACGGCGCCGGTAAACGCGCCCTTGCGATGGCCGAACATTTCGCTTTCCAGCAGGCCTTCGGGGATCGCCGCGCAGTTCACCGCCACAAAGGGCTTGTCGGCGCGGCTGCCGTGCTTGTGGATGGCGCGGGCGACCATTTCCTTGCCGGTGCCGCTTTCGCCGGTCAGCAAGATAGTGGCGCTGCTGTCGCGCACCGAGTCCACCGCTTGCAGCACTTTGCGAAAGGCCGGGCTGTCGCCCACCAGGCTGTCGAATTGTGCGTGTTCATCGAGTTCGGCGCGCAGGCGTGCGTTGTCGCGCATGATGTCGCGAAACTGCAGGGCCTTGGCCACGGTGATGTCCAGTTCGTCGATATCGAACGGCTTGGCGATGTAGTCGTAGGCGCCGTTGCGCATCGACTGCACGGCGTTTTTCACCGTGCTGTAGGCCGTCATCACGATCACCGGCACATGCGGGTAACGCACTTTGATTTCCGCCAGCAACGCCGGCCCGTCCATGCCGGGCATGCGCCAGTCGCTGATCACCAGGTCGATGTCTTCCTGCTCCAGCACCTTGAGGGCGTGCAGGCCGTTGCCGGCGATAAACACCTGCACCTCGTTCTGGCCCAGGGCCGATGCCAGCAAGTCGCAGAGCTTGGGTTCGTCGTCGACCACCAGAATGTTATGCGTCATGACTGTCCTCGTCGTCTTCGCCCGTTGCCGGAATGTACAGGCTGAACGTGGCGCCGGCATCTTTCTCACTGGCGCATTCGATGCTGCCATCGTGACTTTCCATGATCGAATAGACTTTGGCCAGGCCCAGGCCGGTGCCCGAGGCCTTGGTGGTGACGAATGGCGTGAAGATGCGTTCGATCATGTCTGCCGGAATGCCCTGGCCGGTGTCGGCAATGCTGATCAAGGTGTTGTCGCCCACACTGCGAATGCCCAGGGTCAGGCGTCCGCCGTCGGGCATGGCGTCGATGGCGTTGAGAATCAGGTTGAGGCAGGCCTGCTTGAGTTGCTTGGCGTCGGCGTAGATCGTCGCGCCCGGCGCCTGGTCATCGATCTGCGCATCGATGTTGTGGGTCGCCAGTTCCGGTGCACAAAAGCCGAGGATCTCGTCCACCAACGGGCGTGCCGCTTGCAGCGCCCGCAGCGGTGGATTGGGCTTGGCGAAATCGAGGAATTCGGTGATCAGTTCGTTGATGCGGCTGACTTCACTGATCACGTACTCCAGATGGCGCTTGTCGGTTTCCGCCAGGTCGGCGCGGCGGTGCAGCAGTTGGGTGGCGGTCTTGATGATGCCCAGCGGATTGCGGATCTCATGGGCCAGCCCCATGGCGACCTCGCCCAGCGCGTGCAAGCGGTCACGCCGACGCAGCTGGGCCTCAAGGTGATGCAATTCACCCAGGCGCTCGGTCATGTGGTTGAAGGTACTGCTCAACTGCGCCAGTTCGTCACCACCGCTGACCAGCACGCGGTGCTCATAGTTGCCGGAAATCACCGCGTCCACGCCTTGGGACAAATCCCGCAGTGGCTTGGTCAGGCGCCGCGACACCAGCACCCCGGCCGCCAGCGACAGCGCCGAACTGAGCAGGAAAATCAGCACGAACAGGTTGCTCTGGTTCACCAGCCCCACCAGGCTGGTGTGGCGCAGCAGGCCGCTGAAAATCACGCCTTGCAGGTCACCGGCATCGTTGAAGATCGGCCAGTACAGACCGCTGTAGTTATTGGTGAACTGCTCGCTGGGTTGCCGGGTGTTGCGCATCAGCGTCTCGATGCTTTTCGGGATGCGCGAAGGGTGATCCTGGAAGCGCTGGGTCGAGAAAATTTCCGAGAAGCCCTCCGGGTTGGCCAGGTACAAGCGCAGGTCGAGGGAATGCACATCGGCCACGCTGGTGAGGAAACTGCTGTCCAGGTAGGTTGCCACCAGCAGCAGGTAGTCGACACCGTCCTGGGTGGTTTCGAAGGTCGAGACCACGATGCCCGTGCTGACGCCCGCGACCTGTACGGTCTGCAACACCGCGTTGCTGGTCAGGTTGATCTGTTTGACGATGTCGTCGGCGGCGGTGCTGAACACCAGCTTGTGGTCGCTGACGCGGATCAGCGCCACCACGTCGATATCCGTGGCATCGGCAATGTCGGCGGTGAGCCGGTCGTGCTTGGCGGCCTGCTTGCTCGAGGGCGGGCTGGTGTAGCGCAGGAACAATTTGGCCATGCGCGCGTTGTCGTGGAGGATGTCGCCGATCTCGTCCTTGACGATCTTGGTCGACTCTTGCAGCCAGATACGCACGTTGCTGTCGAAGATCTGCGACAAGGTGGTCGCCGCCAACTCCGCTGCGATCATGGTGGGGATAACGCTGACCAACCAGAAGGCCAGCACCAGCTTGCGCTGGACGCTCCAGCGCGAAATGGCAAAGGGGCGGGCTTTCTGGCGGGTCTTGGTGATCATCAGGTTTCGCTTATCGCAGCAGCCATGGCAGGGTCGGAACGATCCGGTCGAATAAACAGTTTTACTAGCTTGAGCAGGCCGTTGACCAGCCGGTTGCGATGCCGGAAAAACACACTGTTGCCCTGGAACTCGCAGCCCAGGCGCAGCTTACTGGCATACCCGGCCTGCCCGCACTCGTACAACGCAATATTGTGCTGAATACAGTAGTCGACATTGGTCAGCCAACTGCGGAAATACAGGTTGTATTCGCGGCTGAACTCGACGTCATGCCCGAAAAACTTGTCCACCAGTCGGTGTTCGTCCAGCAGGATCAGGTTGAACGCCACCAGGTGCTCGTCGACCCAGTAAAGAACACACACCGCACGCTCTCCAAGACGCTCGAGCACCCCGGTGAAATAACCGGCCGGCAGGCGTTCGAATTGCAGGTCGGCACGGCTCAGCGTGGCGTCGTACAGGCGCATGATCTCGGGCAACACGTCGTCGATATTGCGCCGCCATTCGACCCGCGGCCCCGGCGCGCGGAGTTTGCGGCGCAGGTCCTTGCGGGTGGATTTGCCCAGCGAGCCGAGGTAGCCGTCCACCGAACCATACGGCAACGGCAAGAGCCCGGTGGGCAGGCTTGGCATGGTTTGGAAACCGGCGGCACGGCAACTGTCGGCCCAGTGCGGATCGTTGCTCGGTGCGTCCTTGACCGCCACCAGGCCGATACCGAATTGATCGGCATCCTGGCGTGCCGCCGCGAGCAGATGCTGGAGCAGCAGCGGGCGGCGCGCCGGTGGCACATGGCTGGCAAAACCGGCATCGCAGCGCTCGGCCACCGGCGAACCGATGGCATACAGGCCCAATTGCAAAACACCCGGCCACAGTCGCTCCAGGCGTTCGGTCAAACGCTTGCCGGCGCCCGACACCGTGGTGTCGAGCCGATAATGGGTGATGAACGCGGCAGCCACGGCCACCAGCGTTCCCTCTTCGTAAACCGCCAGATAACGCCACTGGAAATCATCGATAGCAGCGTCTTCCACGGCAACGTAATAGTCCCAGTCTTCCAGGGCACCGGGGAAACAGTCGTTCCAGGCACTGCGCTGGAGGGCCCGGAGGGTCGGGAAGGCTTGCGTCGTGATCACATGAGGTCCCTTTGTGGCGAGGGAGCTTGCTCCCGCTGGGCTGCGAAGCAGCCCCATCAACGCCACTGAGTTTTTCCAGCTAAAAAGAGGCGGCCGGTTTTAGGGCAGCTTCGCTGCCCAGCGGGAGCAAGCTCCCTCGCCACAACAACGGGTCGCCTGTAGTTGCAGCGTGCTGCCCGACAAATTCAGCACTCAACTCGATCACCCGGCGGTATTGCAGGTCGACGGTGATCATGTGGTAGCAGTTGTCCAACAGGATCTTGGTCACTGGCCCGCCGAGGTGGCGCTCCACATAATCGGCATTCCAGCGACTGGTGATGTCGTCTTCGATGGAATGCAGCACCAACGCCGGCACCTTGACCTCGGGCATGCGCTTCTTGACCACGGCGTTCATCCGGTGCAACTCACGCACGGTGATGCCCTCCATGGTCAACAAACCCGCCTCGCTGCTCTCGCCCTCCTTCATCTGCCGCTCGACGATGGCCCGCAGGCGTTCGTTCTTGATGCCATATGGCGGCTTCTCTTCGAAACGGCAGATGTGCACGCCGAACGGAATCTTCATCAGCAACGGCGTGAGGAACGCCAACTTGTTGATGCTCCAACCGTCGTACTTCAAGGTGGTGGAATACATCAACAGCCCGGCCACTTGCCCAGGGTGTTCAGCGGCCACGTACATCGACATCACCGCCCCCATGGACAAGCCACCGACAAACACCTGTTCGTGCCGCTGCCTGACCTGTACGAAGGTCTTGCGCACCCCTTCGTACCAGTCCAGCCAGCCGGTGGCTTGCAGGTCGCTGTTGTCGCCGCAATGCCCGGCCAGGGTGGGCACGTACACCGTGCAGTTACCCGCCTTGGCCAGGCCTTTGGCGACCTGGCGCAGTTCCGTCGGGGTGCCGGTCAGGCCGTGGATCAACAGGATCCCGACCGGACCTTCACCGAGAACGAAGCCGGCATCACCTTCACCGAGGTCGATCTCGAGGCTGTTCACCGTTTGGTTGCCCGCACCAGCAGTTGCTCGAGCAGCTTCAGGCCCAGGTCGATTTCCGGGTAGCTGATTTCCAGGGACGGTGCCAGGGTGATCACGTTTTTGTAGTAACCGCCCACATCGAGGATCAGGCCGAGTTTCTGGCCGTCGACGATCATGTCGCCTTTCATGCCTTCTTCAACCATGTAGTCCAGAGTCGCCTTGTCCGGAGTGAAGCCGTCCGGGCCGCAGATTTCGCAGCGCAGCGCCAGGCCCAGGCCGTCGACATCGCCGATGATCGGGAAGCGTTTTTGCAGGTCTTGCAGGCCTTCCAGGAAGTATTTGCCCTTGGCCATGACCATGGCGCCGTAATCGACTTCGCTGGTCATCTTGAACATTTCCAGGCCGACCGCCGTACCCAATGGGTTGGAGGCGAAGGTGGAGTGGGTCGAACCTGGCGGGAAGATCTTCGGGTTGATCAACTCTTCACGGGCCCAGATGCCGCCCAATGGGTTGAGGCCATTGGTCAGCGCCTTGCCGAAGACGATCACGTCAGGCTGCACGTCGAAGTGCTCGATCGACCACAATTTGCCGGTGCGGTAGAAGCCCATCTGGATTTCGTCGGACACCATCAGGATGCCGTGCTGGTCCAGCACGTGCTTCAACTCACGGTAGAAGTTCATCGGCGGGATCACGTAGCCGCCGGTGCCCTGGATCGGCTCGACGTAGAACGCGGCGTATTCGCTGGAACCGACTTTCGGGTCCCACACACCGTTGTATTCGGTCTCGAACAGGCGGGCGAATTGCTGCACGCAGTGGCTGCCGTACTCTTCCTTGGTCATGCCTTTCGGGCCACGGAAGTGGTACGGGAACGGGATGAACTGCGCGCGCTCGCCGAAGTGGCCGTAGCGACGACGGTAGCGGTAGCTGGAGGTGATCGACGATGCGCCCAGCGTACGGCCGTGGTAGCCGCCTTCGAAGGCGAACATCAGGCTTTTGCCGTTGCTGGCGTTACGCACCACCTTCAGGGAGTCTTCGATGGACTGCGAACCGCCGACGTTGAAGTGCACGCGACCGTCGAGGCCGAACTTGTTCTTGGCGTCGACTGCGATCATTTCCGACAGCTCGATCTTGCCCTTGTGCAGGTACTGGCTGGCGATTTGCGGCAGGGTGTCGATCTGTTGTTTCAGTGCGTTGTTCAGGCGCGGGTTGGCGTAGCCGAAGTTGACCGCCGAGTACCACATTTGCAGGTCGAGGTAGGCCTGGTCTTCGGTGTCCCACACGTAGGAGCCTTCGCAGCGGCTGAAAATACGCGGTGGCTCGATGTAGTGAACGGTGTCGCCGTAGGAGCAATACTTGGCTTCTTTATCCAGAAGCACCTGGTCTTCGGCGGTAGCGATACGGATATCAGACATGGTGGAAGAGTTCCTGATTGTCGGCAGCAGTAAAGGAGGTGGCGTTGGCGGCAATGCCTTGAGGCAGTTGGGCCAGCAGTGCGGTCACTTCGGCAAAGGTGTCGAAGCGCGCATGGGGAATGTGGTTGGCGACGCAGTAGTCGGCGAGGCTGCCCTTGGCGAACACAAAGTCGGCAGTGGAGGCCACGCACATGTCGGATTTACCGTCGCCGATCACCAGCACGCGCTTGTTGCGCGGCGTGGATTTGCACTTGCAGTTGCCGGAGGCAGCACGGCAGGCGTCGCTGGAATACGGGAAGTCGATGCGCCAGCTGTTCTGGTCGACCTGGCGCAGGCGGTTGGCGAGGATCGGCAGCAAGGTCACGTAGTTGCGCGACAGGATGCGCGCGATGCCTTGCTCGATGCCGTCGCTGACCACTTCGATGGAAGCGCCCAGGCCCATGACGTGGTCGACGAAGTCCGGGAAGTCCGGGTCGATCTCCACGCTGTCGAAATACGCCAGCAGTTCGCTGGGGGTGGCCTTGATCAGCGCCAGTTGACGGCTCAGGCATTCGCGGGAACCGATATGCCCGTCCAGCCATTCCTGTTCGATGGTTTCCCATTCGGGGCCGGCGAAGCGTTGGAGGACGTTGTCGATGACATCGGTGGGGGTAATGGTCCCGTCGAAGTCACACACGATATGCCAGTGGATCATTGCGTTTACCCTAGGAGGAGCGCGCTGTATGCGCTTGCAAAGGGTGTAGAGCAGGGAGTGTGCCAACTGGCTATCGTCCAGCGGGGTTGGGGCTTTGGCTGAGGCTGATGGCGATATGTGTCGCGCAAGCTACAATTTTTGTAGCTCGCTACAAACAAGATGAGTGCTTGCGCGAGGGCGGCCCTTCGCGCGTTCATGCGCGCCTGTCCAGACAAGGAAACGCTTTATGCTCAAGGTCAGTTCTGCGGTATTTCTCGGCGTGCTCGGGCTATGTGGCGTTGCCAGCACGGCCTTGGCCGAGCCGATCACCGGTGAAGTGGGCGCAGGCATCAGCTATCAACCCCACGACCCCACCGGCAGCCGCTACGAAACCCGTCCCGTGCCCTACCTGGACCTGGACTGGGGCAACGTCAGCCTGAGCACCGATGACGGCCTGACCTGGAGCGCCTTGAACACCAACGGCTTTACCGCCGGCCCCTATATCAATTACCTGCAGGGGCGCACGTCCAACGGCTCGCTGCGGGGCCTGCACGATGTCTCGGACCGGGCTGAGGTGGGCGGCTTCGTCCAATACGCGCCGGCCGATTTCTGGCGGGTCTACGCCCAGGTTGGTCATGCCGTCGGCGGTGTGAGTGATCAGAATGGCGTGCTGGGCAAAGTCGGTGGCGAGCTGGGCTACCCGCTGGGCGGCGGCATTATCGGCAGCACCAACCTGATGGCGCACTTCGCCGACGGCCGCCAGACGCAGACCTTTTTCGGCGTCGATGCCAACGAATCCGCGGCCTCGGGGTTTCGGCCGTATAACGCCAGTGGCGGGTTTCAGAACCTGACGTTCACCCAGAGTTTCGAGTTTCCACTGGCCAGCAATTGGTCGTTATTGACCAGCGCCAGCTGGATTCACCTGGTGGGATCGGCGGCGGACAGCAGCATCGTCAAGCAGACGGGGGATGTGAACCAGGGTCAGGTGCAAACCGCGATCAGCTACAAGTTCGACTGACACAACAGAGGACAAAATGTGGGAGGGGGCAAGCCC
>NZ_QUZT01000026.1 GCF_004682045.1 Pseudomonas nabeulensis
CTGGCATTAGGGCAAGCCCCCTCCCACATTTGGACCCTGTTGAATCAGTCGGACGCAGTGCTAGAACAACAACCGCGAAAAATCACAACACGCCTGGGCCAACCTGGCCACGTCCTGGTTCAAGCCAAACTGCCGGTCCACCCGGTGCAGCGCTACGTACTGGATATCCGGCAGTGCCGGTTGGGTGACTAGGGCACGCAAGGTGCCTTGTTCGATCAAATGGGACAGGCACCCCACCGGCAGGTAGCTCACGCCAATCCCCGACAACGCAAGCCCCGCCTGCACCAACAGGTTGTGGCTGGTGAGGGTGCGTGGCAGTTGGATGTTGTGCGCGGCCAGCCAGCGTTCGTAGATCATCCCCGTGCCAGACTGCGAGCCCTGGGTGAGCACCGTGTAGCTTGCCAGGGTTTCCAGGCTGATGGGGTCGGCGTCCGGGATCAGCCCGGGGGAACACATCCAGGCGTTTTCCACGCATTGCAACGGCGTGCTGTGAAAGCGCGGGTCGCTGTACACGTCGGGCACGATCACCAGGTCCAACTGGTCGCTTTCCAGCTTGCGAAACAGCTCACTGCTGAGCTCCACCGACGGTTCGATCTGCACTTTGGGGTAAGCCTGGCGCAGCGCGTCCACCAGGGCCGGCAACCAGGTCAGGGCAGTCAGTTCGGTAACGCCCAGGCGAAACCTGCGGACCAACACTTCGCGGGCGCTGACGCGCTCCAGCAACTGGTCGCGGCTGTTGAGCAGGTCGCGGGCGTAGTCCAGCAGTTCACCGCCCTTTTCCGTCAGCCGGGCGTTGCGTTTGCTGCGGTCGAAGATCTCGACATCAAAGGTGTCTTCCAGCTCCTGGATGCGCTTGGAGATGGCCGACTGCGACATGTTCAGCTTGTTGGCCGCGGCCTCGAAACTGCCCAGTTCCGCGATCCAGTAAAGCGCATCGATTTGCTTGAAGGTGATCATGGTGAGCCAGTCATGAAAAAAAGCGATGCTAGCACATCATAAAATATCGCTAAAACTCTTCGATCATCACTCCTAAGATCCGCTCATCGTCCAACGAAATCCCATGATCCTGGAGTTTTGCCATGTCCTTGCCCGGTTCACGCATCCTTCCCAATGCGCCCATGGCCCCGCCCGAGTTGCTTGAGGCATTTGCCCAAATCGTTACGCCGCACATCAGCGACAACCTGGGTCGGCACATCGGTGCCCGTGGCCTGACGCGCTACAACCGCAGCGGCAAATTGGTGGGCACGGCGATCACCGTGAAAACCCGTCCCGGCGACAACCTGCTGATCTACAAAGCCATGAGCCTGCTGCAACCGGGCCATGTACTGGTGGTGGATGGCCAGGGCGATACCAACAACGCGGTGATCGGCGAGTTGGTCAAGCTGTATGCCCTGCAACGCGGCTGCGTGGGGTTTGTGATCGACGGTGCGATCCGTGATGTCGCCAGCTTTGACGACACCCCGTGCTACGCCCGCGCGGTGGTGCATACCGGCCCTTATAAGACCGGCCCGGGCGAGGTGAACGTGCCGGTGTCCATCGGCGGCATGCTGATCAACCCCGGCGATGTGCTGGTGGGGGATGAGGATGGCCTGGTCGCGTTTTCCCAGGCGGATGCCGCCGAAGTGCTGCGTCGCGCCGCACAACATGCCGAGCACGAAGAGGCCGTCAAGGCTGAAATCGCCAGCGGCGCCGTGCGCCAGAGCTGGATCGACAAGGTGCTGGATAACGCAGGGCTGGCCTCATGAAACAGTTTCTGTCGGAGCGCGTGCTGGGCATCGCGCCCTCCCCGAGCATTGCTGCCAATGCGCTGGTCACCGAGTTGCGCGCCCAGGGCCGCGACATCGTCAACTTCACCGTGGGCGAGCCGGACTTCGACACCCCGGCGCACATCCTCGAAGCCGCCACTCACGCCATGCACAGCGGCGATACCCATTACACCGCCACCACCGGCACCCTCGCCCTGCGCCAAGCCATCTGCCTCAAGCTGCAACGCGACAATGACTTGAACTATGGCCTGGACGAAGTGGTGGCCGGTTGCGGCGGCAAGCACATCATCTATCACGCGTTGGCGGCCACCTTGAATCGCGGCGATGAAGTCATCGTGCACACGCCGTACTGGGTGTCGTACCCGGATATCGCACGGCTCAACGATGCCACCCCGGTGATCATCCCTGGTGAGGAAAACCTGGGCTTCAAACTGTCGCCTCAAGCGTTGGAAAACGCGATTACCCCGCGCACTAAATGGGTGATCCTCAACAGCCCGAACAACCCCAGCGGTGCGGTGTACAGCGAGCCGGAACTGCTGGCCCTGGCGCAGGTGTTGCGCAAGCACCCTCATGTGCTGATCATGGCCGACGAGATCTACGAGCACTTTGTCTACGGCGACGCCCGGCATATACCACTGACGCGCATCGCACCCGACCTCAAGCCGCGTACGCTGATCATCAACGGTGCCTCCAAAGGCTACGCGATGACCGGCTGGCGCCTGGGTTTCGGCGCCGGGCCCGCGTGGCTGATCGCGGCCATCGCCAAGCTGCTGTCGCAAACCACGACGTGCCCCAGCTCTCTGAGCCAGGCTGCGGCGGTGGCGGCATTTGCCGGTGACCAGGCGCCCATCGCCGCCATGCGCGAGGAGTACCAACAACGTCGCGCCCGGATGTTGGAGTTGCTGGCTGAGGTTCCCGGTCTGAGCTTTACCCCGCCGGACGGTGCGTTCTACGTGTTCGCCAATGTGAGTGGTTTGATGGGCAAGCGAACGCCCCAAGGCGATCGCCTGGAGAGCGACTCCCAACTGGTGGACTACTTGCTGCGTGACTACGGCCTGGCCACGGTCAGCGGTGCGGCGTATGGCATGTCGCCCTATGTGCGCCTGTCGTTTGCCAGCAGCCTGGACGTGATCGAAGAAGGTTGCCGCCGCCTCAAAGACGCATGCCACGACCTGCGCTGACGGCCCCCGCTACACCCGATGGCCAACGGATGGCCATCTTTTGACTGCCTAGAACAACAACTTAAAAATCATTGATCTCAAATGAGGCATTCCCATGCACACGCCCCGTATCGCGCTGGTCTGGCAAATCATGATCGGCTTGCTCGCCGGCATCGCCATTGGAGCCCTGCTGCACAGCTTCCCCGAATCCCGGCCATGGCTGGTGGACAACCTCCTGCAACCGGCGGGCGATATCTTTATCAAGCTGATGAAGATGATCGTGGTGCCCATCGTGTTCTCCTGCATGGTGGTGGGCATTGCCGGGCACGGTGACGGCAAATCCCTGGGCCGTATTGGCGTGCGGTCCCTGGGCTATTTTTTTTGCATCACCACCTTGGCGATCATCGTCGGGCTGGTGCTGGGCAACCTGCTCAAACCGGGTGCCGGCACTGAGCTTTCCAGCCTGCACGCGGCGAATATCACTCTGCCGACCAGCAACGGCAGCGGGCACAGCCTGGGGCAGATCATCGTCGGCATCATCCCCGACAACGTGATCAGCGCCATGGCCCAGGGCAGCCTGTTATCAGTGCTGTTTTTTGCGGTGATGTTCGGCCTCGGCGTGGCGCGCCTGCCTGCCGAACGCAAGGACCCGGTGATCGCCCTGCTGCGTGGCGTGTCGGATGCGATGTTCAAGGTGACGTCGATGATCATGGCCTACTCCCCCATCGGCGTGTTCGGCATGATCAGCGTCACCGTGGCCAACTTCGGCTTTGGTTCGCTGCTGCCATTGGCCAAGCTGATCCTGGTCAGCTATGTGTCCATCGCGTTCTTTGTGCTGGTGGTGCTCAACCTGGTGGCGCGCCTGTGCGGGATCAACCTGTTTGCACTGATGCGGCATATCAAGGACGAACTGATCCTCGCCTTCTCCACCGCCAGCTCGGCATCGGTCATGCCGCAATTGATGAAGAAGCTGGAAACCTACGGCGTACCGCCATCACTGGTGAGCTTCGTGGTGCCGGTGGGTTACTCATTCAACCTTGACGGTGCCTCGCTGTTCCTCGGCATCGGCACCCTGTTCGTCGCGCAGTTGTATGGCATCGACCTGAGCCTCGGCGACCAGGCGCTGCTGGTGGTGACCATGGTGCTGACGTCCAAGGGTGCAGCAGGCGTGCCGGGGTTTATGTTTGTGATTCTGTCGGCCACATTGGCCAGCGCCGGTTTGCCGTTGGAAGGCATTGCGTTTATTGCCGGGGTGTACCGGCTGATGGAGATGCCGACCACGGCGCTGAATGTGCTGGGTAATGCGTTGGCGCCGTTGGTGATTGCGAAGTGGGAGGCGCGTGGGGCGAAGGTGGAAGCCCAGGCAAGCTACACACGCTAGGGTAAAGCCCATGAACAAAGGCGCTCCCAAGAGCGCCTTTTTTTATACCTGGATTTTGGTAAGCGGATTATCCACGGCCCTGATCATCGTAAAGACGCTGTGAGACGCTGGCTCAGCAACGCGGAAAACTCCTCGGCCAGTGCGGTTCGAGGAATATCACTGCGGAAAACCAGACCAAACGAATAAGGCAGCGCGGGCACAAAGGGGCGCGTCACGATGGGCAGGCTCAAGAAGTCATTAGCCAGCAATTCATTGATGATCGAAACCCCCAGCCCTTCCGCCACGAATGCACAGGCAGCACCTGCCGAATGCACTTCCATCCGCACATTGGGAAGGATGGAGGCCTGTCGAAATACCTGGTCGAGTTCGGTGCGTAGATTGCGTTGGCGCCCCAACAACACCAGGGGAATTCCGCGCAGATCACTCACATGGATAACCGGTTTTTCACACAGCGCATGCCCTTGCGGGATCACGCACACGCCTTGCACCTTCAGCACGGGCATCACGTCAAAACCGGGAAGCTCTGTGGGCAAGCGTACGAACGCAAAATCGACGCTGCGGTCCAGCACCGCTCGCTCCAGTGCATCGTAGGAGCCCGTCACCAGCTCGATCACCAGGTCATCTCGACCTTGCATGAACTCAGCCACCAGCCGGGGCAGGCACTGGTGGGTCATGCTGGTGGGCACCGCTACACGCAACAGTGGCCGGCTGGAGTGACCCAGGCGCAAGTCATCGGCCATGCGCTGGACGCGTTGCATGTTGTCCACCAACCCCGAGACTTCCGGCAGGAAGGCCTCGGCCTCGGCAGTTGGTGTGAGCCGGCCCTTTCTGCGCAGGAACAAGGCAAAGCCCAGGGACTCTTCCAGTTGGCTGAGCAAACGGCTGATGGCGGACTGGGACACGCCCATACGCGTCGCGGCGTCGATGGTCGACCCGGTGGACATGATGGCCTGGAAGGCTTCCAGTTGTTTGAGGTTCACGGTCAGGCTCCAAGCGAACACGGCGGGACGCAGTGTCCGTCGGCAAAGCCTGTGGCGTCCAGTTGCACAGCCTGCCTTACCAGAGCTTGATGTCGTAGGTCAGGTAGAGGCGGTTGTAGTCCCAACTTGTGAGCACATTCGAGCGGTACGCAGTGTTGCGAAACTCGGCGCCGACGCCTTTGAATGTCCCACTCTGGATCACGTACTTGAGGCTGGTGTCCAGCTCATGCTCGTCCGCCGGTTTGCCGGAATATTTAGCGTCAAAGCCCTTGTAGTAGCGAACCATGAAGTTCAAGCCCGGCATCGCCACGGCGGTGAAGTCATAGTCGTAGCGCAGCATCCAGGTTTTCTCATCCTCCAGGATGAACTTGCTGACGCCTGGGCTGGTGAAGGAGGTGGTCGCGCCACCGTTCAAATACGGCAATGCCGAGTTACCGGACAGTTGCTGGTAACCGCCGCCGAAGGTGTGCCCACCGACTCGGTAACTCAAGACACCGGCGAACATGTCCGCATCCGACGCACCGTTATAAGCGGCCCCGGCTTCAAGGCTGTCGTAATAACGCAAGTCGGTGGTCAAGTTGCCTGGGCCCATGGCTACTTTATGCACCAGGCCGAAAAAGTGCTGGCGGTAGAAGTTTTCTAGTTCGCCGTAATAGTAAGACAGGCTCAGGTTTTTATTGACGGCATAGTTACCCCCGGCAAAGTAAAAGTCGCCATGTTTCGGCCCTTTATAACCGCTGGGGATCAAGTCGACGTTATCGCTGGAGTTACGCAACTTCGATTGATCCAGCCGCCCGCCCTGTACAAATAAACGTTCGACGCCGGTGTATTCAAACTGAGTGCCTTGAAAGGTCTGCGGCAGCAAACGCCCATCGTTGTAGCTGACCACCGGATTCTTGGGCAACAGGGTGCCGGTCTTCACCACCACGTCGGCAAAGCGCAGCTTGCCGGTGACCCCCAGGCTGGAAAAATCATTCGCCGCGCGGCCGTCATCATGCACCGGCAACAGGCCTGTACCAGCATGGGCCGGGCTGGAATCGAGCTTCACCCCCAGCAGTCCCAAGGTGTCGACACCGAAACCTACCGGGCCTTGGGTGAAGCCGGAACGCAAGGTCAGTAACAGACCCTGGGCCCATTCGACGCGATCGTTGCCGCCGCTGCGGTTGTCATGGTTGAAGGCGTAGTTACGCAGCGCCAAGTGGCCAGTGGAGTCGTCCAGAAAACCATCTGCTCGGGCAGTTAGTAGGCAAGGCACCATTAAGCTGGCGCACAAAAGCCCGCCGGTCGTCATAAACGCACGCATGTTAAAGCCCTCAGCTGTATTGTCGTTTTTGGTGGCAGAGAGTGAGAAATCAATCAACTTTTTATTGATGACTGACAGGGGTCATGGCCCCACGTCGAGACGAACGCTAACGAATTGAAATGCCCGCCACAAGGTTATGACGAAAGCGCATCAGGCTATGACAAACACCCCATCTTCAACACAAAACGCATAGGCCAATACGGGTTCGTCATAACGTTGTGGGCGATTTGCGATTGTCCTACTGTGCGCCGGTAGCCGATGGCTAAGCCCATAAAAACAAGATGAGGACACCGCAATGTCAGCCACCCCGGCACTCGACTCCGCGCCCGCAAAAAAAACCAGTCGTCCACTCAACCCGGCAATCATTTTGCTGAGCATTGTGTTCCTGGCGATGGTGCTGACCTATGTGGTGCGCTCCGGCCAGTTCGAGCGCCAGGACATTCGAGTGATTCCCGGCACCTATCAAGTGCTGGAGAAAGACACCTCGTTGAGCCAGCTGTTCAGCCTGCAACCACGCTCGACCGATAAGCCCGTGGCGCAACCGGTGTCACTGGCGCAAACCTTCCTGGCGATTCCGCTGGCCATCGAAAAGCGCGCCGGCTTGATCTTCATGGTGTTGTTCATCGGCGGCATGTTTGCCGTGCTGAACAAGACCGGCACCATCGATGCCGGCCTGGATCGGCTGCTCGGCGTCACCAAGGGCAACGTCTACATCCTGGTGCCGACCCTGATGCTCGCATTGTCGGCCGGCAGCACGTTCATGGGCCTGGCGAAGGAATACATCATGTTCGTGCCGGTGATGGTGGCCATGGCGAACCGTTTGGGGCTGCCGAATATCGTCGGCCTGGCGATAGTCGCGCTGGCGGTGAAGACCGGCTACATGGGTTCCATCTCCAACCCGATTGCCCTGTCCGTTGCCCAGCCTCTGGTGGGGCTACCGGTGTTCAGTGGCTTGAGCATGCGCGTGGTCGCGTACTTCACGTTCGTGGCGTTGGCGGTGGGTTACCTCTTGTTCTATATCCGCCGAAGCGGTTTCGATACCTCGGCGACGTTTTCCCACAGCGGCAATACACTCTCTCTGCGTCACACCTTGAGCCTGATCACTCTGGGGCTGGGCGTCGGTTTCCTGGTGTATGCCTCCAACACCTGGCACTGGAAATACCCCGAGCTGTCCGCCTATTACCTGGCGCTGACCATCGCCTTTGCCGCCATCGCCGGCATGCGCCCCAGCACCACCGCCAGCATCTTCGTGGAAGGCATGAACAAGATGCTGATGGCGGGCGTGCTGATCGCCCTGGCCACCGCCGTCGAGTCGATCCTGGCCAGTGGGCAAGTGCTCGACACCATCGTCAACGGGCTCTCGCAGATCATCGGCCAGCACGGCCAACTGCCCGCCACGTTCGGCATGTTCTTCGCGCAGATGGGCCTGGATGTGGTGATCCCCTCCACCAGCGGCCAGGCGGCCGTGACCATGCCGATCTTCGGCCCACTCGGCCAGCTGGCCGGCGTGAGCCCGCAAACCACGGTGTATGCCTTCCTGCTGGGCAATGGCCTGACCAACATGATCACCCCGACGTCCAGCGGCCTGCTGGTGCTGCTGGCCGCGGCCAATGTGGGCTGGGTGCAGTGGGCCAAGTTTGTCATGCCGTTGTTTCTGCTCTGCACCGGGGTGGCGTTGCTGCTGCTGGCTTTTGCCGCACTGACTGGCTACTGAAGCCCCACCGACCAAGGCGTTGTTATGACCTCCCCTGCTTTCGACAACATGCGCATCGTGCGCGACCAGATGATTACCCTGCGCGATGGCGTGCAACTGGCTACGGACATTTATCTCCCCCCCGGCGACGGCCCCTGGCCGGTGGTTATCGAACGCACGCCCTACGACAAGTCCGCCCCCTCGCGCTCGGAAAAACGCCTGGACGGCGTGCACCTCTCCCGCGAACAGATGGCCGCCGCGTTTACCGAGCAAGGCTTTGTGGCGGTGTTCCAGGATTGCCGTGGCCGCTACGGCTCACAAGGCGTGTTCAGCAAATACATCAACGAGGGCGAGGACGGCTACGACACCCTCGACTGGATCGTCGCACAACCCTGGTGCAACGGCCGCATCGGCAGCATGGGCTTGTCCTATGCGGCCCACACGCAAATGGCCATGGCCTGCTGCAATGCGCCAGGTCTCACGACCATGGTGCTGGACTCGGGCGGCTTCGCCAATGCCTACCAGTGCGGCATTCGCCAGGGCGGCGCCTTCGAACTCAAACAAGCGACCTGGGCCTATAAACAGGCGCAGCAAAGTGCGGCCGTGCAAAACGATCCACGGTTGAAAGAGGCGTTGGAACACGAGGACATTCTCGACTGGTTTGCGCGCATGCCCTGGCGCCCTGGGCACTCGCCCCTGCGCCACGTCCCCGAGTACGAAAACTACCTGTTCGAGCAGTGGTCCCACGGCGAGTTTGATCAGTATTGGAAACAGCTGGGTATTTACGCCGAAGGTTTCTACGCGCAGATCCCGGATATCCCGGTGCTGTTCATGTCCAGTTGGTACGACGCCTATGTCAGTTGCACGCTGGACAACTTCAAGGCCTTCACCGCCAGCAAACAATCGCCGCAACGCTTGATCATGGGCCCATGGCTGCACGGCGATCGCAATATCAGCCACAGCGGCAACGCCGAGTTCGGAAAGGCGGCCAACTTCGATGGCAACCTGGGGCAGGACTGGCTGAGTTGCCGGGTGGAATGGATGCAACGCTGGCTGAAACCTGCAACGCCCGAGCAGGAGGCTGCCGATCAGATCGACGTCTTCCTGATGGGCGGCGGCAGTGGTCGCAAAAATGCAGAAGGCCGATTGGAACATGGCGGTCGCTGGCTCAAGGCGCCTTGCTGGCCGCTGCCCGGCAGCCAGGAACACAGCCTGTACCTCACGCCACACCAAACGCTGTCGAGCGTGCCGAACGCAGCGCCACCTTCATCGTTGAGCTACTTCAGCGACCCCGCCAACCCCGTGCCGACCATTGGCGGCTCACTGACCTCAGGGGCTCCGGTGTTTGCCGGGGGCGCCTTCAACCAGGTCGAGAGCCCGGACTTCTTCGGCACACAGGGCGATCACTCGCCCCTGTGCAAGCGCGCGGACGTGCTCAGTTTCGAGACACCGCCCCTGGAACACGACTGGCGGGTAGCAGGCCCGGTGAAAATCGAACTTTGGGTGCACAGCAGCGCACCCGACACCGACTTCACCGCCAAGCTGGTCGACGTGTACCCGCCCAGCCCCGACTACCCCGAAGGTTATGCAATGAACATCACCGACGGGATCATCCGCTGCCGCTACCACGACTCGTGGGAACACCCCTCGCCGCTCACACCGGGTGAGGCGTTCAAGGTAGTGATAGAACCCTTCGCCACCTGCAACCTGTTCAAGCGCGGCCATCGCCTGCGCCTGGATATCGCCAGCAGCAACTTCCCGCGCTTCGACGTCAACCCCAACAGCGGCGAAGCGCAAGGGTCTGGCGAACGGCGGCAAGTTGCGCGCAACACGGTGTTGATGGGTGTCGGGCAGGCGAGTCGGTTGGTGTTGACGGTGCTGGCGCAGACGACGCCAGGTGAGCCGGGCTGATTAGCAAAAAGCCTGTATTCCTACAGGCTTTCTAGCTACAGCGCATTTTCGATACTCAAGAGCATGTTTCCGCCAACTCGGCTGGTAGCCCCTGCGACTGGCTGAACGTCAAACCGCTGCACGGCAATGTCACCTCAGCGACACGTGCTGCGAAGTAGGTGTCGAAAAGCTGCCAGTCTTCGAATTCTTCCGGAGCGACGGCAAAGGTTGTCAGTCGACCAATCAGCCCACATAGCCAATCAGCACATTGCAGCGTCTGGAATAGATAACTTTCGCCCTGAAGCGGTGGTTCGATCAACGCCCGGCACTTTTGTGATGCGTCCTCGAACATCGCTAATGTACAGGCTTCGACGTTACGTTCTCGCCATTCATTGCCCGCCTTCTGCTCGTCCAGCAGGACAATGAACGAAGCGTTGTTGCCCGTGCAGAAACGATCGATCTTGCGAATGGATTGCAGCAAGGCCCGCTTGAAGGTCTCAGTCGAATTGTGCTCGTCAGGTGCCGTGGTTTTATGTTCTCCCGTATAAAAAACGTGCCCGCCCACTCGCTGAATATGGTTCAGCAAACGGAATGAAGACCTTCTGAGCGCCTGATACTTTTGCACGTTCCCCACCGTATAAAGCGCAGAGCCTTTCTTCTCCCAGTGATAAGCAGGCAACCCCATTGGGTTCTTATGTTTCAGGTCCCAGGCCAGCAGCTGGCATTTGAGCCTGTAGAAGTAGATCGCAAATTCGCGCACTTCATGAGCTGGGAGCAGCATGCCACCCAATCCAAAAACCGGGCTGGTTTTGTACGTGGGATGCCGTCTTGAAACGTACTGCCCCACGTGACCGAACTCATCCAGATAAGCAATGTACTGCACCATTTTCGATTTCCCCATCCATGAGAAACACGAAAGCCCGCGCGATTTCTCGCAACGGGCCTCGGAAGGTGGGCACATGGTTTCCCATATGCGTTGGAGAAGAAATCTAGCGAGGAAAAGCAAAAGATACTAGCCAAAACAGATGAATCAGCCAGGTCCTACAAAACCCAAAGAAAATACAGCGCCAGACCCATAGATTGATAATTGACGTCAAAATGCCATCATTTCCTATCAAGATATTTCCAACGAGGTCGATACGCTAAAAAAACCACAAAGACCTGGAGGGTAAATCGTTCATGAAGCTTACAGTCAAGGGCAAGTTGCTGTGTCTGGCTATCGTCCCCGCGTTGTTGTTCGCATTGATTATCAGCGGGCTCGCCTCGTGGATGTTGCAGCGTACTGCCGACCAGCAAATGCTCGAAACCCGAGAGAGCCTGATTCAACGCAATCGCGATGTGCTGAAGAACTACGTCGAGGTGGCGCTGACCACCATCAAGCCATTGCACGACGCTTCAGCCAAAGGCGACATGGCCGCACGGGACAAGGCCCTCGAACTGCTCAAGCCGGTCAAGTTCGGCGAAGAAGGCTACTTCTTCGGCTACGACACCAAAGGCGTCCGTGTCTTCCGAGGTGACAGCAGCGCCGGCGTCGGCAAGAGCTTCTGGGACACCCAGGACCCGGACGGTTCCTTCCATTACCAAACCTTCGTCGAAGTGGCGAAAAACGGTAAGCACTACGTCGATTACTTCGCGCCCAAACCTGGCCAGGAAAGCGTCCAGGTGCCCAAGCTCGGCTACACCGTGTACCTGGACAAATGGGACCTGGTACTCGGCAGCGCCATCAACATGGACGACATCGACGCCGCCATGGCGTTGGAACAGGCCTCGGTCTCCGAACGCACCCGCGCCCTGCTCGGCAGTATCTTCCTGGTCACCCTGCTGGTGTTGCTGGTCACCGTGGCCGCCGGTATCTGGACCGCCAACGGCGTCGTGCGCCCACTGCGCGTGCTCAAGACCAACCTGGATGACATTGCCGCCGGTGACGGCGACCTCACCCACCGCCTGGCGATCACCAGCCACGATGAATTGGGTGACCTGGCGGCGTCGTTCAACCGCTTTATCGACAAGATCCACAGCATGGTCAGCCAAGTGGCGAAGATGACCACCGACCTCGACGGCCTGGTGCATCAGGCGACCCAGCAGACCCTGCGTTCTGAACAGGCGATGCAGCGTCAGCGCAACGAGACCGATCAGGTCGCCACTGCCATTCACGAAATGTCAGCGGCCGCCCAGGAAGTCGCACTCAGTGCCCAACGTGCCGCCCAGGCCGCGGCCGAGACCGATCAACAAGGCCACGCCGCACGCAAAGTGGTGGGCGACAACATCAAGGGCATGAGCGCCCTGGTGACGGATATCCGTCAAAGCGGCACCAGCCTCGACAGCCTGCAACAAGACGTGCGCTCCATCGTCTCGGTACTCGACGTGATCCGCTCGATTGCCGACCAGACCAACCTGCTCGCCCTCAACGCCGCGATTGAAGCCGCACGCGCCGGTGAAGCCGGTCGTGGGTTTGCCGTGGTGGCCGATGAAGTGCGCGCCTTGGCCAGCCGCACGCAACTGAGTACCCAGGAAATCCAGGGCATGATCACCCGCCTGGAAACCGGCACCACGGATTCAGTCGCCGCCATGCACCGCTCCACCGAAGCGGGCGAAGGCGCCAACCAGCAGACCAATGAAGTCGGCGTTTCGCTGGATTCAATCTCGGACCTGATCGGCACCATCAACGCGATGAACGCACAAATCGCCAGCGCCGCCGAAGAACAAACCTCGGTTGCCGAAGAGATCAACCGCAGCGTGCATCAGATTGCCGGCGCGGTGGAAAGCCTGGCCGACGAAACCGAACAAAGCGCACGCACCATGCGCGATGTGTCTGCCCTGGGCGCCAACCTGAACAGCCTGGTGCGCCAATTCAAGATCTGATCCACCGCGCCGCTGCCTTGAAACAGGTGGCGATAGCTGTTTTAGTGACGACTGATTAGTTAGCTTGATCATTATTAGCTAGCTCTCAAAAATACCACGCCCTGTAGTGAGCGGGCTTGCCCCGCGCTGGGAGGCGAAGCCGCCCCAAATCCATTCACCTCGGTGTTCCTGAAACATCGCGGGGCCTGGGTTTAAGGCGGCTTCGCCCCCCCGGCGCGGGACAAGCCCGCTCACCACAAACCATAAGAAAAACCAACGTACACCCGTGTTTAGACTCAGGAGTGAGTAACCGATGTCCGAGAACGATACCTCCCCAGGGCGTCGCGACTTTTTACGCAAGTCGTTGACGCTGATCCCCGTTGTCACACTGGCCAGTACCGGCCTCCCCACCGGCGCCTTCGCGCAAACCCCGGCCAGCGACAGCCAGGCCGCCCCATCCGCCCCGCTCAAGGCGGACGACTACACACCGACCTTCTTCACCCCACAGGAATGGGCGTTCCTGATCGCCGCCTGTGACCGCCTGATCCCGTCCGATGCGGTCGGCCCGGGCGCCGTTGAACTCGGTGTGCCGCAATTTCTCGACCGTCACATGCAGACGCCCTATGCCAACGGTGGCATCTGGTACATGCAGGGCCCGTTTATCGAAGCGGCGCCGGAGTTTGGCTACCAGGGCCGCCTGACCCTGCGCGAAACCCTGCGGGTCGGGATCAAGGCCATCGACGCCAGTTGCCAAAAGAACTTCTCCGGCAAGACGTTTGCCCAGCTCACCACGGCCCAGCAGGAAGACCTGTTGAAGAACGCCGAGAGCGGCAAGCTGGCGCTGGACGACATCTCGTCGAAGTTGTTCTTCAGCAACCTGCTCAATGAAGTGCGCAACGGCTACTTCGCCGACCCGTCCCACGGCGGCAATAAAAACATGGGCGCGTGGAAAATGATCGGGTATCCCGGCATGCGCGCCGATTACATGGACTGGGTCACGGTGCGGGACAAGCCGTACCCGTTGCCGCCGGTGGATCTGGCCGGACGGAGGGGTTGAGCATGGCGAACAGCAAAGCAAAAGCAGACGTGGTGATTGTGGGCATGGGCTGGACCGGGGCGATCCTGGCCAAGGAACTCACCGATGCAGGCCTGCACGTGGTGGTACTGGAGCGCGGTGCCGACCGCGACACCCAACCCGATTTCGCCTACCCCAAGGTGGTGGATGAGCTGGAAGGTTCGGTGCATCGCCGCTACCTGCAAAGCCTGTCCCAGGAAACCGTCACCGCCCGGCACAACCTCTCCGCCACCGCCGTGCCGTATCGGCAGATGGGTTCGTTCAAGCCGGGCACCGGCGTGGGTGGTGCGGGCAGTCACTGGTCGGGTTGCCACTTCCGCGCACTGCCGGAAGACTTCAAGTTGCGCAGCAATACCGAGCAGCGTTATGGCGCCAAGTTCATTCCCGCCGACATGACCATCCAGGATTTCCCGGTCAGCTACGAAGAGCTGGAACCGCACTTCGATCACTTCGAATACGTCTGCGGCACCTCCGGCAAGGCCGGTGTGATCCAGGGCGTGAACCAGGCTGGCGGCAACCCTTTCGAAGGCTCACGCTCGCGTGAATTCCCGTTGGGACCAAACCCGAATTACCTGGGCGCGGAGATGTTTTACAAAGGCGCTCGGGAAATGGGTTGGGACCCGTATCCGATTCCGGCGTCCAACGCGTCGGCGCCCTACGTCAACCCGTACGGATGCCAGATGGGCCCGTGCAACGCCTGTGGATTCTGCAGTGACTACGGTTGCCTGAACTACTCCAAGGCCAGCCCGAACATCAGCATCCTGCCGGTACTGCGCCAGCGCAAAAACTTTGAGTTGCGCACCCATGCGCAGGTGTTGAAGGTCAACCTCGACAGCGATGGCAAAAAGGCCACCGGCGTCAGCTACCTGGATGCCCAGGGACGTGAAGTGGAACAACAGGCCGACCTGGTGCTGCTGTGTGCATTCTCGCTGTATAACGTGCACCTGATGTTGCTCTCGGGCATCGGCAAACCCTATGACCCGGTGAGCGGCGAAGGCACCATCGGGCGCAATTACTCGTACCAGAACCTCAACCGCGTGGTGCTGTTTTTCGGCAAGGAAGTGCAGGCCAACCAGTTCATCGGTATTGGCGGTGCGGGCACCACCATGGACAACCTCAACGGCAACCAGCTGGATAACGCCAAGGCGGGTTTTGTCGGCGGCGGGATCATCTGGGCGCGTCAACCGGGGGCCGGGCCGGTACGCGGCATCAACGTTCCACCGGGCACCCCCGCGTGGGGCACGCAGTGGAAACAGGCGGCCAGCGATGCGTTCCGGCACTCGTTCTACTTCGAGGTGCAGGGCGCGTGCATGTCTTACCGTCAGCACTATTTGAGCCTGGACCCGACCTACAAGGACGGCTTCGGTCGACCGCTGCTGCGCATGAACTTCGACTGGCACGACAACGAGATCAAGGCCTCGCAGTTCCTCGTGGGCAAGGCGCTGGAGATGTCGAAAATCCTCAACCCGACCGCCATGGCCGGCGACGCCAAGAAGCCCGGCGAGCACTACAACATCACCAAGTACCAGAGCACCCACACCTGTGGCGGCGCGATCATGGGCAGCGACCCGAAAACCTCGGCGTTGAACCGTTACTTGCAGTCATGGGATGTGCATAACGTGTTCGCCATCGGCGCCAATGCGTTCCCGCAGAACAACGGCTACAACCCCACCGGGATGGTCGGCGCGCTGGCCTACTGGTCGGCCAAGGCGATTCGTGAGCAGTACCTCAAAAAACCCGGCCCGCTGGTTCAGGCATAAGGAGAGAGATCGATGAAAAAGTTTCTCTTGAGCCTGGTGGGCTTGGCGGTGCTGGTGCTGGTCGCATTGCTGGTGTTTGCCTTTTGGCCGACGCACACCCGTGTGCTGCAAAACGCACCGCAAGCCGAGCAAGCTGCACTGATCGAGAAAGGCCGCTACCTGGCAGACGCCGGCGATTGCACGGCGTGCCACACGGCCAAAGGCGGGCAACCGTTCGCCGGCGGCCTGCCGATTGCCTCGCCGATCGGCACGCTGTACAGCAGCAATATCACGCCCGACAAAACCACCGGCATCGGCCACTATTCGCTGGAAGACTTTGACCGCGCCGTACGTCACGGCATCGCGGCCAACGGCGACAGCCTGTACCCCGCCATGCCGTACCCGGCGTATGCCAAGGTCACTGATGCCGACCTGCAGGCGCTGTACGCTTACTTCATGCACGGCGTCGCGCCGGTCAATGCCGAAAACCGCGCCAATGCGGTGCCGTGGCCATTGTCCATGCGCTGGCCGCTGGCGATCTGGCGCAAGGTGTTCGCGCCCGCCCCTGACGCCGTGGCCTTCAAGGCCGAGGGCTACAAGGCTGCCGACGTGGCACGCGGCGCGTACCTGGTGCAGGGCCTGGGCCACTGCGGCAGTTGCCATACGCCACGGGCGGTGACCTTGCAGGAGAAGGCGCTGGATGACTCCAGCCCGCTCTACTTGTCCGGCGGGCCGGTGATCGATGGTTGGCTGGCGGTGAACCTGCGCGGCAACGCGGCGGACGGCCTGGGCAACTGGAACGTCGACGACATCGTCGCCACTCTGCGCAGCGCCCGCAGCGAGACCCATGCGGTACTGGGCGGGGCGATGGGTGATGTGGTGGTTCACAGCACCCAGAACCTCAACGACAGCGACCTGCACGCCATGGCGGCATACCTGAAAACCCTGCCTGCCGGCGAGCGCCAGGTGTCGAGCTTCACCGCCGACCCAGCCACCGCCAAAGCGTTGGCCACAGGCCAGGAAGGCAGCCGTGGCGCCGAGCTGTACATCGACAACTGCGCCGCCTGCCACCGCACCAACGGCCTGGGTGACGCGCGGGTATTTCCGAAAATCGCCGGCAACTCGTCGGTGCTGTCGGAGGACCCGGTGTCGATGATTCGCCTGGTGCTGGAGGGCAGCAAATTGCCAGCCACCGCCACAGCCCCTTCGGAGCTGGGCATGCCGGGTTTTGCCTGGCGTTTGTCGGATGAAGAAGTGGCGCAACTGCTGAGCTTTATCCGCAACAGTTGGGGCAACCAGGCGCCGAATGTCAGCGCCGCGCAAGTGAAGCAACTGCGGGATACGCTGCCCAAGCCGTAAACCGAAAATGCCCTGGCGAGCGACCTCGCCAGGGCATTATTCCTACAGACATTTAAAGCGAAAGCGCTCTCCGTGCGCCAAATCCCGCCTCGACACTACAAAATTGCAGGAAACGTCCGACTGGATTGTCACAGCGATTGAGCCGACTATCCGGGCTGGACGCTGCATCGCTTGCCAATCAAGGGAGACATGATGAGACTATCGCTTAATCTATACGACGCGTTGACATCCATCAGCGTGCCAAATGATAAAGCTAAAGCAGTGGTAGATGCTTGGGAGGCCGATGTGCAACAGCTAGCATCAAAGTCTGACCTGGAGCGTACCGAAGCCCGTCTTGAACACTCAATTGCTGAGCTGCGCTCTGATCTGACTACGTTGATTAAAGAGCAAGGGGCTGAAATCCGAGAGCAAGGCGTAGTGCTGAACACTGCTCTGCGAGAGCAACGCACAGTCCTGAGCACTGCCCTGCAGGCTCAAGGAACTGAGCTGCGCGCCTTGATTGAACGCCAAGGCAGCCAGTTCGAGGGGGCCGTTACCAAACTGGAATCGAGCATGACCCTGCTGCGCTGGCAGTTTTGGCTGCTGCTCATTTGCATCGGTTTCCCGATATTGAAGGGCCTCTATGAGGCGTTTGGCGTGAGTTTTATTTCCTGAGTGCACTGGCCTAAGCCAGCGTCAACTCAACCCCCAGCTTGCGAATGCCATCCGCCGCCGCTTGGGTCAGGTTGATATCGCTGATGATCGTGTCGAACTGATGCAACCCCGCGATCTTGTACATTCCGAAGGTGGCGTACTTCGAACTGGTGGCGATCAGCACCACTTGAGAGGCAGATTGCATGGCCGCCTGCTTGACCTCGACTTTCAGCGCCGAAGGCGTGGTGACGCCGCGTTGCAGGTCCCATGAACTGGTGGAAATAAATGCAATGTCGGTCACGATCTGGCGCAAGGTCGCCGCTGCGAGGCCGCCGACACTGGAGCGGTTGGGATGATCGAGCAGGCCGCCGGTATGAATGACATCTACATGCTGGGCATCGGCCAGGGCGTGAACGATCCCGAAGTCGTTGGTGACCACGCTCATGCCGGACAACTTGACGATATAGGGAATGAGCGAGAGCAATGTGGTACCCGCGTCGAGGTAGACCGTCATGTTGTCGCGCAATAACTGGGCAGCGTGCCGCGCCATGTTTTCTTTTTCGGGCAGTTCCGTGACAGCCTTGAGCTGGTGGCTCTGCTCATGATGAACCTGGCTGGCAATTCGTACGCCACCTGCGACCGAGTAAGCCTTGCCCTCTTGCTCCAACACCGCGATGTCCCGGCGCACAGTCATGTGCGAGCAGTCGAACATCTCCATCAATTGATGAACGCTCAGCACCTGATGTTTGCGCAGCTGTCGCAGGATCAGTTCCCGACGCTGTTCGGGGATGATCGGTGCACCAGCACCCATGGCGCCGTTTTCTTCGTCCTGCATCTGAACTCCTGAAGGGGCAAGGCCAATCAATCACTGATTGGCCGCGACAATTTAGCGTATTACCGCCTCAATCAATAGAACCCCGATCAGGCCAAGCAGCGATTGCAGGCAAAGCATCAGCGTCCAGGTGCGGAAGGTCTGCGCCACGGTCAGCTGAAAGTACTCCTTGAACAACCAGAAGCCCGAATCGTTGACATGGGAAAGCATGACCGCGCCGGACGCCGTGGCCAGCACCAAGAGTTCCGGCGACAACTCAGGATGCGCCAGTGCCAACGGCGCGACGATACCGGTGGCCGCCACCGTTGCGACCGTCGCAGAGCCCAGGCAAATGCGCAGCAGCGCGGCAATGCCCCAGCTGAGGATCAACGGGTTGATCGCCCAGCCGGAGGCGTGATGGGTAATCAGCACATCCAGGTGAATGGTGGTCAGCATTTCCTTGAAGCCGCCGCCGGCGCCCAGGATCATGACGATTGCTCCCAACGGCGCCAACCCCTGCCCCGCCATCTTTTGTACTTGGCCAAGGTTGAAACCGGAGCGCAGGCCCAGTGCGAAAAAGGCAAAGATAACCGCCGCCAGCAACGACAGGATCGGGTTGTTCAACGCATTGAAGAAACCATAAAGCGCAGTGCCTTTACTGCTGTAGGCGAGGCCCAGCGTGCCGATCAACATCAGGCCTGGCGGCAGCAGGACGCTGATGATCGACGCCGTCAACGACGCTTGGGGTTGGCCCTCGACGATTTCGCGAGCCCCCACGGGACCTGCGCTCAAGTCCGGTGCCGGCCCGAACCACGGGCTGATCAGCTTCGTGAACACCGGGCCGCAAATCACCGCCACGGGAATGGCGATCAACAGCCCGTAGAAAATGGTCAGCCCGGTATTGGCATGAAACGCCGCGACCGCCAGCGTCGGCGCCGGATGCGGTGGCAGCAAACCGTGCGACACGTACAACCCCGCCGCCAACGGCAAACCGATATACAGCAAGTGACTGTTGGTGCGTTTGGCCACCGTGTACACCAGTGGCGCCAGCATGATGAAGCTGACATCAAATAGATGAGGCATGCCGATCAGCAACGCGGCCGCACAGATCGCCCAGGGCGCATATTGTACCGGGCGTTTGCCGATGAACGCATTGGCGATACGGTCGGCGCCGCCCGAGCCCAGCAATATGCCGCCCAGCAACGTGCCCAACCCGATCACCGGGCCCGTCTTGGCCAGCGCCGAACCGAAGCCTTTGGCAAAGCTGTCGATGGTTTCCACAGAGCTGACACCGCTCAGGATGCCCAGACCGATGGCCGTTATGGTCAGTGCCAGGAACGGATTGAGTTTGAGCTTGGTGATCAACACGATCAGGAGAACGATGGCACCCGCAGCCATCGAGAAAATAAACAGTTCGCTATTCATATTTTTGTTGAACCTGTTTGCACGCGAAAGGAATGTGCTGCTGCGTCGTCGAAAAAGGCCCAGTGCCTGGGCCTTCAACTTCAGGCTGGCAGACGACCGGCGCGCCAGGCGCCCAGCAAGTCAGGGTCGTACCCTTCGAGATCGGCAATGCTCAGCAGCGCCCCGGCCTTGATGTCTCGCTTGGCCGTGGCGTGTGCGGCCAGGTACAACGGCGCGACCTCCGCATCAGCCTCATCAGCCGCCAGCAGCACTGCCTGCACACCGGTAACGTCGTGATGATGGCCACCCATGGTCAGCACCGTGCCCGCAGCGATATCGACCGTTGCGCGACCGCCAAGCACCGTGCACTGGCTGGGTGTGTCAGTGCCCGAAGCGCGCTTGTGCAGCACCGCATTGAGCAGGGTGATCGGCGTTTCTACGCCCATGAAGTGGTAAGGCAGATACAGGCAGGCATAACGACCGTTACGGCTCACGACATGACCCTTTTGTGCCAGCAACTCCCAGGTCGGTTGGTCATGGGTGCGCACGATCACAAAGACACCGCCGGCAAAACTGGCTTCATCGGGCAGGCGCAGGACATTGAACACCTCAATCACGCCTTCACGGCCCAGAATGCCGCCGTCCTCGCGCAGGGCGTAGATGTCGGCCAGCTCGCTGGTACGGGCGATGGGGTAATGCAGCAACTCGACGTCCGGGACGAATCCGATGTTGGTGGCGACCACCGACATTTCGCAGTAGTCCGCCGTGGCGGAGGTTTTCAAGCCATTGAGTGCGGCGCGGCGCGCGGTGAGCGTGGCGGCGATGTCGTCGCCCAGCGTCAACAGGTCGGCCATGGCCGGGGCCGCAATGACTTGGTCAAGCTGCGTGATGGTCTGTAGCTGGGGGTCGAAGACCAGGTCGTATTCGCTGGATTTGCCCGCCGCAACGATATCCAGGCCCAGCACCCGCGCCCAACTCACCCATCCGATTAGGTTGGCGGGCTGGTCACCGTCTGCGGTGGTGTAAACCACGCCCTGCTTGGCAGCCAGGCGTGACAATGTGATACCGCTCACAGCATCGACTTCCTTGCTGACCATCGCGACGTGACGTCCTGCTTCCAGGTCGCGGCGGGCAGTGCGATAACCGATGGCAGGATTGCCGGTGGCCTCCACCAGAATGTCGTAGGTCGCAGCCGCCAGCAGTTCGACGTCCGCAACCAGCACAATCGCATCAGCTGGCGCCGCCGCGACGGCGTTTGCATCGGCGCATTCGATCAGGCGGTCGGCGGCGAAACCGAGTTCCAGGCACAGTGCACGCAGACCGGCGACATCCAGGTCGCACAATGCTGCGGCTTGGAGCCGCGGCATTTTCAGGGTCTGCGCCAGCAGCGTGCGGGAAAACCCACCCTTTGCACCGGTCAGCGCATAACGCACGGGCTGTGCTTGATCGGCAAACAGTAATTCGAAATTCATGGTTCGTCCTCGGTGAAGGGTAATGTCGGAAGCAACCACCGGATGAACAATATTGTTATGGATATGCAGCTACCGAGTGGGAGGACAATAGTTGCAAATTCACATTCAGGTCAATTTATTTAACACCGCTTAACACCTGCAACGATTTTTATCCTAATATCAGCGCAGAGCCGACCATACCCATGTGTGGTTTTATCATTTTCTAACACTGCTGGTGAGTCATGCCAGCAGGGGAGCATGCGGGTTGGCCATTGAGCTGACGCCGCCGGAGATCACTGTATGAGTGCTGCAAACCCACCCTTGCTCGGCTGCATCGCGGACGATTTCACGGGGGCCACCGACCTTGCCAGTATTCTCGTGCGAGGCGGCATGCGCACCGTGCAGACCATCGGCATCCCGGACGCCGAACTGGCCGACACACTCGACGCCGACGCGGTGGTCATCGCGTTGAAGTCGCGCACCAGCCCGGCGGCAGACGCCGTCCGCGAGTCGCTCGAAGCCTTGGAATGGCTGCGCGCACGCGGTTGCCGCCAGTTTTTCTTCAAGTATTGCTCGACGTTCGACTCCACCCCCGCAGGCAACATCGGTCCGGTAACCGATGCGTTGCTGCAAGCCTTGGGCAGTGACTTCACCATCGCCTGCCCGGCGTTTCCCGAGAACGGGCGCACCTTGTATCGCGGTCACCTGTTTGTGCAGGACGGGTTGCTCAGCGAGTCCGGCATGGAGCATCACCCGCTGACCCCGATGAAAGACGCCAACCTGGTGCGCGTATTGAGCCAGCAAACGCCTTCGCCAGTTGGCCTGGTGCGTTACGACGCTGTCGCCCAGGGCGCTGAAGCAGTGCTGGCGCGATTCGATGAGTTGCGTACTGAGGGGGTGCGCATTGCGATTGCCGACGCGCTCTCCGATGCCGACCTGATCACCCTCGGTGAGGCCTGCGCCGCATTGCCATTGGTCACCGGAGGTTCCGGCATCGCCCAAGGCTTGCCGGCCAACTTCTTGCGCCAAGGCACTTTGCGACAACTGGATGCCGCCCACATGGACACCGTCGATGGCCGTGCCGTGGTGCTGGCGGGCAGCGCCTCCAAGGCCACCAACGCCCAGGTCGCCGAATGGTTGCAGGCAGGCAACGCCGCCTTTCACATTGACCCGCTGGCACTGGCCGACGGCCAGGATGTCGTCGGGCAAGCCGTTGCCTACGCCCAGGCCCATGAACCCGCCTTGATTTACTCCACCAGCAGCCCGCAAGCGGTGCGTGCTGCGCAAGAGAAACTCGGGGTAGAACGGGCCGGCGCCCTGGTCGAAGAGGCACTCGGTAACATCGCCCGCCGCCTGTTCGACACGGGCTTCCGGCATTTTGTGGTGGCCGGCGGGGAAACCTCAGGCTCGGTGGTCAAAGCGCTGAATGTCAAAGCGCTGCGCATCGGCCGTATGATCGATCCCGGTGTGCCGTTGACATTGTCACTGGGCAGCGACGAGTCTTTATCGCTGACGCTGAAATCCGGCAACTTCGGCAGCCAGGACTTTTTCATCAAAGCCCTGCGCTTCATGCAAGGGGCGACCGCATGAGCACGCTTGAAAACGCACTGCGCGATGAAATCTGCACCGTGGGGCGCAGCCTGTATGAACGCGGCTATACCGTGGGCACTGCCGGCAACATCAGCGCACGGCTGGAGGACGGCTGGCTGATCACCCCGACAGACGTCTCGCTCGGGCACCTTGACCCGGCGCAGATCGCCAAGGTCTCGACAGACGGTACGTGGTGCAGCGGCGATAAACCCTCGAAAACATTGGCCCTGCATCGCAAGATCTACGACCGCAACCCACACGCCAAAGGCGTGGTGCACACCCATTCGACCCACCTGGTGGCACTGACATTGGCCGGCGTCTGGCACGCGGACAATATCCTGCCGCCCATCACCCCCTATCAAGTCATGAAAGTCGGACGCGTTCCGCTCATCGGCTACCAACGGCCCGGTGCGCCAAGCGTGGCTGAACAAGTGTCCCTAGTGGCCGACCAGGTCAGGGCCGTCATGCTCGAACGCCTGGGCCCTGTGGTGTGGGAAAGTTCGGTTTCCAAGGCCAGTCACGTATTGGAAGAACTGGAAGAAACCGCACGCCTGTGGCTGATGACTCACCCCCGGCCCGAGCCCTTGAGCGAGGAAGCGATTGAGGAATTGAGGGCGGTGTTTGGGGCGGTTTATTGAGCGGTGCTGGGCCAAATCCAAGGCAAAAAAAAGCCTGCATCGCTGCAGGCTTCTCTTTATGTCGCTATCTGGCTCCACGACCTGGACTCGAACCAGGGACCCAATGATTAACAGTCATTTGCTCTACCAACTGAGCTATCGCGGAATGCGCCGTATGTTACTGATTAAAAAGGGGAAGTCAAGCTTTCTCTGGCAATCGGTGCGTTTAAATCGGATGACCGGTTGAAAGCTGCTGTTCCTTGGCCAACTCCAACCAGGCCAGCGCGGCCGGTGGCAGGTGGGCGCTGGCGCGCCAGGCCAGGGCGATGTGCCAGTCGGTGTGGGGTTCGTCGAGGGGGATCAGGGCAATGCCGTCGTGCTGATGTTTGTGCGCGAGCATGCGGGGCAGGAAGGCGACGCCCAGGCCAGCCGTCACCAGGTCGACAATAAAATCGATCTGCCCGCTGCGGGCTGCAACCCGCGGCGTCACGCCCTTGCGTTCGCAGGCGGCGAGGATCTTGGCGTTGAGGGCAAAGCCCGCTTCGAACAGGATAAATGGCGAGTCCGCCAGGTCGGTGAAGTCCACCCGAGTGCGCTGGGCCAACGGATGGCTGATCGGCAGCACGGCGATCAAGGGTTCATTGCGTACCGGCTGATAATCGAAACCCTCGTCCACCGGCAGTAACAGCGCCGCCAGATCGACCTCCCCCGCCTCCAAACACTCGCGCAGTTTCTTGCTACCGTATTCGGTGAGTTCAATGTCGATGTCCGGATAACGGCTGCGGTAGGTGGCAAACATTGCGGCAAACAGCACGCCGCAGCCCACCGGTGGCAGGCCGATGCGCAACCGGCCGCGCTTGAGGCCGCGCAGGTCATTGATCTCATCGATCAGAGCGCTTTGTTCGGCCAGCAGCACCAGGGCGCGGCGGTAGGCAATTTCGCCGGCAGCGGTGAGTTCGTTGCTGTGGCCAAGACGATTGAGCAGCGTCGTACCCAACTCGTCTTCCAGGGTCTTCACCGCCTTGCTCACCGTGGATTGAGTCAAGGACACCACCTCGGCCGCCTGGGAGAAACCGCCCTGACGCACTACCTCGACAAAGGCGCGTAATGTTCTGAGGTTCATCCGTATTCCTTTTGCGACTGGCTGCTAGCGATAAAAGTTGTTTTTATCATGCCATAATTTTGCCTATGCTGATCCGCCCTGCCTTGTGGAGATACCGTTCATGATCATCTCGTCCGCCTCCGACTACCGCGCAGCCGCCCAGCGCAAGCTGCCGCGCTTCCTGTTCGACTACATCGACGGCGGCGCCTACGCCGAACACACGATGCGCGCGAACAGTTCGGACCTGGCCGAGATCAGCCTGCGTCAGCGCATCCTGCGCAATGTCGACAACCTGAGCCTGAAAACCACTGTGCTCGGCCAGGAACTGGACATGCCGGTCATTCTCAGCCCGGTCGGCCTGACCGGCATGTATGCGCGGCGTGGTGAGGTGCAAGCGGCCAAGGCAGCGGCGAACAAGGGCATTCCGTTTTGCCTGTCGACGGTGTCGGTGTGTCCGATTGAAGAAGTGGCGTCACAAAGTGCCCAGGCCATCTGGTTCCAGCTTTATGTGCTCAAGGACCGTGGCTTCATGCGCAATGCGCTGGAGCGCGCCCAGGCTGCGGGCGTGACCACGCTGGTGTTTACCGTGGACATGCCAACCCCCGGCGCGCGCTACCGTGACGCGCACTCGGGCATGTCCGGACCGTTCGCGGCGCAGCGACGCATGCTGCAAGCCGTTACCAAACCGCAATGGGCCTTCGATGTCGGCTTGATGGGCCGCCCCCACGACCTGGGCAACATCTCCAAATACCTGGGTAAACCGACCCACCTGGAAGACTACATCGGCTGGCTGGCGAACAATTTCGACGCGTCGATCAGCTGGAAAGACCTGGAATGGATCCGCGAGTTCTGGAAGGGCCCGATGATCATCAAGGGCATCCTCGACCCCCAGGACGCCAAGGACGCGGTGAGCTTCGGCGCCGACGGCATCGTGGTCTCCAACCATGGCGGGCGCCAGTTGGACGGCGTGCTGTCCACCGCCAAGGCGCTGCCACCGATTGCCGACGCCGTAGGCGATGACCTCACGGTGCTGGTGGACTCCGGCATCCGCTCCGGCCTCGACGTGGTGCGCATGCTCGCCCTCGGTGCCAAGGCCTGCCTACTGGGACGCGCCACTGCCTACGCACTGGCCGCCGATGGCCAGCATGGCGTGGAAAACCTGCTGGACATCTTCGCCAAGGAAATGCGCGTGGCCATGACCCTCACCGGCGTCACCTCCATCGCGCAGATCGACCGCTCTACCCTGGTCTAACCCTGCTGCTCGACGATCCCGCGCGCCTTGAGCTGGGCCAGTTGTTCCGCTGACAAGCCCAAGCGCTCACCAAGGATGTCATCGGTGTGCTGCCCCAGCCTCGGCGCCGGTCGCACGTATTCGACCGGCGTGCCGGACAGCTTGATCGGGCTGCCGACCATGGCGAAATCCGGGTTTTGCGGGTGGGGGATGTTCACCATCAGGTTGCGCGCAATCACCTGGGGTTCTTCCAGGGACTGGGCGATGGAGTTGATCGCCCCCACCGGCACTTTCGACGCGTGAATGCACGCCACCCACTCATCGGCGCTGCGGCCGAGGAAGTGCGCCGAGAGCAATTCTACGATCTCTTCACGATGGGCCACACGGTCGGCATTGCGCCGGAAGCGCGGGTCCTGCGGTAAATGTGCCAGGCCGATGCTCTGGCACAGGGCGATAAACTGGCTGTCGTTACCGCAAGCGATAATGAAGTCACGGTCGGCAGCGCGGAACACCTGGTACGGCACGATATTGGCGTGGGCATTGCCATAGCGCTGCGGCACCTTGCCCGACGCCAGGTAGTTCATGCTCTGGTTGGCCAGCGTAGCGACCTGCACATCCAGCAGCGCCATATCAATGTATTGGCCAACGCCCGTGCGTTCCCGACTGAGCAACGCGGCCTGGATCGCCACGGTGGAATACAGCCCGGTCATCAAATCCGAAAACGCCACGCCGACTTTTTGCGGGCCGCCGCCGGGCAGGTCATCGCGCTCGCCGGTGATGCTCATCAAGCCGCCGATGCCCTGGATGATGAAGTCATAGCCCGGCTCTTCGGCACGCGGTCCGGTCTGGCCGAAGCCGGTGATGGAGCAATACACCAGGCGCGGATTGATCTCGGCCAGGGTCGCATAGTCCAGGCCATAACGGGCCAGGGAGCCGGCCTTGTAGTTCTCGATCAACACATCGGAACTGGCCGCCAATGCACGCACCAATTCCTGGCCTTCGGGGCTGGCGATATCGATGGCCACGGAGAGTTTGCCGCGATTGGTGGACTGGTAGTACGAAGCCTCGCCAGACGACTCGCCGGTGTCGGTCTTCATCCAGGGCGGGCCCCAGCCACGGGTGTCATCGCCGCTTTTGGGGCGTTCGATCTTGATCACTTCTGCGCCGAGATCGGCCAATACTTGCCCGCACCAGGGACCGGCCAACACACGGCTTAAATCCAGTACTCGCAAACCTGTCAAAGCACCCATTGTTCTTATCCTGTGAGGTGGAAAATCAGCCGACTGTCGGCGCTTCATGACGCAGGGACACACCCAGCATCGCCCGCCGCCGCAGCCACGGGCTCGGGCGGTAACGCGGGTCGTGGGTGAGTTCGCTCATGCGCTGCAAAATCGTCAGCAGGCGCCGTGGTCCCAGGGCATCGCCCCAGGCCAGCGGGCCGTGTGGATAACCCAGGCCCAGCTGCACGGCCTGGTCGATATCGTCGACGCTGGCGATGCGCTGCTGAGCGATATCGCAAGCGAGGTTAACCACCATCGCCAAGGTGCGCTGGGCGACAAAACCGACGCTGTCACCGATCACCGTTACTCCTACTCCGTCGGCTGCAAGCAAGGCGTGGGCAGCATCGCGCATGGCCGGCGAGGTGAGCGGGTTTTGCATCAGGGTGCGATGGCGCGACAGGTCCGTCAGCAGGTCAATGCACAGGGTGCGCGCCGGGTCGGTGTCGAAGCGCACGCAGGCGCTGGTGGCGTCGCGGCCGTAAGGGGCGAGCAGGCACAGCGCCTCGGACGAAGGTTGCGCGCTACTTTCCAGATGGGCGCCGAGGTTGATCACCAAGGCGCTCAGGCGCTCGTAGTCTTCGGTGTTTTCAGTGGCGATCCACACCGGTGGTGGCTGTTGAACCGAGGGCACAGGCTGGGGTTCAGGGCCGTTAACCCTCTGGCCGTTTTCATACTGATAGAAGCCATGCCCGGTCTTGCGCCCAAGCCGGCCGCCCACCAGCATCTGTCGGGTCAGCGGCGACGGTTTGTAGCGCGGCTCCTGGTAGAACTGGTTGTAGATCGACTCCATCACCGGGTGCGATACATCCAGCCCGGTGAGGTCCAGCAGCTCCAGCGGCCCCATGCGGAACCCGGCGCCTTCACGCAGGATACGGTCGATATCGCCACGCTCGGCGATGCCCTCATCGAGCATCTTCAACGCTTCGGTGCCATAGGCACGCCCGGCGTGGTTGACGATAAACCCCGGCGTGTCTTTGGCGCGCACCCCGCGATGACCGGTGCGTGCGACCAACGCCAGCAGCGCATCGCCAACCTGCGGCGCGGTCGCCAGGCCGTCGATTACCTCGACCACCCGCATCAACGGCACCGGGTTGAAAAAGTGCAGGCCGGCCACACGCTCAGGGTGCTGGCAGCCAGTGGCAATGGCGGTGATGGACAGTGACGACGTGTTGGTAGCAAGAATGCAGGTGGTGCTGACGATGCCTTCTAACTGTTGCAACAGCCCACGCTTGGCCTCAAGGTTTTCGACGATGGCTTCGACCACCAGGTCGCAGTCCTTCAAGCCATCGATAGCATCTGCCACCTGTAGATTGGCCAACGCCGCATCCATCGCCGCCTGGCTGATCTTGCCCTTGCTCACCAGCTTTGAGAACGTGGCGCTCAAGCCGTCACGGGCCGACTGCGCAGCGCCGTCGCGGGCATCGAACAAGCGCACCAGCACACCGGCCTGGGCCGCAATTTGCGCGATGCCGGCGCCCATGACACCCGTGCCCACCAGACCCAAGGTATTCATCGAGGCAGTCATCGTTATTCCCCCCGGTATTCAGGCGTGCGCTTCTCGAAGAACGCCGCAGCGCCCTCTTTCTGATCCTTGGAGTCGAACAGCAATTGGAACGCCTTGCGCTCCAGCACCAAGGCGCTTTCCAGCGGCAGGTCGGCACCGGCCAGCATCACTTCCTTGATTTGCGCCACCGCCAATGGCGGCAGTGCGGCGATCTGCGCAGCCAACTCCATGGCACGAGGCAGTGTCTGCTCGTCGCTGACCATTTCGCTGAGCATGCCCATGGCCAGGGCTTCTTTCGCGCTGACCATGCACCCGGTCAGCGCAATGCGCATGGCCTGGAATTTCCCCACCGCACGAACCAGACGTTGAGTTCCACCCGCCCCCGGCATCAGCCCCAGCTTGACCTCCGGCTGGGCAAACCGTGCCGACTCGCCGGCCACGATCAAGTCGCAGTGCATCGCCAGCTCGCAACCGCCGCCCAGGGCAAACCCATTGACCGCGGCAATCACCGGCTTGGGACAACGGCTGATGGCTTCCCACAGGTATTCAGTGTGGCGGCGGTACATATCGATGGCGCTGGCGCTGGCGAACTCTTTGATATCCGCACCGGCGACAAAAAACTGCTCGCCGCCAGTGAGCACAATGGCGCGCACATCGCGGCGCTTGGCCAAGGCCCGGAAGTGTTCGGCCAGTGCTTCGCGCACCTGGGCATTGAGGGCGTTTTTCACTTCGGGACGGTGGATACGCACCACGGCCACGCCATTGTCCTGGACGTCGAGGGTCACCACGGATGGGGCTGCGTTGGTCACATTCACTCCTGCTGCGTTGTTCTTGTTAGGGGGATACTTGAATGTTTCGCTATGCGAAACAACATTCCGTATTTAGCCATGATCATAAGTATCGACCCGGCAGGTGTAAACGTAAAAACCCGATCTCATTGGAAAACCGCAACTAACTCACTGTTTTATTGAGTTTTATCCCACAACAGAATCACCTTTCAAAAAGTTGCTTAGTTTCGCTGTGCGGAATATGATTTTGTTTTGTTGATTTTATAAAAAAATGAGGCTTACCATGCGCCGTCGAAACCCGGACGCGGGCACCCCCGAAGTCCCTGCAAACAACAACGCCTTTGAGCATCTGTTGATCGACCCGATGAACAACGACGAGGAGGAGGACAAAGACCGCCAGTTCGTCACCGCCCTGGCACGCGGCCTGGAATTGCTGCGTTGTTTCACGCCGAGCGAGAGCGTACTGGGCAACCAGGACCTGGCACGCAAGACCGGGCTGCCAAAGCCGACGATCACCCGCATGACCCACACCCTCACGCGTCTGGGTTACCTCAAGCACCTGCCGCAGTCGGGCCGGTATCAGTTGGATGTGGGCGTGATGGCGTTCGGTTACGCGATGTTGTCGAACCTGTCGGTACGGGCCGTGGCCCACCCGCTGATGGAGACCATGGCCAAGTACGCCCAGGCCGCCGTCGCGATGGCCACCCGGGACCGCCTGGACGCGGTGTACCTGGACGTGGTCCAGGGCGAAGCGAACATGACCATGCGCCGCCAGGTGGGCACGCGCTTGCCGCTGCACTTGAGTTCCGCAGGCCGCGCCTGCCTGGCAGCGATGCCGGAAAACGAGCGGGAGTTCATCCTCGACCATATCCGCCAGCGTCATCTGGAGGACTGGCCGACAATCCGCAAGGGACTGGAACGCGCCTTCCGGGACTACACCGATTTCGGCTATTGCATGTCGATCGGTGAGTGGCACCGCGATGTCAACGCCATCGCCGTGCCCATGCTGCACGCACAACACGGCTTGCTGGCGTTCAACTGTGGCGGACCGAGTTTTCACCTCTCCCGGGAAAAACTCGAAGACGACATCGGCCCCCGCCTCAAGCACATGGTGAACAATATCGAGGCCGCCGCCCGCTAGCAGGACAGGTGCACGGCCTCGGCAGATTGACGATAACAGGCCCGCTCAACGGGCCGCTGAGGAATGCACATGATCCGAGACGCACAAACCCTTCATATCCTGGTGGACGCCATTGCGCAGTTCGTCGACGAAGCGCTGATCCCACGGGAAAACGAAGTCGCCGAGACCGATGACATCCCGGCGGACATCGTCAGCCAATTCCAGGACATGGGCCTGTTCGGCCTGACCATCCCCGAAGCGTACGGTGGCCTGGGGCTGACCATGGAAGAAGAGGTGACCATTGCCTTTGAACTGGGGCGCACCTCCCCGGCCTTTCGCTCCTACTTCGGCACCAACAATGGCATCGGCTCCATCGGCATCCTGCTGGACGGCACCGATGCGCAGAAAGAACATTACCTGCCGTTGCTGGCCAGCGGCGCGTTGCTCAGTTCGTTCGCCCTCACCGAGCCGGACTCCGGCTCCGACGCCGCCTCGCTGAAAACCACCGCCGTGCGCGATGGCGACCACTATGTGATCAACGGCACCAAGCGCTTTATCACCAACGCGCCCCACGCCGGGATCTTCACGGTGATGGCACGCACCGACGCGGCGATTCGCGGCTCGGGCGGGATCAGCGCATTTATCGTCGAGCGTGACACCCCCGGCTTGTCCCTCGGCAAGCGCGACCACAAGATGGGCCAGCAAGGCGCCCATACCAGCGACGTGATCTTCGACAACGTACGCGTACCTGCCAGCCAGTTGATCGGCGGCGTCGAAGGCGTGGGTTTCAAGACCGCCATGAAGGTGCTCGACAAAGGCCGCCTGCACATCGCCGCCGTCAGCGTCGGTGCTGCCGAACGCATGCTCAGCGATGCGCTGAACTACGCCATCGAGCGCAAGCAGTTCGGCCAGCCGATTGCCGAGTTCCAGTTGATCCAGGCCATGCTTGCCGACAGCAAGGCCGAGATCTACGCCGCGCGCTGCATGGTGCTCGACGCTGCACGCAAGCGTGACGAAGGACGGGACATCGGCACCGAGGCGTCGTGCTCGAAGATGTTCGCCACCGAGATGTGCGGCCGAGTGGCTGACCGTTGCGTGCAGATTCATGGCGGCGCCGGCTATATCAGCGAGTACGCCATCGAACGGTTCTATCGGGATGTGCGTCTGTTCCGTCTGTATGAGGGCACCACGCAGATCCAGCAGTTGGTGATTGCCCGCAACATGATTCGCGCGGCGCAACGCTAGGTTTTACTGCTCCACCCATACCCAATGCCCTAACAACTACAAGCAAGGTATCGCTATGGAAGTCGCCGCATCGGCGGGCGCGTTGTCGCCTGCAAAAAGCAAACTGTGGATTGTCGTGTTCATCTTCTGCTTCCTCGGTCTGTTGATCGACGGTGCGGACTTGATGCTGCTGTCCTACAGCCTCAGCAGCCTCAAGGCCGAGTTCGGCCTGACCAGCGTCGAAGCCGGCAGCCTGGGTAGCTTTACCCTGGCCGGCATGGCCATCGGCGGTATCTACGGGGGTTGGGCCTGCGACCGCTTTGGTCGGGTCAAGACGGTGGTATGGAGCATCGTGCTGTTTTCCGTCGGCACGGCGGTGCTGGGCATGACCCACAGCTATTGGCAGTTCGCGAGCACGCGGTTCTTCGCCTCTCTCGGCTTGGGCGCACTGTATGTGGCGTGCAATACCTTGATGGCCGAGTACGTGCCCACCCGCTACCGCACCACCGTACTCGGCACGTTGCAGGCCGGCTGGTCGGTGGGTTACATCGTCGCCACCTTGCTGGCCGGTTGGATCCTGCCTGAGCACGGCTGGCGCTGGTTGTTCTACGTGGCGATCATCCCGGTGATCCTTGCCGTGTTGATGCAGCGCCTGGTCCCGGAACCCCAGGCCTGGCTCACCGCTCGGGCCGAGCGAGCCCAGGAAAAAGCCAGCGGCGCCAAGCACTCCACCAATAAAAAACCCGACGGCATGTTCAAGCTGATCTTCAGCGACCCGAAGGCCAGCCGCATGTTCCTGCTCTGGGCGCTGACCGCAGGCTTCCTGCAGTTTGGCTACTACGGCGTGAACAATTGGATGCCGTCCTACCTGGAAAGCGAATTGGGGATGAACTTCAAATCGATGACCAGCTACATGGTCGGCACCTACGCGGCGATGATCTTCGGCAAGATCCTCGCCGGGCTGGCAGCGGACCGCCTGGGACGGCGAACGGTGTTCGCATTTGGTGCCCTGGGCACGGCGATTTTCCTGCCGGTGATCGTACTGTTCCAGAGCCCCGAGAACATCCTGTGGATGCTGGTGGTCTTCGGCTTCCTGTACGGGATTCCCTATGGCGTCAACGCAACGTACATGACCGAAAGCTTCGAAGCGAAGTTTCGCGGTTCGGCGGTGGGCGGCGCCTACAACATAGGGCGCATTGGTGCGGCAGTGGCGCCAGCGGCGATCGGTTTCCTCGCCTCCCACGGCTCCATCGGCATGGGCTTTTTGGTGATGGGCGGTGCTTACTTTATCTGCGGTGTCATTCCGGCGTTGTTTATTCGCGATAAGCAATTCGATCCGCAAAAACAGTAACAGCAACCCTTACTTGCCAAATAACTGGCGCCATAGTTCAGCGACTGTTCTTAGGGATAAAAACAGTCGTTTGATTTATAAGGCTTTTTATTTTTATTAAACGATTCTGCAGGAACATCGCTCTAAGTTTTTTCAAGCAGGTTACGCGATGACAAGACGTGCGGCAGTGCCCAGGGGTTATAACCCGTTGCAAAGCGGTTTAAACTGCTACACATGTTTTACGGAACTGAAGGAACAGTAAGACGCTTGGCATTCGCCACTCTCATCGAGCCTGTAAGACAGCTAAGTGCTTAGAGGCCGTTCGTTTATGAAAACACCCACCCAGACCAACGCAATTGACTTTGACAGTGCCAAATTGCAACGCCTGGGCTTTGGTCAGCCGTCTCTCCTACCGCGTCGCCCCGTCACCCTTACACAACTACGCCAGCAGTTGGGCCTGCAACTGCAGACCAGCCTGGAGCCGGAGCGCATCCTGGCGGCGTTTTTCCGCGAGATCCAGCGCCTGGTACCTCTGGACGCCCTGAAATACTGCCACGACGCCAGCGACCTGCGCCTGGAGTTCGGCCATCGCGGCCACCACTCGGTGAGCTACAGCTTGAGCCATGAAGGCGAGCATCTGGGTGAGCTGATCTTTCGCCGTAACCAGCGCCTGACGGAAGAAGAACTCAGCCAACTCGAATCCCTGCTGGCGACCCTGCTGTACCCGATGCGCAACGCCCTGCTCTACCGCGCGGCGACCCGCAGCGCCCTGCGCGACCCGCTGACCGAGACCGGTAACCGCATCGCCATGGACCAGACCCTGCAACGGGAAATCGACATGGCGCGCCGCCATCTCAACCCGCTGTCATTGCTGATGCTGGACATCGACCACTTCAAGGTGATCAACGACACCTACGGCCATACCGCTGGCGATAATGTGCTACGGGCCGTCGCGGGGGCGATCAAGAGTCAATTGCGCAATGTGGACATGGTGTTCCGGTTTGGCGGGGAAGAGTTTCTGATCCTGCTGTCCAACACCGGCCGTGAGGCGGCGGCGATGGTCGGTGAACGCCTGCGCCAGGCGGCACAGGCCCAGGATTATCGGGCAGATGGCACGCGGATCGAATTGACGGTAAGCCTGGGCTGCTCGACGTTGTTGGCTGCCGAGTCGGCCGAAAGCCTGTTGCGCCGGGCGGACAGCGCGTTGTACGTGGCCAAGCGCGAAGGGCGGAATCGCCTGGCAATGGCAGGATAAAACACTGTATCTGTGGCGAGGGAGCTTGCTCCCGCTGGGTCGCGGAGCGGCCCCACTCGTTGAATGGGACTGCTGCGCAGTCCAGCGGGAGCAAGCTCCCTCGCCACAAGTTATATCGCGTTCTTTCTATTGCTTAAGCTTCGCTGGCCACACGCGCCTGTCGCTCGCGAACGGCTACGGGCGCCTTTTCCTTTTCTTTCTCCAGGCGCATGCAGCTTTCCAGGAACAGGTACATGTAGTCGTAGCTCTTGCACACGGCCTGGCGCAGCTCAACCTGCAAGGCCTTGCTCGGGTTCGTGCCGGCCAGGGTGCAGATGATTTCCAGGGCTTCCCACGGGTGGGCGTCGTCGTACTGGGCGTGCATCTTCAGCCACTTCATCGCACGCTTGCGCTCTTCCTCGGGGAAGGCCGCCGCATACACGCCGGTGGAGCACACCACGGCGGACCACTCCCCGGTCGCCCCCTCGATGGCATAGTTGGTGGCGGCAATCGCCACGATCAGCGCATCGGCCGAGCTGGTGTGCCAGCACCAGTGACTCAGTGCGTGCAATTCCGGCGGCACGTTCTGGGCTTGCAGCTCTTCCAGGCTGACGCCGTGGGCGCGGGCCCAATGCACCCAATAGTCGGCGTGGTTCAGTTCCACGCGAATATTGCGCATCAGCCAACGGCGCGCCATGTCCTCCCCAGGATGGCGGGCAAATTTGGTCTTGGTGAGGTTCTGTGCCATGTACAAGGCAAACTGTTCAACCACGGGCCAGCCACCAATCAGGTAGTGGCGCATGGTCTTGGCGCTGAGCGTGTTATCGCGCATGCGCTGGTACAGTTCGTGTTCGACAACGCGGCGCTTGCTCTCGCTACAGTCCTGGATCAATTGTTGCGCCCAGGCGGGGTAACTCGAGGCTTCCATAAGCGGGCCGGTTCTGTTGAATGTGTCGATCACTGTCGGGCTCCTTTTTTAGTGTGATTGTACAGACCAGCAAATGTTTCAGCGGAATGTGCCGGGCGCCTTGAACAGCAAAGGCTGCGGTCGCACAGGTCGACACTGCAAACTATCAAAGGTAAACAACTGCGGTCGTTCAATCAGGTAACCCTGAGCGTAATCCACACCGATCTCGAGTAACGCCTGTTCGATCTGCGGTGTCTCGACAAATTCTGCAATTGTGCGCTTACCCATGACGTGGCCGATGTGGTTGATCACTTCGACCATCGCGCGGTTAATCGGGTCGTCCAGCATATCCTTTACGAAACTTCCATCGATCTTCAGGAAGTCTACAGGTAAATGTTTGAGATAAGCGAATGAGGACATTCCGGCACAAAAGTCATCCAGCGAGAAATGACAGCCTAAGGCTTTGAGTTCATTAATAAAGCGAATCGCGCTGCCCAAGTTTGCAATCGCGCTGGTTTCGGTAATTTCAAAACAGATCATCCCCGGCGGAATGTTGTAACTATCAAATTTCTCACGCAAGAACCCGAGGAAGTCGTCATCACCAATGGTGATGCCTGACAGATTAATCGCACACATCGCCATCGGTCGCCCCGGACGTTCCTGCATGCACCGGTTGATGATCTTGAAGACGTTCTCCACCACCCAACGGTCCAGCGAGGTCATCAAGCCATAACGCTCGGCGGCCGGGATAAAGCTGTCCGGCAGGATGATCCGCCCGGCCTCGTCATGCAGACGCAACAGAATCTCGATATGCCCCGTGTCGCCCTCGCTATGCCCCAGCGCGGAAATTTCCTGGGCATACAGGCAGAACCGGTTCTCTTCCAGGGCCATGTGCAAGCGCTGCACCCAGGCCATTTCACCGAAACGCAAAGACAGCTCAGAGTCGTCAGCGTGGTACACCTGCACGCGGTTGCGGCCTTTCTCCTTGGCCATATAGCACGCCATATCGGCGGCCCGCAGGGAGGTTTCCAGGGTGGTTGGGGTGTGCCCCAGGTGCACCAGGCCAATGCTGACGGTGGTCATGAATGGCCGGCCTTTCCACACAAAATGCAGGCTTTGTACGGTATGGCGCAGGCTTTCAGCGATTTTCTCCGCCACCGGCGCCGGGCAATTCTCCAGCAGGATGCCGAACTCATCGCCTCCCAGGCGTGCCAGGGTGTCGCCTTCGCGCAGGTCCGATTGCAGCAGTGCACAAATATGCCGCAGCAACTCGTCCCCCGCCGCATGGCCGCAGGTGTCGTTGACCAGCTTGAACTGGTCCAGGTCGAGGAACATCAACGCATGCCGCCCGCCCAGGCCGAGCCCGGCAGGATGCAGCACCTGCTCCAGGCGGTATTCGAATTCGCGACGGTTGGCCAAACCGGTCAGGGCGTCATGGGTCGCCTGCCACGACAGGTTGGCGATGTATTGGCGTTCCTGGGTCATGTCGTGCAACACCAGCACCGCACCGCTGACCTTGCCGGCGCTGCGGATCGGCGCACCCACCAAGGTCACCGAAACCGTGCTGCCATCCAGGCGCTGGATGGTTTTGGAGTGCTCGCTGCCGCCGCTGAGCTGGCCCTTGACGATATGTTCGATCAGGGTAAAGCCATCCGGTTGAGCGTTGTCATCCAGCAGGTTGAACAGCGCCGCCAAGGGCAAGCCGTGGGCCTGGTCTGAATTCCAGTGGGTCAGCGCCTCGGCTGCGGGATTCATAAAGGTGATTGAACCGTCGACATCGGTGGTGATCACCCCGTCGCCAATCGACTCAAGGGTGATCTGCGCCCGCTCCTTCTCCTCTTGCAAGGCATCGGCGAACGCGTGGCGCTGGGCCAGCAACTTATGCGTGCGCAACAAGGCCAACACGATCAAGCCCAATGCCGTGGCCAGGTTGGTGATCAGCAGCAACCGCAGGATCATCCGCGAGCCTTCTCCCAGCGCATCGCTAAAGGCCTTGGCGGCTGGCGTAACGCCCTCGTTGATCGCAATGATATGGGCCTTCCACTGGCTGACATCGTTGGCGCTGACTTGATCACGAGTAATCTGCTGGTGCATCTCTTTGGCCAAGTCATCCAGCTGCATCAGGTAGCCGTCACCCACCGTCCACAGCTCAATGGCCTTTTCCAGATAGCTGAAATGGCGAAAGTTGAGGTACAGCCAGATCAGGCTGGAAACGTCATCCGGGTGATTGCCGCCCTTGAGAATGCCCTGGCGCGCCGCCGCGATATCAGGGGGCGAAAGATCAAGCGCAATACGCAGCTCATGCCCGCCCTGGGGCACGGCAATCGCCTGTTGGTATTTGAGATAGGTGGCTTCGTCGCGATTATCGGCGTAGAGCGTCAGGTAGTAGATCGCGTCTTTCTGGCCCTTGGACCATAGGCTCTCGCCGGCCACATAGCCGCGCACCGCCGACAGCATGTAGAGACTGACGCAACCCAACAATGCCTGGAACAGCACCACGGCGATAAAGGGCCACACAATGCCCAACAGCCTTGGCGTTCCGAGAGTCCGCTTTTGCTTCATGAAGCTCCTTGCACATGCACTGCTGGATACGCACGCGAAAATTCGCTCCCGGTAGCTCGGCCTTGGCCAAATCAACGCACCTGTTGCAAGTGTCCATATAGCTTGGCGTACAGGCCGCCATCGGCAATCAACTGCTGATGGTCGCCATCCTCTGCAATGTGACCGCCGTCAAACACCAAGACTCGATCGGCTTGCTTAACCGCCGACAGACGGTGGGCGATAATCAGTGTAGTACGGCCGCTGAGAAACCGCGCCAGCGCCTGGTGCAAGTTGTACTCCGTGGCGGCGTCCAGCGCGGAAGTGGCCTCATCAAGGATCACCACTTTCGGTTCGGCCAATACCATGCGTGCAATCGCCAGACGTTGGCGCTGCCCGCCGGAGAAGCGTACCCCGGAACGTCCCACCACGCTGTCCAAACCCTGGGGCAACGCCTTGACGGTAGCATCCAGTTGGGCAATTTCCAGTGCCTGCCAGCAGGCCTGGTCGGTACGTTCGCGGCCCATGGTCAGGTTGGCGCGCACGGTGTCGTTGAACAGCGCCGGGTGTTGCAGCACTACCGCGACGTGCTCGCGAATGGTCTCCAAACCGATTTCCTGCTGGGTGGCCCCGCCAAAACGAATGCTGCCGGCCTTCGCGGTATAGAGCCCCAGCAACAGCTGCACCAGGGTACTTTTACCGCCGCCGCTGGCGCCGACAATCGCGACCTTCTCACCCGGTGCAATCGTCAGGTTCAACTGGTCGAGCACCAGGTCTTCACCGTAGCCAAAATCGAGGCCACGCACTTCGATCCCCACGGTCTCATGCCCAGTGAACGGGTCTTCACCCCCGGCATACTGCGGTTCGTCGGCACGGGCCAGCAGCTCGTTGATCCGCGTCAGCGCCCCGCCCGCCGCGTAGTAGGCGTATTGCAGGTTCAGCAGTTGCTCCACCGGGCCGATCATGAACCACAGGTAGCTGAACACCGCGAGCATCTGGCCGATGGACAGGTCGGAAAACAACACGGTGAGCATCGCCGCGGCACGGAAGATGTCGATGCCGAACTGGAACAACAAGCCACTGGCGCGGCTGGAGGCGTCGCTTTTCCACTGGGAGTTGATCGCGTAGTCGCGCACTTCCTGGGCACGCTGGCCCAAGCGCCCGAGGAAAAAGCCCTGGCGGTTGCCGGCGCGCACCTCCTGGATCGCATCCAAGGTTTCAGTGAGCGCCTGGGTGAAGCGCGACGTGCTGTCGTTCTCCAGCTTTTTCAGGTGCTTGACGCGTTTGCCCAATTGCACCGTGGCGTAGATCACCAGCGGGTTGAACAGCAGGATCAGCAGCGCCAGTTGCCAATGCATCCACACCAGGATCGCCGAGGTGCCGACCAGTGTCAGCATCGCGACAAGAAAGCGGCTAAGGGTTTCGCCGACGAATTTGTCCAGGGTGTCCAGGTCGGTGACCAGATGCGTGGTGACGGTCCCGCTGCCCAGGCTTTCGTATTCGCCCAGGGAGATGCGCTTGAGCCGTTCGATCAGGCGCACGCGGATGCGGTAGACGATGTCCTTGGCCAAACGTGCAAACAATCGCGCCTGTACCACGTTGAACACCAGCGCACCGCAGCGCAAAAACAGCGTGACCAACAGCATCAGGCCGATATAACCGGCGGCCTTCTGCCAACCCAAGGGCAATGCGTGGTTCATCACCTTGAGCGCGGCATCGCCATGGCCCAGCAGCACTTCGTCCACCAGCAACGGCAACAACAGCGGGATCGGTACGCTGCACAGGGTCGCCAGCACGGCGACGCCGTTGGCGATCCACAGGGATTTCTTGTGACGCAAGGCCAGGCGGCGGATTTCCGCCCAGGTCAGTCGGTCGGTGCGTTGTGGCTGGTCATGCACAGCTTGCTCGCTCCAGCCATCGGCCCAATAGAGGCGACAGCTCGGACAGCGGCTGGTAACCATTGGTCAGCAACGCCAATTGGCCATTGCGCTCGGCCAGCAGGGTCGGGAAACCGGCGATGCCCAGGTCCTGGACCCAGGTAAAATCGGCGGCCGTCGCGGCGTGTTGCTCGGCACGGTCAAACGCGCCGGCAAACTCGATACGCGGGATGCCCGCCTCCTCGGCCAGCTCCACCAGCACGCTGGCGAGGGTCACATCGCGGCCCTCCACATAAAACGCATGCTGGATCAGCCCCAGCAGCGTCCATGCGCAATCCGGCGCCAGGCTGCGTGCCGTCACGATGGCGCGGCACGCAGGCTCGGTGTCATACACAAAGCCATCGGGCAACGCGCCTTCGCGCGTGAACGGCTGGCCAGTGGCCTCGGTAACCGCCTGCCAGTGTTCAAGGATATAACGCCGCGTGGTCGGCTCCAGGGCCGCGCCACTGCCGGTGCGCAAACCGCCCACCACCAGGTGCAGCTCCACGCCGGCCGCCTGGGCCTGCTCCACCAACGCCTTGGCCACCGGGGCAAAGCCCCAGCACCAGGAACACATCGGGTCCATTACGTAGAGCAGGCGTGCGGACATGACTCAGGCCTCGGAAGGTGCTTGCTTATAGTTGAAACCAATCGGGTGCGGCATGTTGCGGGCCTTGGCCAGCTCGATCTGCTTTTGCCGGTCGATGGCGCTACGGCGGGTCTTCTCCGGCAGTTTGTCCCAGCAATGCGGGCAGCTGATGCCAGCCACGTAGTGCTCGGATGCGCGGTCTTCGACACTCACCGGTGTGCGGCAGGCATGACATTGATCGTAGTCGCCTTCGCTCAAGTCGTGGCGCACGGTGACGCGATTGTCGAAAACAAAGCAGTCGCCCTGCCATTTGGTTTCTTCCTGAGGCACCTCTTCGAGGTATTTCAGGATGCCGCCCTTGAGGTGATACACCTCATCGAACCCTTCGCTGAGCATGTAGCTCGACGCCTTCTCGCAACGAATGCCGCCGGTGCAGAACATGGCGACCTTCTTGTGCTTGGCGGGGTCGAAGTTGGCTTTGATATAGTCGGGAAATTCGCGAAAACTGGTAGTTTTCGGATCGATCGCGCCTTCAAAAGTGCCGATGGACACTTCGTAGTCGTTACGGGTGTCGATCAACAGCACTTCCGGGTCGCTGATCAGCGCGTTCCAGTCCTGCGGGTCGACGTAAGTGCCGACTTTTTTGTTCGGGTCGACGCCTTCGACGCCCAGGGTCACGATCTCTTTCTTGAGCTTGACCTTGGTGCGGTAGAACGGCTGCTCGTCGCAATAGGATTCTTTGTGGTCGATGTCGACCATGCGCGGGTCGTTTTTCAGCCAGGCGATCAGGCCATCAATGCCTTCGCGGCTACCGGAGACGGTGCCGTTGATGCCTTCTTCGGCGATCAGCAAGGTGCCTTTGATGCCGTTGTCGACCATCGCCTGCAGCAGTGGCTCGCGCAGGGCGACGTAGTCTTCGAGGGTGACGAACTTATACAGTGCCGCCACGACAATCGGTTGAGTCATGGGTGTTCTCTCCAGGTGGCTACCCTCGCAAAGGGTGAACCGGATGCAAAAAAAACGCGCCGGCTAAGCGGCGCGTTGCGGATTCTAACAAATTGGCGACGTTTATGGACCGCCTCTTTACTGTGGCGAGGGAGCTTGCTCCCGCTGGGCCGCGAAGCGGCCCCAACCAGGCGATTGCAATCTTTCAGAAAGATCGCGGTGGCCGGTATTGGGGCTGCTGCGCAGCCCAGCGGGAGCAAGCTCCCTCGCCACAGCAGGCCGACACACTACCGTGTCAGTGTCCGCCAGCGCAGGTCGGCGAGGCCGGGGCTGCGTCGATTTTCGCCCATTCCTCAGGCGTGTAGGTATGCAGCGCCAGCGCATGAAATTCGCTCATCAGGTCTCCCAAAATGGCGTAGACCTTCTGGTGGCGCTTGACGCGGTTGAGCCCCTCGAACTGCGGGCTGACCAGCACGGCCTTGAAGTGGGTCTGCAACCCACGGCTGTGCATATGGCTTTCATCCAGCACGCTCAAATGGTCGGTGCCCAGGGCGGCAAGCGCCGTTTCGATACGCTGTTGCATGGTCATTCCTGCTTACTTCTTCTTGGCCGGAGCGGCGGCTTTGGGCGTCAGCTCGTTGGTCATGTCTTCCAACAGCTTGTTCACCACCGGCACGGCGCTTTCCAGCTTGGCTTGGGTCATCTGGGCCGATTGCTGGGTCAGTTGCGGCATTTTTTCCAGGACTTTCTTGCCCAGTGGCGACTGGTAGAACGCGACCAGGTCCTTGAGTTCGGATTCGCTGAAATTGGTGGTGTAGAGCTTGACCATGTCCGGCTTCAGCTTATTCCAGCCAATAGCCTGGTCGAGGGCGGCGTTGGCCTTGGCCTGGTAGCTGTCCAGTACGGACTGCTTGGCGGCAGGCGCCTTGGTCTGTTCGAAACGCTGGGCGAACATTTGCTGCACTTGCATGTACACCGGGGTACCCAGCTTGTCGGCGTGAGCCAGGGTAAGGAAGGCTTCGGCACTGGCGTTGTGGCTGGCGGTATCGGCGAGAACCTGGCCGCTGGCGCAAACCAGAGCAACCGCGGTACAGATGGCACGAAGACGAGTCATCGAGTTTCCTTTTCTAGCAGGCGAGGTAAGACCCCAAGGGCGCCCATTCTGCGCCTAATAAACCTTATGGCTCAACCCCGGGCCTTGTCGGGCGTGGATTAGCCGATGAAAAGTCTTTAATGGAACCCACCCGGCCGATCACGGCCTAAACTGCGCAAACCGACTTCAAGGAGAGTGCCCGATGAGCCGTATCGAAACCGACAGCCTGGGAGATGTGAAGGTCCCGGATGACGCTTACTGGGGCGCCCAGACCCAACGTTCGCTGGTGAATTTCGCCATCGGCGAGCAACGCATGCCACTGGCGGTATTGCACGCCCTGGCCCTGATCAAGAAAGCCGCCGCACGGGTCAACGACCGCAACGGCGACCTCCCCGCCGATATCGCCCGACTGATCGAACAGGCCGCCGACGAAGTACTTGCCGGCCAACACGACGACCAGTTCCCCTTGGTGGTCTGGCAGACCGGCAGCGGCACCCAAAGCAACATGAACGCCAACGAAGTGATCGCCGGCCGCGCCAACGAACTGGCGGGCAATCAACGGGGTGGCAAAAGCCCGGTACACCCCAACGATCACGTGAACCGCTCCCAAAGTTCGAATGACTGCTTTCCTACCGCGATGAGCATCGCGGCGGTACAAGCGGTGCATCAGCGTTTGCTGCCCGCCATCGCCACGCTCTCCGGTGGCTTGGCCGAACTGGCCGCGCAGCACATGAAGCTGGTGAAAACCGGCCGCACCCACATGATGGACGCCACGCCGATCACCTTCGGCCAGGAACTCTCGGCGTTTATCGCCCAGCTCGACTACGCCGAACGTGCCGTGCGCAGCGCCCTGCCCGCCGTGTGCGAGCTGGCTCAGGGTGGCACCGCCGTGGGCACCGGGCTGAATGCGCCCCACGGTTTTGGCGAGGCGATTGCTTCCGAGCTGGCCGCACTTTCGGGTCTGCCGTTCGTCACGGCACCGAACAAGTTCGCCGCCCTCTCCGGCCATGAGCCCTTGGTCACCCTGCACGGCGCGCTGAAAACCCTGGCCGTGGCCCTGATGAAAATCGCCAACGACCTGCGCCTGCTGGGCTCCGGCCCGCGCGCCGGGCTGGCCGAGGTCAAGTTGCCAGCCAACGAGCCGGGCAGCTCGATCATGCCCGGCAAGGTCAATCCCACCCAGTGCGAAGCGTTGTCAATGCTGGCCTGCCAGGTGCTGGGCAATGACGTGACCATCGGCATCGCCTCCAGCCAAGGCCACTTGCAGTTGAACGTGTACAAACCGGTGATCATCCATAACCTGCTGGAGTCAATCCGCCTGCTGGCCGACGGCTGTAATAACTTCCAGGAACATTGCGTGGCCGGGCTTGAGCCCGACGCCGTGCAGATGGCCGAACACCTGGAACGCGGGCTGATGCTGGTGACGGCGCTCAACCCGCATATCGGTTATGACAAGTCCGCAGAGATCGCCAAGAAGGCCTATGCCGAAGGGCTGACACTGCGCGAGGCCGCCCTGGACCTGGGCTACCTCACCGACGCCGAGTTCGACCAGTGGGTTCGCCCGGAAAACATGCTGGGCAGCTAAGACGCCATGCGCAACCGCCGGGCCTTGAGCCCGGCAATCAGCGACGGCGCGAGTGCCACGGTCGCCGACCCCAGCACCACCACCAGTGCCCCGGCATAGCCCAGGGCGTTGATCTCTTCGGCCTGCACATAGTCCGGCCACAACCAGGCCGACAGGGCCACCGCGACAAAGGTCACCAAGGGCGTCAACGCCAGTGTTGCACTGACTCGTGACGCTTCCCAGTGCGCCAGCGCTTCGGCAAACGCACCGTAGGCCACCAGCGTGTTCATGCAGCAGGCCAGCAACAGCCAGCCTTGCAATGGGCTCAGGTCCAGCGCTTCCAAGGGATGGGCCCAAGGCGTAAGCAGTAGCGCGCAGGAGAGGTAAATCACCATCATCACTTGCAGCGAATTCCACACCGTCAGCAGTTGCTTCTGGCCCAGGGCGTAGAACACCCAGATAGAAGTCGCGAGCAGGATCGTCAGCACGCCAGCGGTATAAGTCCCCAGGGACGTGAGCAATTCCGTGAGGCGCTGGTTGAAGAACAAGCCGAAACCACAGATCAACACCACCAGCCCCAACACCTGGCCCAGGCTGAACCGCTCCTTGAACACAAACACGCTGGCAATCATCAGGAAGATCGGGCCCATCTGCACCACCAGTTGCGCGGTGCCAGGGCTGAGCATTTGCAGGCCCACCAGGTACAACACGTAGTTGCCGACCAAGCCGCACACGGCCATGCCTACCAGCCATTTACCCTTGGGGCCGAGCACCTTGGGACTGGGCAGGCGTTTGGTGAGTGCGAGGTAGATGAACAGGCAACCACCGGCCACCGTCAGGCGAAACCAGGTGACGGTGATTGGGTCCATCACCTGCAGCACTTGCTTGAGTTTGATCGGCAGGATGCCCCAGAGAAACGCGGTCAGCAGGGTCAGGAGGAAACCATAGACCCAGCGGCCGGAAGAAATGTGCATGAGTGCCCCAGAGGCCAGAGGAAGTGGAGTGGGCATTCTAGGGGGAAGAACACGATTCGCGATACGCTGCAGTTCAAATGTGGGAGGGGGCTTGCCCCCGATAGTGGTGGGCCAGCTACAAATGCAGTGGCTGACACACCGCCATCGGGGGCAAGCCCCCTCCCACATTGACCTCATTTAGCCAATTGAAATTAGCGCACGGCTTCGAACAGGCCTGTGGCGCCCATGCCGCCGCCCACGCACATGGTGACGATGCCGTAGCGCAGGTTGCGTCGTTGCAGCTCACGCACCAGATGCCCCACCTGCCGCGAGCCGGTCATGCCGAAGGGATGGCCGATGGAGATCGAGCCGCCATTGACGTTGTACTTGGCGTTATCAATCTCCAGGCGATTGCGCGCATACAGGCACTGGGATGCGAACGCTTCGTTGAGTTCCCACAGGTCGATATCCGCCACCTGCAGGCCCTTGGCCTTGAGCAATTTGGGCACCGAGAATACCGGGCCGATACCCATCTCGTCCGGCTCGCAACCGGCCACGGTAAAGCCACGGAAAAACGCCTTGGGCTTGAGGCCCAGCGCCAAGGCTTTCTCCAGACTCATCACCAGGGTCATGGAGGCACCGTCGGAAAGCTGCGAGGAATTGCCCGCCGTCACCGAACCGTCTTCGGCAAACACCGGTTTCAAGCCCTGCAAACTGGCCAGGGTGGTGTCGGGGCGGTTGCAGTCGTCGCGATCCACCACGCCGTCGAGTACCTGGACTTCACCGGTGTTCTTGTCCTCGACCTTGTACTTGACCGCCATCGGCACGATTTCGTCATTGAACAAGCCATCGGCCTGGGCCTGAGCGGTGCGCTGTTGGCTTTGCAGGGCGTACAGGTCCTGCTCTTCGCGGCTGACGTTGTAGCGACGGGCGACGATTTCGGCGGTCTGGCCCATGGGAAAGTAAATACCCGGCACCTGCTCCTTTAGCAGCGGGTTGATCAGGTTGTCGGTGTTGACGCTTTTCATGGTCAGGCTGATGGACTCCACGCCACCGGCAACAATGATGTCGCTGCAACCCGAAGCGATCTGGTTGGCGGCAATTGCAATCGCCTGCAAGCCCGATGAGCAGAACCGGTTGAGGGTCATCCCCGCCGTGCCGGTGCCCAGTTGCGACAGCACCGCCACATTGCGCCCGATGTTGTAGCCCTGCGCACCTTCATTGGAGCCGGCGCCAACAATGCAGTCTTCCACCGTCGCCGGGTCGATGCCGTTGCGGACGAGCAACGCGTTGACGCAATGGGCCGCCATGTCATCCGGACGGGTCTGGTTGAACTTGCCGCGAAAGGATTTGGCCAGGCCGGTTCGTACGCTGTCGACGATCACTACTTCACGCATGGGCTACCTCGATCTTGTGATGGTTGGGAGATGGATCGAGGATAGATCCAGCCCTGCCCAATCGCGATGATCATTCACCCCGCATATGCAAAAGCATGGGCACCCCGCACCCCGCACCCTGTGGCGAGCGAGCTTGCTCGCGCTGGGCTGCGAAGCGGCCCCAAATCAGCCGATGCGCGTTTGCATGGCACACGGAGGTGTTTTGATCAGGGCTGCTGCGCAGCCCAACGGGAGCAAGCTCCCTCGCCACAGAACAGCACCGCCACAGGTTATTTCTTCTTTTTATCGTGCTTGTCGGACTTGTCGAACGCGTCTTCCAACGCCCGGTTGATCGTGCGCAGCACCTTGACCCGCGCCCAGCGCTTGTCATTGGCTTCTACCAGGGTCCAGGGCGCGATTTCGGTGCTGGTGCGGTCGACCATATCGCCCACGGCGGCGCGGTAGTCGTCCCATTTTTCGCGGTTGCGCCAATCGTCTTCGGTGATCTTGAAGCGCTTGAACGGGATCTCTTCGCGTGCCTGGAAGCGTTCCAGTTGGGTTTGCTTGTCGATGGCCAGCCAGAACTTGACCACGATTACGCCCGCATCGCGCAGTTGCTCTTCAAAGTCATTGATCTCGCCATAGGCGCGCATCCAGTCCGCCGGGGTGCAGAAGCCTTCGATACGCTCCACCAGCACACGGCCGTACCACGAACGGTCGAACACGGTGAACATGCTCCGCGCCGGGATCTTCTGCCAGAACCGCCACAGGTATGGCTGGGCGCGCTCGTCTTCGCTGGGCGCAGCAATCGGCACGATGTGGTACTGGCGCGGGTCGAGTGCTGCCGCGACACGACGGATCGCACCGCCCTTGCCCGCCGCGTCGTTGCCTTCAAATACGGTGACCAGTGCGTGCTTGCGCATGCGTTTGTCACGCATCAGGCCGGAGAAGCGTGCCTGCTCGGTAATCAGTTGTTCTTCGTAATCGTCCTTGTCCAGGCGCTGAGTCAGGTCGAGGCTGTCCAGCAGGCTCTTTTTGTCCACTGCGGCGATCAGTGGCGCCGGGTTCATGCCGCTGGCCTTGCCCTTGGGCAACTTCAGTGCATTTTGAATGCCCTCGAGCAGCAACTTGCCGACGGTGAGGCTACGGTAGTTGCTGTCTACGCCTTCGATCACATGCCACGGCGCATAGTCGCGGCTGGTGCGACGCAGCACACGTTCACCGAAGTGCACGAACTTGTCGTAGGTCTCGGACTGCTGCCAGTCCAGCGGGCTGATGCGCCAGCTGTGCAGCGGGTCGTCGGCCAGGGCCTTGAGCCGTGCTTTCATTTGCTTCTTGGACAGGTGAAACCAGAACTTGAAGATCAGCGCGCCTTCATCACACAGCATCTTTTCCAGGCGCTCGGCACCGGCGATGGCCTGGTCCAGGCGGGCATCCTTGATCTGCCCGTGCACCCGCGCCTGCAACATCTGGCTGTACCAGTTACCGAAGAAAATCCCCATGCGGCCCTTGGCCGGCAATTGCCGCCAGTAACGCCAGGCCGGTGGGCGGGCCAGCTCTTCGTCGGTCTGTTGGTCGAAGGTACGCACTTCGATCAGGCGCGGGTCCATCCATTCACTGAGCAACTTGACGGTCTCGCCCTTGCCGGCGCCTTCGATGCCGTTGATCAGCACGATTACCGGGAAGCGCTTCTGCTGTTGCAGCTCGTACTGCACTTCCAACAGGGCTTCACGCAGGGCCGGTACTTCGGCCTCGTAGGTGTCTTTGTCGATGGCGTGACCGATTTCGGCGGATTCGAACATGGGCAGCTCCGTTTCAAGATAGCTCAAGACTAGCGGATTGGGCAGCAACACGCGGGAGGAAATTCCATCGATGCTTGCGTTGGGTCAATTCCACGCCGGTTGATCGGCTAGAATAGCGGCCTTGCCTTGACCGAGCCGCCCATGAACCCCATCACCCACGCCCAGCTCGACTGGGACGACCAAGGTCGCCCGCACTCGCGGGTGTTCGACGACGTGTACTTCTCCGACAAATCGGGCCTTGAAGAAACCCGCTACGTGTTCCTTGAACAAAACCGCTTGCAGGAACGTTTTGCGGCACTGCCCGTGGGTGGGCGGTTGGTGATTGGCGAGACCGGTTTCGGCACCGGTTTGAATTTCCTGTGCGCCTGGCAACTGTTCGAACAACACGCGGTGCCCGGTGCGCGGCTGCATTTTGTCAGTGTGGAAAAGTACCCGCTGAGCCACGCCGACCTGCAACGCGCCCTCTCCCTCTGGCCCGAATTGCAACCGTTTGCCGAGCAACTGTTGGCGCAATACATCGCTATCCACCCAGGCTTCCAGCGCCTGGTGCTGGATAACGGCCGTGTGACCCTGACCCTGCTGATCGGCGATGCCCTGGAACAATTGCCGCAGTTGGATGCACAGGTTGACGCCTGGTTTCTCGACGGTTTCGCCCCGGCGAAAAACCCTGATATGTGGACCGCCGAGCTGTTTGCCAAACTGGCACGCCTGGCAGCGCCGGGCTCGACCATCAGCACGTTCACCAGCACCGGTTGGGTACGACGGCTGATCAACGCCGCCGGGTTCAAGATGAAACGCACACCGGGCATCGGCCATAAATGGGAGATCCTGCGTGGGGAATTTATTGGCTGGCCCGAAGACGCCGCCCCACCGCCTGCCGTCAAACCCTGGTTCGCCCGACCTGCACCGGTCACCGGTGAGCGCAAAGCCCTGGTGATCGGCGGCGGCCTCGCGGGGTGCGCCACCGCTGCCAGCCTCGCCGCACGGGGTTGGCAGGTCAGTCTGCTGGAGCGCCACAACGCACTCGCCCAGGAGGCATCGGGCAATCCGCAAGGCGTGCTCTACCTCAAGCTATCCGCCCACGGCACGGCGCTGTCGCAGATGATCGTCGCCGGTTTCGGTCACACCCGTCGCCTGCTGGAACACCTGCACCGTGGCGTGGACTGGGAGGGTTGCGGCGTGCTGCAACTAGCCTTCGATGCCAAGGAGGGCCAGCGCCAGGCGCAGTTGGCCGAAGCCTTTGCGCCGGATTTGCTGCACTTGCTCGACCGCGATCAAGCCCAAGCCCGCGCGGGTATCGCCCTGGACCACGGTGGGCTGTTTTTCCCCGAAGGCGGTTGGGTGCATCCGCCCGCGCTGTGCGAATGGCAAGCGGATCAACCTGGCGTCACCGTGCTGCCCCACCACGACGTACTCGACCTGCGCCAAGCCGACGGCCAGTGGCAAGCCTGGGACGGCGAGCGCCTGCTGGCCAGCGCGCCCGTGGTGGTATTGGCCGGTGCCGCCGAGGTACAGCGTTTCACCGAGCTACCCCTCAAGCGTATTCGCGGGCAAATCACCCGGTTACCGCAGACCGCCGCGAGTGTGGCACTGGCCACCGTGGTGTGCGCCGAAGGTTATGTGGCCCCGCCGCGCCTGGGTGAACACACCCTCGGCGCCAGCTTCGATTTCAAGAGCGATGACCTCACGCCCACCGCCGCCGACCACGCCGGTAACCTGGCGATGCTCAGCGACATCTCCCAAGACCTGGCCCAACGCCTCGGCGCCAGCACTCTCGAGCCGGCTACGTTGCAAGGTCGCGCGGCCTTCCGCTGCACCAGCCCGGACTACCTGCCCATCGTCGGTCCGCTGGCCGACGCGGTAGCCTTCGCCGACGCCTACGCCGTACTGCGCAAGGACGCCCGGCATGCGCCGGACACGCCCTGTCCCTGGCTGGACGGCCTGTACGTCAACAGTGGCCATGGCTCACGTGGACTGATCACCGCACCGCTGTCCGCCGAATTGCTGACGGCCTGGCTGGATAACGAGCCGTTGCCACTGCCGCGCAGCGTGGCCGAGGCCTGCCATCCGAACCGCTTCGCCGTACGGGCGCTGGTTCGCAGCAATGCGCCCCGGCCATGAGGCTCATCAAGGCAAGTCGCAGGCTTCCAGCGTATCCACCTTCAACGCCTCTTCGGTCTGACGCACCACCTCCGTGTGTTCAGCCTGTTCCTGCTCGCGCAGGACCGTGTCCATCTGCTCGCGGTAACTGACATCGCCCAGGGTTTCGGCCTGTTCGAAGATCGTTTCCATGCGTTGATTGAACGGTAGATTAACCCCGGCAAACAGGTTGCTGGCCGTACGTTTGAGGTGACTGATCCAGAACGGCAGCCTGGCGAGGTACTGCGACATCCGCGGCGATTGCTCGGCGGCCCGCAGTTCGACTGCTGCCTGAGCAAGGGCCTGTCCCGTCACCCCGCCGAGCCGGGAGAAGCGCATATGCCGGGGCTGGCCCGGCAGGTGAAAACGATCCGCCAGCCCCGTTCGATAAGCCAGGCTGACCTCCAGCGGGTCGGCACTGGGGTGCTCATCACTGTGCTTGCGGGCGTACGACTCCAATTGGTCCAGCCTGAACAGCCCTTTGCCCAGGGCGAGCAACGATTTACTGGTGCCCGGACCACTGCCCACCCGCTTTGACGCCTCGTGCAGCTCTACCAGCACTTCAAGGTTGCTGAAGCTGTTAGCCACCGCGTCATCACAGTTAAGGGGGGTGGCCGCACGCTCAAACAGCTCAGCACGCAAGCCAGAATCACGCGCCCCAGCCTCCAGCACCCGCCACACGCGGCGGTCCAGGTCTTCACGTACCTGGACGGCATCCGCGGTTCCGCCCAAATCACCTAACAACTTGAACAGGCTGTCGGACTCCGGCTCGTCCTTGAAGCCTGCCCAGATAAGGTTTTTTTCCGGATAGCGCTCAACCCCATCATCGGCCAACCATAATTCCCGGGCGCGCTGCTCATTCAGACGTGGAATGTCATCTTCGGCAAAGCCCATCCCCGTCCCGACGTTGTTACGAAAGTCTTGCAGCAACCTTTGGGTTCGCGCGTCCAATGGGTTGTGACGCAAATTGTAGGCTTGCGCCCGTTGACGAGATAACTTGAATACCCCGTCCGGCAACGTGTCGATGTCGTTCTGGCGCAGGTCGACCAACTCCAGATACGGCAATCGTAACGCTTCCTTAGGAAAGCTTTTGAGCCGACAGTCGCGCAGGATCAGTTCACGCAGTTCGAACATGCGGCTAACGTCAGGTGGATCGATCAAGGGGTTATCACTGAGGTTCAACGATTGAAGGCCCCGCATGTCTGCCAAACGGCTACGGTCATACAGGTTCAACTGCAGCCTGTTACCCGCGAGGATCAGGTGCTCAAGGTTCGGCATTTGCGAGAGCACTTCGGGCAGTCGGGTGAGTGCGTTACCGGCCAGGTCCAGGCTACGCAGCCCCTTGAAGTGCTTCAGGAAATAAGCGCAATCGTCGTCCAGCTTCAAGCCTTTCAAGCACAGGTGCTGCACATGGTCAAAGCTCACCTGCGGCGGCAGCGTGGGTAAACGGCCTCGCAGCAATTCCTGTAACGACAATCCCTGGACTTTCACACCGTACCGGTTGGTCACCAGGACCGTGCGTCTCCAGCTCTGCTCAATGGCCCGTGCCACTTGAAAGCGGCTCAAGCGGTAATCCCACAAGGGCGCGTCACTGGCCGTGTAGCTGGATTTGTCTTTGCGCCAGGTTTTCAACGCACGGTGCAACGTACGCAAGGTCTGCTCAAGGCCGTCCACCGCTCTGGCACGCGCCAAGTGGTCAGCGCCTGCCTCTTGGATAAAGGTTGAAATCTGAGTATCCGTGAATAGGGGATACAGTTTCCTGACCTTGCGCATCAAGGCCGGCGGAGGCGGCTCGACCGCTGGCAACTGCGCCAGGGCACACAAGGCCAGGGGTTCCGGCTCAGCCCGCTCCGGCCAAAGATAGCCAGCGAGACGGCGGCGTTCCGTTTGCGCAGTCATCTTGACCTGATTGTTCAATATCCCCGCCGCCGAGGGCGAATTTAGGTTCATACGCGTACGACGATCGGCAGGTAACGCATCAACCACGGCCTGATAGAAGCCCTCCACCCCAGTCGCCTCCGTCCCCAAGGACACTCCGGCAGCGTCCACGGCCTGAAACCCCGCAGCCGTCTTGAGCACCGTGTGCCGCAGCCGTGCCGTTGTCGGGCCCACCGAGGCCAATAGGTTGCCACGCAGGTTCTGCAAGCGAACCTCCAACCGCAAATCGCCTGGCCAACCGGAAAGATGTTGAAGCAGGCCGACAGTGACACGGCGCGTCGCATCGGTGGCCAGGGCCGGCACATACAACCCCAGCAAGGCTTTGTCTTCCTCCACGCTGTCCGCAGCCAGGCGGGCCTGCTCGGCCAGGGTCAAGGGAACCCGTCCGGTGCCGCGCATGTGCCGGCGTTGAGCGTCGCTGGCCTGGGCGAGCAACTCTCGGCCCAGCCGATTCGGCAGGTGCGGGAAGCGCGTGTTCAAAGGCAGCAGATCTTCAACGGCCTTACCGTTGTAGTCCCGGTACAACTGTTCGTGCAAAGCCTGATGGTGTTGCTTGAGTGTGAGCAATAATCGCCGCGACAATGCCTGTACAGGCTGTTCCCCTTCGGCCACCTCGCCCACTAGCGACGCGCGCTCCTCCTCACTCAATTGCTGCAACAGGGTGGGCATCACCTCCCCCGCCTCAAGCTGGTCCCGGGTGATATGAATACTCAGGTCTTCATAATCGAAGGGCGCCATGTTCGGGTAGCTTTCAAGCAGATTACCTTTAGCATCCAGCACTTCGAAAAAACGCCCGGTGGGCCATTCGGGCATCAATGGCAATGCCAGCAGTTGAGTGCGCGCGGTGGTCGCAGGGGGTTGGAGTTCGCGCTGCAAGTAATGCTTCAGATCGCGGATCTTCTGGTCCTGACGCAGGCGCGCCACCGCGTCCTGAAACCGCTCGGGCAATGGCCGGTGCTCCAGGCTCAAGCGATTCAGTTTGTCGTGGGACACACCGGTGATCGAGGCGACGCCGTCCAGCTGCTCATGAGGCAACGTTGCCAGCCTGGGGTCCAGGCGCGACAGTTGATAGTGAATGTCACGCCAGCGCTCGGTTTGTTCGTAGACGTGTTGCCAGCCGCCCTGATGGTTATGCACCAGCGCAGGCCGATAAGCCGTGGCGCGAGTCGGGTGATTGATACGCCACTGCCCCTGGCCTGGCTCATAACTGATCCAATACAGGTCGCCATCCATTTTGATATAGGACCGACCATTCGCTTGATAGACCCCCTGCGCATTGGCAACCGCATGCTCGCTCAACACATTCGGTTGCCGATAACGGAACAACCGTGGTCGCCATAACCGCAATCGCTCGGGCGCCTGGCTGACGGCTTCGAATTTGTCGAAGAAGTGCGTCGAGGACATCGTCGATGGTTTAAGCGAACCAACGACTCGCCCGCCAGCGGCAAAGAGCGCCATGGTGGCGATGTTTTCAGCCACGTTGATCAGATGTCCAAGCGCTTCGGTCTTGTCACCATGGGACCAGTCCTCGACCCCCTCGAAGATCTCTCCCAGCAACTGACCGACCGCCACACCCATCATCAACTGCCCGATCACGGGTACTACAAATGCAGCGATGTTCAACACATCCAGGCCCACGTCCATATAAGCCAGCCAACGCCGTTCACTTGCATCGTCATCCACTTGAGCCTTGGGCACCGCCAGTACTTGCGCGTCCATCTGAATCTTTCCCAAGCAGGCGCTGAAGAAAAAGTGCTCGAAACACAGGACCACTGGCATCGCTTCCAGCCGGGCCACACTCCCCGGCGCATCGATCTTGGTAAAAAAGCTCAGGCACTGGGACTCATCCAGATACCCTTTGAAGAACGCCCGATAACTCGCCACCTGCAAATTCAATGTCAGGTACAACAGGAAGTCAGCCAGCGACGCGTATTCGTACCAGGGTCTATTCGGTTCATTGGGCATGTAGACCACAACGGGGTCAGCGACCAACTGGCCTGGCACGTCATCTGAAATCACCAAAACGCCCCATAGACAGGCGCCAAGCAGATTTACCCCCTGCCATATCCAGGGTTTTTCCAACGGAAAAAAACGCTCCGACTCTTTGGCGGGCCGATTGATCCTGATCAGCCCAAGCAACCGGGAATAGGTGGCCTCGCTGATATGCCCCTTGCCCAATGCAATGTGCAGGTCAATTTGCATGTCCTGGCACCGGGACTGGCCAATGTCCGCCGCTGCCGGGTTGAAGGACATCCCTGCATGGCCGTCGTCGTCTTTGGGCAACACCCCCATGACATCGACCACATGCCGCTGATAGGCCTCCCCCAGATCCAACTCACGGCAATAGCCGACGAATGCCAGCGCGCTCAGATCGGAAATCGGCTGCTGGGTGGCATGGGAGCGGATCAGCGCGGCAATCGACAAACTGCCCTCGGCCTGCGCCTGGGTGAAATTCTGCATCGCAGCCTGTAGCAGGCTGTACTTGGTCACGGTGACGGTTTGTATCAGGCCGCCTCCCAGGTCCGGGCTGACCCCTGAGAGTTTGCGTCTTGGCAACTCCAGGGTGTCGCGCTCGATGTCCAGCGAGGCAAAACCCTTGGCCGCGAGAAAATCCTTGAGCAAGGCCGCGCAGAACTTGTCCAAAGGCTGCAAGCGCGCCAACCGAGCCTTGGCACGTCGCCGCAGCTCTTCGCTATCGATATGAGCGTGCTTGAGTGCCTGCAAGGTTTGCAGCTTGGCCTTGATCATCCAGGGCGCCAGGGTTCGGCGCAGTACGCGTGCTTTGTCCAGGTCGCCCGAAAGGTCAAGCAGCGCGGTGTCCAGCTCGTCCGCAGTCACGGAGGGAGTGGCATCAATCAAGTCGGGGGTTAGCGTCATCAGAATCGCTCCTTCATAGCGGCCATTGATGACTTCACACCCTATGCGCCCCACGCGCGCAAATGCATTCGAATACCGGGCCGGTCAGCGGTCGGATTCACCGGGAATTTGCGTCCAAGCGCACCTTATCTACTACCCCTCAAGCGCAGGCCCCATGGGCCGCCACGCTCATTCGTCGGCGACAACGCCTGCGCGCTTATAACTTATTGTTCTAAAACTCCCAGAAATGCATCGGGTCAGTTTCTGGGTACGCGTCCTCTGGGCGTATTGAGTGTTTCCCCTCCCCAACGGAAAAACCGGTAAGGAATTTATGTGCGGATTAGCTGGAGAATTACGTTTCGATGCCCAACCTGCCGACCTGGCTGCGATTGAGCGCATCACCCATCACTTGGCCCCTCGTGGCCCCGACGCCTGGGGCTTCCATGCCCAAGGCCCGATTGCCCTGGGCCATCGTCGCCTGAAAATCATGGACCTGTCGGACGGCTCGGCCCAACCGATGGTCGATGCGCAGTTGGGCTTGTCGTTAGCCTTTAACGGTGCGATCTACAACTTTCCGGAACTGCGAGAAGAGCTGGAAGCCCTGGGCTACGCCTTCTATTCCGGTGGCGACACCGAAGTGCTGCTCAAGGGCTATCACGCCTGGGGCGAGGCGCTGCTGCCCAAGCTCAACGGCATGTTTGCGTTTGCCATCTGGGAGCGCGATACCCAGCGTCTCTTCATTGCCCGTGACCGCCTCGGTGTGAAACCGCTGTACCTGTCGCGTACCGGCCAGCGCTTGCGTTTCGCCTCGGCATTGCCTGCGTTGCTCAAGGGTGGCGATATCAACCCGATCCTCGATCCGGTCGCCCTCAACCATTACCTCAACTTTCACGCCGTGGTGCCGGCCCCGCGCACCTTGATCGCGGGCATTGAAAAGTTGCCGCCCGCCAGCTGGATGCGCATCGATGCCAGCGGCAAGACCGAACAGAAAACCTGGTGGACCCTGCCGTACGGTCCACGTGATGACGAGAAAAACCTCACACTGGAAGACTGGACCGACCGCGTGCTCGACAGCACCCGCGAAGCCGTGGCGATTCGCCAACGTGCGGCGGTGGATGTCGGCGTATTGCTGTCCGGTGGCGTCGATTCGAGCATGCTCGTCGGCCTGCTGCGGGAAGTAGGCGTGCAAGATCTGTCGACCTTCTCCATCGGCTTTGAAGATGCCGGTGGCGAAGCGGGCAACGAATTCCAATACTCGGACTTGATCGCCAAGCACTACGGCACCCGTCATCACCAACTGCGCATCGCCGAAAGCGAGATCATCGAGCAACTGCCGGCGGCATTCCGCGCCATGAGCGAGCCAATGGTCAGCCATGACTGCATCGCCTTCTACCTGCTGTCGCGGGAAGTGGCCAAGCACTGCAAAGTGGTGCAAAGCGGCCAGGGTGCCGATGAGTTGTTTGCCGGCTACCACTGGTATCCGCAGGTGGACGGCGCGAGCGATCCTTACGCAGCGTATCGCGAGGCATTCTTCGACCGCAGCTACGACGACTACGCCGCCACCGTCGCGCCGAAATGGCTGACTGCCAATGACGCGGCCGGCGACTTCGTGCGTGAACATTTCGCCATGCCCGGCGCCGATGCCGCGGTGGACAAGGCCCTGCGCCTGGACAGCACGGTGATGCTGGTGGACGACCCGGTCAAACGTGTCGACAACATGACCATGGCCTGGGGCCTGGAGGCGCGTACGCCGTTCCTCGACTACCGCCTTGTTGAACTGTCGGCCCGCGTACCGGGCAAATTCAAATTGCCCGACGGCGGCAAGCAGGTCTTGAAAGAGGCCGCACGCCGCGTGATCCCGAGCGAAGTCATCGACCGTAAAAAAGGCTACTTCCCGGTGCCCGGCCTCAAGCACTTGCAGGGCGACACCCTGAACTGGGTGCGCGAACTGCTGCTGGACCCGAGCCAAGATCGCGGCCTGTTCAACCCGGCGATGCTCGACCGCCTGCTCACCGACCCGCAAGGCCAATTGACCCCGCTGCGCGGCTCCAAGCTGTGGCAACTGGCGGCACTGAACCTGTGGCTCAGTGAACAAGGAATCTGACCGATGAAACCCCATGCAGCGGCTTACAGCCAACGCTTGATCAAGGGTCAGGCGCCGTCGTACGAGCGCCTGCAAGCCCGACTGGCCGAAGATGGCAGCCCCTCAAGCGCCGAACCGATTGCCGTGCATTGCGGTTGGGGCCGGTTGCTGATCGGGCATACCTTCCCCGATCCGTCGAGCCTGGCCCAGGAACTGCTCAACGAACAGGCCGGTGAACGCGACATCGCGCTGTACGTGGCCGCGCCCCAGCAAATCCTTGGGATCGACCCGCAGCAACTGTTTCTCGACCCGTCCGATACCCTGCGCCTGTGGTTTACCGACTACCGCCCTGCCACTCGCGTGTTCCGCGGCTTTCGTATCCGCCGGGTACAAAGCGAGGCGGATTGGCTGGCGGTGAACCAACTCTATCAGGGGCGCGGCATGTTGCCGGTGGACGCCGAACGCCTCACGCCGCGCCATCAAGGTGGCCCGGTGTATTGGCTGGCGGAAGACGACGACAGCGGCGCGGTGATCGGCAGCGTGATGGGCCTCAATCACCAAAAGGCCTTTCATGACCCGGAAAACGGTTGCAGCCTGTGGTGCCTGGCGGTGGACCCGCAATGCACGCGCCCCGGCGTGGGCGAAGTGCTGGTGCGCCACCTGGTGGAACACTTTATGAGCCGTGGCTTGAGCTACCTGGACCTGTCGGTGCTGCACGATAACCGTCAGGCCAAGAACCTCTATGCCAAGCTGGGTTTTCGCGCGCTGACCACCTTTGCGATCAAGCGCAAGAACGGCATCAACCAACCGCTGTTTCTCGGCCCTGGGCCGCAAGCGGGGTTTAACCCGTATGCCCGAATCATTGTCGAGGAAGCCCATCGGCGCGGTATCGATGTGCAGGTGGATGACGCCGACGCGGGCTTGTTCACCTTGAGCCACGGCGGGCGCCGCGTGCGTTGTCGTGAATCGCTGAGCGACCTGACCAGCGCCATCAGCATGACCCTGTGCCAGGACAAGAGCCTGACCCACAAGGTGCTGAAAGCAGCAGGGTTGAAACTGCCCTCGCAACAATTGGCGGGCAGTGCGGATGACAACCTGGAGTTTCTCGATGAGCACCAGCGTGTCGTGGTCAAGCCGCTGGATGGCGAGCAAGGCCAGGGCGTGGCCGTGGATTTGCAGAGCATCGAAGAGGTGCAGCAGGCGATTGAGGCGGCGCGGCAGTTCGACACGCGGGTGTTGCTGGAAAGCTTTCACGAAGGCCTGGACCTGCGCATTCTGGTGATCGGCTTCGAGGTGGTTGCCGCCGCGATTCGCCGCCCTGCCGAAGTGACCGGTGACGGTCATCATTCCATCGGCGCATTGATCGAAGCACAAAGTCGTCGACGCCAGGCCGCAACCGATGGGGAAAGCAAAATCCCTGTCGACGCTGAAACCGAACGCACCCTGCACGCCGCCGGCTACGACTACAGCAGCATCCTGCCACGGGGTAAAACCCTGGCCGTGCGCCGCACCGCCAACCTGCACACCGGCGGTTGCCTGGAAGATGTCACCGCGATCCTGCACCCCACACTGGTGGACGCCGCCGTGCGCGCCGCCCGCACCCTGGACATTCCCATGGTGGGCCTGGACCTGATGGTGCCCGCCGCCGATCAACCCGAGTATGTGTTTATCGAAGCCAACGAACGGGCCGGACTGGCCAATCATGAACCGCAGCCGACGGCTGAGCGGTTTGTGGATTTGTTGTTTCCCCATAGTTAGCTGAGTGCTTGAGAGGTGGGGTGACTGTTCTGGCCCCATCGGGGGCAAGCCCCCTCCCACATTTTGAATTGTGAATACCTTCTAGTGTGGGAGGGGCGGTGCGACGATTCGACTTGCCCCCGATGAGGCCCTTGAAAGCACCCCATACCCTCAAGCCAAGAGGAGTCTTTATGAGCCGCACCATCCCCGAACCCGACCTGAACTATCTGCAAAAAGTCCTGCTGGAAATGCTCGCCATTCCCAGCCCCACCGGGTTCACCGACACCATCGTGCGCTACGTCGCCGAGCGCCTGGAAGAACTCGGCATTCCGTTCGAAATGACCCGGCGCGGCACCATTCGCGCCACCCTCAAGGGCCAGAAAAACAGCCCCGACCGTGCGGTCTCCGCGCACCTGGATACCATCGGCGCCGCCGTGCGTGCGATCAAGGACAATGGCCGCCTGAGCCTGGCGCCGGTGGGCTGCTGGTCGAGCCGCTTTGCCGAAGGCAGCCGGGTCAGCCTGTTTACCGATAACGGCGTGATCCGCGGCAGTGTGTTGCCGCTGATGGCCTCCGGACACGCGTTCAACACCGCCGTGGATGAAATGCCGGTGAGCTGGGACCACGTGGAGCTGCGCCTGGACGCCTACTGCGCGACCCGCGCCGACTGCGACTCCCTAGGCATCAGCGTGGGTGATTATGTAGCCTTCGACCCTCTGCCCGAGTTCACCGAGAGCGGGCATATCAGCGCCCGTCACCTGGACGATAAAGCCGGCGTCGCCGCGCTGCTCGCCGCGCTCAAGGCCATCGTCGACAGCGGCGAGCCGTTGCTGATCGACTGCCATCCGCTGTTCACCATCACCGAGGAAACCGGCAGCGGTGCCGCCGCCGCCCTGCCCTGGGATGTCAGCGAGTTTGTCGGCATCGATATCGCCCCGGTCGCCCCCGGCCAGCATTCCAGCGAACATGCGGTGAGTGTGGCAATGCAGGATTCTGGCGGGCCTTATGACTATCACCTGTCCCGGCATTTGCTGCGCTTGGCCTCGGACAACGACCTGCCGGTACGTCGCGACCTGTTTCGTTACTACTTCAGCGATGCCCATTCTGCTGTGACGGCGGGCCACGATATCCGTACCGCATTGCTGGCATTCGGTTGCGATGCGACCCATGGCTACGAACGCACCCATATCGACAGCCTTGCAGCGCTGAGCCGCTTGTTGGGCGCGTACATCCTCAGCCCGCCGGTGTTCGCCAGCGATGCGCAACCGGCCCAGGGCTCACTGGACCGGTTCAGTCATCAACTGGAGCATGAGACGCAGATGGAGAGCGACACACGGGTGCCGTCGGTAGATAGCCTGGTGGGCAATAAGTCCTGACGCAGGCAACTGCTGGTAACAAGAGTCCCGGCGCAGTAGCATCGCCGGGACTTAACACCTGAGGCCTGTATGCTGATTCCCTACGACGCACTTGAAGTCGACACCCTGACACGTCTGATCGAAGACTTCGTCACCCGTGATGGCACCGACAACGGCGACGACACCCCCCTGGAAACTCGCGTGCTGCGTGTGCGCCAAGCGCTGACCAAAGGCCAGGCGCTGATCGTGTTCGACCCGGAAAGCGAGCAGTGCCAGTTGATGCTCAAGCACGATGTACCCAAACATCTGTTCGACTGAGCTTATGTTCGACTGAGCTTAGAGGTTGGGCACCTGCACCGGATGGGTGACGGCGCCCTGGCGATCGAGGATCTTCTGGTGAACCTCGGCACGATGAACGTGCACCCCGGCCGGCGCTTCAACGCCTAATTTCACCTGGGTGCCGTTCAGTTCAAGGATGTGCACGGCGATGTCATCGCCGATGGAGATAACTTCGCCTACGGCGCGGCTTAGGACCAGCATGGCGGGTGTCCTTATTTACAGTGAAAGGACTTCGACCATGCGCGTTGGGGTACAGGGCATCAATGCCTTCCCACAAAATCAGATACAACCCACACCAACAGGTAATTTAACTGACAGAACCCATATCAAAATGTGGTGCATCAGCCCTTGGCGGCTTGCGCCTTCGCGCGCATCTTATCGGCCATGCTGGTCATCTCGTCGTACAGCAACTGCGGGTTCTTCTGCTTCAACGCCCACGCCATCCGCCCTTGCTCATGGGGCAGGATCATGAATTCACCTTCCGCCACGCGCTGGTAGATGTAATCGGCGATGTCAGCCGCCGTGATCGGCGAACTTTCCAGCAACTTACCGACCTGGGCTTTCATCGCCGGCGTCGGCCCACGAAACGAGTCCAACAGGTTGGTCTGGAAGAATGACGGGCACACCACGTGCACACCGACTTCCTGTTGCTTGAGCTCCACCAGCAAACTCTCCGACAGCGCGACCACACCGGCCTTGGCCACGTTGTAGTTGCTCATGGCCGGGCCCTGCATCAGGGCTGCCATGGAGGCGATATTGATGATGCGTCCCTTGCTCTTTTCCAGCAGCGGCAGGAACGCCTTGCAGCCCTTGACCACGCCCATCAGGTTGATCGCGATCTGCCAGTCCCAGTCTTCCAGGGACAGCTCGGCAAAGAAGCCGCCCGAGGCCACGCCGGCATTGTTGACGATCACATCGATCCCGCCGAGCTTGACCTCACAGGCCTGGGCAAACGCAGTGAGCTGGCTGTAGTCGCGCACATCGCAGCGCTGGATAAAACCATCACCACCGGCCTCTTTCACTAACTTGAGGGTTTCCTGCAAGCCCGGTTCACTGACGTCCGACAACGCCAACTGCCAACCCTCGCGGGCCCAGCGCAGAGCGATTTCACGACCCAGGCCGGACCCGGCGCCAGTGATCATCATGCGATTTTGCATAGGAAAGTTGCCTTGTGGTTCACGGAAGAAGTGACCGGCAGTGTAGCGAAGGTTTTTTACTTACCCACGTACCATCAGAGTGATGAATGCCCCAGGCAAACCCGCAAGCAGGTCGGAAACTTGCGCATCGCCCAAGTTCAATATTTTTTAACTAAGCGAGTGCAATAAAAGAAATAAGCAAGTTCGCAAATCGCTTTAAAAAAACTTGGAATTTTCTGCGCAGCGCACGAGTCGGAGTTGATAAGGCGTCCGTAACTAACTATGGGCCTATCGTTGAATAACCGGTCTTGCAGAAGGCCTACAAGGAAAACACACTATGAGCCTTATTCTGATCATTATCCTTATCCTCCTGCTGGTCGGTGGTTTGCCAGTGTTCCCCCACTCGCGTAACTGGGGTTATGGCCCGTCGGGTATCCTCGGTGTCGTACTGGTCGTGCTGCTGGTGTTGTTGCTGCTCGGTCGGATATAAACGCCACGCACAAAAAAAGAGGCCATCAAGGCCTCTTTTTTATGGCCGGTTAGTTAGTCCGGCTTGCCGTTGACCACACCGGCGGTGTTGTCCAACAGGCTCTTGGTAGCGGTTTGCAGGAACGACTCGAGTTTCTGCTTCAACGCCGCCTCGTCCGGCGACGCTGGGATCACTTTACCGGTCGGGTTGGCGCCCAGTTCGTATTCCCACAGCTTAGGTGGCATTTCCTTGGGCAGAACCAGAATGCGGTCTGCGGTCACCAGGGCGACGGTCTGGTCGCTGCCCGATGGCTTGATCACGCCGAAGCCCTTGTCGCCTTCCGGCAGGTTCAGCAGGTCGCGGCCCCAGCACTGGTGCAGGGTATCGCCACCGAGGCGGCCCATGATGGTCGGCACGATGTCGATCTGGGTGCCCACGGTGTGGTCACGCTCGCCGAACTTCTCCTGCATGCCCGGAGCAATCATCAGCATCGGCACGTTGAAGCGGCCCAGGTCCATCTCGGTGATCTGCTGTTCGTTGCCGAAGCCGTGGTCACCCACGATGACGAACAGGGTTTCCTTGAAGTACGGCTCCTTGCGGGCCTTTTCAAAGAACTGGCCCAGGGCCCAGTCGGAATAGCGCATCGCCGTCAAATGCTCGTTGAGGCTGCCACGGTCGGTGACTTTGTCCACCGGCAATGGGGTCGGCAACGCATACGGCGTGTGGTTGGACAGGGTTTGCAGCAAGGCGTAGAACGGCTTGCCGCCTTCACGCGCCTTCAACTCTTCTAGGCCACGGTTGAACATGTCCTGGTCGGACACGCCCCACGTCGGGTCGGAGAACACCGGGTCGACGAAGTCGTTGCGGCCGATGAAGTTGGTCATGCCCTGGTTGCTGAAGAAGCCCGACTGGTTGTCCCAGGCGAAGTCGCCGTTGTAGACGTACACGTCGTCAAACTTGCGCGCACTGAGCAACTGCGGCAGGCCCGACAGCTTGTGGCTGCCTTCCGGGGTCTGCATCAGGTATTCGAAGCCTGGCAGGTTCGGGAAGCACGCCATGGTGGCAAACATACCCTGGTGGGTGTGGGTGCCGTTGGAGAAGAAGCGGTCGAACAGCAGGCCTTCCTTGGACAGTTTGTCGAAGTACGGCGTGATATTGCCCGGACGACCCAGGGCGCCCACCGAGTGACCGGCGAAGCTTTCCATCAGGATCACGACCACGTTCTTGATCGGCAGGGTCTTCTCGGCCGGTGGGGTGTAGTCGCGGCGCACGGCGGCGATGTCGGCGTCTACCAGCTTCTCTTGCGGCAGTACCAGCATGTCACGCACGGTCTGGGTGGCCAGCGGCTGGTCCAGGGTGGCTTTCCAGATGTTGGTGCGGTCTTCGGAGAAGCGCGCCTTGGCGGCTGCGATCAGCGACAAGGTGCCATTGAGGCCCAACTGGTTGGCGAAGTTCGAGTCAGTGGTGTAGACGTCACCCCAACGCAGCGGCGGGCCCTGGCGCAGGGTGCCACGGATGGCGACCACAGCGATCAACAGGCACACCACGAATACCGCGATGCGCGTATACCACGGCGCCACTTGGCGGGTGCCGATGCTGCCACCGCTGAACGGGCCGCGTGGGCGCGTGGCGCGGTCGGCGCCTTTGAAGGCCATGCTCAGGATCAGCGTGCCCACGGCCCAGGCCAGCAGGTAGCGCACCACCGGGAAACCGTACCAGAGCATGCTCATCACGGTTTTCGGGTCTTCCTTCACGTACTGGAACACCAAGCCATTGAGGCGCTGGTGGAACTCGCGGTAGAAGTCCATTTCCATCAAGCCCAGGAACAGGGCGATGCTCGACGCAATGGTCAGCCAGAAACGAAAGAACCCACGCGCGGCCATGGCACGTACGCTGAACAGTGCCAGCAGCAGCGGCACCAGCGCGTACATCACAAAGCGGATGTCAAAACGCGTGCCGTTGACGAACGCTTCAAGGAAGGTCGAGGCCGGCGTATCGAGGATCATCTCGCGGTTGTACACCAGCAGCGCCAGGCGCAGCAGGGAGAACATCACCATCATGACCAGTGCGCAGAGCAGCGTGTATGCCAGATGGGATTTGACGGTCGGTTGCAGCAGGCGATTAGAAGCTCGCTGCTGATTCAGGGCGTCCGGGTTTGCCATGTCGTTTCAGGACCCATTGGAAGTTTAAGTTTCGAAGTAATGCAGTGGCGCGAATGGTGCCCGATCAGTGGCAGCAAGGCTATTAATTACTGAACGTGCACCGTTGCCCTGCCTTTAAGGCATCCGAGATAGAGCCTTGGTAGGGATATAAGCCGGCGAATTGTCTTGGATGGGATGTGAAAATTGTGTGCAGCGAATATTTCGATACACAAATCTCCCTGCCCCTGTGGAGCAAATGTGGGAGGGGTTGGCCCTAATGCCAGTCAGTTAAGAGCTGTCATACCCAACATGGCCTCTGTAGTGAGCGGGCTTGCCCCGCGCTGGGTGGCGCAGCCGCCCTAAACCCAGGCGCCTCGGTTTTTCAGGTAGACCGAGTCGAATGGATTTAGGGCGGCTGCGCCACCCAGCGCGGGGCAAGCCCGCTCACTACAGGAATGGCGTCGCCTTTACCTTAAATCCGCACATTCCCCCGCGGCCCGGCAATCGCCCAGATAATCAGGCCCAGCACCGGCAGCAACAGGATCAACAAGATCCACAACACTTTGGCGCCCGTGCTCGCGCCGCTTTTGAATACGTTGATGATCGCCCAGATATCCAGCGCCAGGATGATCAGCCCGATCAAACCATTAAAGGTGGAACCCATGGTGTCGCTCCTAAAGTGAGGGCATGCACTTGTAGGATAGTCAGCCCTGACGGCGGTTCCGTTTTATTTCAAACGTGGACGGCAACGCGCAGCGCTTCCAGGGACGGCTCGCCCTTGATACCGACTTCGGCACACAGTTCCAGCACGCGCGGCAGGTCATTGCCGTGGACCAGCACTGCCTGGATCTCGTCATCCAGCAACTGGCTGAAATTGACCAGCACATAGCCGCCCTCTTCCTGGCTAAGGGCACTCATCTGGATCTGGATGCGGTTCAGCGCGGTCAAGTCGTCGGTCTTGGCCAGTTGCTTGGGCTTGAGGTTGAACGCCACACCCGGGCCGAACGACGCGACGATGTGCGCAAACAGGTCGCCGTAGGTATCGGCCTGGAACAGCACGGTGTCCGGCAAGCTGCCGACGACCACCCATTCACCCAGTGGGATCGGGAAGCTGTCGTCGTAGTTGATATCCGGGTTGGCCGCCAGAAATGCCGCCGGGTCCGCGTAGGCCTGGGCCGCTTCTTCGGCGATGCGCGCCACCTCGTCTTCGCCCATGACGCCGGCGCTGATTTTGCTGATAAGTTCGACGAGGGCGGTTTTCATGGGGCGTTCCTGTGGCGGGCTGGTTTTTGAGGGCGCAAAGCCTACACCAGTTTCTGCAACTTCGCCGCCGTATCCATCGCGCCCATGGTCTGTGCCGCTGCCAGCGCGGTGGCGCCCTGGGCATCGGTGGCCTTGGGATTTGCGCCTTGGCCGAGCAGGTAGTCGAGCATTTCCACGCGATTGAACATCGCCGCCATCATCAACGCGGTGCGCCCATCGGACGAGGATGCATCCACCGGCGCTCCGCCTTCGATCAGCGCCTTGACCACATCCAGATTGCCTTTGAACGCGGCACCGGCAATTGGCAACTGGTTCTTGTCGTTGGCGATCTGCGGGTCGGCCTTGAACTCCAGCAGCACTTTTACCGCATCGGCGTGGCCGTGGTAGGCCGCGAGCATGAGCAGGGTGTCGCCATTGTGGTTACGGAAGTTGGCGGGCAAGCCCTTGGCCAGCAGCGCGGCGAGCATGGCTGCGTCGCCACGACGGGCCACGTCAAAGACCTGCTCGGCAAATTCGGCGGCTTCGTCTTCGGTCATTTGCTGGGACATGTGGGGGCTCCTTGTCTGATGCTGTATAGGGCGGCCAGTGTCGCCATGGAGTTCCCCGCTGTCATGGTTTTTTTGTCAAAAGCGGCCATAGGCAGAATCAATCACGCGACCTTCAGTAACGGAACTGCCCTGCCTGAATCTGCGCCAGCAGTTGATCCGTCACCGGCACGTAGCAGTCCGAGCCGGGTAACCAGGCGAATACCGGATCGTTGCCCGCCTTAACCGGGTCGAACGCTTCTTCCTTGAGCCGCACCTTCTGGTATTTGAACGTGCCGGTGGTTTCCATCTTCACCTTGATACGCAGGAACAGCGGGACCGCATAGGGCGGCAACTGGCCGTGGGCGAATTGCAGCAACTCTCGCATGTCCAGGGCCGCCAGGGACTCGCTCGGCGTGATGGCGACCATGCCGGCGCGACCATTGGTGTTTTCGATTTCGACACCATAAGCCACCACTTCGGCGATCTGCGGGTGTTGCAGCAAAACGTTTTCCACCTCGGTGGTAGAGACGTTTTCGCCTTTCCAGCGATAGGTGTCGCCCAGACGGTCGACAAATTGCGCATGGCCGAAGCCGATACTGCGCACCAGATCGCCGGTGTTGAAGTAGCGATCGCCTTTCTCGAACACGTCGGTGAGGATCACCTTGCGGTTCTTCTCCGGGTCGGTGTAGCCGTCGAAGGGTGACTTTTCGTCAATCCTGGCCAGCAGCAGGCCCTGCCCGCCCGTTGGCACCTTACGCATGAATCCATCGCCGCCCCGCAGCGGTTCGCCGCTGTCGTGGGCGTAGTCCACCAGCGCCCAATGTTGCAGGCAAAAGCCGATGGTGTTGTCGAAATTCAGGATGTTGGTAAAGCCGATATTGCCGTCGCTGGCGGCATACAACTCACAGATATGCTCGACGCCATAGCGCGCCTTGAACTGCGCCCATACTCCAGGGCGCAAGCCATTGCCGACCATCTTGACCACCGGGTTGTCGCGATCATGCTCGCTGGGTGGCTGGTCAAGCAGGTAGCGGCACAGCTCACCGACGTAGCCCAACGTGGTGGCCTTGTATTGGCGCACATCATCCCAGAACTGGCTCGCGCTGAATTTGCGGCGAATCGCGAACCCCGACGCACCGACAATCGCCGAGCCCCAGCACACACACAGGCCGGTGGCGTGGTACAGCGGCAAAGTGCAATACACCACATCGTCCGGGCCCATATCGAGAGCAATGCTGCCGAAACTCACGGCGGTCTTGGTCCAGCGGCCATGCTTCATGATGCCGGCCTTGGGCAAGCCGGTAGTCCCGGAGGTGTAGATATAGAAGCAAGGGTCGTTGAAAAAGATCTGCGCGGTGCTGGCCGGGTTGTCTACCGGGCATTCCGCGCTGGCGCTCAGCAGATCGCTATACCCTTCAGGCACCCCGCCGGCCTGTTGATCGGCAACGAACCAGGTACGCTCTGCCGGGATTCGCACCTGATCACGCACGGCCTCATAAGTACTGACCAATTCGGCGCCGACGACGATAGCCACCGGGTTCACCAAGTTCAGGCTATGCACCAGCGCACCCTGGGTTTGCGCCGTGTTGAGCATGGCGCAGATGCCGCCCAGCTTGGCCACGGCCAATACGCTGAGCAGCAGCTCCGGGCGATTCTCGATAAACAGTGCCACCACGTCGCCCTTGACGATGCCCTGGGCTTGCAGGTGGTGGGCGATACGGTTGGCCTGCTGGTTGGCCTCGTGATAGCTGAGTACACGGTCACCGAAGAGCAACGCAGCGCCTTGCGGGTTGCGCAACGCGGCTTGCTCAAAATGCCAACCGAGGCCGCACGGCTGCGCCGGGTCGGTGACATTGGCGGCGCGCATGCCACGCACCACCCGTGGCAGTGCACGCATGATGGCGGGCACCTTACGCAGCATCATGCCCCAGGTGATCCTGTCGTTTTGCGGGTGGTTCATGGAGGAACATCCTTTTTCTTATTCTTCGTTATGCCTCGCAGGAAAATACGTCAGCCCTTCCGCGGCTGTACACGCAGGATTTGAAATGTTTTGTATCCCGATGGGCGACCGCCAGGAAAACGGAATTAAGCCGTGGCATGGCAGTCTCTAGCAGTATCGGCGCGGCAAACCCACGGGTTGAGTAGCGCAAAATGCAGGATGCATGATGGCCATTCATGCAAATTGCACGAAACCGAAAATCTTGAAAATTTACAACCTATTGATTTATAAGGATTTTTTAGAAACTCACTAGCTGGCACAATCACTGCACCTATCACTCCATGCTTGCCCACTTGAGCCAATGGAGCTGATAGACATGAGCCTGATCCAAGATAAATTCGCTTCAGTATTCTCCAACTACGACGTCACCACCCAGCCACGTCCCGACGGTGGCATCCTGTTGACCCTGCGCAACAGTGAAGGTAAGCAGGTCAAGCGCTCGATCTCCTACCAGCAGCTGCACACCGCCGACCAACTGACCTGGGTCATCAGCGCGATTCGCCGTGACCTGGCTGAACAAGCCAGCGACCTGCCGCAGATTTCGATGCTGCAAAGCCAAAACCGCTTTGCGCTGCCGACCTACCATTCGGCCTAAGCACAAGACACAAAAAAGGCCGTGACGCCGTTGAGCGTCGCGGCCTTTTTTTGGGTCAGCACAACCCCTGTCGCGCCGCTTCGTTCATCGCCTGTACACGGTTGGAGACATCCAGTTTGCCGTAGATATTGCGCAGGTGGAATTTCACGGTGGCTTCGGAAGTGGCGCGAATCTGGCTGATTTCCCAGACGGTCTTGCCTTCCGCCGCCCAACGCAGAATTTCCACTTCCGCAGGGGTCAAGGGTTTGCCCAACAAGCTCAGGCGCCGCCTGACAGCAGTGGGCATGCTGTAGGGTGGCAGAAACGATTCCTTGTGACCGTTCATTAAGTGCTCTCCTTCTTACTGGCTGATGCCCTATCACCCTTCGGATTCCTCCTATTGACAGGTGATATAAACAATGATGCCGCAGAGAGTTACATAACGATTGGTACTAAGGCGTAGGGGCGAGCATAAACAGCCTCGCCCTACAGAACTTTAGGTTTCTTCCCACAACAACTTCAAACTTGACTGAGTTGAACAATCTGAAACTTATGCTTAGTCATCCATCCCCGGGAAGTCACCGGCCAACTCGACGCCGGTAAACTCTGGCTTAAAGCCTTTATCCGTATTGAAAACCCGCAGGGTAATGAAATGTGGGTTCTCGCCCATGTCAAACCAGTGAGCCATGCCCGCCGGAATCACCAGCAGGTCATTTTTTTCACAGCGTACGGCATAAACGTAGTCGCCAATGTGCAGCGCAAACAGGCCCTGCCCGGCGATAAAGAACCGTACGTGATCTTCGCTGTAGCGGCGCTCTTTAAGCCCGTGTTCGCGCTCCTCGCCGGGCGAATGGCGCAGCACTTCGACGTTGGCGTAACCCAGTGCATCGATCTGCGCCTGATACGCCGCAATCAGTTGCGCATCGCTGGTGCCCTTCTCCACTGGGCTGGGCTGCCAACGCTCAAAGCGCGCGCCGTGCTCAGCCAGGGTCGCGGCGATGTCATCGAAATGGGTCAGGACCTTGTTCGGGGTGTCCGGTGAAGCGACGGCGTAGACGGCGACATAACTCATTGAGAAGTTCCTTGGTTCTGCTCTTGCAATCGAAAACCGATGATAACGGCAGCGGCGAGGGCCGCGACGCTGGCGATGCTGAACGTGACGGTCGGCCCCAGCAGGTTCCAGCTGTAGCCCGAATACAGCGCACCCAATGCACCACCGGTGCCGGCCAGGGCAGCGTAGAGGGCCTGGCCCTGGCCTTGTTGTTTATCGCCAAAACTGCGTTGCACAAAGGCAATCGCTGCCGCATGAAAACTGCCGAAGGTGGCCGCGTGCAGCACTTGGGCCAACAACAGCACCCAGAAAAACTCGGCGAACGAGCCCAGTAACAGCCAGCGCAACGCCGCCAATAGAAAACTGGCCAGCAGCACCCGACGGATTGAAAAACGCGTGAGGATGCGGCTCATGGCCAGGAACATCAGGACTTCGGCCACCACCCCCAACGCCCACAACAGACCGATCACACCACGGCTGTAGCCCAGGTGTTCGAGGTGCAACGTGAGGAAGGTGTAATACGGGCCATGGCTCATTTGCATCAACGCCACACAGGCATAAAACGCCAGCACGCCGGGGCTACGCAGTTGCTTGAGAAAACCCTCACCGGCCAGGCGATGGCCGTGGCTGGCAGGCTGGGCATTCGGCACCCACAGGCTGGCGCCAATAATGCCGGCCATGATCACCACGACCACCACCGGGTAGATGTCCAGGCTCAGCCAGTCGAACAAGCGCCCCATGATCACCACGGTGAGGATAAAGCCGATGGAGCCCCACAGGCGGATCTGGCTGTAGCGGGCGGTCTGTTTTTGCAGGTGCGCCAGGGTGATCACTTCAAACTGGGGTAATACCGCGTGCCAGAAGAACGCATGCAAGGCCATCACCAGGGCCAGCCAGGCGTAGGTCTTGCTGATAAAGATCAGCGAAAAACTCATCAACGTGCACACCGCACCAAAGCGCACGATGGCCAGGCGCCGCCCGGTGTAATCGCCGAGCCAGCCCCACAGGTTAGGGGCTACGCAGCGCATCAGCATGGGGATGGCCACCAGCTCGCCGATGCGCGCGCTGGTGAAGCCAAGGTGATCGAAGTACAGCGCCAGGAAGGGCGCCGTCGCCCCCAAGAGGGCGAAGTAGAAGAGGTAGAAGCTGGAGAGACGCCAGTAGGGGAGATCGGGGGTCATTGTTTAGGGGGCTGCTTTGCAGCCCAGCGGGAGCGAGCTCCCTCGCCACAACAGCCCGTCACAGCTGACCCAGTACGGGGGTGGTCACGTGTACGTCGGCGTTCTGCCCACGATTGCGCAGCAAATGATCCATCAAAACAATGGCCATCATGGCTTCGGCAATCGGTGTGGCACGGATGCCAACGCATGGGTCGTGGCGGCCCTTGGTGATCACATCCACCGGGTTGCCGTGTACATCGATCGAGCGGCCCGGCGTGGTGATGCTCGACGTGGCCTTGAGCGCCAAGTGCGCCACAATCGGCTGGCCGGAGGAAATACCGCCGAGGATGCCACCCGCGTTGTTGCTGAGGAAACCTTCCGGGGTCAGCTCGTCGCGGTGTTCGGTGCCACGCTGTGAAACACAGGCAAAACCCGCACCGATTTCAACGCCCTTCACTGCGTTGATGCTCATCAAGGCATGGGCCAGCTCGGCGTCCAGGCGGTCGAAAATCGGCTCGCCCAGGCCCGGCTTGACGCCTTCGGCAACCACGGTGATCTTGGCGCCGACGGAGTCCTGGTCGCGGCGCAACTGGTCCATATAGGCTTCCAGTTCCGGCACTTTGTCGGGGTCGGGGCTGAAAAAGGCGTTGTCTTCCACGCTATCCCAGGTCTTGAACGGGATTTCAATCGGACCCAGTTGACTCATGTAGCCACGGATCACGATGCCCTGGGTGGCCAGGTATTTCTTGGCGATGGCACCGGCAGCCACGCGCATTGCGGTTTCGCGGGCCGAGCTGCGGCCACCGCCACGATAGTCGCGTTCGCCGTATTTGTGGTGGTAGGTGTAGTCGGCGTGGGCCGGGCGGAACAGGTCCTTGATCGCCGAGTAGTCCTTGGACTTCTGGTCGGTGTTGCGGATCAACAGGCCGATGGCGCAGCCGGTGGTGCGGCCCTCGAAGACGCCGGAGAGAATCTCGACTTCGTCGGGCTCCTGGCGCTGGGTGGTGTGGCGGCTGGTGCCGGGCTTGCGGCGGTCGAGGTCACGCTGCAGGTCTTCCAGGGACAGCTCGAGGCCGGGCGGGCAGCCATCGACAATGGCGACCAACGCCGGGCCATGGCTTTCGCCCGCGGTGGTGACAGTGAACAGCTTGCCGAAGGTATTGCCGGACATGCAGGGCGCTCCGTGAAATCAGTTGTAATCACTCAGGGGTGATAACCAAGCGCGCCAGTATACGCGGGGCAACCGAGTAGTTCATCCTCGAAACCTTCCCGGTAGACATTGGTCGAACCGACACCTCCCTGATGATGGCGCGATGATGCTGCGAGTTTTGCTGTTTACCCTGACACTGTTTAGCGCCGTGGCCCAGGCCGCGTCCCCGGTTGTGCTGCAACGCCCCATCAGCCTGGACACCGGCAGTGGCGAGCTGTTTGGCTCATTGCTGCTGCCCCAGTCCGACAAACCGGTGCCGGTGGTGCTGATCATCGCCGGTTCCGGCCCCACCGACCGCAACGGCAACAGTGCCGATGGCGCGCGCAATGACAGCCTCAAGCGCCTGGCCTGGGTACTGGCCCGCCACAACATCGCCAGCGTGCGCTATGACAAACGCGGCGTGGCCGCCAGCCTGGCCGCCACCCCCGATGAGCGCAACCTGACCCTGGACGCCTATGTGTCTGACGCCGTGGCATGGAGCAAACTGCTCAAGGCCGACCCGCGCATGGGGCCACTGGTGCTGCTCGGCCACAGTGAAGGCGCCCTAGTGGCCGCCCTCGCTGCACCGCAACTTGAGCCGGCTGGCGTGGTTTCCCTGTCCGGCAGTGCCCGCCCGGTAGACCAGGTGATTCGCCAACAACTGGCTGACCACCTGCCCCCTGCCCTGCTGCTGCGCAGCAATCAAATTCTCGACCACCTCAAGGCCGGCCAGGTGGATACGGACGTACCCGGCCCGCTGGAGGGCATTTTCCGACCGAGTGTGCAGCCCTATCTGATCAGCCTGTTCCGTGCCGATCCCTCCGCTGCGTTCGCCAAGCTGGACATGCCGGCGCTGATTATCCAGGGCACCAACGATATCCAGGTCGGCGTCGGCGATGCTCGGCAACTGAAAAAAGCCAAGCCCGATGCACAGTTGGCGGTGATCGAGGGTATGAACCACGTGATGCGCATCGTGCCTAACGACGTGAAGCAGCAATTGGCGTCCTACAACGACCCGCAATTACCCCTCGCCGCCGAGCTGGGAACCCGTGTGGTGCGCTTTATCGACGGACTTCAACCCCGTTAAGCGACAATTTGCCTCCAGTCCTACAGAAAGCGGCCGATAAGCCCAGAGTCGACAGCAAAAAGACTGTCGGCTTGCTGGGCTTGGACAGGATCGCGCCGCATGACAACCACTGAAGCAACACCGGAATCCACCGCCGACACCCCGGCTGAAAAAACCGAGGCCGTCGACGCGGCGCCCCTGCCGTGGGCGGATGTTCACGCCGAGCATTTCAAAATGCTGCGCCTGGCGCCGCTGACCACCGACCGCGCCACCGGCGGACGGCCCCTGCGTTTCGTGCAGTTCGGCTACGCCGAGCGCAATGACAAACACCGCAGCCTGTTGCGCATGGTCATCCAGTTGCCCGGCCAGCGCGTGCGCAGCGAACAAAATCATTTGGATGTATGGGTCGATCACGACACCCATCGTGTGCACTTCGGCCCAGGCAACAGCCTGGAAATCGAACCGGCCAACCGTGGCTTGGGGCGTTTTCTGGTAGCACAAGGCGCGGCATGGGCGAAAAAGAAAGGCGCGAACTACCGCATCGACGGCATCGATCTGTCCAACAAGGACGCACTCAACGAAGCCACCCGCCTGCGCCGCGATCACTTTTTGCGGGTACACGGCTTTGATGTGGCCTACGCCGACGTGCAGCACCTCAAAGGCACCGTGCAACCGGGCAAGGTCAGCGACGTGCTGGACAGTTGGAACACCGAAAAGGTGCAGTTCGTCGAGATTCTGGAAGCGGCGCAAATGCTGCAACAGGCCGAGCAGAATTTGGCCGAGAACGAAGTGAAGCTGCGCAAGGAAGAGGAAAAGGTCACCAAGTTCAAGCGTGAGGACAGCGGCTTGCGCTTTACCATTACGTGTCTGGTGGCGTTTACGGTGTTTCAGGCGGGGTTGTTGATCTGGATTGCCACGCACCGCTGATAGCGGATTGAAATGCGATCAAATGTGGGAGGGGGCTTGCCCCCTCCCACATTGGCCCTATTTACGACCTTTAAACCCGTGCGGCGAAAATGGCCTGATGCTGACGGCACTGCTCCGCCGTCAACATAAACACCCCATGCCCACCACGCTGGAAGTCCAGCCAGGCAAAATCCACTTCCGGGTACAACGCTTCGACGTGAACCTGACTGTTGCCCACTTCAACGATCAGCAGGCCTTTCTCGGTCAAATGGTCTGCCGCTTCGGCCAGCATGCGCCGCACCAGGTTCAAGCCATCATCGCCACAGGCCAGGCCCAGCTCCGGCTCATGCTGGTATTCATCCGGCATATCGGCGAAATCTTCGGCATCCACATACGGCGGGTTGGACACAATCAGGTCGAAACGCTGCCCCGGCAAACCATCGAAGCCGTCGCCCTGCACGGTGTAGACGCGCTCATCCACGCCATGGCGCTCGATATTCTGGTTGGCCACTTCCAAGGCTTCAAACGACAAGTCGCCCAGTACCACCTCAGCGTCCTGGAACTCATAGGCGCATGCAATGCCGATGCAGCCAGAGCCGGTGCACAGGTCAAGAATGCGTGCCGGCGGTTGGGCCAGCCAGGGTTCGAAGCGGTTTTCGATCAGCTCGCCAATCGGTGAACGCGGGATCAACACGCGCTCATCGACAATAAACGACATGCCGCAGAACCAGGCTTCCTTCAACAGGTAGGCGGTGGGTACACGCTCGTGAATACGGCGGTGCAACAAGCGCTGTACGTGAGAGATTTCCTCTTCTTCCAGGTTGCAGTCCAGGTAACTGTCGGCAATTTCCCACGGCAGGTGTAGGGCGCCGAGCACCAATTGGCGCGCTTCGTCCCAGGCATTGTCGGTGCCATGGCCAAAAAACAGGTCTTCCCCATGGAAACGGCTGACAGCCCAACGGATATGGTCGCGCAAGGTGCGCAGGCGGGAAGTGATCACGGGGGCAGACTCCTGGAAAAAACGACTGGCGATTCTAACAGCCTTCACCTGTACCGACGATGTACGAAACACCTTCGCCATCCGTCGGATTTCATCCAAATTGCCAGCATTGTGTTAAACAACAGCACCACTTGACATGGCTGCACGTCAACAACGGCGTACCTTACGATGGTAGCGATTCACAGAACCGCTCAGCCAGTGGACAATGTGACAAAAGCCCCCCTCACAGGAGCCCCAGAATGTCCGTTCCAAAGACGATGTTTCAACTCAGCGGTCGCGGTTACGCAGCAGCGAACCTCAGCCATGCGACCCTCGTGATCATCGACGCCCAGAAGGAATACCTCAGCGGCCCACTCGCCCTCTCGGGCATGGACGCGGCCGTTGGCAATATCAAGCAGCTTGTGTCAGCAGCGCGTAACGCTGGGCGCCCCATCGTGCATGTACGCCACTTGGGCACCGTCGGCGGCCTGTTTGATCCACAGGGCGAGCGCGGTGAATTCATCACCGGCCTGGAACCCGAAGGTGACGAAACCATCATCGGCAAGCTGCTGCCCAGCGCCTTCCACGGCACCGGCCTTGAGAAGCACTTGCAAGATCTTGGCTCCCTGGACCTGATCGTCTGCGGCTTCATGAGCCACTCCAGCGTGAGCACCACCGTGCGTGCCGCCAAGAACCTGGGCTTTCGCTGCACCCTGGTGGAAGACGCCTGCGCCACCCGCGACCTGCCCTACAAAGGCGGCATCCTGAGTGCCGAGCATGTGCAGCAGACCGAAATGGCCATCATGGCTGACAATTTCGCCACACTCGCGGCGACCAAAGATCTGATCTGATCGTCCTTCGGATGAGCGGCGCGGCAATGTTTATTGACCCGCTCATCCGCCAAGCCCTTTCATTTGGCGCATTTACCTCTCCCCCCGGAACAACCTGTGTAATGTCCGGTCGAAGGGCCGATACCCTGGAGGAAAGGTCGGAATGAAGATATCCGATGGATTCGATGCTCGTCGCTTGCGCCCCAAGGGCCCAAGCAACTGGCGTCTGCGCCTGGTAGCGGGCTTTGCCCTGCTGCTGGCGATTATTGGTTTGCTGTTGGCCGGCGCTGGTGGCGCCGGTTTGTTTGGCCATTCGCCAGCCCTTGGTGAGCTGAATGCCAGCCCTGGTGGCTCGGCTATCCTGCTGGTGATCGGCTTGCTGGTGGTGTGGATGGGCGTGGCGTTATGGCGTCGCAGTCGTCGGAAAATGCGCCAGCCACTGTCACTGAATATCTCTGCACACCTGATGAAAAAGCACGACTGATGGCGCTTGGATAGCGTTTCCTGCGCCCCGGCCGCCGCGATTTAGGTAAACTGCCCGCCCTTCGCGGAGGCTGACATGCAAGACGACGATTTTTCCCTGTTCAAAAACGAGCTGCGCGGCGTCAAGCCGATCAAGCACGACCGCGCCGACACCGGCAAACCCAAGTCCGACCGGGCGCAGATCGCCAAACTGCGCCAGGCTGCGACCGTGCGCACTGACGCCACCACCGTGGACGGTCTGTCAGACCAGTTCGTGATCGATGTCGGCCCCGAAGACGAGCTGATGTGGGCCCGCGACGGCGTGCAGGAAAGCCAGATGCGCAAGCTCAAGGCTGGCCAGATCCCGTTCGAGGGTAGCCTGGACCTGCATGGCATGAACGTAGAAAAAGCCCGCGAAACCCTGTGGGCCTTTCTCGCCGAAGCCACCAAATTCGAAATCCGCTGCGTGCGCGTGACCCACGGCAAGGCTGTGCGGCTGGACGGCAAGCGCCCGATGATCAAGAGCCACGTCAACACTTGGTTGCGCCAGCATGCCCAGGTACTCGGTTTTACCTCGTGCCAGGCCCGCCACGGCGGCGCGGGCGCGGTGTATGTGATGCTCAAGCGCACCATGATGGAAGGTCGCGACGAGTAACAAGTGCCATCGTCAGGCTTGCAGCGATGTGCCCGCCACCGTAACCTTGCGCTTTGCGAAAATCCCACAGGTAGTTTCATGTCCCTGGAACAGAATTACACCGCGATCCTCGGCCAGCTCGGCGAGGACGTTTCCCGCGAGGGTCTGCTCGACACGCCAAAACGTGCCGCCAAGGCCATGCAGTACCTCTGCCGCGGCTATGAACAGACACTGGAAGAAGTCACCAACGGTGCCTTGTTCAGCTCCGACAACAGCGAAATGGTGCTGGTCAAGGACATCGAGTTGTACTCGCTGTGCGAACACCACCTGCTGCCGTTCATCGGCAAGGCCCACGTCGCGTATATCCCGAGCGGCAAAGTGCTGGGCCTGTCGAAGGTCGCGCGGATCGTCGATATGTACGCCCGCCGCCTGCAGATCCAGGAAAACCTCAGCCGCCAGATCGCCGATGCCGTGTTGCAAGTGACCGGCGCCCTGGGCGTGGCGGTGGTGATCGAAGCCAAGCACATGTGCATGATGATGCGCGGCGTGGAGAAGCAGAACTCGTCGATGATCACGTCGGTGATGCTCGGTGAGTTCCGCGAAAACGCGGCCACCCGCAGCGAATTCCTCAGCCTGATCAAGTAACCGGCGGGGTAGGAAAAAACCGGCGTTCATCGCCGGTTTTTTTTCGTCCGCCAAAATCAGGTAAGCTGCGGCCCCTTCGTTAATGGGCAAGAGGTTTGAGCCATGTTCGTCAAAGCACTTCGAGTGGGCCTCGGCCAGATCATCATCGCCGGCGACTTTCTTACCCGCCCGCGCAAGAAACAACGCGCCGCCGAGCAACAGGCGCAGGTCAATGAAGCGGCCAAGGATTTGACCCTGTATCAGTTCCACGCCTGCCCTTTCTGCGTGAAGACCCGCCGCACCCTGCACCGCCTGAATGTGCCGGTGGCGTTGAAGGACGCGAAGAACAACGAGCAGGACCGCCAGACCCTGCTGGAGCAAGGCGGCAAGATCAAGGTGCCGTGCCTGCGGATTGAAGAGAATGGCCAGACCACCTGGATGTATGACTCTAAGGTGATCATTGATTATCTGGATAAGCGGTTTGCTGCTATCTGACAGGCGCTGATGGACCCATGTGGGAGGGGGCTTGCCCTAATGCCAG
>NZ_QUZT01000027.1 GCF_004682045.1 Pseudomonas nabeulensis
CTGGCATTAGGGCAAGCCCCCTCCCACATTGGATTTTCAGCGCGTGGGGGATTTGGACTTGAGCCATTCATCGCGGGTCATTTCCCAGATATCCCGTGGGAAGGTGCCTGCGACAAACCGGCCTTCATCCGTCCTGATCAACCGCATGCCCTCACGCTCGGAAATGCGCCGCGATCCCAGGTTGGGTGCCGCTTTGGGCGCACGCAATACCGGGCGTTCGAGTACGCCAAACCAGTAGTCGGTCACCGCCGCACTGGCTTCGGCCATCAGCCCCAGGCCCTGCCATTGCCGGCCCAGCCAGAACCCACGGTTGTCGTCCTCGGTATCCGTCAGGCAGACGTTGCCGATCAGTACGTCGGGTGCACTTTTGAGGCAGATTGACCAGTGCCATGCCTCTCCCCGTGCCATCGCCGGCAAGGCCACGTTTTCCAGAAAGCTGCGCGCGCCGTCGGCCGGGTAGGGCCAGGGCACTTCGGCGTTGAGGTAGCGCACCACTTCCCAGTGGGGAAACAACTGCTGGGTGGCCTCGGCATCGTCCAGGGTCAGTGGACGCAGGATCAGTCGCTCGGTGTACAGCGTCGGTTGCATGGCGTTTACCAGGTGGCAGTGTTCGGCAGGTCCAGTGTGCCACGGTCGACAAACCGCATCGTGCCAAACAACCCGCCCGCCAACTTGCCGCGCAGTACATAGGGCAGGTTGTTCAAGCTTTGCGTCTGGCTGAGCCCGAGGGTCTGACGCAACACGGAAAACGCCGAAACACTCACCGGCACCATCAGAACGGTCTCGGAAAAACGTGGGATAGATCCGCTCTGATCACTTACCCCCGACGCCAGCGGCCGCCCATTGACCTCCAAATCCAGGGCCACGCCGTTGTAGTCGATCGCCGTTTCATTAGGGTTCTGCACCCGCAGCTTCACGGCAAAGCGCACTTCCAGATCCTGGCTTTGCAGTGGTTCGATGCCCACCACATTGATATTCACCGGGTCACGGTTGGGGAACAGCGCGCAGGCGCTCAGGGTCAGCAGCAGTAGCGATAGAACCATGAGCTTGCGCATATAAGGTGCTCCTATTTCGTGACGTCCGGGTCCTGCATCACTTTGAGGGTAGAGGACTCCGGATCAAATTCATCTTCTTCCAGCTCTATGAACTCTTCGGGCAGGAAAATGTTCAGCAGGATTGCACAGAACGCGCCCACGGTAATCGGCGATTCGAAGATGTTGTGCAGCGCCTTGGGCAGGTCGCGCAGCACTTCCGGTACGGCGGCGACGCCCAGGCCCATGCCGAGGGAGATCGCCACGATCAGTACATTGCGACGGTGCAGACCGGCTTCGGCGAGGATCTTGATGCCAGCGACGGCGACGGTGCCGAACATGATCAGGGTTGCGCCGCCCAATACCGGCTTGGGCATCAGTTGCAGCACTGCGCCGATCATCGGGAACAGCCCCAGCAGCACCAACAGGCCGGCGATGAAGTACGCCACGTAGCGGCTGGCCACGCCGGTCAACTGGATCACGCCGTTGTTCTGGGCGAAGGTCACCATTGGCAGGCTGTTGAAGGTCGCGGCCATCGCCGAGTTGAGGCCGTCGGCCAGCAGGCCCGACTTGATGCGCTTGATATACAGCGGGCCCTTGACCGGCTGCTGGGAAATCATCGAGTTGGCTGTCAGATCACCTGCCGCTTCCAGTGGTGAAATCAGGAAGATCACCGCCACCGGAATAAACGCCACCCAGTCGAACGAGAACCCGTACTTGAACGGCACCGGCACGCTGATCAACGGCACATGGGGCAACGCCGCCATGTCCACGCGGCCCATCAGCCAGGCGACCACAAAGCCCAACGTCAGGCCGATCACAATCGAACCCAGGCGCAGGAACGGATTGCTGAAGCGGTTGAGAACCACGATGGTCAGCAGCACCAGCGCGGCCAGGCCCATATTGCTGGCTGCGCCCAGGTCGCTGGCGCCAAAGCCGCCAGCCATGTCAGTGACGGCCACCTTGATCAACGACAAACCCATCAAGGTAATGATGGTGCCGGTGACCACCGGGGTAATCAGCTTGCGCAGCTTGCCGATGAACTGGCTGAGCACCACTTCGATAAACGCGGCAAAAAAGCAGATGCCAAAAATCGTCGACAGGATCTCATCGGTGCCACCGCCTCGGGCCTTGACCATAAACCCGGCACTGAGGATCACACTGATAAAGGAAAAACTGGTGCCCTGCAGGCACAACAACCCCGAGCCGACAGGGCCGAACTTGCGTGCCTGCACGAAGGTGCCCAGACCCGACACGAACAACGCCATGCTCACCAGGTACGGCACTTCGCTTTCCAGGCCCAGCACACCACCGACGATCAGCGTTGGGGTGATGATGCCGACAAAGCTGGCCAACACGTGTTGCAGCGCGGCAAAAATCGCCGCCGTGAAGTGCGGGCGATCGTCCAGGCCGTAGATCAGGTCGGATTTATAGCGGGGGGCTTGAGCGTCAGACAAAATACAGACCCGGTAAGGAAAAGGGGCGCGCAGAATGCCAGAAAGTGCCAGCTCTCAGAAGTGTGTTTAAACATTTCGAAGCCCCAGTGGAAGAGATTACTGGGTCCAGGCCGCTGGATTCACCAGATTATTGGGCTTTTCCCCGGCTAACGCCTGCAACAGATTATCTACCGCACAGGTGGCCATCGCCTCCCGCGTTTCATGGGTGGCCGAGCCGATATGCGGCGTTGCCACCACGTTGTTCAAACGCAACAACGGCGAGTCGTGACTCAGCGGCTCACGCTCAAACACATCCAGTCCCGCAGCGCGAATCGTGCGCTGTTGCAAGGCCTCGACCAGCGCCGGTTCATCCACCACCTTGCCCCGCGAGATATTGATAAAGATCGTCTCCGGACCCATCAGTGCGAACGCTTCGGCGCCGATCAACTTCTCGGTTTCGGCCGTCAATGGCAGCGTCAGGCAGACAAAATCCGCCTGTTGCAGCAACTCGTTCAGGCTGCGGTACTGCGCGCCAAAGCGTGCCTCCACCGCAGGTTTGGGCGAATGGCTGTGATAGATCACCGGCATGCCAAAGCCAAAATGCCCACGCTGGGCCAGGGCTTCGCCGATGCGGCCCATGCCGATGATGCCCAGGGTCTTGCCATGCACATCGGTGCCAAAATGAGCGGGGCCGATGTTTTTGTTCCATTGGCCGGCTCGCACCATGTCGGCCAGTTCGACCACGCGACGGGCAGTGGCCAGGATCAGCGCAAAACCGGTGTCGGCGGTGGTCTCGGTGAGCACATCCGGCGTGTTGCTAAGCAGGATGCCGCGCTCGGTCAGGTAGTCGATATCGTAGTTGTCGACACCCACGGACACGCTGGCGACCGCTTCAAGTTGCGGTGCCAGGTCCAGCAACCGAGCATCCAGGCGCAGGCTGGCACCCAGCAAGCCGTGGGCACCGGGCAGGGCATCGCGCAACCTGGCCAGGCCGGTGTCGTCCAGCGCTTCGATCAACGTCACCTCCGCGTGTTCACTGAGGCGAGCCATCAACGGCGCAGAGAGTTTCTTGTACAACACGACAGACTTTTTCATGCGGTCTTCACCTTCAATTCGCGGGTTGGCGCCGGCGCACGGTCGCTGGCGCCGGTCTTGAGGAAAATCGTCAGCACCACCGACAGCAGCAACGCGCCGCTCATCAGCAAGTACGATGCGCCGGGCGAGCCGGTGCTGCTATTGAGGTAACCCACCAGGTACGAGCCGCCGAATGAGCCAAGGGCCCCCATGCTGTTGATCAGCGCCATGGCGCCGCCGGCAACATTGGCCGGCAGAATCTCGGGGACGATGGCAAAAAACGGGCCGTACGGCGCATACATGCAGGCTCCGGCGATCACCAGCAAGGTGTAGGACCACCAGAAATGTTCGGCGCCGAGCGCGTAGGAGCCATAGAACGCGATGGACGCGATCAGCAACGGCGGCCACACGAAGCGTTTGCGCTTTTGCAGTTTGTCCGACCCCCAGGACACCGCCAGCATGCCGATCACCGCCGCCAGATACGGTAGCGCCGACAGCCAGCCGGCCTCGACCATGTCCATTTTCAACCCGGCCTTGAGAATCGACGGCAGCCACAGCACAAAGCCGTACACACCAATGCTCCAGCAGAAAAATTGCAATGCCAGGATGATCACCTTGGGCGAACGAAACGCTTCGCCGTAGTTCTTCACAGCCTTGATGCCCACCTGCTCGGCGGCCAATGCGCTTTCCAGCGCGGACTTTTCGCTGTCATCCAGCCACTTCGCATCCTTGGGGCGTTCATCGGCCAGCTTCCACCAGATAAACGCCCATAACACGGCGGGCAAGCCTTCGATGATAAACATCCAGCGCCAACTGAAATGCTGCACCAGATAGCCCGACACCACCGACATCCACAGCATCGTCACCGGGTTGCCGAGGATCAGGAAGGTATTGGCGCGCGAGCGTTCGGCACGGGTAAACCAATGGCACAGGTACACCAGCATCGCGGGCATCACCGCCGCTTCGACCACGCCGAGCATGAAGCGAATCACGATCAGCATATAGGCGTTGGACACCACGCCGGTCAGCGTGGCCAGCCCGCCCCAGAGGATCAGGCTGACGAAAATCAGCTTCTTGACGCTGCGTTTCTGCGCATAAATCGCCCCCGGCACCTGGAAGAAAAAGTAGCCGAGGAAAAACAGTGCCCCCAGCAGCGATGACATGCCGGGGGTGATCATCAGGTCTTCGGCCATCCCGGAGGCGGCGGCGAAGCCGTAGTTGGCGCGATCCAGGTACGCCAGGCTGTAGGTGATAAAGACGATGGGCATGATGTACCACCAACGGCGGGTGGCGAGTTTCACGGTGTCCATGGGGTTGCTCCTGAGCTTGTTGTAGTTGTGGCAACAGGTAACGGGTTACGCAGCGGTGTGGGTGGGTAGTTCCTTGCGTGTGGGCAGGCCTTCCATGTCACCGCGACTTTGCACGGCACGGCTGCCGATCCAATTGCCGCGTCGTACCGCCTCGGGGAAGCTGGCGCTTTCCAGCAGCGCGCTGATCATGCCCACCGCAAAGCCATCGCCGGCGCCGACGGTGTCGACCACGCGGTCCACACGGACGGCGGCGACATAACCTTGATCCATCTGGGTGCGGTAATAGGCGCCGTCCTGGCCGAGCTTGATCGCCACGGCTTCGGCGCCTTGGTCGAGGTAAAACGCGGCTATATCCGCCGGGTCGTCGAAGCCGGTCAGCAGACGGCCTTCGCCCAGGCCGGGCAGCACCCAGTCGGCCAGAGCGGCGAGGGCGTTGATTTCGCGGATCATCGTCTGTTGGTTGGCCCACAGCGACGGGCGCAGGTTGGGATCGAACGAGACGCTGCGCCCGGCCTTGCGCATGAGTGTCATCAACTCGGTGGAGAGCTCACGGGTCACGTCGGATAACGCAGGCGGTATGCCGGTGGCGTGCAAATGGCGAGCTTGCAGCAGTGCAGGGCTGATCGCCGCGATAGATAAATGACTGGCCGCCGAGCCTTTGCGGAAGTATTCCACCTGGGGATCGGCGCCTGCCTCTTCGCGAGACTTGAATTGAAAACCGGTGGGATGCAGCGGATCCACTGCCACGTGCCGACAATCCAGGCCTTCGTTTTTCAGCGTGTCGACGACAAAACGCCCCAGGGAGTCATTGCCCACCCGACTTAACCAGGCGACGTTAAAGCCCAGACGCGACAAGCCAATGGCGACATTGCTATCGGCACCCGCGATGCGTTTGTGAAACTGCGCCACTTGAGCCAGATCGCCGGTTTGCTCGGCGACAAACATCGCCATGGTTTCACCAAACGACAGGATATCAATCTCAGACATGAGCGTGCTCCCCACGGGGTTGGCCAAGGCGGGCGAGGGTGGCGACCTGCTGCGCGGTGACCTCGACCAGATCATCGCCTTGCAGCGGAAATTCCACGGCCCGCGTAATGCCTTGAGTCATGTGCTTGAGCAGTTGTTCCCACAAATGCAGGTCGGTGGCGCCAGGCGGTAGGGCTACCAGCTTGCCATCTGCCCGCCGCGCGACGGCTTTGCAGTGCAGGTAGTCGACATGCCGGCCCAACAGGCGCGCGGCAGTGAGGGCGGATTGGTCCTGCCATTGCCAGTTGCCGATATCGAACGTCATCTTCACCGGCAGGCCCAGGCGTTCCACTTCGGTGAAAAAACGCTGCATCGGTTCGATGCGGCCGCCGTGCAGGGTCTGGTCGTTTTCCACCAGCAATTGCACCGGGTGGCGGTTGAGCAGGGCGTGCAGGCTTTCCAGGTCGTTGGTGTCGGTGAAATAGCCCAGTGAGACTTTAAGCCACTGCGCGCCGAAAGACTGAGCGCGATCCAGGGTGGCGGCGAGTTCGGCATTGGGTTGCGCACGGCCTGCGACCCACAGTTCCAGCGGCGATGAAAACACTGATTCAAGGTGATGGTGCGCAGCCGCCTGGGCCAATGTTGCGGGTTGCTCGGTGGTCAGTAACTCTTCACGCCACTCGATGCGCTGGGCACCGGCGGACTTGAGCAGTTCGACAAAACTCAACTGACCTTGCTGGCGAACCAGGTCGGCGCCGTAGCTGGAGAGGCTGATGGAGACGGGGTATTTATGCATTGTTGTTTACCTCTGAAACCGGTTTCATTTTTAAGCAGCTAAATAGTGTGGGAGGGGGCTTGCCCCCGATGGCGGTGTATCAATCACCGTTGTAGTGGCTGACACACCGCTATCGGGGGCAAGCCCCCTCCCACAGGGGATCGTGTGGAGCCGCGGATGATCAGCTCGGGCAAAAAATCCAGGGTGCGTGTGGGTTCGGTATCGCCGCGCAGGCGCTTGAGCAAACAGTCGAATGCGTGGGCGCCGATGGCTTCGGTGGGCTGGGCGAGGGCGGTGATACCGCCGCCGACCAAGGGATACCACTCCAGGTCATCCAGGGCGATCAGGCCAACGTCGTCGAACAGATTGCAACCCAGGTGCTTGAGCGCGCGGGTACAGGCCAACGCCGCGACGCCGTTGGCGCAAAACAGCGCCTTGGGGCCAGGTTTGGCCAGGAAGATTTTCAGGTGGTGTTCGAGTTCGGCGTCCAGTTCCAGAACGCCGCCGGTCAACTGCGGGCGGCTGGCGATCTCTGCCTTGAAGCTTTCCACTCGCTCAAGGCGAGAGCTGGTGCCGTCGATGGCTTCGCTCACCAGCAACAGATCGCGATAACCCTGTTGCTGCAAATGCTCCACTGCCATGCGCACCGCCGCTGGGTTGTTCAATCCGACGAGGTCGCTGTGCAGCGGCTCGACCTTGCGATCCACCAGCACCAGGGGCATTTCCCGTTGCAGCTCCAGCAGTTGGTCAAGGTGATGGCCGAGGGTGTTCACGATCAGCCCTTCGATGTTGTACGAACGCAGCGCGGCCAAATGTTGGCGCTCCTGTTCGTCATCACGGTCGGTGTTGCACACCACCAGGCTGTAGCCATGCTGGCGACAGGCGGTTTCGACGCCGTGCATCACGGCAATGGAGTAGGGGTTACGAATATCAGCCACCAACATGCCGATCAGCCGCGTGCGCCCACGCTTGAGGCCACGGGCCATCTGGTTGGGGCGGTAGCCTAGGTGTTCGATGGCTTGTTCGATGCGCTGGGCGATGGCATCGGAGAGTAGGGCGCGGTCATCGCCGATAAAGCGCGACACGCTGGCCTTGGACACGCCGGCGTGTTGGGCGACGTCGAGCATGGTCACGCGGCTGCGCTGGGCGGCGGAAAATGAGGTCACGGTAGAGCCTTTATTATTGGATTAGATGAAGCACTGAAACCGGTTTCAGAAAACACCAGTCAGACAAAAACGTCAAGAATTTATTGATTGATGTGTCCATGGCCAAACGCCTAAAGCCGATCTGCGCTGTACAGCGTCAGCCGAACAGCCCGGCAGCGATATTGATCGAGAAACCCAGGATCGCCGTGTTGAACAGAAACCCGATCAACGATTGCCCCAGCACCACTTTGCGCATGCCACGCGTAGCGACGCCCACATCCGAGGTCTGCACCGCCACACCGATGGTGAAGGAGAAATACAGAAAGTCCCAATAGTTGGGGGTCAACAGCCCTTCGGCAAAGCGCAGCGCCGGCTCCTTGCCGTCCCAGGTGTAATAGAGGCGCGCGTAATGCACGCTGAAAATCACCCCGATCAACAGCCATGAACCGATCACCGTCAGTCCGGTGAAGCCGTAGTGCATCAAGCGCTCGGTAGTGGCCAGTTCCTTGCTGCCCAACAGTTCGAAGGTGATGGTCGCCAGGCTGGCGATAGCGGCGATGCAGACCGTTAACAGGACCAACCCCGCATTTTCATCTTCGATCTCGGCGATGCGTTTGACGTCGGGGGCCTTGGCGCGGATGGCCAGCCACAGCATCAGGACCAGGTAGGTCCACACGCCGGCATTCCAGCCAATGAGGGTTTTGCTGACGAGGGTGTCGGCGGGTGCCAGGATGCCGACGGCAAGGCCCAGTACTGCGGCGGCGGAGAGGCGAGGGTGGGTGCGGGCGAGGAAGGGCATGGTTGCTCACAGCGGGCTGGGTATCAGCAGACTGTAGCCGATTCCAAAAGGTGAAGCTGATCCCAATGTGGGAGGGGGCAAGCCCCCTCCCACAGGGTTAACCTTTTCTGACGAGCTTCATCACCACCACAAAAAACACCGGCACAAACACCACCGCCAGCGTCGCGGTGATCATGCCGCCAATCACCCCCGTACCAATTGCCTGCTGGCTCGCCGAGCTGGCCCCGGTGGCAATCGCCAACGGCACCACACCCAGAATGAACGCCAGCGACGTCATGATGATCGGCCGCAAGCGCAGCCGCGCCGCTTTCAAGGTAGCGCTGATCAGGTCTTCGCCCTGGTCATACAAGTCCTTGGCAAACTCGATGATCAGAATCGCGTTCTTCGCCGACAGGCCGATGATGGTGATCAAACCGACCTTGAAAAACACATCGTTGGGCATGCCGCGCAAGGTCACGGCGAGTACCGCGCCGAGTACACCCAGTGGCACCACCAGCAACACGGAGGTCGGGATCGACCAGCTTTCATACAGCGCCGCCAAGCACAGGAACACGATCAGCAGCGACAGGCCCAGCAGCATCGGCGCCTGGGCGCCGGACAAGCGCTCCTGCAATGACAAGCCGGTCCATTCCTGGCCCAAACCTGCCGGCAATTGGTTGACCAGCTGCTGGATTTCATCCATCGCTTCGCCGGTGCTGTGACCCGGGGCTGCTTCACCGCTGATGGCAATGGCCGGATAGCCGTTATAGCGGGTCAACTGCGCCGGGCCCTGGGTCCATTTGGCTTCGACAAACGAAGACAGGGGCACCATTTTCCCGGCGTTATTGCGCACATTGATTTTCATCAAGTCCGCCACCTGGCTGCGTTGGTCGCCTTCGGCCTGCACCACCACCCGCTGCATGCGGCCCTGGTTGGGGAAGTCGTTGATGTACGCCGAACCAATAGCCGACGACAGCACATTACCCACATCCGCAAACGACACGCCCAGCGCGTTGGCCTGCTTGCGGTCGACTTCCAACTGCACCTGCGGCGCTTCGGCCAGGGCACTTTCGCGCACGTTGGCCAGGATCGGGCTTTTCTCGGCGGCGGCCAGCAACTCGGTACGCGCCGCCATCAAGGCCGCGTGGCCGACGCCGCCACGGTCCTGCAAGCGGAACTCGAAACCACTGGACGTACCCAGTCCGTCTACCGGCGGCGGCAGGATCGCGTAGGCAATCGCGTCCTTCAATTCGCTGAAGGCCATATTGGCGCGGTCGGCAATCGATGCTGCTGAATCATCACTGCCGCGCTCGGACCAATCCTTGAGCGTGGTAAATGCCAACGCCGCGTTCTGCCCGGAACCGGAGAAACTGAACCCCATGATCATGGTGGTATCACCCACTCCAGGTTCCCCGGCGTTATGCGCCTCGATCTGTTCGGCCACCTGCACCGTACGGTTCTTGCTGGCACCCGGCGGCAATTGGATATCAGTGATGGTGTAACCCTGGTCTTCCACCGGCAGGAACGAGGAGGGCAGGCGCATGAACATCAGCCCCAGGCCCACCAGCAGCACGGCATAGATCAGCAGGTAACGGACACTGCGCTTGAGCGCATAGGCGACCCAGCCTTCATAGCGGTCGGTGAGCTGTTCGAAACGTTGGTTGAACCAGCCGAAGAAACCGCCCTTGGCGTGGTGATCATCCTGGGCAATGGGCTTGAGCAGGGTCGCACACAGCGCTGGGGTCAAGGTCAGTGCCAGGAACGCCGAGAACAGGATCGAGGTGGCCATCGACAGCGAGAACTGTTGGTAGATCACCCCCACCGAACCCGGCATAAACGCCATCGGCAGGAACACCGCCACCAACACCAGCGTGATACCGACGATAGCCCCAGTGATCTGGCCCATGGCCTTTTTGGTCGCGTCCTTGGGTGATAAACCCTCGGTGGCCATGATCCGCTCGACGTTCTCCACCACCACAATCGCATCGTCCACCAGGATGCCGATGGCCAACACCATGCCGAACATGGTCAGCACGTTGATCGAGAACCCCAGCAACAACATGGTGGCGAAAGTGCCCATCAACGCAATCGGCACCACCAGCGTGGGGATCAGCGTGTAGCGCACGTTCTGCAGGAACAGGAACATCACCGCAAACACTAGCGCCATGGCTTCGAGCAGGGTGTAGACCACCTTGGTGATCGAGACCTTCACGAACGGCGAGGTATCGTACGGAATCTTGTATTCCACATTGGCCGGGAAGTAGCGCGACAGCTCATCCATCTTCGCCCGCACCAACGTCGCGGTGTTCAGCGCGTTGGCGCCGGGCGACAACTGTACGCTGACGGCGGTGGAAGGCTTGCCGTTCAGGCGCGTGGAGAACTGGTATTCCTGGCTGCCGATTTCCACCCGCGCTACATCGCCGATGCGCACGGTGGAACCATCCGGGTTGGCCTTGAGCACGATGTCGGCGAATTCCGCAGGCGTCGAGAGCTGGCCCTTGACCAGGATCGCGGCAGTGATTTCCTGGGTGTTGGTGCCGGGCAAATCACCGATGCTACCGGCGGAAACCTGGGCATTCTGCGCGCTGATCGCGGCATTGACGTCGGCGGGGGTGAGGTTGAAACCGATCAGCTTTTGCGGGTCGATCCAGATACGCATCGCCCGTTCGGCGCCGTACAGCTGGGCCTTGCCCACACCGTCCAGGCGCTTGAGCTCGTTCATCACGTTGCGCGCCAGGTAGTCGCTGAGCGCTACGTCATCAAGCTTGCCGTCGCTGGAAGTGAGGGTGACCAGCAACAGGAAGCCGGCGGAGACTTTTTCCACCTGCAAGCCCTGCTGGGTGACCGCTTGCGGCAAGCGCGGCTCTACCGCCTTGAGGCGGTTTTGCACGTCGACCTGGGCCATTTCCGGGTCGGTGCCCGGTTGGAACGTAGCGGTGATGGTGGCCGAACCGAGGCTGCTCTGGGATTCGAAATACAGCAGGTGGTCGGCGCCGTTGAGTTCCTGCTCGATCAGGCTCACCACGCTTTCATCCAGTGTTTGCGCCGAAGCACCGGGGTACACCGCGTAGATTTCCACCTTCGGCGGTGCCACGTTGGGGTACTGCGCCACGGGCAATTGCGGAATCGCCAGTGCACCGGCCAGCAGGATAAACAGGGCCACCACCCAGGCGAAAATCGGGCGGTCAATAAAGAACTGCGGCATGGCGGGTTATTCCTCTACCTGGACTTTTTCACCGGGCCGAGCATGTTGCAGGCCTTCGACGACAATGCGGTCACCGGCCTTGAGGCCACTGCTGACCACCCAGCGGTCTTCGACCACTGCGCCCAGTTCAACCGGTTGCAGGCTCACCGTCTGTTCGGCGTCTACCAGCAGCACCATCGGGATACCCGCACTGTCGCGGGTGATGGCGCGTTGCGGCACGCTGATGCCTTGCTTGTCGACCGCTTGCTCCAGGCGCACCCGCACAAAGCTGCCGGGCAGCAGGTCAAGGTCGGGGTTGGGGAATTCGCTGCGCAAGATGATCTGACCGGTGCCGGGGTCGACGCTGATCTCGGCAAACAGCAACTTGCCCGGCAACGGGTACAGGCTGCCATCGTCCTGGATCAGCGTGGCCTTGGCCTGGTCCTGGCCGACCTGCTTCAAGCTGCCGGCGCGGAAGGCGCGGCGCAGGTCGTTGAGTTCGCGGGTGGATTGGGTGAGGTCGGCGTGGATCGGGTCCAACTGCTGGATGATCGCCAGCGGCGTGGCCTCGTTCTGGCCCACCAGCGCGCCTTCGGTCACCAACGCACGGCCAATGCGCCCGGAGATCGGTGCGGTGACGGTGGCATAGCCCAGGTTCAATCGGGCGCGTTCGACGGCGGCTTTGTTGGCCGCCACTTCGGCGTTGGTCTGGCGCAGGGTGGCGCGGGCGTTGTCGTAGTCCTGGGCGCTGATGGCTTTTTCTTCCACCAACTGGCTGTAGCGCTGCTCTTGCAGGCGCGCCTGGAACGCATTGGCCTCGGCCTTGCTCAGGTTGGCCTGGGCGCTGTCGAGGTCGGCCTTGAACGGCGCCGGGTCGATGCGGAACAGCACGTCGCCCTGTTTGACGTCATGGCCTTCGTTGAATACCCGCTGCATCACCACGCCGGCCACCCGCGCACGCACCTCGGCGATACGCGGCGCGGCAATGCGCCCGCTGAGTTCGCTGCTGATGGAAAGCGGTTTGGCTTGCAGGGTTTCGATACGGACTTTGGCCAACGGCGCTTCCGGCGCCTGGGCGGCCGATTTGTCGCAAGCGCTGAGGGCAAAGGTCAGGGCCAGCAGGCAAAACGGCGCAAACAGATTCTTCGACATGCTCTTATCCCAATAATGACTGGCGCATCCTAAGGTCACCTGCGCCGTGGTGCTGTGAAGCTGTGTAGGTGGTCTGTGAAGAAATGTAAGGTGCGGCGCACAGTGCGCCGGGTACGTATATCCTTATAAACATCCCACAAACACCAAAGATCCCATGTGGGAGGGGGCTTGCCCCCGATAGCGGTGGGTCAGTGAAGAATATTTCAACTGATACACCGCTATCGGGGGCAAGCCCCCTCCCACATTGGATTTGTGTAAGACCAACAATTGTATTTTCGGAAACATCCCCATGCCCAACATCCTCCTGGTGGAAGACGACGCCGCACTCTCCGAGCTGATTGCCAGCTACCTGGAACGCAATGGCTACCACGTCAGCGTGCTCAGCCGTGGCGACCATGTGCGCGAACGTGCGCGTCTGAACCCACCGGACCTGGTGATCCTCGACCTGATGTTGCCCGGCCTCGATGGCCTGCAAGTGTGCCGCCTGCTGCGTGCCGACTCGGCGGGCTTGCCGATCCTGATGCTCACCGCCCGTGATGACAGCCACGACCAGGTGCTGGGCCTGGAAATGGGTGCTGACGATTACGTCACCAAACCCTGCGAGCCCCGTGTGTTGCTGGCGCGCGTGCGCACCTTGTTGCGCCGCAGCAGCCTGTCCGAACCGCTCGCCGCCAACGATCAGATCATCATGGGCAACCTGTGCATCGACCTGTCGGAACGCACCGTGACCTGGCGCGAACAGGCCGTGGAGTTGTCCAGCGGCGAATACAACCTGCTGGTGGTGCTGGCCCGGCACGCTGGCGAAGTACTCAGCCGCGACCAGATCCTGCAACGCCTGCGCGGTATCGAGTTCAACGGCACCGACCGCTCGGTGGACGTGGCCATCTCCAAGCTGCGCCGCAAGTTCGACGACAACGCCGGCGAGGCGCGCAAGATCAAGACAGTATGGGGCAAGGGCTACCTGTTCAGCCGCTCCGAGTGGGAATGCTGATCCATGTTTCGTGTCCTGCTGCGGCTCTACCTGATCACCATCGTCACCTACAGTGCGGCGATTTTCCTCATCCCGAAACTGGTCATTCAACTGTTCGAACACCGTTACCTTGACTACAACGTCGAGCAGTCGCGGGGCATGCAAAAACTTATCGTCAAGCAATACCAGCGGGCACCGGTGTCGCGTTGGTCCCAGGTCACCGACCAACTGAGCCAGGATTTTGCACCGCTCAGCGTGCAATTGCTGTTGCGCCAGGACGCCAGCTATACGCCGGAGGAAGCGCAGCTGCTGGCCGACGGCAAACCGGTGATTCGCCTGGGGGAGTGGGGCTGGGCGGAAGATATCAGCTCGCCGCTCAATGACCAGTTTGTGGTCAAGCTGACCATTCCGCCGGACCCGCTGGACATGAACCTGCTGTACTGGTCAATGAACGTGTTGATCGGCGCGGCGCTGCTCGCTTGCCTGCTGGTTTGGCTGCGGCCGCACTGGCGCGACCTGGAGCGTCTGAAAAGCACCGCCACGCAATTGGGCAAAGGCAACCTGGGCGAGCGTACGCAGATTCCCGCCAGTTCCAACATCGGCAGCCTGGCCTCGGTGTTCGACACCATGGCCGACGACATCGAGCGCCTGCTCAACCAGCAACGCGACCTGCTCAACGCGGTGTCCCATGAACTGCGTACACCGCTGACCCGCCTGGATTTCGGCCTGGCCCTGGCCCTGTCCGACGAGTTGCCCCAGGCCAGTCGCGAACGCTTGCAAACCCTGGTGGCGCACATCCGTGAGCTGGATGAGTTGGTGTTGGAGCTGCTGTCCTACAGCCGCCTGCAAAACCCGGCGCAGTTGCCGGAACGCGTCGAGGTGGCGCTCGATGAGTTTGTCGACAGCGTACTGGGTAGCGTGGATGACGAACTGGAAAACCCCGAGATCGTCATCGATGTGGCCCTCGACTGTGCCGTGGAGCGTTTCAGCCTCGACCCACGCCTGACGGCCCGCGCCTTGCAGAACCTGTTGCGCAACGCCACGCGTTATTGCGACAAGCGGATTCAGGTAGGGGTCAAGGTCGGCGCCGACGGCTGCGAAATCTGGGTGGACGACGATGGTATCGGCATCCCCCTGGACCAGCGCGAGCGCATTTTCGAGCCGTTCTACCGCCTCGATCGCAGCCGCGACCGCGCCACAGGTGGCTTCGGCCTGGGCCTGGCCATCAGTCGGCGAGCGCTGGAGGCCCAGGGCGGCACCTTGACGGCGCTGGCGTCACCGCTGGGTGGTGCGCGGTTTCGGGTGTGGTTGCCCAGCGTCGGCTGATCAGAGCACCTTCACCGCACGACCGATAGCCTGGATCGGCCCGGTGGGTTTGCCAGTGGGCGAGCCGCTCGGGTCTTCCAGGGTCAGTTCGAACAGCTGGTTGGGCGCGAGCGGCGGCAGTGTGTCCAGCGGCACCGACAGCGACTGTCCAGGCTTGACCAACCCGAGGGACACCGGCCCTTGCCAGCCATCGCCCTTGGTCCAGAACTGCAAGGCCTTGTCGGCGGGTACTTCCATCACGCCCAAGGGAATCAACTGAATCTGCTGGTTGTTGCTGGCCTGGATCACCCAGCCCGGCGCCTGGCTTTGCGGTGCCACCAGCACCACCACAAACGTTGGATCAGGCGTCGGTGAGCGCATCACTAACAGCGTGCCCAGGATCACTGTTGCCAGTAGCCCGACGCCAGCCAGGCCGCGCCATACCGCCAGCAGGTCCCACCAGCGAGTGCGAGCAGTGGCGATATGGCGTTCGATACGCTGCCACAGCTGTGCCGAAGGCTGCACAGGCTCGGCCAGCGCCGTCAGCGGCAATAGACGTTGCTCCCAGGCATCCACCGCGGCACGCAACGCGGCGTCGTGCTTGAGGCGTTGTTCCACCTCGGCGCGCTGTTCGGCGGGCAGGGTGCCCAACACGTATTCACTGGCGAGTTCTTCGAGGGGGTCGCTCATGCCATGCACTCCCGCAGCGCGGCGAGGCTGCGTTTTATCCAGGCTTTGACCGTCCCCAGTGGGGTGCCCAGTTTCAACGCGATTTCGCTATGGGAATAACCGTCGACATACGCATGCAAGATGCACGTGCGACGAGCCGGGTCGAGTTGCTCCAGGCACGTGTGTACCTGCCCGGAGCGCGCACTGAATTCAAAGGTATCGCCATCATTGACCGGCTCGTGCTGCTCATCCAGTGGCACCTCGCGGTACTGGTTGCGCACGACATTGAGGGCCAGGTGGCGGGTCACGCTGAACACCCAGCCACGGGCGGAGCCGCGACTGGGGTCAAAACTGCCAGCACCGCGCCAGATCTTGAGGAACGCGTCATGCACGATATCCTCGGCCACCGCCTTGTCCCGGACGATACGCATGGCTACACCGAGCAGGTGGTTGCTTTCCTGCTCGTATAACCGGCGCAAGGCCTTTTGATCGCCACGGGCACAGGCCAGCAAACAGGCTTCGTAATCAAACACGCACGTCCCTCAAGCATGGATTCCTCACGCAGCGTAGCCGACTTTGCTCAATTGGCGGCCCAGAAGATGTAATCCGCCTGGTACTTCACCACTTCCTGCTTGCCCTTGTTGGCCACCGTGCAGGCGCTGCTCGGTGCGACGCCGCCCTTGAGGGCAACCCGTTGGATATAGCTCACGCCGCTCATCGCACCCTTGCCTTCGGCCGGGTTGGCCTTGACCAGTTGGTACGGCAGGTTGCCCGGACTCGACGGCGCTACGGCCAACTGGGTGCCGGTGATCTTCGAACCGTCCTTGGCTTCCCAGGTGGCCGGCGGGCCGAAATAGGTACCCACTTGCTTGCCACTGCGGTCATTCAACACGGCCTTGGGACCGACAAAGGTCCACTCGACCTGGCCGGCGGCGTTGGCCTTGTCGCGGCACTCGTAGGTGATTTCGCCAACGCCGGTGGTTTCCAGCGCCACCTTGTGGCCGTCGGGTACCTTGATGCTGTCGGGCACGGCCTGGGCGAAGGCGGCGGGGGCGGCAAGCAGGGTGGCGAGGCAGAGCAATGCTTTAGCGTTCATGGTGGTTCTCCATTGGGTAGAACAGCAGGGTTGCTGCCGGTACTACCCAGAGACATAGAAATTGGATGCAGTGCCCGCCAATAAAATTTACCGAAAAACAAAAAGATCTAAAGTCAGATCATATTGATATAAGTCGTTATAAGAAAAATCGCTATCCTGCCGCCAGAAATTTATAAGGCCGCAGGTAGCAGTAATGGATGTGGGTAATTTTGGTTTTGTAATTGCGGGCCTGATCGTCGGTTTTATCGTGGGCATGACCGGCGTGGGTGGGGGCTCGTTGATGACCCCGATCCTGTTGTGGTTCGGTATCAACCCGGCCACCGCCGTGGGCACCGACCTGTTGTACGCCGCCATCACCAAGTCCGGTGGGGTGCTGGTGCACAGCAAGAACAAGAATATCGACTGGACCATCACCGGCTGGCTCACGCTCGGCAGCGTGCCCGCCGTCCTGCTGACCCTGTGGTTCCTGGCCAGCTTGCACACCGACCCCAGCGCGATGAACGCGGTGATCAAGCAGGCCCTGGGCGTGGTGCTGCTGCTGACGGCCCTGGCGATCCTGTTCAAGAAAACCCTGTTGGCCTTCGCCCAGCGCCATGCCGGCGACGACTACCACATGAATCCGCGCAACCTGAATGCGCTGACAGTGGTGACCGGCGCGGTCCTCGGCACCATGGTTGCCCTCACCTCCATCGGCGCCGGCGCCCTCGGCACGGTGGCGCTGTTTATCCTGTACCCGTTCCTGGCGACTCGCCGTTTGGTGGGCACCGAGATCGCCCACGCCGTGCCGCTGACCCTGGTGGCGGGGTTGGGCCATGCGAGCATGGGCAATATGGACTGGCACCTGTTGGGCTTTTTGCTGATGGGGTCGTTGCCGGGGATTTATATCGGTAGCCATATGACCGGCAAACTGCCGGATGGTGTGTTGCGGCCATGCCTGGCGATCATGCTTATGGCCATCGGCTACAAACTCGCTTTCTAAGCCTGTACACAGTTTAAATGTGGGAGGGGGCAAGCCCCCTCCCACATGTTGATTGTGGCTGGCCTTAAGCCTTTGCCGGGCCATTCCCGATCTGCCACACAAACGGCGGCTCAGCCCCATTGATCACCCAATCCCCGACAATCCGTGCCTTGTAGATCACCGGGTTATGGGACGACACCGTCCGCGCATTGCGCCAATGCCGATCAAGGGCTTTACCCTGGCGCACATCCGACGCCCCCAGCGCATTGAACAACTCGCTGGTCGCACGCTGGATCAATTCCGACACCACCACCTGCGCCGTGGCCGATTCAATCTCGGCGGCCACATTGGCTTCACGCTCAGCCCCATCATCCCCGCCAAACCGCGCCACGTACGCCTGTTGCGCCGGCACTGTCGCCTTCAAGGCGCTGGCCTCGGCGGCATACACCAGCGCGGCGACTTCGCCCACCACCTGCTGGATCTGCGCGTCCTGGCTGACATGCTGCGCATTGCCGTGGCTGTAGATGCGCTTGCGGCTGCGCACCTGATGGGCCACATCCCGCAACGCTGCGCGTCCAATACCGGCGAGGCTGGCCAGTAGCACCAACTGATAGAACGCGGTCTGGTATTTGAAGCGGGTCGCAAAGTCGATCACATTTTCTGCGTCCACCACGGCATCGGTAAAGCGCGAAGTGCCGCTGCCGGTGGTGCGCTGGCCAAAGCCGTCCCAGTCATCGCTGTGCACCACGCCAGGCTGGCGGGCGCGGGTTGCTGCGATCACGTCGCCGCCGGTATCGCTGCGTTGGGCATACACGTCGATCCAATCGGCGAAAATGCTGCCGGTGCTGTAGAACTTTTCACCGTTGAGTTTCCAGCTGTCGCCGTCGGGGCTGACCTGGGTGACCACATCGCCGATGGCCACATTGCCGATCTCGGTCCAGGCGCAACCGACGATATCGCCGTCGACAAAGCGCTTGAACCACAGGTCACGGCCGGCGCTTGGCGGCGCATTCAAGCGGTCTTCCGCGAAGGCAAAGTGCCCGCGCAGGGCCTGGGGCACATTGGAGTCGGCTTCGGCGAGTTCAATCAACAGCTCAAACAACTGAGGCAGAGACGCGCCACCGCCGCCGTATTCCACCGGCACGCGCACCGCGCCAAAGCCTGCTTCTTTCAACCACTGGATCGGTTCATGGGGCAGGGTGCGGGTGTGCTCGCGCAACACGGCGCCTTCGGCGATACGCTGGAAGATCGGTCGGAAGCGGCCGGCCAATGCGGGGTAGTCGACGCCGGTGGACAGCGGGTTGATGACGTGATGTTCGGTCATGGGGGACGGCTCCTGGGCAGTGATCAATAGCCTGGGGGATTGCACAGTCCGTGCCGGGTGCCGGCCCCTGTGTTTACGGGGAAAACATCTCGGCGACTGTTGCCCTGGCAACAGTGGATGGACAAACCCGCACAATCCGCGACATCGGCGCCGACCTGCATTATTCGTCGCAGCCCCGCTGGTACGGGCGTCTTACAGGCCTGGCACACTTGCTGCTCTAGCCCTCGGTACATCCCTTTTGTGCGAGGTAGCGTCCGATGAGCCAGAGTCCTGTGAAATTTGCCTATTGGGTGCCCAACGTCAGCGGCGGGCTGGTGGTGAGCAAGATCGAGCAACGTACCCACTGGGGCATCGACTACAACCGCACGTTGGCGCAACTGGCCGAAGCCGCCGGTTTTGAGTACGGGCTTACCCAGATTCGCTTCACCGCCGGCTACGGCGCTGAAAACCAGCATGAATCCGTGGCATTCAGCCATGCGCTGCTGGCCGCCACCACCAAACTCAAGGTGATCGCCGCGATCCTGCCAGGCCCATGGCAACCGGCATTGGCGGCCAAGCAATTGGCAACCATCGACCAACTCACCAACGGCCGTATCGCGGTAAATATCGTCAGCGGCTGGTTCAAGGGCGAGTTCCAGGCCATCGGCGAGCCGTGGCTGGAGCATGACGAGCGCTATCGGCGCTCCGAAGAATTTATCCGCGCGTTGAAAGGCATCTGGTCCCAGGATGACTTCACGTTCAAAGGCGATTTCTACCGCTTCAACAACTACACACTCAAGCCCAAGCCCCTCGGCCAACCGGAAGTGTTTCAGGGCGGTAGCTCGCGGGCCGCACGGGACATGGCCGCGCGGGTGTCCGACTGGTACTTCACCAACGGCAACACCCCGGAAGGCATCAAGGCGCAGGTCGATGACATCCGTGCCAAGGCGGCGGCCAACAACCACTCGGTCAAAGTCGGCGTCAACGCCTTCGTGATCGCCCGCGACACCGAAGAAGAAGCCCGCGCCGTATTGGCCGAAATCATCGACAAGGCCGACCCGGAAGCCGTGAATGCCTTTGGCGACGCGGCCAGACAGGCGGGCAAGGCTTCACCGGAAGGCGAGGGCAACTGGGCCAAGTCCAGCTTTGAAGACCTAGTGCAGTACAACGACGGCTTCAAGACCAACCTGATTGGCACGCCGCAGCAGATTGCCGAGCGTATCGTGGCGCTCAAGGCAGTGGGTGTGGACCTGGTGCTGGCGGGCTTCCTGCACTTCCAGGAAGAGGTGGAGTACTTCGGCAAGCGTGTGTTGCCGCTGGTGCGTGAGCTGGAAGCCAAGGCCGGGATCAAGCAGGTGGCCTGATAAACACCACCGATCAAATGTGGGAGGAACCTGAATTCTGTGGCCGGTACACAAGCAAGCAGATCCACTGCCATCGGGGGCAAGCCCCCTCCCACATTTGGATCTGTGCCGGGCCGGAAAACCGAGTACAGCGCCAATCCCCTGTGGGAGGGGGCTTGCCCCCGATGGCGGTGGGTCAGCTAGCATTTGTGCCAGATGATACGCCGCCTTCGCGGGCAAGCCCGCTCCTACAGGGTCAAGGTGTTTGCAGGGTCAGCACCTCAAAGCCATCCGCCGTCACCGCCACCGTGTGCTCCCACTGCGCCGACAGGCTGTTGTCCTGGGTCACCACCGTCCAGCCATCTTTCAGGCTGCGTACTTTGGAGCTGCCCTGGTTGAGCATCGGCTCCACCGTAAACACCATGCCTTCGCGCAGCACCAACCCGGTGCCGGGGCGGCCGAAGTGCAGCACCTGCGGTTCTTCGTGCATCTCCCGGCCGATGCCATGGCCACAGTACTCACGCACCACGCTGTAGCCGTTGGTTTGCGCATGGCTTTGGATGGCATGCCCGATGTCACCCAGGCGTGCGCCGGGCTTGACCTGGCGGATGCCGGCCCACATCGCTTCGAAGGTCTTCTCCACCAGGCGCCGCGCCTTGGGCGCCACGCTGCCGATCATGTACATCTTGCTGGAATCGGCGATATAGCCGTCTTTTTCCAGGGTGATGTCGATGTTGATGATGTCGCCGTCTTTCAACACGTCCTTTGCGCTGGGCATGCCGTGGCACACCACCTCGTTGATCGAGGTGTTGATAGAGAAGGGGTAGTCGTACTGGCCCAGGCTGGCGGGCCGGGCCTTGAGGTCATTGCGTATAAACGCTTCGACGGCGCTGTCCAGCTCCAAAGTCGACCGGCCAGCGACGACGAAACCGTCGAGCATCGTAAATACCTGGGCCAACAGGCGACCGGATTGGCGCATCACGGCCAGTTGTTCGGCAGTCTTGGTCATTACATGCACTCTCGGGTCAGTAGGTTAGGTTCCGCTCGGCGCGCAGGCCGATCCATGAATCGTATGCGTTTGGTCTATTTTGCGTAAAGCCCTGGCAAAAAGATTGCGATATGTTGCCGAGTGCAACGTGCCATCCAGCGCCACGCGGGGGGTTAAACGTTTAATCGCAGTGATTCGACGACGATATCACCGACGCCATTTTCCTTATCTATTCCGGCATTGCGCTTATGAAGAATAGTTACAACGAGCGCCGGTTTTGCCGAGTAGGCTTCGAAGTTGTAGGTCCATAAAAGGGAGAAGTTGGCCATGCTTTCGGAATTAGAGCTTCGCAGCATTATTGAAGGAAGTTTCCTGCCCAAACGGTGCGAATGCACCAAAGCCGAAGATGCTTCGTTGACGATCAAGGTCTACGACGACCGCGACCGTGACCGGGTGGACCTGGAAGTCAAAGGCATCAACGCAGACAGGCTCGACAGCAGTCGAGCGATTTGCAACCTGATCACCGGGTTGCGCGAGGATCTCAAGCACACCCATGCACCTGTCCTGCAAAGGGCGGGAGGGCGCGCCTACTGACCTGTAGGAGCGAGCTTGCTCGCGAAGGTATTTCAGGCGCATTGCGGCGTCGGATGTACCTTTTTCGCGAGCAAGCTCGCGCCTACAGGAAATCAGTTTTGAAAGTCGCAGGCTTCGGACATTTTCCGGTAGCTCACGTCTTGCACTTTGCCCGCCGTATCCACGAACTTGATATCGGCCTTGATGACTTTGCAGTCGTCGGTCGGGGTTTCGTTCATGGCCAACACTTTGGCGATATTCATCGGCATGCCGTAGTGGTAAGGCACGGGCTTGGCATCGTCGGCCTGGGCCAGGTTCGACACGGCTGCCAGCGCCAGTGCGCCGCCAAACACGAGAGTGCGCAGTTTCATGGTGGTGCTCCGCAAGTGGGTACAACTTCACTCTCGGCTTGCGGGATTAAGCATCGATTAATGTTTGCCTGGCTGACAAAACCTTCATCCAAGCTGCTGGCGATACGGCAGGTCCGGCCCGGTCTTGGCGCAGGTCAGCGCTGCGGCGCGGGTCGCAAAGCCCAGCATCGCGTCGATCTGCGCGCGGGTGAGCTGTTGCAGCCCCTCCACCGAATCCAGTTGCTGTTCGGTCAACCAGGCAATCAAAGCCGCTTGGAAGGTATCGCCGGCACCTACCGTATCGGCCATCACCACCTTGACCGCTGGCGCAGACCAACTGCCGTGCTGGCGGCTGAATACCGTCGCGCCATCGCCGCCACGGGTCAGGAACACCAACTGGCAACGGTGTTGCAGCCAGCCTTGCAGCACGCTCTCGGGCGATTGGTCGGGGTAGAGCAGGTGCAAGTCTTCGTCGCTGACCTTGATCAGGTCGGCATGCTTCACCAACTGCGCAACGCGGTCACGCCACAGCTGGATATCCGGCTGCGGGTTCAGGCGCACATTGGGGTCGAGGCTGATCAGGCGCTTGCCGCTTTCACGCTGGACCAGGCTCAACAGGGTGTCGCCAATGGGCTGCACCACCAAGGAGAATGAGCCAATATGCAGCCCGCGAATGTCATCGCCCAATACCGGCAGGTGCCCGATTTCCAGCAGCCGGTCGGCGCACCCTTCGCCCCGGAAGTTGTATTGCGGTGAGCCGTTGGCCCCTACGGCAACCATCGACAACGTAGTGGGCGCCGCGAATTCCACCAGGAATTGCTCGCTCACACCTTCATCCTTGAGCACCTGCAACAGGCGGCGCCCCAGAAAATCTGTCGACAAACCGCCAAACAACCCCGCCTCGATGCCCAGGCGGCGTAATCCCACCGCCACGTTGAACGGCGAACCGCCGGCAATCGCCTTGTAATTAACCTTGGAAGCCTGCCCGCTGGCATCCTCCTCGCTGAAAAAATCAAACAGCGCTTCACCACACACCAGATACATAGTCGTTCGCTCTTAAAGGGTTGCCACAAGCTGCTGGTAGCGCTCGTAAGCCTGTTGATAGGCGCTGACGTTGGCCGCCACCGGCAAGGTGCGGCTGGCCGGGTCGACGCTGACGCATTTGTCGCACAGGCTGGCCAGCGATTCGCCGGATTGGCACCACGCCGCCTGGATCGCCGCGCCCAGGGCCGCAGCTTCGCTTTGTTCGGTGCAGACCACTTCGGTGTTCATGATATCGGCGACCATCTGCCGCCACAGCGGGCTTTTCGAGCCGCCGCCGATCAAGCGGATGCTTTGGCTTTGCAGACCGGTCTGGCGCAGCAAGTCGAGGCCGTAACGCAGGCCGAAGGTGGTGCCTTCGACCACCGCCCGGCACAGGTTGGCGCGGGTCAGGTTGGTCATGGTCAGGCCGTGCAGGCTGCCAGTGGCGTGGGGCAGGGCGGGTACGCGTTCGCCGTTGAGGAACGGCAACATGCTCACGCCGTCGGCCCCGATGGGCGCCTGGTCGACCAAGGCGTTGAAGGTGTTCAGGTCCAGTTCGAACAGCTCACGAATCACCCCGGTGGCGTTGGTCAGGTTCATGGTGCAAATCAGCGGCAACCAACCGCCGCTGGACGAGCAGAACGTGGCCACCGAGGCTTGGGGGCTGACGTTGGGTTGATCAGCAAACGCGTAGACGGTGCCCGATGAGCCGAGGCTCATGGTGATCACGCCCGGTGCGATATTGCCGGTGCCAATGGCGCCCATCATATTGTCGCCGCCGCCGCTGGCGACAATGGCATTGGGGTTGATCCCCAGGCGTTCGGCGATGGCGGGCAGGACGGTGCCGACGGGTTGATCGGCCTCGATCAGTTCCGGCAACGCCGCTTCCAGGCGCCCGCTGGGGTCGATGTGCTTGAGCAGGTCGAGGTCCCACTGGCGGCTGCGCACGTTGAAATACCCCGTGCCGGACGCATCGCCATATTCGGCCACGGCGCGGCCGGTGAGCCAGTAGTTGAGGTAATCGTGGGGCAGCAGGATATGGGCGGTGCGCGCAAAAACATCGGGGTGTTGTTCGCGGGTCCAGAGTAGCTTGGACACGGTGTAGCCCGGTGCAATCGCCACGCCCAGGCGTTCCAGGGAACCGCTTTCGCCGCCCAGGTGGTGCAGCAGGCGGTCGTTCTCGGGCGCGGTTTCGGTGTCGCACCATAGCTTGGCCGGACGAAGGACCTGGCCTTGCTTATCCAGCAGCACCAGGCCGTGTTGCTGGCCGGATACGCCGATGCCTAGGATGGCCTGGCCGTCGACGCCGGCCTGTTGCAAGGCGCGGTGGGTGGCTTCGGTAAAGGCATCGAGCCATTCCTGGGTGTGTTGTTCGCGACGGCCGTTGGCGCCGCTGATCAGGGTGTGGGCAGCAGCGCCCAGGCCAAGCACCTTGCCGGTGGACGCGTCGAGGACGATGGCCTTGGTGCCCTGGGTGCCGCAGTCGATGCCGAGGAACAGGTTTTGCTGGGTCATGGTGGGGTGCTCAGCAGTATTATTCTTGGGTTGGCAATACAGTCCAGTGTGGGAGGGGGCTTGCCCCCGATGAGGGAGTGTCAGTTGAAACATAGGTGACTGACACACCCCCATCGGGGGCAAGCCCCCTCCCACATTTTTTAAGCCGGTTTCTTCAGTAAAGTTTGCAGGGTTGCGGTAACACCGTGGTCACGCAAACTCACAAAACACCGCTCAAACGCTGCCACAAACTCAGGCGAATTGGGAATAGCCGTACCAAAAATCTCCTCCACGCCCAACAGCCGTTTGCTGATCAATGCATCGTCACTCACCAACCCCTGGCAAAACTCCGCACGCGGGTCGGGGATCTTGTAGCTCACCCCATTCTCATCCACGCCCTTCAAGTACAACGCCCAAGCCGCCACCACCAACGCCGCACGCTCGGTCTCGCGCCCATCGGCAATCAGGCGGTTGATGGTCGGCACGGTGAACTTGGGAAACTTCGACGAGCCGTCGGAGCACACCCGTTCCAACTGATCGGCAATCGCCTGGTTGGAAAAGCGATCCACCAGGGTGTGCTTGTAATCGGTCAGGTCGATACCCGGCACCGGCGCCAGGTTCGGCGTGACGTCCAGGTCCATGTACGCACGCATATACGCCACGAACACCGGGTCGTTCATGGTCTCGTGCACAAACCGATAGCCTTTGAGAAAACCCAGGTACGTCAGCGCCAGGTGGCTGCCATTGAGCAAGCCGATCTTCATCTCTTCATAAGGCGTCACATCATCGGTGAACTGCACGCCGACCTTTTCCCACGCCGGGCGACCGTTGACGAACTTGTCTTCCAGCACCCATTGCACAAACGGCTCGCATACCACCGGCCAGGCATCGTCGATGCCGTGTTCGTCGTGCAATTGCAGGCGATGGGCGGTGCTGGTCATCGGCGTGATGCGGTCGACCATGGCGTTCGGAAAGCTCACATTCGCCTTGATCCAGTCATGCAGTTCGGCGTTGTGCAACGCAGCGAAGGCCAGCAGCGCCTTGCGCGTCACGGCGCCGTTGTGGGGCAGGTTATCGCAGGACATCACGGTAAATGCCGGGATGCCGGCGGCGCGGCGCTGGGTCAGGGCGGCGCAGATAAAGCCGAACACGGTTTTCGGTGCCTTTGGATGCGCCAGGTCGTGCTGGATCTGCGGCAGGTGGGCCATGAACTCGCCGTTGCTGTCGTCGATGCAGTAGCCGCCCTCGGTGATGGTCAGCGAGACGATGCGGATCTCGGGGCTGGCGAGCTTGTCGATCAGGGCCTGGGCGCCGTCTTCGGCCAACAGCATGTCGCTGATCGAGCCGATCACGCGCACTTCGGTGTCGTCGGTATCGCCCAGTTCATACAGGGTAAATAGATAATCCTGACCGGCCAGGTCGTCGCGGGCCTTGCGGTCTTCACTGCGCAGGCCGACGCCGCAGATGCTCCAGTCCAGGCCCTCGCCGGTATTCATCAGCGCGTCGGTGTAATACGCCTGGTGCGCACGGTGGAAACCGCCGACGCCGATATGGGCGATGCCCTGCGAGGTGTGGGTATAAGTCGGCAGTTGCACTTCGGGCGCCAACTGGGTGAGGTTCTGTTTATTCAGTTTCATGACGGAATACTCGCGAAATCAGGCGGCAGCGCGCAGTGGACGGGTCACGGCGACACCCTCGGCGTCGAATAGATGGCAGTGCGCTGGGTCGAGGTGCAAGTGCAGCGTCTCGCCGTATTGGCTGGCCATGTCGCCACGAATGCGCAGGGTCAGCGGCTCACCGCTGGCGGTATTGACGTGGCAGAAGGTGTCGCTGCCCAGGCGCTCGCCGACGTCGGCGGTGACGGTCAGCGTGGTCTGGCCGGGGGCGGCGATCTCCAGGTGTTCCGGGCGGATACCCAGGGTCACGGCGCTGCCGACGCTCAAGGTCGGACTGCTTAGCGGCAGGCTGACGGTGGTGCCGGCGTCCAGCTGAACCTCACAGCCCTGGGCCTCAACGCGGGTGACCTTGCCCTTGAGGAAGCCCATTTTCGGCGTCCCCAGGAAGCCCGCCACAAACAGGTTGGCCGGCTGGTGGTACAGCTCCAGCGGCGAACCGACCTGTTCAATGCGGCCACTGTTCAATACCACCACCTTGTCGGCCAGGGTCATGGCCTCGACCTGGTCGTGGGTCACGTAGATCATGGTGGCTTGCAGTTCTTTATGCAGGCGTGCCAACTCCAGGCGCATTTGCACCCGCAGGGCGGCGTCGAGGTTGGACAGCGGTTCATCGAACAGGAAGATCTTCGGGTTGCGCACAATCGCTCGACCAATCGCCACGCGTTGGCGCTGGCCGCCGGAGAGCTGCTTGGGCTTGCGTTCCAGCAACGGCCCCAGCTCCAGGATGCGCGCCGCTTCGCTGACCTTGCTTTCAATCAACTTCTTGTCGACGCCAGCCAGGTCCAGGGCAAACGACATGTTTTTGCGCACGCTCATATGCGGGTACAGCGCGTAGGTCTGGAACACCATGGCCAGGTCGCGCTTGGCCGGGGTCACTTCAGTGATGTCGCGACCGTCCAGCTCAATGGTGCCTTCGCTGACTTCTTCCAGGCCGGCGATCAATCGCAGCAGGGTGGATTTGCCACAGCCCGACGGGCCGACAAACACCACGAATTCTTTGTCGTTCACTTCCAGGTCAATGCCTTTGATGATCGAGAAACCTTCGAAGCCTTTTTGCAGATTCTTGATTTTCAGGTTGGCCATGATGGGCCTCCGCTTGGAATTATTATTTAACAGCGCCGAAGGACAAACCGCGCACCAGCTGTTTCTGGCTGATCCAGCCAAAGATCAGGATCGGCGCGCAGGCCAGGGTCGAGACGGCCGACAATTTGGCCCAGAACAAACCTTCGGGGCTGGAGTAGGAGGCGATCAACGCAGTGAGCGGCGCGGCATTCGAGGAGGTCAGGTTCAACGACCAGAATGCCTCGTTCCAGCACAGGATCAGCGACAGCAGCACGGTGGACGCCAGGCCACCCTTGGCAATCGGCAGCAGCACTGTGACCATTTCCTGCCACAGGCTCGCGCCATCCAGGCGCGCGGCTTCGAGGATGTCCTTGGGGATGTCCTTGAAGTAGGTGTAAACCATCCACACCACGATCGGCAGGTTGATCAGTGTGTAGATGATGATCAGCGCGATACGCGTATCCAGCAGGCCCAGGCTCTTGGCCAACAGGTAGATCGGCATCAGCACGCCCACGGGCGGCAGCATTTTGGTGGAGAGCATCCACAGCAACGTGCCCTTGGTGCGCTGGGTTTCGTAGAACGCCATGGAGTAGGCCGCCGGCACCGAGATCAGCAGGCACAGGGCGGTGGCGCTGAAGGAGATCACCACGGAGTTCCAGGCGTAGGCGAAATAGTTGCTGCGCTCGTTGATGTGCAGGTAGTTCTCCAGCGTCGGCGTGAAGATAAACTGCGGCGGCGTGGCGAACGCGTCGATTTCGGTCTTGAAGCTGGTCAGCACCATCCAGAAGATCGGGAAGAAAATCAGGATCGCGATGGCCCAGGCCAACGTGCCGAGCAACAGGCTTTGCAGGCGACGGGATTGTTGAAGCGTCATGGCGCGGCCCTCAAGGCTTGTCAGTCAGGTTTTTGCCGATCATCCGCACCAGGATGATCGCCGCGATATTGGCGATGACCACGGCAATCAAGCCGCCGGCCGAGGCCATGCCCACGTCGAACTGCACCAGTGCCTGGTTGTAGATCAGGTAGGCGAGGTTGGTCGATGCGTAGCCGGGGCCACCGTTGGTGGTGGTGAAAATTTCGGCGAAGACCGAGAGCAGGAAGATCGTCTCGATCATCACCACCACGGCAATCGGGCGTGCCAGGTGGGGCAGGGTGAGGTGCCAGAAGATCGCGATGGCGCCTGCACCGTCCAGGCGCGCGGCTTCCTTTTGTTCCTGGTCGAGGGACTGCATGGCGGTCATCAGCAGCAGAATGGCGAAGGGCAGCCATTGCCACGAGACAATGATGATGATCGACAGCAACGGGTAGTGCGCCAGCCAGTCCACCGGCTCGGCGCCGAAGAATTTCCACACCGCGGCAAGAATCCCCGACACCGGGTGGAAAATCAGGTTCTTCCAGATCAGCGCACCGACGGTGGGCATGATGAAGAACGGCGAGATCAGCAACACCCGCACCAGGCCGCGACCGAAGAACTCACTGGCCTCCAGCAGCGCACTGATCAACACGCCGAGCACCACGCTGATCAGCAGCACGCTGCCCACCAGCAACAGGGTATTGGTGGCGCCGGGCAGGAAGCCCGAATCGGTGATGAAGTAGGTGAAGTTCTCCAGCCCCACGAACTCGTTTTCGCCGGGGTAGAGCAGGTTGTAGCGGATCAGCGAAAAGTACAGGGTCATGCCCAGCGGCACGATCATCCACAACAGCAGCAAGGCCACCGAAGGGCTGACAAGGAACCAGCCGGGGTTGGCCAGGCGGTTTTTGGGTGGTGTATTCATGGTATTCAAGGCCACTACAGAGCAAGAATCAGAGTGCGATCAATGTGGGAGGGGCGGTGCGACGATTCGACTTGCCCCCGATAGCGGTGGATCAGCTACAAATTAGTTGGCTGACCGGTCCTCATCGGGGGCAAGCCCCCTCCCACATTTACAGTGGTGAGGCAGGGTTATTTGGGGTAACCGGCCCGCTTCATTTCCCGCTCAGTAGTGGTCTGCGCAGCGGTCAATGCCGCATCCACCGTCTGCTGCCCGGTCAATGCACCCGAGAAGAACTTGCCCACCTGCGTGCCAATCGCCTGGAACTCAGGAATGGTCACCAACTGGATACCGATATACGGCACCGGCTTGAGGGTCGGTTTGGTCGGGTCCGCGACTTTCAGCGATTCCAGCGTTACCTTGGCAAACGGCGCAGCCTTCATGTACTCATCGCTGTAGGTCGACTTGCGCGTACCTGGCGGTACATTGGCGATGCCGTCGGTCTTGGCCACCAACTCGCCGTATTCCTTGGAGGTTGCCCAGCTGGTGAACACCTTGGCGGCGTCCTTGGCCTTGGAACTGGTTGGAATCGCCAGGCTCCAGGAGTACAGCCACGACGTGCCCTTGTCGGTCTTCTCGTGGGGGGCGAAGGTGAAGCCGACGTGATCCGCGACCTTGCTCTGGGTCTTGTCGGTGACAAACGAGCCGGCCACGCTGGCATCGACCCAGATTGCGCACTTACCGCTGTTGAACAGCGCCAGGTTTTCGTTGAAACCGTTGCTGGAAGCACCCGGCGGGCCGGATTTCTTCATGTTGTCGACGTAGAAGTTCAGCGCGTCCTTCCACTCAGGGCCGTTGAATTCCGGTTGCCACTTCTCATCGAACCAGCGCGCACCGTAGCCGTTGGCCAAAGTGGTAATCAACGCCATGTTCTCGCCCCAACCGGCTTTGCCGCGCAGGCACAGGCCGTATTGCTCTTTGGATTTGTCGGTGAGTTTGCTGGCGAATTCGCCGATCTGGGTCCAGGTCGGATGCTCGGGCATGGTCAGCCCGGCGTCCTTGAACAAATCGGTGCGGTAGTAGGTGATCGAACTTTCGGCATAGAACGGCAGGGCATACAGCGAACCCTTGACGGACAAACCGTCACGCACCGAAGGGAACACATCGTCGAGGTCGTAGGACGCCGGCAGGTCCTTCATCGGCTCCAGCCAACCCTTGGCACCCCACAGTGCAGCTTCGTACATGCCGATGGTCAACACATCGAACTGTCCGCCCTGGGTGGCGATGTCGGTGGTCAGGCGTTGGCGCAGCACGTTTTCTTCGAGCACCACCCAGTTCAGCTTGATCTCCGGATGCTCGGTCTCGAAGGTTTTCGAGAGCTTCTGCATGCGAATCATGTCGCTGTTGTTGACGGTGGCAATGGTCAGGGTCTGCGCGCCAAGGCTGACGGCGCTGAGGGTCATGCAGGTACAAGCGAGCAGGGCTTTTGCTGTGAACTTCATCGCGCACTCCATTTCCGCGCCCAGGGGGCTACAGAAGGACAGTTATTGTTGTTGTGTCTTCCCACAGGGAGTCAGGAAGAGTGTGCGGTTGATTACAGCCTTGAAATGGCGGTGTGACAAATCCTTGGGCGCACTGGGACTGATACTTTTTTGCACTCGATCACGCGAGGTTCTGCTCGGTCAACCGCTGCACCGCCAGGCGGCGGTAGTGGGAAGGGGTCATGCCTTTGAGTTGCTGGAAGCGCCGGTTGAAGTTGGAGATGTTGTTGAACCCCGACTCAAAGCACACGTCCGTCACCGCTTTGTCGCCGTCCGCGAGCAACTCGCAGGACTTGCTGATACGCAGCCGATTGACGAACTCGATAAATGTGCGCCCGGTGGCCTGTTTGAACACCCGCGAAAAATAGGTGGGCTTCATCCCCAGGTAGTCCGCCACTTCTTCCAACGGTAATTCCCGCGCGTAGTGGGCAAAGATGTAGTCCACTGCGCGGTTGGTACGGTCGATGCTGTGTTCGTCAGCCAATTGCGGCGTGGTCACGCCGGAGAGTAATTGGTAGTCCTCACAGGCACTCAATACGTCCAGCAGGATAAAGAAGTGTCCCAGGCGCGCCATGCCTTGGGCGTCTTCGATGCGTTGCATCAAGGCCATGGCTTGGGCGATGGTCTTTTTACAGCGGAATTCGATGCCGTACTGCGCGCGTTCCAGCAACGGCGCCAGCGTCTTGAGTTCGGCAAATGTCTGGCTACCGCTTTCAAACAACTCATCAGTGAAGTTCACCAACATGTCGCGCTTGGCCACTACTTCGTCTTCCTCCACTTGGCTGATCCAGTTGTGAGGCAGGTTGGGGCCGGTGAGGAACAGGCTTTCCGGATAGAAATTGCCGATGTAGTCGCCGATAAACACCTTGCCGGAGCTGGCGACGATCAGGTGCAGCTCGTATTCCTTATGGAAATGCCAGCGCACCAGCGGGCAGGGGAAACCGTGCTGGCGGTAGATGATGGACAGACCGTTGTGATCGTCCATCAACTCGTAGGACGGGTCGGTGATGCGCGCTGCTCGGGTCATGCTGCCGTCGCTTTATTGTTGGGTGCGACCCGAATAATGCCCCCATGTGTGCGACGCTGTCAGCCTTGGTGTTTACAGGCTGCGGTTTTTCGCCTCGATCCACTGGGACATGTACTGGGTACTTTTATGCGCATGATGGCGCAGCATGCTGCCGGTGAAGTTGTCGCGACGGTGGTGGGCCAGGTGGCTGCGGCATTGCTCCAGGCACTCGATCAGCGCTGGGCCGTGGATAGTCTGGTCATAGCGATGGGCCAGCAGTTGGCGGCCATCTTCCTGAGCCTGGACCCAGCGGCTGCGATCCTGATACAGCGCCACGGCGGCAGCGGCAAACGCGGGGGCGCTCTGTTCGATCACGCCAGGCCATGGCTGATCATCTGCCATGCCTTCGGCGCCGATGGGGGTGGTGATATTCGGCGTGCCGCAGAGCATCGCGTCCGCCAGCTTGCCCTTGATGCCGGCGCCGAAACGCAGCGGCGCCAGGCAGAGGCGGGCGGCGCTCATCACCGCTAGCGCGTCTTCGGCCCAGTTCATCACATGAAAACCCTGGGCCGGGTTGTGCAATGCCGTGGCCTTGGGCGGCGTGTACGAGCCATAGATGTGCAGCTGGGCGCCGGGTAGGTGTTGGCGGATCAGTGGCCAGACGCTGTTTTTCATCCACAGCACGGCATCCCAGTTGGGCGCGTGGCGGAAGTTGCCGATGCTGAGGAAGTGCGCACGGTCTTCAAACGGGGTGAAGGGTGCGGTCGGCGCCTCCATCATCAAGGGGCACCAGTGGAGCAGGGCAGCAGGCACCTTGAACTGCTCGGTGAGCAGGCGGATTTCCACATCGGAGATCATCAGGCTGATATCGCAACGGTAAATCGCGGCGATTTCACGCTTGGCCAGGTCGGTGTCAGCCATCAGCTGGAACTCCTGCGTGAGAGCAGGGGCAAAGAGCGCGCTGAAATCATCGCTGTCGGGATCGGCCTTGAGCTGGGCCTTGAGGCGCTGATGGCGCGCGTCGCGCAGGCTTTGCAGGTCGCTGGTTTCCAGCACGCGCAGGGCGTCGGGGCAGCACTTTTCTACACGCCAGCCGAATTGCTCTTCCATCATGAAACGGTCGAACAGCACGATATCCGGGGCCAGTTCGCGAACAAAGTCATCGAAACTGCTGTTATTGAGTTCGATGGTGCGCTCGGCAATACCCAGCACCTGCAAATCGGCCTTGTGCTCGCCAAGTGCGGCTGGGCTGGCGAAGGTAATGTCCCAACCTTGTGTAAGAAAACTCTCAAGGATTTGCATCATGTGCCCGCCGGCAGCCGAGGAACGAGGCTCGGGCCAGACATAACCAATGACCAGGACGCGGGTGGCAGGCAGATTCATCAACAACGGTTTCCTTGGAGAGGGGGCGCAAAGCGCGCAATTAAACCACAAGCGGGCGGCATGACAATTTGTGCATGGCGGTAGGTAGCCACACAACTTTGTGGTTAACTTCCGCCTCTCGAATTCGTTTCAATAAACCCAGCATAAGGATTCCGTTCATGGCTCAAGTCACTCTCCGTGGTAACCCTGTCCAGGTTGAAGGCGAACTGCCACAAGTCGGCACCCAGGCCCCTGAGTTCACCCTGACCGCCGGCGACCTGTCGGACGCAACCCTGGCTACTTTCGCCGGCAAGCGCAAAGTGCTGAATATCTTCCCAAGCGTTGACACCCCGACCTGCGCCACGTCGGTACGCAAGTTCAATGCCCAGGCCAACGAGCTGAACAACGCTGTCGTCCTGTGCATCTCCACTGACCTGCCATTCGCCCAGGCTCGTTTCTGCGGCGCCGAAGGCCTGGAAAACGTGAAGAACCTGTCGGACTTCCGCAGCGCAGCCTTCGCCGTTGACTACGGCGTAGCCATCGCTGAAGGCCCGCTCAAAGGCCTGACCGCCCGTGCCGTTGTGGTACTGGACGAAAACGATAACGTGCTGCACAGCGAACTGGTTGCCGAAATCGGCCAAGAGCCAAACTACGAAGCAGCCCTGGCTGTTTTGAAGTAACTGTTTCGGCGCATTACTGTCGTTTAGCAGTAACACGCGTGATGCATGATTGCGGCCTGGCCTAGTCCAGGCCGTTTTTATTTGTCGCTCAGAGGCTTAGCCCGATAGCGAATGGACTAAGGTCAGAAGTTAAAAGTTGTAAGCCCAAGGTAAATAGCCGGTAAAGGCGCTTTTCTTAATGCGCCCCAGTGCTTATCTTTCAGCCTCCCCAAGTAGAAGCTCTCGCGCCCAATGGTTGATCACTCCATGCAATCCACCCCTCGTAACTCCCGCCGCTGGCTGTTCGGCCTGCTCGTGCTGCTGATTATTGCCGGCCTGTGCTGGAAATTCTGGCCAGGCAGCCACACGGACAGCGCCGAGCAAAAGCCCGCCGGGCGTGCCGGCAAGACGGGGATGATGCGCCCGGGCTTTGGTGGCTCCACAGGTCCCATCCCGGTGCGTGTGGCGCCGGCAGTACAGGGCGAGTTCCCGGTGTACTACAAGGCCTTGGGCACGGTGACCGCGCTCAATACCATCAATGTGCGCAGCCGGGTGGGCGGGGAGTTGGTCAAGATCGCCTTTGAAGAAGGGCAGATGGTCAAGGCCGGCGACCTGCTCGCCGAGATCGACCCGCGCAGCTACCAGAACGCCTTGCTCCAGGCCCAGGGCACGCTGTTGCAGAACCAGGCCCAGCTGAAAAACGCCCAGGTCGATGTGGAGCGTTATCGCGGTCTCTACGCCCAGGACAGTATTGCCAAGCAAACCCTGGACACCGCCGAAGCACTGGTCCTGCAATACCAGGGCACGGTCAAGACCAACCAGGGCGCGGTGGATGACGCCAAGCTCAACCTCGAATTTACCAAGATCCGTGCGCCGATCACTGGCCGCGTGGGCTTGCGCCAGGTCGACGTCGGCAACCTGGTGGCGGCCAACGACACCACTTTCATCGCGGTGATTACCCAGACCCAGCCGATCAACGTGGTCTTCACCCTGCCGGAAAACACCCTCGATACAGTGCTCACCCGCTATCACGCCGGCAACAAGCTGCCGGTGGAAGCCTGGGACCGTGGCGACGCGAAACAACAGGCCGTCGGCGTGCTGCAAAGCCTCGACAACCAGATCGACGTGACCACCGGCACCCTGAAATTCAAAGGCCGTTTCGATAACAAGGACCAGGCCCTGTTCCCCAACCAGTTCGTCAACGTGCACCTGCTGGCCGACACTCTGCATAACGTCGTGCTGGCGCCGTCCGCCGCGATCCAGTTCGGTAACAGCGGCACCTTTGTCTACAAGCTCGACGGCGACAAGAAGGTCAAGGTCCAGCCGCTGGTGGTGGGTGACACCGATGGCGACAACACCGTGATCAAGGAAGGCCTGGTCGCCGGCGACCGCGTGGTGCTGGAAGGCACCGACCGCTTGAAGGACGGCAGCGAGATCGAAGTGGTCAACAGCAGCAGCGAAGTGCTGACCACCCCGACCGAGCACCTGCAAGGCAAGCCCGCCGCCAAAGGGGAGACCGGCGCTACCGCCGGCAAGGCGCAAAAGGTCGGTTCATGAACCTGTCGCGGCTGTTTATCCTTCGCCCGGTCGCCACCACGCTGAGCATGCTGGCCATTGTCTTGGCCGGCATCATTGCCTATCGCTTGCTGCCGGTGTCGGCCTTGCCCCAGGTGGACTACCCGACCATCCGCGTGATGACGTTGTACCCCGGCGCCAGCCCGGACGTAATGACCAGTGCGGTCACCGCGCCGCTGGAGCGCCAGTTCGGGCAGATGCCGGGCCTGACGCAGATGGCGTCCACCAGTTCCGGCGGCGCCTCGGTGCTGACCCTGCGTTTCAACCTCGACATCAACATGGATGTCGCCGAGCAACAGGTGCAGGCTGCGATCAACGCCGCCACCAACCTGTTGCCCAAGGATTTGCCGGCGCCGCCGGTGTACAACAAGGTCAACCCGGCGGACACCCCGGTGCTGACCCTGGCGATCACCTCCAAGACCATGTTGCTGCCCAAGCTCAATGACTTGGTCGACACGCGCATGGCGCAAAAAATTGCCCAGATCAGCGGCGTCGGCATGGTCAGCATTGCCGGCGGCCAGCGCCAGGCTGTGCGCATCAAGGTCAACCCGGAAGCCCTGGCGGCCAACGGCTTGAACCTGTCGGACGTGCGCACCCTGATCGCCGCGTCCAACGTCAACCAGCCCAAGGGTAACTTTGACGGCCCAACGCGGGTGTCGATGCTCGACGCCAACGACCAGTTGGTCTCACCGCAGCAATATGCCGAGCTGATCCTGGCCTACAACAACGGCGCGCCGCTGCGCCTGAAAGACGTGGCGCAGATCGTCGATGGCGCCGAGAACGAACGCCTCGCCGCGTGGGCCAATGAAAACCAGGCCGTGCTGCTGAATATCCAGCGCCAACCCGGTGCCAACGTGATCGAGGTGGTCGACCGCATCAAGGCGCTGCTGCCGAGCATCACCGACAACCTGCCGGCCGGCCTGGATGTGACGGTACTCACCGACCGCACCCAGACCATCCGCGCTTCGGTCACTGACGTACAACATGAATTGCTGATCGCCATTGCCTTGGTGGTGATGGTGACGTTCCTGTTCCTGCGCCGCGTCAGCGCGACGATTATTCCGTCCATCGCCGTGCCGCTGTCCCTGGTGGGCACCTTTGGCGTGATGTACCTGGCGGGCTTCTCCATCAACAACCTGACGCTGATGGCCCTGACCATCGCCACGGGGTTTGTGGTGGACGATGCCATCGTGATGCTGGAGAACATTTCCCGCTATATCGAGGAAGGCGAAACGCCGATGGCCGCGGCGCTCAAGGGCGCCAAGCAGATCGGCTTTACCCTGGTGTCCCTGACCCTGTCGCTGATTGCGGTACTGATCCCGCTGCTGTTCATGGCCGATGTGGTCGGGCGGCTGTTCCGCGAATTCGCCATCACCCTGGCGGTGGCAATCCTGATTTCCCTGGTGGTGTCGCTCACGCTGACGCCAATGATGTGCGCGCGCTTGCTCAAGCGTGAACCCAAGGAAGAAGAGCAGGGCCGTTTCTACAAGGCCAGCGGTGCCTGGATCGATTGGCTGATCGAAGCCTACGGACGCAAATTGCAGTGGGTGCTCAAGCATCAACCGCTGACCCTGCTGGTGGCCATCGCCACTCTGGGCCTGACCGTATTCCTCTACCTGGTGGTGCCCAAAGGCTTTTTCCCGGTGCAGGACACCGGGGTGATCCAGGGCATTTCCGAGGCGCCGCAGTCGATTTCCTTCGCCGCGATGAGCCAGCGCCAGCAGGAATTGGCCAAGATCATCCTGGAGGATCCGGCCGTGGAAAGCCTGTCTTCCTACATCGGTGTAGACGGTGATAACGCCACGCTCAACAGCGGTCGTCTGCTGATCAACCTCAAGCCCCACGGCCAGCGTGACCTGAGCGCGGCCCAGGTGATCACGCGCCTGCAACCGCACATCGACAAGCTGGTGGGCATCCGTCTGTTCATGCAGCCGGTGCAGGACCTGACCATCGAAGACCGTGTAAGCCGCACCCAGTACCAATTCAGCATGTCCTCGCCAGACGCCGACCTGCTGGCGCTGTGGAGTGACAAACTGGTACATGCCCTCAGCCAGTTGCCGGAGCTCACCGACGTTGCCAGTGACTTGCAGGACAAAGGCCTGCAAGTGTTCCTGGTGATCGACCGCGATGCGGCCTCGCGTCTGGGCGTCAGCGTGTCGACCATCACCGACGCGCTGTACGACGCCTTCGGCCAGCGGCAGATTTCCACCATCTACACCCAGGCCAGCCAGTACCGCGTGGTATTGCAGGCCCAATCGGGCGAAACCCTGGGCCCGGCGGCACTGAACCAGATCCACGTGAAGACCACCGATGGCGGGCAGGTACGCCTGTCGAGCCTGGCCCATGTGGAACAGCGTCAGGCGCAGTTGGCGATTGCGCATATCGGCCAGTTCCCGGCGGTAATGATGTCGTTCAACCTGGCCCCTGGCGTGGCGCTGGGCAAAGGCGTGGAGCTGATCAACCAGACCCAGAAAGACATCGGCATGCCGGTGGGTGTGCAGACACAATTCCAGGGCGCGGCCCAGGCGTTTGAAGCGTCGCTGTCGAGCACCTTGCTGCTGATCCTGGCAGCGGTGGTGACCATGTACATCGTGCTCGGCGTGCTCTACGAGAGTTATATCCACCCGATCACCATCCTCTCGACCTTGCCGTCGGCGGCGGTGGGGGCCTTGCTCGCCTTGCTGCTCAGCGGCAATGACCTGGGCATGATCGCGATCATCGGCATTATTTTGTTGATCGGTATCGTGAAAAAGAACGCGATCATGATGATCGACTTCGCCCTCGATGCCGAACGTAACCAGGGCCTCGACCCGCAGACCGCGATCTACCAGGCGGCGCTATTGCGCTTCCGGCCAATCCTGATGACCACCCTGGCTGCCTTGTTTGGTGCGGTGCCGTTGATGTTGGCCACCGGTTCCGGTGCAGAGCTGCGTCAACCGTTGGGCCTGGTCATGGTCGGTGGTTTGCTGGTGAGTCAGGTATTGACCCTGTTCACCACGCCGGTGATCTACCTGTATTTCGACCGCCTTGGCCGTCGCTGGCGCAAAGAGCCGCAAAGCCTGGAGCCGGTTGAGTCATGAACCTGTCCGGACCTTTTATTCGCCGGCCGGTTGCCACCATGCTGTTGAGCCTGGCGATCATGTTGCTGGGCGGCGTGAGCTTCAATCTGCTGCCGGTGTCGCCGCTGCCGCAGATCGACTTCCCGGTGATCGTGGTGTCGGCCAGCTTGCCCGGTGCCAGCCCCGAGGTGATGGCATCGACCGTGGCCACGCCGCTGGAGCGTTCGTTCGGCGCGATTGCCGGCATCACCACCATGAGCAGTTCGTCGAGCCAGGGCTCCACGCGGGTGATTCTGGCGTTTGATTCCGACCGCGATATCAACGGCGCGGCGCGTGAGGTGCAAGCGGCAATCAACGCCTCGCGCAACTTGTTGCCCAGTGGTATGCGCAGCATGCCCACCTATAAGAAGATCAACCCGTCCCAGGCACCGATCATGGTGCTGTCGCTGACCTCGGACGTGTTGCAGAAAGGTCAGCTGTACGACTTGGCCTCGACCATCCTGTCCCAAAGCCTGTCCCAGGTGCCGGGTGTGGGCGAAGTGCAGATCGGCGGCAGTTCCTTGCCGGCGGTGCGTATCGAGCTGGAGCCCAAGGCCCTCGACCAGTACGGCGTGGCCCTGGACGATGTGCGTAACACCATCGCCAACGCCAACCAGCGTCGGCCAAAGGGCTCCCTGGAAGACAGCGAGCGCAATTGGCAGATCCAGGCCAATGACCAGCTGGAAAAAGCCAAGGACTACGAACCGCTGCTGATTCGCTACCAGAACGGCGCGGCGTTGCGCCTGGGGGATGTGGCCAAGATCAGTGACGGTGTGGAAGACCGCTACAACAGTGGTTTCTTCAACAACGAGCCGGCGGTGCTGCTGGTGATCAACCGCCAGTCCGGCGCCAACATCATCGAGACCGTCCGCCAGATCAAGGCGCAGTTGCCGGCGTTGCAGGCGGTGCTGCCGTCCAGCGTCAAGCTCAACCTGGCCATGGACCGCTCGCCGGTGATCACTGCCACCCTGCATGAAGCCGAGATGACTCTGCTGATTGCCGTGGCCCTGGTGATCCTGGTGGTGTACCTGTTCCTCGGTAACTTCCGCGCCTCGTTGATCCCAACCCTTGCAGTGCCGGTGTCGCTGGTGGGCACCTTTGCGGTGATGTACCTGTTCGGCTTCTCATTGAACAACTTCTCGCTGATGGCGCTGATCCTCGCCACTGGCCTGGTGGTGGACGACGCCATCGTGGTGCTGGAGAACATTTCCCGGCATATCGACGACGGTGTGCCGCCGATGAAGGCGGCGTACCTGGGGGCCAAGGAAGTCGGGTTCACCTTGCTGTCGATGAACGTGTCGCTGGTGGCGGTGTTTCTGTCGATCCTGTTTATGGGCGGCATCGTCACCAACCTGTTCCGCGAGTTCTCCATCACCTTGTCGGCGGCGATCATCGTCTCGCTGGTGGTGTCGCTGACCCTGACCCCGATGCTCTGCGCCCGTTGGCTCAAGCCCCATGTCAAAGGGCAGATGACCGGCTTGCAACGCTGGAGCCAGAAGCTCAACGACCGCATGGTCGCCGGCTACGCCACCAGCCTGGATTGGGTACTGCGTCACCGTCGCCTGACCTTGCTCAGCCTGTTGATCACCGTGGGCGTGAATATTGCGCTGTACGTGGTGGTGCCAAAAACCTTCATGCCACAGCAAGACACCGGCCAACTGATCGGCTTTGTGCGCGGCGATGACGGGCTGTCGTTCAATGTGATGCAGCCGAAGATGGAGACGTTCCGCCAGGCCGTACTCAAGGACCCGGCGGTGCAGAGCGTGGCTGGCTTTATCGGTGGTAACAACGGCACCAATAACGCGGTGATGCTGGTGCGCCTCAAGCCCATCAGCGAGCGCAAGGTCTCTGCCCAGGCGGTGATCGAGCGTCTGCGCAAGGACGTACCGTTGGTGCCGGGTGGGCGCCTGTTCCTGATGGCTGACCAGGACCTGCAATTCGGTGGCAGTCGCGACCAGACCAGCGCGCAGTATTCCTACATCCTGCAAAGCGGTGACTTGGCCGCGTTGCGCCTGTGGTACCCGAAAGTGGTCGCGGCCTTGCGCGAATTGCCGGAGCTCACCGCCATTGATGCCCGCGAAGGTCGGGGGGCGGCGCAGGTTACGCTGGTGGTCGACCGCGACCAGGCCAAGCGCCTGGGCATCGACATGAGCATGGTCACGGCGGTGCTGAATAACGCCTACAGCCAGCGGCAGATTTCCACCATCTACGACAGCCTCAACCAGTACCAGGTGGTGATGGAGGTCAATCCCAAATACGCCCAGGACCCGATCACCCTGAACCAGATGCAGGTGATTACGGCTGATGGTGCGCGAGTGCCGTTGTCGACCATTGCCCATTATGAAAACAGCCTGGCGGATGATCGGGTCAGTCATGAAGGCCAGTTCGCCTCGGAAAATATCGCCTTCGATATGTCGCCCGGGGTGACGGTGGAGCAGGGCACGGCCGCCATCGAGCGGGCGATTGCCAAGGTCGGTTTGCCGGAAGACGTGATCGCCAAGATGGCCGGCACCGCCGATGCCTTTGCGGCGACCCAGAAGGGCCAGCCGTTCATGATCCTCGGCGCGCTGGTGGCGGTGTACCTGGTGCTGGGCATCCTCTATGAAAGCTACATTCACCCGCTGACGATTCTGTCGACATTACCGTCGGCCGGTGTCGGCGCGTTGCTCGCGATTTACCTGACCGGTGGCGAGTTCAGCCTGATTTCCTTGCTGGGCCTGTTCCTGTTGATCGGCGTGGTGAAGAAAAACGCGATCTTGATGATTGACCTGGCCTTGCAGCTGGAGCGCCACGACGGCCTCGGGCCACTGGAGTCGATTCGCAGCGCCTGCCTGCTGCGGCTGCGCCCGATCTTGATGACCACCCTGGCGGCCATCCTCGGTGCCTTGCCCTTGCTGCTGGGCGCGGGGGATGGCGCAGAAATGCGTCGCCCGCTGGGCCTGACCATTATTGGCGGCCTGGTGTTCAGCCAGGTCCTGACCCTTTACACCACCCCGGTGGTTTACCTTTATCTCGACCGCGCGCGCCATCGTTTCAACGCCTGGCGCGGCGTACGGACCGATGCTGCCTTGGACACTGCGCTATGACCGATTCAACCAACATCTCCGCCGGCGCCGGTTTACTGTGGCGAGGGAGCTTGCTCCCGCTGGGCTGCGAAGCGGCCCCAAAAAAGCTTGGGAGCGCTTCGCACTCCAGCGGGAGCAAGCTCCCTCGCCACAAAGGCATAAAGCTTTTGGCAATGGTCATTTGTGGCGCGCTGCTCAGCGCCTGCGCCATCGGCCCCGACTACAAGCGCCCGGAGATCACCGAACCGGTGCAATTCAAAGAGGCCCAGGGCTGGCGCCAAGCCACTCCAAGCGACTCTCTGGCCCGTGGTGCCTGGTGGGAGCTATACGGCGACCGTCAGCTCAATGACCTGGTGACGCGCCTGAACAACGCCAACCAGACCGTGGCCCAGGCCGAAGCGCGCTTTCGCCAGGCCCAGGCGCAGGTACGCAGCGCACGCGGTGCATTCTTCCCCACCGTGGACCTGAGTGCCGGCAAGACCCGCGCCAGCCAAGGCACCGGTAGCAGCAACGCCAGCTTGAGCAGCTCCAGCAGCGGTATCCGCGATACCCTCAACACGCAGTTGGGCGTGAGTTGGGAGGCGGATGTCTGGGGCAAGTTGCGCCGTGGCCTGGAAGCCAACGAAGCCACGGCCGAAGCCAGCTCGGCGGACCTGGCGGCGATGCGCTTGAGCCAGCAATCGGAACTGGTGCAAGACTACCTGCAACTGCGCGTCATGGATGAACAGACCCGTCTGCTGCAAGCCACCGTCGACGCTTACCAGCGCTCGCTGACCATGACCGAAAATCAATACCGCGCCGGTGTGTCCGGCAAGGACGCCATCGCCCAGGCGCAAACCCAGCTCAAGAGCACCCAGGCCAGCCTGATCGACTTGATCTGGCAGCGCGCCCAGCTGGAAAACGCCATCGCGGTATTGATCGGCGAAGCACCGGCCAACTTCAACCTGGCGGTCAGCAAGGACATTCCGGCGCTGCCGCAGATTCCGCTCAGCGTGCCGTCGCAACTGCTGGAACGTCGCCCGGACATCGCTTCGGCCGAACGCTCGGTGATTGCCGCCAACGCCAATATCGGCGTGGCCAAGGCTGCCTACTACCCGGACCTGACCTTGAGCCTGGCCGGTGGTTACTCCAGCAGCACCTACGCCGACTGGATCAGCCTGCCGAACCGCTTCTGGTCGGTGGGACCCAAAGTCGCCATGACCCTGTTCGACGGCGGCCAGCGCTCGGCCGAAGTCGACCGCAGCATCGCCAGCTATGACGAAACCGTGGCCAAGTACCGGCAGACCGTGCTGGATGGTTTCCGTGAAGTGGAAAACTACATGGTGCAGTTGAAAGTGCTGGAAGACGAAGCGGTGGTCAGCAATGAAGCGCTGGACGCGGCGCGCGAATCGCTGCGCCTTACCGAGAACCAGTACAAGGCGGGGTTGATTGCGTATCTGGATGTGGTGACGGTGCAGGCCACGGCGTTAAGCAATGAGCGCACCGTATTGACGTTGTTGCAGACGCGGTTGGTGGCCAGTGTGCAGTTGATTGCCGCGCTGGGTGGCGGTTGGGATGGGCAAACCCCGATCAGCGACAAAGATTAGAACCGAATCCAGATGCAATGGGGGAGATCCAATGTGGGAGGGGGCTTGCCCCCGATAGCGGTGGGTCAGCTAATACATGTGCTGACTGACACCCTGCTATCGGGGGCAAGCCCCCTCCCACATTTGAACCTAATTGTGTCCTGAATCTGTGGTGTTTTTGAGCCATTGGTTTGACGTCAAAAAGACAGTGATGGCTATACGCTAATAATTCAACTGTACAAGAATTATTCTCGCTACAATCGGCCGCTTTGCCACCTGGCACGGGCCTTTCAGGCCCGTCAGTCTTGAGAAGTCCCATGCTGATCGGTAGCTATTCTCCCTCCCTGGTTGTGATCTCGCTGTTCGTCGCGATCCTGGCTTCCTATACCGCGCTGGACCTGTCCGGTCGTATCGCAACGGCCAAGGGCCGCGCTGTTTATTTGTGGATGGCCGGCGGTGCCATCGCCATGGGCATTGGCGTGTGGTCCATGCATTTTATCGGCATGCTGGCGCTGCGTTTGCCGTTTGCGTTGGGCTTCGACGTGGGCATTACCGCGTTGTCGTTGCTGATCGCCATGTTGTCCAGCGGCTTTGCGTTGTGGCTGATCAGCCAGCCACGCTTGCCCGCTTGGCAGTTGGCATTTGGCGCACTGGTGATGGGCGCGGGTATCGCGGCCATGCACTACACCGGCATGGCTGCGATGCGCATGACCCCAGGCATCGACTATGACCCGACCTTGTTTGGCGTCTCATTACTGATCGCCGTTGCCGCCTCCGGCGCGGCGCTGTGGATCGCCTACAACCTGCGACGCAACACGCCGTACGTGCGCCTGATGCGGGGCGGCGCCGCGGTGATCATGGGCTTTGCCATCGTCGGTATGCATTACACCGGCATGGCCGCCGCGCAGTTCGCCGACGAGAGTTTTTGTGGTGCTGCGTTGTCCGGCTTGAGCGGTAAAGGCCTGGACAACCTGGTGGTGGTCACCAGCCTCGCAGTGCTAGCCATCGCGTTGCTCACCTCGCTGCTCGACGCGCGCCTGGAAGCACGCACGGCTGTGCTCGCGGACTCGTTGTCATTGGCTAACCAGGAGCTGACTCATCTCGCCCTGCACGACATGCTCACTGGCCTGCCCAACCGCACGTTGCTCGCCGACCGCATCCAGCAGTCCATACAGACGGTGAGAGAGAAGGGCGGTTGCTTCGCCCTGATGTTTATCGACCTGGACGGCTTCAAGCCGGTCAATGATGCGTTTGGCCATCACATGGGTGACCAGTTGTTGCGGGAAGTCGGCCTGCGCCTGCGCGAAGACCTGCGCAGCCAGGACACCCTCTCACGCATAGGCGGCGACGAGTTTGTATTGCTGGTGCAACTGACCCAGCCAGACGATGCGCTGCGCTTGGCCGAGCGCCAGGTCGGCTTGATCGACCGCGCGTTCAAGGTGGCCGAGCATGAGCTGAAGATTTCTGCCAGCGTCGGCATCGCCATGTTCCCCGGCAACGGTGGTAACCCTGATGAACTGCTGATGAACGCCGATGCGGCGATGTACCACGCCAAAGGCATGGGCAAGAACGGCTACAGCTTCTTCGATGTGTCGATGAACACCAATGCGCGTAAACAACTGCAACTGTTGCAGGATCTGCGCAATGCCATCGAGTACCAACAATTTCGCCTGTATTACCAGCCCAAGTTCGACGCGGTCAGTGGCATTCCGGTTGGCGCCGAAGCGCTACTGCGTTGGGAGCATCCGCAACAAGGCCTGTTGCTGCCGGCTACGTTTATCGAGCTGGCGGAAAAGACCGGACTGATCATTGCCATCGGCGACTGGGTACTCAATGAAGCCTGCCGCCAGATGGCGCTCTGGTACGCCCAAGGCTATGAAGATTGGCGCATTGCGGTGAACCTGTCGGCGTTGCAGTTTTGCCACGCCGGGTTGGTCAACAGTGTGGCCAAGGCCCTGGAGTGTCACCAGTTGCCGGCCAACAACCTGACCCTGGAAATCACCGAAACCACTGCCATGAGCGATGCCGATGCGAGCATGACGGTGTTGCAACAGTTGTCGGACATGGGTGTCGATCTGTCCATCGATGACTTTGGCACCGGTTACTCCAGCTTGATGTACCTCAAGCGCCTGCCGGCCAATGAGTTGAAGATCGACCGCGGGTTTGTGCGCGACCTGGAACACGACAGCGACGACGCTGCCATCGTTTCGGCCATCGTCGCCCTCGGTCAGGCGTTGGGCCTGCGCATCGTCGCAGAGGGTGTGGAGACCGACGTGCAGCAGAACTTCCTCACGCGGCTGGGCTGCAACTCGCTGCAGGGTTACCTGCTGGGCCATCCGCTGCCGGCAGACAATTTCATGGCGGATATCCAACGCGCCGAAGAAGCCGTCACGCCTGACAAAAGCCGTGCATGACGGCTATTCTTGGGCCCAGCCATACACATCAGGTTGAATCAGGAGAGCGTACGCATGGACAAAGTCGTCATCATCACCGGGGGCAGTCGTGGGATTGGCGCCGAGACGGCATTGCTGGCCGCCCGCCAGGGCTATCGTGTCTGCATCAATTACCAGTCTGACGAAGCCGCCGCCCTGAGCGTGCTTGAGAAGGTCCGCGCGTTGGGTGCACAGGCCATCGCCGTGCGTGCGGACGTAAGCATCGAAGATGAAGTGATTGGCCTGTTCAACCGCGTCGACGCGGAGTTGGGGCGCGTGACCGCGCTGGTCAATAACGCCGGCACCGTGGGGCATAAGTCGCGGGTGGACGAGATGTCCGAGTTCCGCATTCTCAAGATCATGAAGACCAACGTACTGGGGCCGATCCTGTGTGCCAAGCATGCGGTGCTGCGCATGTCGCCCAAGCATGGCGGGCAGGGCGGCAGCATCGTCAATGTGTCATCGGTGGCGGCACGGTTGGGGTCGCCGGGTGAGTATGTTGACTATGCGGCGTCCAAAGGGGCGCTGGATACCTTCACCCTGGGTCTTTCGAAAGAAGTGGCGGGTGAGGGGATTCGCGTCAATGCGGTGCGCCCCGGCTATATTTTCACGGACTTCCATGCCTTGAGCGGCGATCCTGACCGGGTCAGCAAGCTGGAATCCGGCATCCCCATGGCCCGTGGCGGGCGCCCGGATGAAGTGGCAGAGGCGATTGTCTGGTTGTTGTCGGATAAGGCCTCGTATGCCACGGGGACATTCTTGGATTTGGGGGGCGGTCGTTAGGCGACGCCATTATCAAGTCGGTAGATGGCGCAGCACTTCATAACCTTTGTAGGAGAATGCCTTTAACAGGCTGGCTTCCGAGTTATCCAGGGTGCTGTAGCCGTCGTTTGAGAAGCCGTCGATTTTACCATTGCGGCAGTGACTGCCGTTCAAGGTGCGCGGGTCCACGTTGTCGATGAACCGTAGCACCTTGTCTAGGTCGTAAGCCGCATTGGCCCTGGCCTCCAGGACCGGGTTGGCTTCGGTCCAATCGCCAACTTGCCTCTTCAAATCGTCGAGCAAGTGATAATTATCGCGGTTCTCCAAGAAATACTTGAGTACCGGGCTTTGCTCGATGATCCGTTCAGCAGAACGATGGTCTCCGGCAGGGCGTCCTTGGGGGCCCGTCATCTCGCGAATCTGGTCCTGTTCAGCCTTGCGCATGTAGTGGGGGGGAGTCGGCAGCGGCGTCAGGCCGGCGGGTGGGGAAGAAATCATGTGAAACCTCCAAGATGAGTTTCTGAAAGCGCATCCATTGATATGGGAAGTGTGCGCTCCCTTATGTGGTTCATCCTTTGGGATGGTTCCAGCTTAAAACGACCGCACAATCCGCCCCAACGTCTCCATCGCCTTCTCCGACACCTCAGTCCACGGGCTGCCATAGTTCAAGCGAATACAGTTCCTGAACCGCCGGGTCGCCGAAAAAATCGGCCCCGGCGCAATGCTGATGCCTTGCGCCAGCGCCATCTGGAACAATTTCAGCGAGTCGGTCTGCTCCGGCAATTCCAGCCACAGGAAGTAGCCACCCGCAGGCTGGCTGACCCGCGTTTGCGCGGGAAAGTAACGCGCAATCGCCGCCAGCATGGCGCTTTGTTGTTCCTCCAGCGCATAACGCAATTTGCGCAGGTGTCGGTCATAACCGCCGTGTTGCAGGTAGTCGGCAATCGCCGCCTGGGCCGGCATCGACGGGCACAGCGAAGTCATCAGCTTTAACCGTTCGACCTTCTGCGCAAAACGCCCGGCGGCTACCCAGCCCACGCGGTAGCCGGGGGCCAGGCTCTTGGCGAACGAGCCGCAATGCATCACCAGGCCTTCGGTATCGAACGCCTTGGCCGGTTTGGGCGCATGTTGGCCGTAGTACAACTCGGCGTAGACATCGTCTTCGATCAAGGGCACTTGATGGCTGCGCAGCAATTCCACCAAAGCCTGTTTTTTCGCCTCTGGCAAGGTTGCGCCCATGGGGTTCTGGAAACTGGTCATGGTCCAGCAGGCCTTGATCGGGTAGCGCTCCAGGGTTTGCGCGAGCGCGCCGAGGTCGATGCCGTCGCGCGGGTGCACAGGAATTTCCACGGCCTTGAGTTTCAAGCGCTCCAATACTTGCAGGCAGGCATAGAACGCCGGGGCTTCGATGGCCACCAGGTCGCCGGGTTCGGTGACGGCTTGCAGGCACAGGTTGAGGGCTTCGAGGGCGCCATTGGTGATCAGCAGCTCTTCCATCGGCAGCATCAGGCCACTGACCATGTAACGCAGCGCAATCTGGCGGCGCAGTTGCGGGTTGCCCGGCGACATGTCGGTGACCACCATGCGCGGGTCCATCTCACGGCCGGCGCTGGCCAGGGAGCGGGCCAGGCGCGGCAGCGGGAACAGCGTGGGGCTGGGGAATGCCGAACCGAAGGGCACGGTGTTCGGGTCTTTGATGGAATCGAGGACCGAGAACACCAGTTCGCTGACGTCCACTTCGGTGGATTCGTGCACCTGCTCACTCACCACCGGCTCGGAAAACGGGCTGGGCGCGTGGGTGTTGACGAAGTAGCCGGAACGCGGGCGTGCGCGGATCAGGCCGCGGCGCTCCAGCAGGTAATAGGCCTGGAACACCGTGGACGGACTGACGCCGTAGGTCTGGCTGGCGTAGCGCACTGAGGGCACGCGCTGGCCGGGGCCGAGGACGCCGGAGCGGATCAGTTCTGCGATGTCGTCGGCGAATTTTTCGTAGCGTTTCATGGTGGCCTTAAACAAAATTTTCAGAATGTACACGAACCGAAATGTGGGAGGGGCGGTGCGACGATTCGGCTTGCCCCCGATTGCAGTGTGTCAGCCAATGAAGCTGTAACTGATCCACCGCCATCGGGAGCAAGCTCCCTCCCACATGTGATCTCCATTGTCTGGGAAGCTTCAGCGATTCAGCGGCGCCACAAAGCGGCTGTCGGAAACGCTGTAGACCCACGGCTCATCCACATCCGTCACTTTGAAACGCAAGGTCTGCGAACTGCTCGCCGGTTTATCCGCCAGCAGTGCCACCGACACCGGCATATCGCTGATTTCCCCCGGCGCCAGGCTGATCTCAGTCTTGCCTTGCAGTTGGAAGCCGTCCGCATCCACCAATTCCACACGGTAATCCTGGCGTTGCTGGGTCTTGTTGATGACCTTGAGGCTGTAGATGTTCTCGATCTGGCCGAGGGCATTCTCACGGAACATGCCGCGGTCCTTGGTCACATCCAGCGACACCATCGGCCGTTGCACCAATGCCACCACCAACGCCGCAATCATCGCCAGCAGCACCGCACTGTAGCCGATCAGGCGCGGTCGTAGCAGGTGAGTCTTGCCGCCTTGCAGTTGATGTTCGCTGGTATAGCTCACCAGGCCTCGGGCATACCCCATCTTGTCCATGATCGAATCACAGGCGTCGATGCACGCGGCACACCCGATGCATTCCATTTGCAGGCCGTCGCGGATGTCGATGCCGGTGGGGCACACCTGCACGCACAGCTGGCAGTCGATGCAGTCACCCAGGCCGATCTCGGCAGGTTTGACGTCACGTTTGCGTGGGCCACGGTTTTCGCCTCGGGCCGGGTCATAGGAAATGGTCAGGGTGTCCTTGTCGAACATCACGCTCTGGAACCGCGCATATGGACACATATGCATGCACACCGCTTCACGCAGCCAGCCAGCGTTGATGTAAGTGGCTGCGGTGAAGAACAACACCCAGAACAGGCTGACGCCGCCCAGTTGCCAGGTCAGCAGTTCAGCGGCCAGCGGGCGGATAGGGGTGAAGTAGCCGACAAAGGTCAGCCCGGTCAGCACGCTGATACCCAGCCATAGGGTGTGCTTGGCCGAGCGCCGCGCCAGTTTGTTCAGGCTCCACGGTGCGGCGTGCAGCTTGATGCGTTGGTTGCGTTCGCCTTCGGTGACCTTTTCGCACCACATGAACAGCCAGGTGAATGAGCTTTGCGGGCAGGTGTAGCCACACCAGACGCGGCCAGCGAACACGGTGATCGCAAACAGGCCAAAGGCGCAGATGATCAACAGGGCCGATAACAGAATGAAGTCCTGCGGCCAGAACGTCGCGCCAAATACGTGGAATTTGCTTTCAGCCAGGTCCCAGAGCACCGCCTGGCGGCCGCCCCAGTTCAGCCACACGGTGCCGAAAAAGGCCAGGAACAAAAAGCCTGCGCCGGCCACGCGCAAGGTGCGGTAGAGGCCGGTGAAGCTGCGGGTATGGATCAGGTTGTCGCTGGATTTGGCCTTCACCTTCTTTGGGTGTATCGGCACAAAGGTTTCCACGGTTGGGATTCGTTCGCTCATGGTCGTTCGCTCATCAGCCTCCATCAGGCCAATGAACTATGCGCACTCGTCTGTTTGCATAACAGACTCAGCTATGGCGATAAAAAGCGGATCAGATAGACCTGCGACAATAGGCTGCACCCCTTTCTGCCAGGGGTGCGGCCTTTACGAACGCGGTGCTGATACAGATCAATCAAATCGCCGAACCAGGCTCGGTGACCTTCTTGTGCTGACGGCCATCGACCGCACCGGCGACGGTGAGGGCGTCGGCTTCCTGCTCGGTGATATACAGCCGGTCACCGTCCAGGTCGACGTAGGACATGGACTTGGGAATATCGGTATTCACCGTAACCGCCGGTGCCGGCAGGCTTTGTTCCTGGCCTTGCTCGTTGACCTTGAAGTAGCACGTCTGGTTTTCAATACGTACTGGCATGTCGGTCTCCTTTTTCTTGGGCTGGTAAAGATTAGGTTTCCGATCCGCGCCAAGTGTTCCAGGCAACTGACTGGCGGTCGTTGCTGTCCATCCTCTATGGACCTAACTGTATGGACCTAACAAAGGACGGTTTCCCATGGACGCTTGGTGGCAAGAAGTGTGGCAAACCCTGCAAGCCGAGTTCGCCGATATCGGCGATGCCAGGCAACTCACCCAGATCACCGTGCGTTTGCTCATAGCTGCCGTGCTGGGTGGCATTCTCGGGTTCGAGCGCGAGAGCAAGGGCAAGGCGGCGGGCGTGCGTACCCATATGCTGGTGGCACTGGGCGCTGCGTTGTTTGTGCTGGTGCCGCAGATGTCCGGCAGTCAGGCGGACGCCATGAGCCGGGTGCTGCAAGGGGTGATCGCCGGGATCGGTTTTTTGGGCGCCGGCACCATTCTCAAGGGCAAGGAGGACGAGGAGGGCCAGCACGTCAAGGGCCTGACCACTGCCGCGGGCCTGTGGATGACCGCCGCCATTGGGGTAGCGGCGGGCATGGGCCGTGAGTCAACCGCCGTGCTCAGTACCTTGTTGGCCCTCGCGGTGTTCAGGGTGATGCCGATGATCGTCAAACGTTTTGAGAAGGACTGACGATCACCGGGGGCATGGTCGTGGGCGGTTCCTCCACCACCGGCGGATCGGTTTCCGGCGGTTCTTTCTCCGGAATCGGCTCGGGCTCAGTGGGCGGCAGGGTCGGTTTATCGATATTCGGGTCTGGGGTTTCTGCCGGAATCGGGATATTCATCGGTGTGGCCTCCTTTGTGCTTTGCTCTATCGGTGGACAGCCGCCGGGGCGAATTGATTCCCCGCCCAATGGCGGTATATCCACCTGAACTTTTCGCGAGAGCCCGGGCTCGGACCTATGACGGCCCTGCTCAGGGAGAGCGGCGCCGTATCAGAATTCGGATCAAGCAAAGAGCGTCCACAGGGCGTAAGGGGAAGATGCTCGATGACTGCTGAAACACTGACTCCACATGAACCCGTGCTACCGCTGTCCCAGGCGCTGTTGTTGCCCAGGATTGCGATTGAAAGCACCACCCCCGTGATCGACGGCGGTGAGTTCGCCGCCAAAGCCGTGGTAGGCCAGCGCGTCAATGTCACCAGCAAAGTGTTCGCCGACGGCCACGACAAGCTTGCCGTATTGGTGCGCTGGCGTGCCCTGGCAGATGAAAGCTGGCACAGCGTGGTGATGACCGACGTGGGCAACAATGGCTGGGAGGGCGCCTTTACGGTGGCCGACCAAGGCCCCCACGAATTTTGCATCGAAGCCTGGATCGATACCTTCGCCAGTTTCTGCTACGAGCTGCGCAAGAAGCACGAGGCCGGAGTGCCGGTCAGCCTGGAATTGCAAGAAGGCCGCAGCCTGGTGCTGCAGGCCGCCGAACGTAGCGACAACGAGCTGCGCGACCGCCTGATGCTGCTGCATCATGAACTTTCCGGCCTGCTGGAAACCGAACAGGTCGCGCTGTTTTTGCACGAAGACAGTGCACACCTGATGACCCAGGCCGATCACCGCGCCTACCTGAGCATCAGTACCGTATACCCCATTGATGTGGAGCGGCCTGCCGCGTTGTTTGCCAGTTGGTACGAGCTGTTCCCGCGCTCGATCACCGACGATCCCGCGCGCCACGGTACGTTCAATGACGTGCACTCGCGCTTGTCGATGATCCATGACATGGGCTTCGATGTGCTGTATTTCCCGCCGATTCATCCCATTGGCCGCAGCCACCGCAAAGGTCCCAATAATTCTCTGACTGCCGGTCCCAATGATCCGGGCAGTCCTTATGCCATCGGCAGCGAAGACGGCGGCCATGAGGCGATTCATCCGCAACTGGGCAGCCGCGATGACTTCCGCCGCTTGGTCCAGGCCGCCGCCGACCACGGTCTGGAAATCGCCCTGGACTTCGCCATCCAATGCTCCCAGGACCACCCGTGGCTCAAACAGCATCCTGGCTGGTTCAACTGGCGCCCGGACGGCACGATCAAATACGCGGAAAACCCGCCGAAGAAATACCAGGACATCGTCAACGTCGACTTCTATGCCGCCGATGCGATTCCCAGCCTGTGGACCGAGCTGCGTGACATTGTGGTGGGCTGGGTGGAAGAGGGCGTGAAGACCTTTCGCGTCGACAACCCCCACACCAAGCCGCTGCCGTTCTGGCAATGGCTGATCAGCGATGTGCGCGCCAAGTACCCCGAGGTGATCTTCCTCGCCGAGGCCTTCACCACCCCAGCGATGATGGCGCGGCTGGGCAAGGTCGGGTATTCCCAGAGCTACACCTACTTCACCTGGCGCAATACCAAGGCCGAGTTGAGTGAGTATTTCACCCAGTTGAACGAATCGCCGTTGCGCGAATGTTTCCGGCCGAACTTTTTCGTCAACACGCCGGATATCAACCCGGGCTTCCTGCACGAATCCGGCCGCCCCGGCTTCCTGATCCGTGCCGCGCTGGCCACCATGGGCTCGGGCCTATGGGGCATGTACTCCGGTTATGAACTGTGCGAAGCCGCGCCGGTGCCGGGCAAAGAGGAATACCTGGACTCGGAGAAATACCAGATCCGCGTCCGTGACTTCACTGCGCCGGGCAACATCATCGCTGAGATCGCCCAACTCAACCGCATCCGCCGGCAAAACCCGGCGTTGCAGACGCACTTGGGCCTAAAGCTCTACAACGTGTGGAACGACAACATCCTTTATTTCGGCAAGCGCAGCGAGGATGGCAGCAACTTTATCCTCGTCGCCGTGAGCCTGGACCCCTACAACGCCCAGGAAGCGAATTTCGAGTTGCCGTTGTGGGAGCTGGGCCTGCCGGATGATGCGCAGACCCAGGGTGAAGACTTGATGAATGGCCATCGCTGGACCTGGTATGGCAAGACCCAATGGATGCGGTTGGAGCCCCATACGCCGTTTGGTATTTGGCGGATTACCCATTCCCAAGCCTGACGGCATCCGGTCTGCAATATTTAAGTGTTATCAGGAGTTTCCAATGGCGAAGAAACCCACCCCGGCCACCTTCATCAAAGACCCGCTCTGGTACAAGGACGCGGTGATCTATCAGGTTCACGTCAAATCCTATTTCGACTCCAATAACGACGGCATCGGCGACTTTCCCGGCCTGATCGCCAAGCTCGACTACATCGCCGACCTCGGCGTGAACACCATCTGGCTATTGCCGTTCTACCCCTCGCCCCGCCGTGACGATGGCTACGACATCGCCGAGTACCGTGGCGTACACAGCGACTACGGCACCATGGCCGACGCCAAGCGCTTTATCGCCGAGGCCCATAAACGCGGGTTGCGGGTGATCACGGAGCTGGTGATCAACCACACCTCCGACCAGCACCCGTGGTTCCAGCGTGCCCGCAAGGCCAAGCCTGGTTCGGCGGCGCGAGATTTTTATGTGTGGTCCGATGACGACCAAAAGTACGACGGCACCCGCATCATTTTCCTGGACACCGAAAAATCCAACTGGACCTGGGACCCGGTCGCCGGCCAGTACTTCTGGCACCGCTTCTATTCCCACCAGCCCGACCTCAACTTCGACAACCTGCAAGTGATGAAGGCCGTGCTGGGGGTGATGCGCTATTGGCTGGACATGGGCATCGACGGCCTGCGCCTGGATGCCATCCCGTATCTGATCGAGCGCGACGGCACCAACAACGAAAACCTCCCGGAAACCCACGACGTACTCAAGCAGATCCGCGCCGAAATCGACGCCCATTACCCCGACCGCATGCTGCTGGCCGAAGCCAATCAGTGGCCGGAGGACACCCAGCTCTACTTCGGCGACAAAAAGGGCGATGACGGTGACGAATGCCATATGGCCTTTCACTTCCCGCTGATGCCGCGCATGTACATGGCGCTGGCCCAGGAAGATCGCTTTCCCATCACCGACATTCTGCGCCAGACCCCGGAGATTCCGGCCAATTGCCAGTGGGCGATCTTCCTGCGCAACCACGATGAATTGACCCTGGAAATGGTCACCGACAAAGAACGCGACTACCTGTGGAATTACTACGCCGCCGACCGCCGCGCCCGTATCAACCTGGGCATTCGTCGCCGTCTCGCGCCGTTGATGGAGCGTGACCGCCGCCGTGTGGAACTGCTCAATAGCCTGCTGCTGTCGATGCCCGGCACGCCGACCCTGTATTACGGCGATGAAATCGGCATGGGCGACAATATCTACCTCGGCGACCGCGACGGTGTGCGCACGCCGATGCAATGGTCCATCGACCGTAACGGCGGTTTCTCCCGCGCCGACCCGGCCAGCCTGGTGCTGCCGCCGATCATGGACCCGCTGTATGGCTATCAATCGGTCAACGTCGAGACCCAGACGCAAGACCCTCATTCGTTACTGAACTGGACCCGGCGCATGCTGGCGGTGCGCAAGCAGTCCAAGGCATTTGGCCGGGGCAGCCTGAAAATGCTCTCGCCGAGCAACCGGCGCATTCTGGCGTATACACGGGAGTTCACCGCCGAAGACGGGCGTAGCGAGATTATCCTGTGTGTGGCCAACGTGTCTCGCAGTGCCCAGGCGGCTGAGTTGGACCTGTCGGCATTTGCTGGCATGGTCCCGGTGGAGATGCTCGGCGGTAACGCGTTTCCGCCTATCGGCCAGCTGAATTTCCTGCTGACCCTGGCACCCTACGGTTTCTATTGGTTTGTGCTGGCGGCCGAAAACCAGATGCCCAGCTGGCATGTGGAACCGGCGCAAAGCATGCCGGACTTCACCACATTGGTCTTGAAAAAACGCATGGAAGAGCTGTTGGAGGAGCCCAGCCGCACCACGCTCGAGCAGACCTCGCTGCCGGCCTGGCTGCCGAAACGGCGCTGGTTTGCCGGTAAGGATGCGGCCATCGACAGCGTGCATATCGCCTACGGCGTGCGCTTCGGTGACCCGCAGCATCCGGTGTTGCTCAGTGAGATCGACGTGAACAGTGGCGGTCAGGTCAGTCGCTATCAGCTGCCTTTGGGGTTCCTCGGCGAAGACCAGTTCACCAGCGCCTTGCCGCAACAACTGGCCCTGGCGCGGGTAAGGCGCGTGCGCCAGGTGGGCTTGGTGACGGATGCGTTCAGCCTTGAGCCCTTTATCCGCGCCGTCATCCAGGGGTTGCAGGCCGGCACGCTGTTGCCGACCGGTGAGGGCGACCTGCGCTTTGAGTCCACGGCGCACCTTGCCCCGTTGCAACTGACCGACGATTGCGAAGTGCGTTACCTGTCGGCCGAACAATCCAACAGTTCGGTGGTGGTGGGCGAAAGCCTGGTGCTCAAGCTGATTCGCAAAGTCGCCAGCGGGGTCCACCCGGAGCTGGAAATGAGTGCCTACCTGACCGCCGCCGGTTACCCGAATATCTCGCCACTGCTGGGCTCGGTGATGCGTCGCGACGGCGCCGGGCAAGACAATCTGCTGATGATCGCCCAGGGCTACCTGAGCAATCAGGGCGACGCTTGGGCCTGGACGCAAAACAGCCTGGAGCGGGCGATTCGCGATGAGCTGGCCGAGGTCGTGTCCGAGCAGGAGCAGCATTACAACGCCTTGGGCGAGCTCAAGGACTTTGCCGGTCTGCTGGGCCAACGCTTGGGTGAAATGCATGAGGTTCTGGGTGCAAACACTCCCGACAAGGACTTCAAACCCGAAGTCACCACGGTCAAGGATACGCAAGCCTGGGCCAAGGACGTGGGCGCGCAGATCGACCGCGCCCTGCAATTGCTCAAGCTGCATCAAACCCAGTTGAACCCTGCGGATCAGGCGTTGGTCAGTGAATTGCTGGCGCAGAAAAAAGCCATCACCGCTCACGTCCAAGCCTTGGCGAAAGCCACGGTTGGCGGATTGCGCATCCGGGTCCATGGTGATTTGCATCTGGGCCAGGTCTTGGTGGTGAAGGGCGATGCCTACTTGATCGACTTTGAAGGCGAGCCGGCGCGCCCGCTGCACGAACGGCGCGGCAAGCACAGCCCCTATAAAGATGTGAGTGGTGTGTTGCGTTCGTTCGACTACGCAGCGGCGATGGCGTTGAACGTGCACGGAGTGGACCAATCGCCCGAAGCGGGCCAGGCACGCAAGCGCGTGACCGACCGTTATCTGAACGAAGCACGCCAGGCATTTATCCAGGCTTATCAGGCAGCTACGTCTACACTGGCGCATGACTGGCAGGAAGCCAAAGGCCAGGACGCCGCGCTGACGTTGTTCAGCCTGGAGAAGGCCGCGTACGAAGTGGCCTACGAAGCGGAAAACCGCCCGAGCTGGTTGCCGGTGCCCTTGCAAGGGTTGCACGGCTTGCTGCGGGGGGTGAAACCTATAACGAATACTGCACGCGGTGGGGAAACGTCATGAGTTTTACAAGTAAGGAACCGCTGCACGCGAAGTTGACCGCATTGCCGGCGTCCAGGGATGTCGAAGCGCTGGTGCGCGCTGAACACCACGATCCGTTTTCGATTCTCGGGCCCCATGAGGACGGGCAGGGCGGCCAGTTTATCCGCGCGTTTCTGCCAGAGGCTCTGAGTGTCCAAGTGCTGGCCCGCGACAGCAGCGAACCGATCGGCAGCCTGGAGGCTACCCAGGTGCCGGGCTTGTTTGTCGGCCAGTTCCCCCAGCGCCAGGCGTATCTGCTCAAGATCCAATGGGCCGGCGGTGAGCAGATCACCGAAGATCCCTACAGTTTCAACCAATTATTGCTAGGGGAAATGGACCTGTACCTGTTTGCCGAAGGCAATCACCGCGACCTCGGCAGTTGCCTGGGGGCCCAGGTGACCAGCGTCGATGGCGTGCAGGGCGTGCGTTTTGCCGTCTGGGCGCCGAATGCACGGCGGGTGTCGGTGGTGGGCGATTTCAATATCTGGGACGGGCGCCGCCATCCGATGCGTCTGCGGCATCCGTCTGGCGTATGGGAGATCTTTATCCCGCGCCTGCAACCGGGCGCGGCCTACAAGTACGAGATCCTCGGGGCCAATGGCATCCTGCCGCTTAAAGCTGACCCCGTGGCGCTGGCCACGCAGTTGCCGCCGGATACCGCTTCCAAGGTGGCCGAACCGTTGCAAGTGCAGTGGCAGGACCACGAGTGGATGCAGGCGCGGGTCGAGAAACAAAAGACCAGCGCGCCGCTGTCCATCTATGAACTGCACGTGGGCTCCTGGCAAGCCGAGTTGGACGAGGCAGGCGAAGTGGCCCGCCAGTACAACTGGCGCGAGCTGGCCGAGCGCTTGATCCCGTATGTGCAGCAATTGGGCTTCACCCATATCGAGCTGATGCCGATCATGGAGCACCCCTTTGGCGGCTCTTGGGGATACCAGGCGCTGTCACAATTTGCGCCCACGGCGCGGTTTGGCTCGCCCGAAGACTTTGCCTACTTTGTTGACGCCCTGCATCGGGCCGATATCGGCGTGATTCTTGACTGGGTGCCGGCGCATTTTCCTACCGATACCCACGGCCTGGCCCAGTTTGACGGCACGGCGCTGTATGAGTACGCCAACCCGCTGGAAGGCTTTCACCAGGACTGGGACACGCTGATCTACAACCTGGGGCGCACCGAAGTGCACGGCTTTATGCTGGCCTCGGCGTTGCACTGGCTTAAACATTTCCATGTCGACGGCCTGCGCGTCGATGCGGTGGCCTCGATGCTCTACCGCGACTATTCGCGCAAGGCGGGCGAATGGGTGCCTAACCGGCATGGGGGGCGTGAGAACCTGGAGGCCATCGACTTCCTGCGGCATCTCAACGACGTGGTGGCTCAGGAAGCGCCGGGCGCACTGGTGATCGCCGAGGAATCCACCGCCTGGCCGGGCGTGAGCCAGTCTACCCAGCAGGGCGGTCTGGGGTTCAATTACAAATGGAACATGGGCTGGATGCATGACTCCCTGCATTACATCCAGCAAGACCCGGTGTACCGCGCCCATCATCACAACGAACTGAGCTTTGGCCTGGTGTATGCCTGGTCCGAACGTTTTATCCTGCCGATTTCCCACGATGAAGTGGTGCACGGCAAGCACTCGCTGATCGACAAGATGCCTGGCGACCGCTGGCAGAAGTTTGCCAACCTGCGGGCGTATCTGTCGTTCATGTGGATGCACCCGGGTAAGAAACTGTTGTTCATGGGCTGCGAATTCGGCCAATGGCGCGAGTGGAACCACGACCAGCAACTGGACTGGTATCTGTTGCAATACGCCGAGCACAAAGGCGTGCAGAAGTTGGTCGGCGACTTGAACCGCCTGTACCGCGAAGAGCCGGCCCTGCACGAGCAGGACGACGCGCCCCAGGGCTTCCAGTGGCTGATCGGCGACGATGCGATCAACAGCGTCTACGCTTGGCTGCGCTGGAGCAAGGACGGCAAGCCGGTGCTGGTGGTGGCCAACTTCACGCCCGTGCCCCGTGAGGCGTATTCGGTGGGGGTGCCCTTTGCGGGCCGCTGGAGCGAGGTCATCAACAGCGATGCCGACCTGTATGCAGGCTCCAACTACGGTAACGGGGGTGAGGTGTTCACCCAGGATGAGCCGCGCCATGGGCAGCCGGTGTCGCTGTCGTTGAATCTGCCGCCGCTGGGCGTGCTGATTCTGCGGCCTGGGCCACTTTAAAGGCTCTACCGTGCTGGATTCTGTTGTCCGCGCTACTGGCAGGGTGCCACAATGGCGCCTTTGTCGTGGCAGTCGAAGCAGGCGGTTTTCATGAATGGCCTTGGGCGTGGGCAGGACCAGGATTGTTTTATCGAAGAGCAGGTGCGAACCGACCGTTTGCACCAGCTGTTTCGTCAGTCATTTGCGGCGATTTTCGGCAGCTACCTCGGCGCGGTCATGCTCTGCTGGCTGTGCTGGGACCGGTTTGACCATCAGGTCATCCTGATCTGGCTGGTTGCCCTGGCGATTTCGACCTTGCTGCGCCTCAAGATGTTCATGGAATGGTTCCGCTGCCCCCATGACGAGCGTACCCCGGACCGCTGGGAGCGGCGCTATTGGATCACGCTGATGCTGTCGGCCGGGATCTGGGGCGTTGGCGCTTTGGCGGTGATGCCCACCGACGACCGGCTGTCCCAAGCCCTGGTCATGCTGTTTACCGTGGGCATGTCGGTGAGCGCGGTGTCGTGTTATTCGGCTTATCGCTACATGACGCTGGGCTCTATGGCCCTGGTGCTGTTGCCGTGCACCTTGTGGCTGCTGTTCCAGCCCTCGTCGATGCAAGTGGGCGTGGCCATCGCCGTCCTGGTGTTTTCCTCCTTTGTGGTCAGTGCCACGCGCAAGTTGTCCGATGCCCTGGAAAAAGCCTTTCGCCTGACACGGCAAATGGAACGCGCCCACAACATCTCTACCCGTGCCGCACAGACCGATGAGCTCACCGGCCTGATGAACCGCCGTGCATTCTTCGAACATGCCCATGTGCTGTACGCCCAGTGTCGCCATAACCAGCAGCCGTTGTGCGCGCTGATGATGGACATGGATCACTTCAAGGAAATCAACGACACCTACGGCCACCAGGCGGGTGACCAGGTGTTGCGCCAGATTGGCGGGGTGATCAGTGCCTCATTTCGTCAGGCCGACGTGTATGGCCGCCTGGGGGGCGAGGAGTTTGCGGTGTTGCTGCCGAATACGTCGCTGGAAACCGCGAGGGATATCGCCGAGCAACTGGTCAAGGCGATTTCCGGCCTGGCCGCCGAGCCTGTGCATGGGCTGACCGCCAGTCTTGGCGTGGCGTCTACCCACGCCTTGGATCAAGACCTGCACGGCCTGATGAATACCGCCGACAAAGCGCTCTACCGTGCCAAGGCCCAGGGCCGTAACCAGGTGGCGGTGGCGGAGTAGGGCTCAGTCGCGCAGCATGGCCTTGGCCAATGCCCGCGCCACCTGATCGGCGGAGTAGGGCTTGGCGAGGAATTCAAACCCTTCATAGCCACTGTCGGCCAGCTCTTCGCTGTAGCCAGAGGTGAGCACCACCGGCAAATCCGGGCGCCGTTCGCGCAACAGCTTGACCATGGCCACGCCGGTCATTCCCGGCATCACCACGTCCGAGAAAATCCCGTCGAATGCCAGGGCATCCGGCCCTGCCAGCGCCAGTGCCTGCTCAGCGTCCGTGGCCCAGGTGGTCTGGTAGCCCAGGTCCTGCAGGATCTGATTGGCAAAGCGGCCAACTTCCAGATTGTCTTCGACGATAAGGATATGGCGCAGGGCCGTGTCCTGGACCGGGCCGTGATCGTCCTGGGCCAAGCAGGGTTGTGCAGGTTCAGCCGCCACCAGGGGCAGATACAGGGTAAACACCGTGCCCTGGCCGAGGGTGCTGGCCACATCGACGTTGCCGCCGGACTGCTTGGCAAACCCGAACACCTGGGACAGTCCCAAGCCGGTCCCTTTGCCGACGGCCTTGGTGGTGAAGAACGGTTCGAAGATGCGCTCGACGTTATCCCGCGTAATCCCACTGCCGGTATCGGCCAGGGAGATGGCGACAAACGGCTGCTGCGACTGGGCATCGCCACGGATGCTGGGCAGCCCGAGCACATTGCTGACATGCAAGGTCAGGGTGCCCTGGCCCTCCATCGCATCGCGGGCATTGAGGGCGATATTGATCAGCGCTGTTTCAAATTGGCTGGAGTCGACGCGCACATGGCTGGGGCGTTCAGGCAACAGCACCCGCACGCGGATACGCGCGCCAGTGACGCTTTCGAGCATCTCGCCGATATTGTTCACGCGCAGGCCGACATCAAAGACTTCCGGGTTGAGCGGCTGACGGCGAGCGAAGGCGAGCAATTGGCTGGTGAGCTTGCTGGCGCGCTCGACGGTATCCGACACGGCACCCATGTAGCGCTGGCGGCGTTCTTCGGACAGCCCAGGTTGGCGTAGAAAATCCACCGAAGAACGAATGATCGTCAGCAGGTTGTTGAAGTCGTGGGCGACACCGCCGGTCAATTGGCCGATGGCTTCCAGTTTTTGCGATTGACGCAGGGCGGCTTCAGCCTGGGTGAGGGCGATGGTGCGTTCTTCCACCCGTTGTTCCAGGGTCGCATTCAGTTCGGTGTAGGCCGCCAAGCCCTCGCGTACGGCCGCATCGGCACGCACCCGCTCAATATGCGCCCACGAACGTTCGGTGACCTCCCCCAGCAGTGCCAGGTCGTAGGGGGACCAGGTGCGTGCGGTCTTGTGATGCACCGCCATCAGCGCCGTGAGCTTGCCGTTTTTGATCAGCGGAAAGCACACCGTGGCCAAGGCGCCGAGGGCCTGGTAGCTGGCCGCCTCTCGCGGAGGAAATTCAACGCGGTTGTCCTGCACCACCAGCGGCTCGCCGGCACGCAGTTGCCGCACTGCCCGCGCGCCAAACGCGGCCAGGCTATAGCGCCCGACGATGCTCGGCGAGCCTGGCGCCGCCCAGTTGCCGCGAATGGTGAAGCCGTCTTCGTCGGCGTCCATGTCGGCGTAGGCACAATTGGACACTTGCAAGTGTTCGGCCAGCAGGCGCGTGGTGGTGGTCATGATGGCTTCGGCGTCGGTGGCGTTGGCCACGGCGCTGCCGACGGCATCAAGCACCGCCAGACGACGGGCGAGGAATACGGTGGTGGTGGTTTCTGTCACCGTGTCCAGCAGGCCGACGACCTTGCCCTGAGGGTCGCGGATCGGGCTGTAGCAAAAGGTGAAATACGCCTGCTCAGGCCCGGCGCCGCGCTCGATCAGGAGCGGGAAATTCTCAATGTAGGTGGCGTGCCCTTCGAAGGCGGCATCGGCGATAGGGCTGATCTGGTCCCAGGCCTCGTGCCACACGTCGCTGAACGAGCGGCCCAATGCGTAGGGCTTGTCCCCCAGGATCGGAATAAAGGCGTCGTTGTAGAGCATGGTCAGCTGTGGCCCCCAAACGATGGCCTGGGGGAAGCTGGAGGCAAAGCACAGTGCGACGGTGGTCTTGAGCACGTCGGGCCAGTGTTCCAACGGCCCCAGGGGAGTGCTGGCCCAATCATGCTGGCGAACCCGCTCAGCCATGTCGCTGCTGCTTTGCAGCCAATTCATCATTGGGAAAACACCTTGTTCAGCACGGTCTGTTTGAAGCCTGGATGGAGCAGGCTAACAAGCTACAGACCGGTAAGGCCGCTGGCAGTTCAGCGGGATTACCGATGAGATGGCAATTTGATTGTCTACCCATATGAATAGGTCGAAAAGTGCCTTATTGCGCGCCGAAAACTCCCGTCCAATAGATCCCGGCATCGCTCTTCGGGTCCATGGCATACGCCGCGCCCAGTTCGCGAAATTGCGGGTTCATCAGGTTGGCGCAATGGCCAGGGCTGGCGAGCCAGCCGTCGACCACTCGGCGGGGTGTATCCAGCCCGGCGGCGATGTTTTCGCCGATGTTTTTCGCGATATACCCGGCCAGCTCGGCACGGTCGCCCGGCGTGCGGCCGTCGTGGTCGAGGTGATCGAAGAAGTTGCCGTTGGCCATATTGCGCGTGTGGCTATTGGCGGCGCCGGCCAGGTCGTCGTTCCACGACAAAGGAGTGGTCGCGTTAAACGCCTGGGTCCCGCACTGACGCGGCTGGGTACGAGCGACGTTGATCAGGCTCAGCAGTTGCTTGCCTTCGGTCTGCCAATCCCCCAATCCGCTGGACAGCAACGGGCGGGCGAGCACGATGCGCCAGTCCTGGCCGCTGTTGCTCACGCCGATATCGACAAATTGCGGGTCCAGCACCACGCGGCAGAAACTCTCGCGCACGGCCTTCATGGCCGCCTGCGCATCCTTGGGCCCCGACAGGCTGATGGCTTGCACGTTTACCATCGGGTAGGCGGCACGCGCCAACGCCTGCTGCAAATCGCCGACATTGGTGGCCGGCAACACCAGCCGTGTATCGCTGGCCAGCGGTGGCAGTTCCTGGGAACCCTGGTCACCGCAGCGTTGTACCTGGCTGCGGTATTCGTTGATCTGTTGTACCAACTGACTTTCTTCATTCGCCATTGCGCTGGCGCAGAACACCGTAGTGGCGGCCAGCGTCGTCAGGCTCATCATCAATGACAGCACGCGCATGGACGTTACCCTTGAGCTTGAAAGTGCCCATGATGCGCGATGTAGGTGCGTCCATGCACCCGTTGGTCCGAACTTTTTTGCTCAGTGCGTGAATACAGCGGGTTTATGGCGCTGGTTTCAACGTGCCAAACCTGTGTGTCGTATTGCGCCCGCCAACAGGATCAACCCCAGGGCTACGGCAAAGGTTGCGTGCAGGCCATTGGCGACTGATTGCGGGGAGGCGTGGGTGACATCCGGCGTGGCCCAGGCGAACACCGCGCCGAGGGCCGAGGCGCCGATGATCAGGCCCAGGTTCCGTGACAGGTTCAGCAAACCCGAGACCGTTCCTCGGCGTGATGGGTCGACATCGCCCATCACCGCTGTGTTGTTGGCCGCCTGGAACAGGCTGTAACCGCAGGTCAGGATCACCAGCGCGCATAGGTAGGTGAACAAGCCCGAGGCGAATGACAGGGATAACGCGCCGCAGCCCAACAGGCCTAGCCCGCTGAATGTCATGCGTTGGCTGCCAAAGCGCTCCGTGAGATGACCCGCCGGAACGCCGCTGATGGCCGCTACGCAAGGCCCGACTGCCATGGCCAGGCCCATCCACGCCGCATCGAGCCCCAGGCCCCGGGACAGGTAAAAAGGTCCCACGACAAAGGTCGTCATGATCACTGCGGCAATCAGCGCACTCATCGCCAGGCCAGCACGCAAGGGTGCATCTTTCAGGGCGCTGCGTATGCCCAGTTCACTGGACAGTGACGTGCGAGCCTGATCCTGCGGCAAATATCGATAGGCGAGTACGGCGGCGAGCAACCCCAGCGGCATCCCGACCAGAAACAACGCGTGCCAACCCCACATCCCCAGCAATACGCCTCCCACGCTGGGCCCCATGGCGGTGCCCACCGCCGACATCGTGCCCAGCCAGCCCATCACCCGGCCAGTGCGGTCCTTGGTGACCGTGTCGCCGACCATCGCCAACGCCATGGACATCATCACCGCTGCGCCCAGGCCTTGCAGGATGCGCGCGCTCACCAGCCATTCCAGCGTGGGCGCGACGCCACACAGCCCACAGGCTACGGCGAACAACAGCAAGCCGCTGAGCAATAAGCGGCGGCGACCCAGGCGGTCGCCCAAGGCGCCTGCACTTACGATCACTGCCGTGATCGCCAGCAGATAGGCGAGTACCACCCATTGCACCGCATGGAACGATGCATCAAATGCCTGCGCCAGGCTCGGCAGCCCCACATTGGCGATACTGGTGCCCAATGACGCCAGCAACATGGACAGGGACAGGCTCACAAGTGCGCCGCGTGAAGAGGAGGGCATGGCAATTCCTGAGGTGAAGGCAACTGTCACAAATCTACGGCGTCGCCTAACATGGCGGAAGACGCACGATTTGCAGTGAGTACCTGCGTGAAACGCCTGCCAAGGAGCATCAATGCCCGATCTCAATTTGCTGATCACCCTGGACGTCTTGCTCAGCGAGGGCAGCGTCGCTCGCGCAGCCCAGCGGTTGCGCTTGAGTCCTTCGGCCATGAGCCGGGCCCTGGCACGCTTGCGCGAGACCACCGGTGACCCGTTGCTGGTGCGCGCCGGTCGCGGCCTGGTGCCAACGCCACGGGCGATGGCATTACGGGAGCAGGTCAGTCGACTGGTGCAGGAGGCTCATGCGGTGTTACGGCCCACTCTGTCCGTTGACCTGGCCCAGGTCGAACGCACTTTCACCCTGCGCACCAGCGAAGAGTTCGTTGAAAACTTCGGCCCGGCGCTGCTTGCGCGTATAGCCCAGGAGGCGCCCGGTGTGCGCCTGCGGTTTGTCAACAAAACGGATAAGGCCAGCACGCTGTTGCGCGAGGGGAGTGTCGACTTGGATACCGGCGTGGTCGACGCCGAGGCGAGCCCAGAATTGCTGACTCAGGCATTGTTCCGTGATCGCTTGATCGGCGTGGTGCGTTGCGGCCATCCCCTCAGCCAGGGCGAAATGACTGCCGAACGTTATGCGCAAGGCCAGCATGTCTACGTGTCCAGGCGTGGCCAGGATCGCGGTCAGATCGACGCTGCCCTCGAAGCCCAGGGCCTCACGCGGCAGATCGGCACTCTCGTCGCCGGGTTCTCGACGGCCATTGCGCTGGCCCGCGACACCGACCTGATCGCCAGCGTGCCCGAGCGCTACACCGCCCACCAACGCGAGGGCCTGTACAGCTTCGCGTTGCCGCTGGTGTTACCGCTGTTTACCGTGGCGATGCTCTGGCACCCCAGGCTCGACGCCGACCTGGCCCATCGCTGGCTACGCGGATGTTTACGTGAGGTCTGCACGCCGCAACGGGTACAATCGCCGCTGCCTTGACGCGAAACCCCAGGAATTTGCATGTTCAGCCTTACCCGCTACACCACACCGTGCCCCGAGCCCATCAACGCCCAGATCCTGCAAATGGTGGTGGACAACCTCACCGACATCAGCAGCATCGCACTGCCGCCGAGTAACCTGCTGTACAACATCTACCAGTACGCCATTGGTTTTGAGGTGCACCTGTACCTTGAGGCGCTCAATGGTGCGAAAGGCATCACCGTCGAGTTGGTCGTGGCGACGGAAGCTGAAAAGGTCATCGGTTTTGTGCTGTGCCTGCCGGTGAAGGATGACCCCGACGCCTGTGGTATTGCGTTTATGGCGGTGCAGGCGGGTTATCGTCGCCAAGGTGTGGCGCGACGGATGATGCAGGACGTGCTTGGACGCTACCCCCACGCGGAATTGGCGTGTGCGGTGGAGAAGGTTGCCGCCTTTGAATCCCTGGGCTTCCAGGTGCGGGGCGCGCGGGGGACGCAGGTGTTGATGAACACACGCAGCTACGGCACCGACGGGCTGATGGCGGTGCTGGATGTGGCGCCGATCTATCGCTCGCTGGAAGTGCAGCAGATTCATACCTACCTGCTGCAAAAGCATGGCAAGCGGGCGATGGTGGACGCGGAGAAGCAACGCGACCGCCATCTTGATCAACTGACCCGCAAGGTCCAGATGTTCCTGCAGCGTTGACATTGTGGTGAGTGAGGCAAGCCCTAACGCCAGTCAGTTAACGCAAACACTGTACCTGTGGCGAGGGAGCTTGCTCCCGTTGGGCCGCGAAGCGGCCCCAGCTCTTTGTTTTAAAAGACTGGGACTGCTACGCAGTCCAGCGGGAGCAAGCTCCCTCGCCACAGGTTACTTTTTATCCTTCCGACCTGTTAACTGACTGGCATTAGGGCAAACCCTCCCACATTTGGATCATTTAATTCCGGCCACGAGTGACCATCCCCAGGATCGTCGCCAACAGTTCCTGCTGTGCCTCTTCTCGGCTGATCTCTGCGCTGGCCGCCGCATGGGACAGGGCCTCCGCAGCACCGAGCATCGCGCGTAATCCCGCCTGGGATATTCGACCAAACGCTGACAACGCATCGCGGCATTTTTCCAGGAAGATTGCCTCGTACTGGCGTTTGAGGATTTCCAACTCCGGCGAGCTGCTCAGTGCGGCGATCACCCCTGGAATTTCCCGGCCCTGTAACAACACGCAGTCGACATAGGACGACGCAATCACCCATGCCCGGTCTTCCAGCGTCGCATTGCTGGCGTCGATGGCATCGGAAAACACCTGGTTCTGGCGCCCATCAAAATCTTTATACAGCGCAGTCAACAGTCCGGCACGCGTGACGAAGTGGTCGTAGACCACCGGCTTGGTCACGCCCGCCATTTCCGCCAGACGGCCCAGCGTCAGCGCTTCAGTGCCTTCATCGCGCACCAATTGCCAGGCCACCTCCAACAATTGACGCAGCCGATCTTCACGGGATAGCCGACGACGTGGGGCAGGGGACTCATTGCTTGACATGCTTATATACCAAAAGTAACTTACCAAAGGTAACTTAAGCCCAGCGTAAACCGAAAGGGAGTCAATGTCATGCACGCTTTAATCGTTGTTGCTCATCACGACCCGCAATCCCTCACCCATAGCATCGCCTTGCAAACTGCCGCCGGCCTTGTCGAGGCCGGCCACACCTATGAGGTCGCTGACCTTGCCGCCGAAGGCTTCGACCCGCGCTACACCGCAGCTGACCATTTGGTACACCGTACCCGTGCCCAGCCGCCAGCCGATGTGTTGGCCGAGCAAGCACGCATCGACCGCGCCGATGCCCTGGTGCTGGTATTTCCGATCTATTGGTGGTCGATGCCGGGCCTGCTCAAGGGCTGGATTGATCGCGTATTTATCAACGGTTGGGCAATCGACTACGGCCCTGATACGTCAGTGGTCAAAAAGCTGCGCCACTTGAACGTGCATTTGCTGGCGCTCGGTGCAGCGGATGACAGCGCGTTCGACCGACACGGCTATGCCAAGGCCATGCGCACGCAAATCGACTATGGAATCTTTGATTACTGTGGCGCGCAGGTGGTGACGTCCGAGTTATTACTGGACTCGGAGAGTGATCAGGCGCAAGTGCATTTGAAGAAGGCGAAGGCGGTGGGCCAAGCTTTGTTCGCGGCTGACGCTCAGCCGTCGCGAAACAGGTCGTGAGCATCCAGCAAGCGGTACGCAATCTCCGGCCGTTTCTCCATGCCCCGGCGAATCGCGGCCGGAATGGACTGCCGGGTCTTGCGACACAGGCCCGGTAAGTCGTCGATCACGATCTGAATCCCGCGCATGCTCTTGACTTCAGTGTGCCCCGGTGCAACATGCACGCGGATGCCCAATTGCTGGTACATCAGCTGTTGCATGCGTTCCAGGTCTTGCAGGCTCTTGAGGTCTTCCAGGCGGTCGATCAGCTTCTTTTCTTCCTGGCGCGTGAGCTGGAGGATGCGCTGGTCGGCGCCGGGCGTTTCCAGCAATTGTTCACGCTCGCAGACACAGGCGCCGGGTGGGCAGGGTTGGCGAATAGTCATGTGCTGTGCCTCCCCATTCCGACGCTGTTCCCTCAGTAGCTCAGTTGCACCCCAAGACTGCCCAGGGCCTTCCAGTATTCAGGATAGGTCTTGGCCACGCAGTCCGGGTCCTGAATGCGGATGCCTGCGACTTTCAAACCGGCCAGGGCAAAGCACATGGCGATGCGGTGGTCGGCGTGGGTGTCGATCAGGGCATTGCATGAGGTGCCGGCCAGCGCAGGATCGCTGGCCACCAGCAGGTCGTCGCCTTCGATGGTCGCCAGGCCCGGGCGGATTTCATTCAGGCCGTCATGCAGCGCCTGCACGCGATCACATTCCTTGACCCGCAGGTTGGCCAGTTCGGTAAAGCGCACCGGGGTGTTGTTGAAGGCGGCGAGTACCGCCAGCGTTGGAATGGCGTCCTGCATCTGCGAGCCGACCACCGTGGCCTGCATGTGCGGGAACTGGGCGATCACGGCCTGGGCCTTGGCGTCTGGCTGGGTGAAGTCCTGCGCAGCGACGCCGATGTCGATACGGCCACCGGTCAGCACTTCGGCGGCCCACAGGTAGGTGGCGGCGGAAGCGTCCGGCTCGATCAGGTAGTCGTGGGCGGTGTAGCCGGTGGGGGCCACACGCCAGGTGGTGTCGTTGACTTCTTCCACTTGGGCACCGAAGGCGCGCATGCAGTCCAGGGTCAGGTCGACATAACCGCGAGCGCCAATGTCCTTGCCAGTCAGCGCCACTTCAATCGGAGCTTCGCCGCAGGCGGCGAGCATCAGCAAGGCAGAGACGTACTGGCTGGACAGGCCGCCATCGATCTCGAAACGTTTTGCCTGGACCTTGCCCGTGCCGTGCACGGTGACTGGTGGGCAACCGGTCGGGCTGTCGACCTGGATACCGTTCTGGCCGAGGGCGGCCAGCAGTGGGCCAATCGGGCGTTTTTGCATGTAGTCGTCGCCGGTCAGCACCACGCTGCCTTCAACGGTCGCAACCGCTGCGGTGAGAAAGCGCATGGCGGTGCCGGCATTGCCGAGGAACAGCGGCTGCGTGGGCAGTTGCAGTTTACCGGAGCCGGTCACCACGAAGGTGGTGTCGTCGGGCTCGTCGATGGTCACGCCCATTTGGCGCAGGGCCACCGACATATGGCGGGTGTCATCGCTTTTAAGCGCACCGCTCAGGCGGCTGGTGCCCTTGGCCAGGGCCGCCAGCAGCAGCGCGCGGTTGGTAATGGATTTGGAGCCGGGGGGCGCGACCTTGCCATTGAGGGGGAAATTGGGCGGTGTAACGGTCACGGTTTTCTGCGAACTCAAGGTACAAGGCTCCTGATTCAAGGCAAGGTGGTACGGAGTGGCCGACGGGCGGACCCGAATAATCGGCCAAACCGGCGGTGCTTGTCGAGGTTTAGCGCTGGCTCAGCCAGTAATCGTGCAGCGCCCGTGCGGCGGGTTCAATCTGGCTGACGCGTTGCTGGTGTGCGGCCACGTCCAGGTCGGCCGGCAGTTCGAAGTTGTCCTGCTCGGCGCACCAGGAGATTTTCTCCAGCTCGGTGGCTTGTACCGCTGGCAACTCGGGCCAGTTGCCGATGGCGGCGCCACGGATATAGCCAAAGCACCATTCCTCAGCGAGGGTCACGTGCTGGCCCTGGTGTTCGGTTTCATCGAACCGTGCCTTGAAGCCAGCGCCATCGGTGGCCAGTTGCTCAGCCAGGGTGTTGATGTAGCGCACGCACAGTTCCAAAAAGGTCTGTGCCTCGTCCATGTTCTCCCACTCCGGGTTCTGCCCACCCCAGATCGCCGGGAACCACTCGGCCACATCTACCTGGACTGGGCTGGACACCAAGGCCGTGAAATAACCGTCAAGCTCGGCCACGTTCAACACCGAATGGTCATCGCCGTACTTAAGCAGGGTGTCTTCGATAACCTCGAATTCGGCCGGGGTGAGGGGTTGGGCGTGCATGGGCATATCCTTTAAACGTCGAGCGCCGCAGACGAGGCGGCTTAAAGCGCAAAGGATGGCGTGTGCGAGGGGTTTTATCCAGCGTTTTCCCAGCGTTGGCACAGCTTGCTCACGCACATCGAGCCCACCACGGCGAGGATGATCGGCACCAGGAAGTCATGCTCGATGCGCGTGAATTCCGCCACCAGCACAATCGCCGTCAGTGGCATGCTCATGCTGGACGCCAAAAACGCCGCCGCGCCGATGATCGCAAACGCGCCCAGGGGCACCCCTGGCCACAGCAGGCTCCAGGCGCCACCGAGGATAATCGCCAGCAACGCGCCATTGGCCAGCCCAGGCGTCAACAACCCACCCTCGGCGCCGGCGCGCAGGCTGCTGGTGGTGATCAGCACCTTGACCAGCAATAACAACGCGGCCAGGCCAATGCTCAACTCATTGTCGAAACCCAGTTGCGCCGGGCCTTTGCCGTTGCCGAGGATCTGCGGCAACAGCATTGCCAGCCCGCCGATGATCGTGAAGTTGATCAACGACAATACCGGTAGGCGCCAACCCCTGGCAGCATTCGCCCGTGCCTTGCCGGTGAGGCGAGTGAAGCCGTAGGCCGCCAAGCCAAACACCGGCCCACACACCACGGCCCAGGTGATCAGCGTCGGGCTCAACACAAACTGCGGCACGACGTATTGCGACTCGGCACCCAGCCCGATCCACGCCACCGATGCGCCAATCGCCGAGGTGGCCAACGCAATCACCGCTGCCGGCCAACTGAACGCCCCCACCAGCACTTCCAGCACAAACACCGCGCCACCCAGCGGCATGTTGTACACCGCCGCCAGCCCGGCTCCGGCGCCACAGGCAACGATCAAGCGATGCATGGGCGGCTCCAGCCGTGCACGTTGAGACAGCCACGAGGCCGCCAACGCCCCGACTTCCCGTGGCGCCACTTCACGGCCAAGGGGCGAGCCCAGGGCCACGGTGATGATCTGCAGCACGGCGTGGGCGAGGGTGGTCTTGGGCGGCATGATCGGCATCTTGTCCGAGACGGCTTGCTTGATGCTGACCAGGGGGCGGCCATAGCGATAAATCGTCCACCAGCCCAGCCCCGCGACCAACCCGCACACCACCAGGACCAGCAAGCGGCGTTGCGGCGAGGCGGCGGTCACGCCCCATAAAAAGCTTTGATGGCTGACCAGGCTGTCAAGGCTGTAGCCATAGGCCAAGTGCTGGATACCATGCAGCAACAGCGCGAGCAGCATCCCACCGAGACCGGCGCCAATACCGGTGAGCACGACCACCACGGCAAGAATCAAGGATGAGCGAAACGGGGTCGGCATAGCGGGCTCCAGGCAATGACCCTGATTGTATAGCCGATAAATCGTGCTTCCCGGATGAAATGTAATGGCGCTGCATGAACCGCCGTATCCACAACATTGCATTACCTTTGCCAGTCCCGTTTTTGGCCGATGCGCCGTGGCGCACCCTTGTTATAGTTCGGGCCTTATCACTCGCCAGTCAGGGATCACTGCCATGTCCGAATACCACGCTTTCGTCGTCGAACTCATTGGCAACGTTGCCCATGTGCAGATCAACCGCCCGGAAAAGATCAACGCGATGAACGCTGCGTTCTGGACCGAGATCATCGATATTTTCCAGTGGGTCGAAGACACCGACGCAGTGCGTGCCGTGGTGCTCAGTGGCGCCGGCAAGCATTTTTCTTCGGGTATCGATTTGATGATGCTGGCTTCGGTGGCCAACGAGTTTGGTAAGGACGCGGGCCGCAACGCACGCCTGCTGCGGCGCAAGATCCTTGAACTGCAAGCCTCGTTCAACGCCGTGGACAATTGCCGCAAACCGGTACTGGCGGCGATCCAGGGCTATTGCATCGGTGGCGCCATCGACCTGATCAGCGCCTGCGACATGCGCTATGCCGCCGAAGGTGCGCAGTTCTCGATCAAGGAAATCGACATCGGCATGGCCGCCGACGTCGGCACCCTGCAACGCCTGCCGCACATCATCGGCGACGGCATGCTGCGTGAGCTGGCCTACACCGGTCGCCAGTTCGGTGCCGAAGAAGCGCGCAGCATCGGTTTGGTCAATCGTGTGTACGCCGATCAGGAGAGCCTGCTGGCCGGTGTGCTGGACATCGCCCATGAAATCGCCGCCAAATCGCCGATTGCGGTCACCGGCACCAAGGCCATGATCAGCTATATGCGTGACCATACAGTCAAGGATGGTCTGGAATACGTTGCCACCTGGAACTCGGCTATGTTGCAATCCAACGACCTGCGTGTGGCCATCGCGGCCCATATGAGTAAGCAGAAACCCGAATTCGTGGATTGACTGACATGACCCCAGGCTGGATTACCACAACGCTGCTCGACAACGACACCCCCGGCGGCTGGGCCGTCGCCCGTAGCCGCGACGGCTTTTTGCATGACACCAATGGCCCGCTGTTCCCCCGGGAATGGCTCAAGCGCCAGGACCTGTCGGTATTCGCCGAACACGGCATCGGCCATCTCGACGGCGAGCCGGTGTACCTGCTGGAGCTGAACGCGCCGGCCGAAGTACCGGATTGCAGTTGGCAAGGCTTGCGGGCCTTTATGCTGCAAGGCGATCACACCCTGTACAAAGTGTTGGGCTATGCCGCGCAGATTGGCACTTGGGCGCGTGAACACCGCTTTTGTGGTAGCTGTGGCCAGGCCATGGTACAGGTCCCACGGGAGCGGGCGATGTATTGCCAGGCCTGCGACCTGCGCAGCTACCCACGGATTTCGCCGAGCATGATTGTGCTGGTGACCCGTGGTGACGAGATCCTGCTGGCGCGTTCGCCGCGTTTTGTGACAGGGGTCTACAGCACCCTGGCGGGGTTTGCCGAGCCGGGGGAGTCGGCTGAGGACTGCCTGATCCGCGAGGTTCGTGAGGAAGTGCAGCTCGAGGTGAAGAACATCCAGTACATGGGCAGCCAATGCTGGCCGTTTCCGCACTCGATGATGCTGGGCTTTCACGCGGAATACGCCGGTGGCGATATCGTGCCCCAGGCCGATGAGATCGAAGACGCGCAGTGGTTCAATGTGCACGACCTGCCGCCGTTGCCGGCGTCACGTTCGATTGCGCGTTACCTGATCGACCTCTACCTGGCCCGTCGTTTAGGCCACGCTGAACCAGTGCTGCCAGGCTAGGCGCACGGTCAGGCCCAGGACCACGGTGATAAACACCGGGCGAATGAATTTGGCGCCGCCGCTGATTGCGCTGCGTGCGCCAAAGAATGCACCGAACATCACGCAAATACCCATGGTCAGGCCGACGATCCAGTCCACCGTGCCGTTGAAGATAAACACCGACAGCGCTGCCGCGTTGCTGACGAAATTCATGCTGCGCGCCACGCCGCTGGCCTTCACCAGGTCGATGGGGTACATCAACATCGTGCTGACGGTCCAAAAGGCACCGGTGCCGGGGCCAGCCACACCATCGTAGAACCCCAGGCCAAAGCCTTGGGTGGATTGCCATTTCTTCTTGATCGGCGCATCTGCATCCAGCGGCGCTTTGGGCGTGCCGCCAAACAACAGGTACAGGCCGCAGCCGAACACGATCACCGGGAGCATTTTGTTCAGGGTTTCGGCGGGCAGGTAGTGGGCGACCACCGCGCCCGTCAGCGCGCCGATCAAGGTGCCGACGATGGCATGCACCCACTGGCGCGGGTGGAACAGTTTGCGGCGATAGAAGGTAAAGCTGGCAGTGGCGGAGCCGAAGGTGGAACTGAGCTTGTTGGTGCCCAGCACCAGATGTGGCGGCATGCCGGCGGTGAGCAGGGCGGGCGTGGTGAGCAACCCGCCGCCGCCGGCGATGGCGTCAATGAAACCGGCGATAAAGGCGACAAACGCCAGGATGGCGAGGGTGGTGAGGTCAACGCTGAGTTCGAAGGGCATGGGCAGGGCTTATTTTTGGCTGGGTGCAGCGAAAGGGCTGCACTGAAGGCCTGCATCTTAACCGCCTGCTGTACACAGATCCAAATGTATAGAGGTCAAAATGTGGGAGGGGGCTTGCCCCCGATTGCAGTGTGTCAGCTACAAATTAGTCAGCTGACACTCCCTCATCGGGGGCAAGCCCCCTCCCACATTTGATTTGTGTTCACTGGGTTATTTGTGTGTTTCCAACCACTCCAGCGCAGTACGCCAAATACAAATCCCCAAAAAGTACGCCGACATCACCGACCACAACCCAAACGTCCACGGGTTGGTATTCGGATAATCCACCACCATCAGGAAACTGCACAACAACCAGATCGTGGTCACTGCGATATTGATCGGCATAAACCGCTTCACGCGGAACGGGTGCAAAAACTTCATCGGCGTGACGGTCAGCAGCGCCAAGCCGATCACGGTCAACAATGTGACCCAGGCTTCAGGCTGGATGATATACACGCAGAGTGCCACCACGTTCCACGCCGCCGGGAAGCCGACAAAGTAGTTGTCTTTGCTCTTCATGTTGACGTTGCAGAAGCAGAACAGCGATGACACCAGGATCACCGACACCGTGAACAAGTGGGTGAAGTCGGGCAGGTCGATATAGCGGTAGATAAACAGCGCCGGGATGAACACGTAGGTGAGGTAGTCGATCACCAGGTCCAGCACCGAGCCATCAAAGCTCGGCAGCACGGTACTGACATTGACCCGTCGGGCCAGTGAACCATCGACGCCATCGACCACCAGCGCCAATCCCAGCCATAGCAGACAGGCTTTAGGCGAGTTTTCCAACAGCGCCAGGGTGGCCAAAAAGGCCAGTACCACACCGGTAGCGGTAAAGCCGTGGGCGCCCCAGGCTTTGAGTCTGGCTACATGCAGGGTCGATATCACAGGCGGTTCTCCAAAAGGTGAAACGGGGCAGCCGACAGCGTGACGCCGTCGAGTCTGGCCGGGGAATGCAGGTATCGACCGGGAAGGGGGGGATAAGGTTCACCACCCCGGTGTATCACTTAGCGTAGCAAGCGTAGGACGTTTCGGCATCAGCCCTGGCGGAACACCAGTGCTTTCAAGCCGCTTTGTCGGTCGATATCCGGGAATTCCGGCGGGTTTTCCAGGCGTTCGACAAAGCGCAGGCCCGGTGCTTCGCGGGTTACGCCGTCGATCAGGAAGTCTTCGCCGAAGGCCGGGTCGTTCATGCAGGCCAGTACCGTGCCGTTTGCCGTGAGCAAATCCGGCAGGCGCCGCAGGACGCGTTGGTAGTCCTTGGTCAACAGGAAGCTGCCTTTTTGGAACGAGGGCGGGTCGATGATCACCAGGTCATAGGGGCCGCTGTGGGTGACCTTGGCCCAGGACTTGAACAGGTCGTGGCCGAGGAAGGTGACCATGCTCAGGTCGTGACCGTTCAGGCGATGGTTGTCGCGACCACGGCTCAGGGCGCCACGGGCCATGTCGAGGTTGACCACATGGTCGGCACCGCCTTCGATGGCGGCCACGGAAAAGCCGCAGGTGTAGGCAAACAGGTTGAGCACGCGTTGGCCTTCGGCCTGTTCGCGCACCCAGTTGCGGCCGTAGCGCATGTCGAGGAACAGCCCGCTGTTCTGTTTTTTACCCAGGTCGATCAGGTAACGCAGGCCGCCTTCGGTGATGGTCAGCTCGTCGACTGGGTTACCGGCGAGCCATTCGGTGGTGCTTTGTGGCAGGTAGCGGTGTTGCAGGGCGATGGTGTGGGTGCTGAATTGGCTGTGCAACAGATGTTTGAGGGCTTCCAACTGCGCCGGCTCCGGCTCCTTGAACAATGACACCAACAGCACGCCTTGCAGCCAATCCACCGTCAACTGCTCCAGGCCCGGCCAGCAGCGGCCACGGCCGTGGAACAAACGGCGGGTTTCGTCAGGCGGTGTGGCCAGGGCGGTAAGCAAGTGGCTGTGCAGGATGGAGAGTGCGTCTGGGGTCATCGTTTAGCGTCGGTCATTGAGCGGGCGGCATTTTAAACACAATTAAGTGATTAGAACGCAGCGATCAACGGCTCACCAAAGCTTTCGCGAATGAACCCCGGCGCAATGTAGCGCTCGTAATGCGCCTCCGACAGCAGGAAAAACTCGCGGTCGATGGCGTCGCGCAAGTCCGCCAGACGCCGCTCGCGAAACTCCGGCAACAGTGCCAGCCCGTAGGCATCCAGCCTGGAGATCACCCGGGCACCCCGAGCGATCAACTGGTAGGCCCAGCAATACGGTGATTGGTGCGGCATGAAACGGATCTTGCGGCTTTCCAGTTGCTGGCGCAGGAGGTCGGTATCAAACACTTCCAACTTGCTGGCCATCACTTGTACCAGCAATTGCTCCAGGCGCAGCCACACCGCTTGTTTCTCCTCGGCGTTGTAGCCGTTCCACTGGATCACTTCGTGGTGATAGCGCTTGCAGCCTCGGCAGACCAGGTCGCCATAGACGGTGGAGCACAGGCCGACGCAGGGGGTTTTGATGGTTTGATTGGGCATGTAGTGAGCGGGCTTGTCCCGCGCTGGGTGGCGAAGCCGCCCCAATTGGGGCGTCGCGGTGTGTCTGGAATACCGAGGTGTCTGGTTTTAGGGCGGCTCTGCCACCCAGCGCGGGACAAGCCCGCTCACTACAGAAGCACTCAACGGCCCCTGTTGATCAATCCCAGCTCAGCGCGCCGCCGGTCTGGTACTCGATCACACGGGTCTCAAAGAAATTCTTCTCTTTCTTCAAGTCCATGATCTCACTCATCCAAGGGAACGGATTCGTCGTCCCCGGATACTCTTCCTTCAACCCAATCTGCGACAAACGACGATTCGCGATGAACTTCAAATAGTCTTCCATCATCGCCGCGTTCATGCCCAACACGCCGCGAGGCATGGTATCCCGCGCATATTCAATCTCCAGCTGCGTCCCTTGCAGGATCATCTGGGTCGCTTCTTCCTTCATCTCGGCATCCCACAAATGTGGGTTTTCGATTTTGATCTGGTTGATCACGTCGATACCGAAGTTCAGGTGCATCGACTCATCGCGCAGGATGTACTGGAACTGCTCGGCCACGCCGGTCATTTTGTTGCGACGGCCCATGGACAAAATCTGGGTGAAACCGCAGTAGAAGAAGATGCCTTCCAGTACGCAGTAGTAGGCGACCAGGTTGCGCAGCAGCTCCTTGTCGGTCTCGACGGTGCCGGTTTCGAACTTCGGATCGGAGATCGAGCGGGTGTACTTCAAGCCCCAGGCGGCCTTTTTAGCGACCGATGGAATCTCGTGGTACATGTTGAAGATTTCGCCTTCATCCATGGCCAGGGATTCGATGCAGTACTGGTAGGCGTGGGTGTGGATCGCTTCTTCGAAGGCCTGGCGCAGGATGTACTGGCGGCACTCCGGGTTGGTGATCAGGCGGTACACGGCCAGCACCAGGTTGTTCGCGACCAACGAGTCAGCCGTGGAGAAGAAGCCCAGGTTGCGCATGACGATGCGACGCTCGTCGTCGGTCAGGCCTTCC
>NZ_QUZT01000028.1 GCF_004682045.1 Pseudomonas nabeulensis
CTGGCATTAGGGCAAGCCCCCTCCCACAGTGTTGATCGCCGTCAGTGTTGGGTCAGTTGGATTTGTGCCTTGGCCTGCTTCACCACATTCTCGACAGTAAACCCAAATTTCTCCTGCAACTTGGCCAACGGCGCCGATGCGCCAAAGCTGTTCATCACCACCTTGGCCCCGGTTTGCCCCACATACCTATCCCAACCCAAAGGTCCAGCCTGCTCCACCACTACCCGTGCCTTCACGGCGGGCGGCAGTACGCTGTCGCGATAGGCCGGGTCCTGGTCTTCAAACAACTCCCAGCTGGGCATTGAAACCACCTGCGCGGCAATCCCTTCGCTTTTCAATTGTTCATAGGCCGCCACGGCGAGGCTGACTTCACTGCCCGTCGCCAGGAGCAGGACTTTGGGGTTATCCGCCGCTGCCAACACATACGCCCCTTTGGCCGCCCCTGATGCCGCCGCATATCGGGTCCGATCCAACGTCGGCAACGGCTGGCGCGACAACACCATACAACTGGGCCGGTGGGTTTGCGCCAGTGCGACTTTCCACAGCTCCAGGGTTTCATTCCCATCACCCGGGCGCAGTGTCAGCAACCCCGGCGTCGCCCGCAGTTGCGTCAGGTGCTCGATGGGCTGGTGCGTCGGCCCGTCTTCGCCCACCCCAATCGAGTCATGGGTAAACACGAACACCACCGGCAATTCCATGATCGCCGCCAGACGAATCGGCGGTTTCATATAGTCGCTGAACACCAGGAACGTCGAGGTGTACGGCCGCAGGTACGACAGCGCCATGCCATTGGCAATCGCCCCCATCGCGTGTTCGCGGATGCCGAAGTGCAGGTTGCGGCCACTGTAATCCTCGGCACTGAAACGTCCGGCACCGTCAAACGTGAGGTTGGTCTTGGTCGACGGCGACAAGTCCGCTGAACCACCCAGCAGCCAGGGGATGTGTTGCGCGAAGGCATTCAACACTTCACCGCCCGCCGCACGGCTGGCGATACCTTTGGCGTCCGCTTCAAAGTGGGGCAGTTCGGCCTGCCACTGTGCAGGCATTTCCCCGGCGCGCATCCGCTTCAGCTCATCAGCCAGTTTCGGATCGAGGCTCGACAGGGTCTGGTTCCATTGCTGATACAGCGGCTCGGCGCGCTCCAGCAACGCGTCACGCAACACCGTGCGCGCTTCATCCGGCACCAGGAAACTCGAATCCTCGGGCCAGCCATAGGCCGCCTTGGTCAGACGGATCTCCTCTTCACCCAACGGCTCGCCATGGGCCGATGCGGTGTTGTGCTTGTGGGGCGAACCGTAGCCGATCACGCTGTCGACCACGATCAAGGTCGGCGCGCCGGTGTTGGCCTTGAAGGTTTCCAGGGCCTGGCTGAGCGCCTGCAAGTCATTGGCGTCGGTGACATGCAAGGTGTGCCAGCCGTAGGCCTCAAAGCGCTTGATCACATCCTCACTGAACGCCAGCTCGGTATGACCTTCGATGCTGATGGTGTTGTTGTCGTAGATCCAGCACAGGTTATCCAGCTTCAAATGCCCGGCCATGGACGCGGCTTCACTGCTGATGCCTTCCATCATGTCGCCGTCACCGCACAGGCTGTAGACGTTGTAGTCAAACAGCACCCGGCCATCCCGGTTGAACCGTTCACCCAGCCAACGCTCGGCCATCGCCATGCCCACACTGTTGGCACACCCCTGGCCGAGTGGCCCGGTGGTGGTTTCCACGCCGGTGGTCATGCGGTACTCGGGATGCCCTGGCGTCTTGGAGCCCATCTGCCGAAATTGCTTGATATCGTCCAGGCTGATCGCCGGTTGGCCGGAGCGCTTGCCGTGGGCATCGATCTCGACCACGCCCGCCAGGTGCAGCAGTGAGTAGAGCAGCATCGACGCATGCCCCACCGACAACACAAAACGGTCGCGGTTGGGCCAGTCGGGATGCTCGGGGTGGTAGCGCAGGAACCGACTCCACAACGCATACCCCACCGGCGCCAGGCCCATGGGCGTGCCGGGATGGCCGGAGTTGGCCTTCTGCACGGCATCCATGGCCAGGGTGCGCAGGGTGTTGATGCATTGGGTATCGACTGCGGTGGCGGCGTGAGTCATGAAACCGGTCTCCCTAGGTGGCTATCTAGAGTGGAGGGCAGGGCCGCACAAAGGTTTGATCCCATCCTTGGCGTTGCGACGAACGGGGATGCATTGACCTCGAACATGACAAGACCCCTCGCAATGGTCTAGCTTCTAGGGCGAAAGCCATTGATGAACGTGCGGAGGTAAGCCATGCCAGTGAAACACGACCTGTATCAGGATTTGGGGTTGAGCAAGGAAGTCGTTCACGAACGCAGGGCGAGCGACAAGCGTCTGGACTCGCTGCTCACTCAATACCACGCTGCCGACGGGGAGGTGCTGAAGGCGGAGTCGGCAAGTGCCAGCGATGAGGATGTGGAGAAGCTGAAGAAGAAGCGGCTGTTGATCAAAGATGAAATCGTGGCGAAGCTGGGTTAGATGAAGGTCCGCGTTCCTACAGGGCGCGGACATATTTCTTCAGAATTGTCTGAGGGACAGTGCGCTTTTCGCTCCCTATGATCCACACCGCCCACCCGGCCCTGGGGACTGTTACAGCGTAAGGATTGCGCTGGTGAGCCGGGCGGGCACCTTCTTTCAGGCCAGCAGCGCCTGGGTGCATTCATCCACCGAACGCTGTTGCGTTTCCCCGTATAGCTTCAATTCATCAATCGTTGGCCGCCCCAGCGCCTTCTCAAACTCGGCCTGGTTCGAATTGGCGGCATAGTGACTTTGTGCGGCATCTCCCAGGTTCGACTGGAAGATCCCCGCCGCACTCACTGGCAGGAAATCCTCATACACCAGCGGTTCCACCGCCACATGTCCGGCTTCGATCAATGCGTCCACTGTGCGCGGTTGATCGGCGGTGCCGCGTGCGGCCAAGCCCTGTTCGGTCGGGAAGTAGCGGAAATACGCCAGGCCCTGTTCACGCATCTGCGCGTAGGTATCCGGGAAGGCTTCGAAGTGTTGTTCCATCAACTGCGTATAACGTGCGGCATTGCCTTCATTGGGAAACGCGCCGAGTTCATCCCGTGCGGCGTTCAGCAGTTGGTCGTACAGGGCGCGGCCTTTGGGGGTGAGGGCGACGCCGCGTTGTTCGATCTCGCCGAAGCGCGCGCTGTGGCTGCCTTGGGCGTCGGTAAAGGCGATGGGTTCGTCGAGGGCCTTGAAGCTGGTCTGGCGCAGCAGGATCGGGCAGCGGCGGCGCGGCGGGCCTTCGATCACGGCCTTGGGGGTGATGCCTTTGCCGGGCATGGCGGCTTGCACTTGGTCGATGTCCAGAGTGCGTGGGGTCAGGTGATTGATATGCGGGCCCTTGAACGCCACCACGTCGGCGATCAGGCGATGCTGGTCACTTAGCTGCCGGTATTGGGCGCTGGTGACAGTGGCGGCGGGGTGCCAGCGGAAGGTTTCCAGGGCCTGGCGGATAAATTCATCGGCCTGCGCAGCATTCAGGCCGCCGTGTTGTTCTGCTTGTTCGATCAGCGCCAGGGCGCCAGGGGTGAAGATGGCGCGCTGGGCCAACGCGGTTTCGGCGAAGGCGCGCAGCTCGGGGTTTTCGATCAGTTCCAGGCGCAGCAGTGAGGTGAACACGCGGAACGGACTGGCTTGCAGCGCCTGTTCATGCACGGCGCGGAACGCGGTGGAGTGCACCGGCACGCCCGCCGGGGTCAGGTCGTAATAGCCCACCGGTTGCATGCCCATCACTGCGAACAGGCGGCCAATGGTGGCCAGTTCATAAGCCGTGCCGAGGCGGATGGCGCCGTGGCGTTCCATGTCCAGGCGCTGGATTTCGCCGGTGCGCTGCAACTGCTGCGCCAGGTCAGGTTCGCTGTCGAGTACGCGAGTGTTGGTCTCGGCCACCAGTGCCATCAATGCGCCGTAGAGCGGAACTTCATCTCGGTACATATCGGACATGGCCTTGGAGAAGCCCTTGCGGATCTCGTCGGGGCTGACATGGGCGGCAGTGGGCATAGAAAAATTCCTGATCACGGTGGTGGTGGAGGTAGCCGATGCCTGGATTTTGTTGGGCGCAAGCCTTGGGTGCAAACGAAGAATCTTCAGGACTTCATTCTGCAAATGAATGAGATGACCTGAATATGACAAAAAACCGCCCGCGTGAAATTTCATTTTAGCCCCGATTTTCCTAACTAATTCTTCACGGAGTCCGCCCCGGTCGGCATGAAAGAATCGTCACGTTTGCAAGGATGAAAACGCCGTTATGCACATCACACACATAAAAAAATGTTTAGGGGCCGTCGTTAATGAAAATTTCTACACTGGCGTTATCCATCACCGCCGCCATGCTTGCACAACAGGTTTACGCCGGAGATTTCGGGCTCGGCTCATTGGGCACGGGCGACGGTCACAGCGGCTTCCTTGAAGACAGCCATGCGTCCGTCAGTTCACGGACCATGTACTACAGCGCCGACAACCGCTCGGGCACCAACAACGACCTGCGCGAAGCCGCCACGGCGCTGCGTTTTGACTACAAATCCGGCTACACCCAGGGCACCCTGGGCGTCGGTTTTGACGTGATGGCCTTCGGCGCCTTGCGCCTGGATGGCGGCGATGGTCACACCGCAGGCGCGGGCCTGTCGGGCAACGGCAACAGCTTCTTCCCGACCAAGAACAACGGCACCGAACCTGCCGACTCCTTTGGGCGCGCAGCGGGAAATGTGAAGTTCCGGATTTCCCAGACCGAATTGCACGTGGGTGGCGGCCTGGCGCCGGTGTTGCCGATCCTGGTGTCCAACGACAGCCGTGTGGCACCGCAGACCTTTGATGGCGGCATCCTGACGTCGAGCGACATTCCCAATGTGACCTTCACCGGTGGTGAGCTGAACCATGCCCAGGGCCGCGCGTCGAGCAATTCCACCGGCTTGAGCGTGGCCGGCGGCACCCGCGACAGCAACAGCTTCAAGTTCGGCGGCCTGGACTACAAACCTTTTGGTTCGTCCGACAACGCCATCGCGAAAAACCTGACGTTGCAGTACTACTACGCCAACCTTGAAGACTTCTACAAACAGAACTACGTCGGCCTGGTCCACGTGCTGCCCCTGGGCAATGACCAGTCGTTCAAGACCGATCTGCGCTATTTCGACAGCAGCAGCGATGGCAAGAATGGCGAGACCGGCTACAAGTTCAACAACAACGGCGGCTACGCCAAACACGCCGGCGAAGTGGACAACAAAACCTACAGTGCGGCCTTCACCTACCAGTTGGGCGGCAGCAGCTTGATGCTCGGCCATATTGGCGTGGGCGGCGACGGTGGTTTTGTCTGGGTCAACCAGGGCAGTCTTGCCGACCCGACCGCCCAAGGCGCGGGTGGCAGCGACTTCTACCTGTTCACCGATGCGGTGGTGGGCCAATTCTCCCGTGCGGGCGAGCAGGTCAACTTTGGCCAGTACTCGTATGACTTCAAGGCCTACGTACCGGGCTTGCGAGCGTCGGTGGCCTATCTGGACGGCAAGGACATCAAGTCGGCAGTTGCCGGTGGCCCTGACCAGAAGGAAAACGAAACCGACTTGCGTCTGGACTACGTGGTACAGGCCGGTCCGCTGAAGGGCTTCGGCACCACCCTGCGTACCGGCACCTATCACGGCAAAAACACCGGCACCCCGGACCAGGATCAAACCCGCCTGATCTTCAACTACACCTACGCGATCTTCTAACGCGGGATGTGCACACGGGCGTGGATGGGCTCTACACTGCTCCTCACCTTGTAGGCGACGGAGGACCCCATGACGGCCACGCCCGTAACCCGGATGCTTGACACGATTGAAGGGCAACGCCTGGCCGCCCAGGAGGCCGAGCATTGGCGTGAGTGGGGCCCTTACCTGAGCGAACGCCAATGGGGCACGGTGCGCGAAGACTACAGCGCCGACGGCGACGCCTGGGCCTACTTCCCCCACGAACACGCCCGCAGCCGCGCCTATCGCTGGGGCGAGGATGGCCTGGCCGGCTTCAGTGACAAGGCGCAACGCTGGTGCCTGGGCCTGGCCCTGTGGAACGAGCGCGACAGCATCCTCAAGGAGCGCCTGTTCGGCCTGAACAACGCCGAGGGCAACCACGGTGAAGACGTCAAGGAACTGTACTTTTTCGTCGATGGCGTGCCGAGCCATGCCTACATGCGCATGCTCTACAAATACCCCCATGCTGCATTCCCCTACACCGACCTGATCAACGAAAACGCCCGCCGCGGGCTGGCCGATGCCGAGTACGAGATCCTCGACACCGGCGTGTTCGAAGACAACCGTTACTGCGATGTCAGCGTCGAATATGCCAAGTACCAGCCCGACGATATTTTCATGCGAGTCACGGTGCATAACCGCTCCGATCAACCGACGCGTTTGCAAGTGTTGCCCCAGCTGTGGGCGAGAAATGATTGGAGTTGGACCTTTGATGCACCCAGGCCGCAGTTGAGCCTGGCGGGGGCGTCGGTGTTGGCGCAGCATCATGAGTTGTCCGACCGCCACCTTAGCGCCTGGGGGCAGGACGGGGTGGAATGGCTGTTCTGCGAGAACGACAGCAACGTTGCGCTGCTGGATGGGCAACCGGCGTCGGGGCCGTTCAAGGATGGGATCAACGATTACGTGGTACAGGGTGTTCAAACGGCCATTCGCCGTGATCACGGCACCAAGGTCGCGGCGCGGTTTATCCTCGAATTGGCCGGTTTGGAAAGCAAAGTCCTGTACCTGCGCTTTGCTCCGGTGGACGCTCCCGAAATAAACGCGCGCAAGCTGTTTGAACAGCGTCGCCAGGAGGCTGACGATTTCTACGCCGCGTTGCAGCAGGGCATCGCCTCGGACGATGCGCGTAACGTCCAGCGCCAGGCATTGGCGGGTTTGCTGTGGTCCAAGCAACTCTATTATTTCGACGTCAACCAGTGGCTTGACGGCGACCCGGCCCAACCCGCGCCGCCGCCCGAGCGCTTGCATATCCGCAATACCCATTGGCGGCACCTGTCCAACTTCGACATCCTCTCGATGCCCGATACCTGGGAATACCCGTGGTACGCCTCGTGGGACCAGGGTTTTCAGGCGGTGGCCTTTGCGCTGATCGACCCGGGGTTTGCCAAGCAACAGCTGCTATTGCTGGTGAAAGACCGCTTTATGCACCCCAACGGCCAATTGCCCGCCTACGAATGGCGTTTCGACGACGCCAACCCACCGGTACACGCCTGGGCCAGTTGGCGCGTGTACCAGCAGGACAAGGCGTTGACTGGCGTAGGCGACATGGACTTCCTGGAGCGGATCTTTCACAAGCTGCTGCTGAATTTTTCCTGGTGGGTCAACCGCAAGGACGCCGAGGGACGCAACCTGTTCCAGGGCGGTTTTCTGGGCCTGGACAATATCGCTCTGTTCGACCGCTCCGCCGCGTTGCCGCCGGGGTATCAGCTGGATCAAGCCGATGGCACCGCGTGGGTCGCGGCGTATGCGCTGGACCTGATGCGCATCGCCCTGGAACTGGCCAAGCGCAATGGCGTGTACGTGGATATCGCCGTGAAGTTTTTCGAGCACTTCCTGTATATCGCCGGCGCCATCAACCGCGTCGACGACAGCGCCGAAGGTTTGTGGGACGAGCAGGACCTGTTTTTCTACGACGTGCTGCACCGCCCCGACGGCCAGAGCGAGCCGGTGCGCCTGCGCTCCATCGTTGGCTTGATGCCGTTGTTCGCGGTGTTGGTGCTGGAGCAGCGCGAGCATGAAGGCCTGGACGGTTTGCGTGAGCGTCTACTGGGTTTTATGAAGCACCGTCCCGACCTGGCCAAACTGGTCTCGCGCTGGAACGAACCGGGGCAGGGCAACCGCCTGTTGCTGGCGTTGCTGCGCGGTGAGCGCACCAAGGACCTGCTGCGGCGCATGCTGGATGACAGTGAGTTCCTCTCGACGTTTGGCGTACGCTCATTGTCCAAGGCCTTCGCCGCGCAGCCCCTGGCGTTGAAGATGAATGGCAATACCCTGTGCGCGAGCTATCAGCCGGGAGAATCCGACTCACGCCTGTACGGCGGCAACTCCAATTGGCGCGGGCCGCTGTGGATGCCGGTGAACTACATGCTGATTGAATCGCTGCGCGAGTTTCATCGGTACTATGCGGATAATTTCTCGGTGGAGTACCCGACGGGCAGTGGGTATCTGTCTTCACTGGAGGACGTGGCTGACAGCCTCAGCCAACGGCTGACCGGGTTGTTTCTGCGGGATGAGAATGGACTGCGGCCGTCGATGGCAGGGTATGCGCAACTGGAGGCGGACCCGGCGAGTCGGGATTTGGTGTTGTTCCATGAGTATTTCCATGGGGACACCGGGCGGGGGTTGGGGGCGTCTCACCAGACCGGCTGGAGCGCCTTGATTGCGTTATTACTACAACCCAAAAATTAAGACTTGATGAAGATCCAAATGTGGGAGGGGGCTTGCCCCCGATGGCGGTGGTTCAGTTGACACATCTGTGACTGATACACCGCCATCGGGGGCAAGCCCCCTCCCACACAAGCCCGCACCCACAGGGGGCGGCGTTGCCCTTGGATCAGGCCGGGAACAGCTCGCTCAGCTTCATCGCCAGCATCATGTCGCCTTCGGTGCGCAGCTTGCCGCCCATGAACGCCTGCATGCCGTCGGTCTCGCCGCTGACGATGCCTTCCATGGTTTCACCGTCGGTCACCAAAGTGACTTGGGCGTCAGGGTTTTCGCCTTCCAGCAGTTCGCAGGTGTTGTTCTTTACCACCAGCGAGAAGTTCTGGGTGTCGTCGATACGGAAACCGAACACCAGGTCCAGGCCGTCGGCGGCTGCTGGGTTGAATTTGGCTTTCATTGCTTCTACAGCTTTGGCTACGTCAGTCATGGTTTCGATCCTTTAGGGTAGAGTCCAGTGACCTTGGGGTCACGGTTGGCCGCAGCTCATCGGAACGTGATGAGCTGCGGCGCCTTCAACAGCTGCAAGTGCGCATGACTGTTGAAGGAAGCCAGTGCCACCTCGCGACCACGGAATTTCAGCTGGTTGAGCGAGGTGTTAACAATTTGCCAGTTCAGTTCGAACGCCTGCGCGGCAGGCATCTGGGTAATCAGGTGGAGCAGGGCGGTGATGGTGCCGCCGGAGGTGAACACCGCGATCTTTTGCGCGTTGTCCGCCCCTTCAAGAATGCGTTGCAGGCCGCCTTGCACGCGTTCGACAAACCCCAGCCAGCTTTCCAGCCCCGGTGGGTCGTAGGTGCCGGCCAGCCAGCGCTCGATGATCAGGGCGAAGATGCGTTGGAATTCACTGCGGTTCTGCGCGGCATTGCGCAGGATCTCCAGGGCGTCGGGTTCACTGCTGAGCAAGTCGGGGAGCAGGGCGCGGATGATTGCGTCGGCGTCGAATTCGTTGAAGGCGCTGTCGATTTCCAGCGCCGGCACCGGCAGGTCGAGGGCGCGGTATTGATCGAAGGCAGCGGTGGCGGTGTGCTGCTGGCGGCGCAGGTCGCCGGCCACGCAGCGGTCGAACACCAGGCCCATGTCGGCCAGGTGGCGACCCAGGATTTGCGCTTGCTCCACGCCAACAGGTGACAGCACGTCATAGTCGTCTGCACCGAAGGAGGCCTGGCCATGTCGAATCAGATAGATGCTGCCCACGTCCGTTTTCCCGGTACGTTGAAAGTCTGGCGAGGTTATGAGGATGCCTGCGAGCTGTCAATGAAAAAACATACGCTTGTTTTAAAAGCTCGTTGGAGACGCCTTGCTGGCGGTTTGATCGCTAGCCCCAAGGCGGTGCCGCCGGTATGCTGGGCCGATCCGCGCTAGGCGCACAGCACTTGTAAGGAGCAACATGGATTTTTTGGCCGAATATGCGAGCTTTTTGGCGAAGACCGTCACCCTGGTGGTCGCTATTTTGGTGGTACTGATCAGCTTTGCGGCCCTGCGCAGCAAAGGCCGTCGCAAATCCGCCGGCCAATTGCAGGTCAGCAAGCTCAATGACTTCTACAAAGGCCTGCGTGAGCGCCTGGAATCGACCCTGCTCGACAAGGACCAGCTCAAGGCCCTGCGCAAATCCGAAAGCAAAACCGAGAAAAAGAACAGCAAGAAAAAGCCCGAGGCCAAGCCACGGGTGTTCGTGCTGGATTTCGACGGCGATATCAAGGCCTCCGCCACCGAGAGCCTGCGTCATGAAATCACCGCGTTGCTGAGCCTGGCCACGCCCAAGGACGAAGTGGTGCTGCGCCTGGAAAGCGGCGGCGGTATGGTCCACAGCTACGGTCTGGCCTCGTCGCAACTGGCGCGTATCCGTCAGGCGGGCGTGCCGCTTACGGTGTGCATCGACAAGGTCGCGGCCAGCGGCGGCTACATGATGGCGTGCATCGGCGAGAAGATCATCAGCGCGCCGTTTGCCATCCTCGGTTCCATTGGCGTGGTGGCGCAGCTGCCCAACGTCAACCGCCTGCTGAAAAAGCACGATATCGACTTTGAAGTGCTCACGGCCGGTGAGTACAAACGCACCCTCACCGTGTTTGGCGAAAACACCGAGAAGGGCCGCGAGAAGTTCCAGGAAGACCTGGACATCACCCATCAACTGTTCAAGAACTTTGTGTCGCGCTACCGCCCGCAATTGGCGATTGATGACGTTGCGACCGGTGAAGTGTGGCTGGGTGTTGCAGCACTGGATAAGCAGTTGGTGGATGAGCTGCAAACCAGCGACGAATACCTGGCGACCAAGGCCAAGACCGCCGAGGTGTTCCACCTGCACTACGCCGAGCGCAAGAGCTTGCAGGAGCGCGTAGGGCTGGCGGCCAGCGGGTCGGTGGACCGGGTGCTGTTGACTTGGTGGAGTCGGTTGACCCAGCAGCGGTTCTGGTAACCCAATCCAGCAAATGTAGGTGAGCCCTGTGGGAGGGGGCTTGCCCCCGATGGCGGTGGGTCAGTGATGAATGTATCAACTGACACTCCCTCATCGGGGGCAAGCCCCCTCCCACATTTGTTTCCCTGTGATGTTTAGGGCTCCAGCACAACCTTCAGCGACTTATCCCCCCGCTCCATCACCGCAAACGCTTCCTTGAAGTCCGCCAGGGCAAACTTGTGGGTCACCACGTCCCGCATGTCGATCTTGCGGTTGCCGATAAAGTCGATGGCACGCGGGTACATGTAGGGCCCCAGGTGCGAGCCCAGCACGTCCAGTTCCTTGCGGTCGCCGATGATCGACCAGTCCACCGTGGCCTCGTCGTTGAAAACGCTGAACTCGACGAACCGCCCCAGCTTGCGCAGCATCGCCAGGCCCTGGTTCACCGCTTTGTGATGGCCGGTGGCTTCGATGTAGATGTCGCAGCCGTAGCCGTCGGTGATCTCGCGGATCTTCGCCAGCACGTCCACTTCGGCCGGGTTCCATACTTCGTCGGCGCCCATGCGCAAGGCGAGGGCGCTGCGTTCGGGTTTCATGTCCAGCACGATCAGCTTCTTCGGGTTGCGCATGCGCACTGCGCCGATAATGCCCAGGCCCAAGGTGCCGGCACCGGCGACCACCACGACGTCGTCGAAATCCACATTCGCCCGTTCGGCGGCATGCAGTGAGCAGGCAAGCGGCTCGATCAGGATCGCTTCGTCCGGTGCGATGGAGTCCGGCACTTTGTGGATGATGCCTTCCTTGGTAAAGATCATGTACTGGGCCATGGCGCCCTGCACGTTGTTCTGGAAACCGTACAGGTCGTGCTTCTGGCACATCCAGTACTGCCCGTGATTACAGAAGCGGCAACCCCAGCACGGCACGATCTGCTCGGAGATCACCCGGTCGCCGACCTTGACGCCGCGCTTCTCCGCGCCGGGGCCGAGGGCGACCACGCGGCACACGAACTCATGGCCGGGGATCATCGGCGGTTTCACATAGCGCGGTTGTTCTGCATCACCCCAGAACGAGGGCGCGCCGCGATAGGTCTTGATATCGCCCATGCAAATGCCGCACAGCTCGACCTTGGTCAGGATTTCCTCGGGGCCGGGCGTGGGCACATCGACTGTTTCCAGCCGATAGTCTTCGGGGCCATGGCAGACCACCGCCTGCATGGTTTTCGGGATAACGGGGGACAGTTGTTCCTGCGGGCGTTCGGTGACAGTGGACATGGCAGACCTCAGGGCAAAGATGGGCGTATCGCTCCCGCACGGGGAGCGACGGACTATTTGGCGCCGCTGACTTGCTTGTACAGCGCGTCGGCGTTCGCGTTGGTCACCGGCACCCAGGGCAGGATGTAGTTCTTCGCGGTGCCGTCGCCCCATTTCACGTCCTTGGCGTAGCGTTCCCAGATCACCGACTTGGGTTTGTAGTCGTCACCGGTCAGTGCGCGCAAGGCCACGTCCAGTGCACCCTGGGACTGGGCCTGGGCGTCTTGCAGGAAGGTGGTCACTTCGTCTTTCTTGGCCGCCTGGATCGCGTCCGGCATGCCATCGATGGAGGTGACTGGCACCTCCTTGGAGGTCAGGCCGTGGGATTTCAGGGCCTGCACGGCGCCGAGCGCCATGTCGTCGTTCTGCGCGATCACGCCGTTGATGCCTTTGGGGTGGGCGTTCAGCCAGTCTTCGGTCAGGGTCATGGCCTGGGCGCGGTCCCAGTTGGCGGTCTTTTTCTCGATGATCTTGATGTCGGGGTGTTTGCCCAGCACTTCCAGCTCGCCTTTTTCGCGGTCGATCTGCGCCGATTGGCCAATCGGCCCCTGGATGATCACCACGTTGCCCTTGCCATTGAGCTTGTCGACCATGGCCTGGGCTTGCAGGCGGCCGCCTTCCACATCGTCGTTGCCTACGTACGGCACCGACGGGTCAGCGACCTTGGTGTTCGAGGCGATCACCACCACGTCATTGCTCATGGCCTGCTTCACCGTGCCGACGCCGGCCTTGGTGTCGATGGGCACGAACAGGATGGCGTCGTAGCGCTGGGTCACCATGTTTTCGATCTGGTTGTTCTGGGTCAGTGCGTCGTAGTTGCCGTCGAACACGGTCAGTTGCACGGTGCCGTCTTTCACGGCGGGGTGTTCCTTGAGTTCGCGTACCCAGTTTTGCATGAACTGGCCCTTGAGGCCGTAGACCGCGGCGCCGACCTTGTAGGTCTTGCCGTCGGCGGCCAGGGTGATGCTGCTGGCGAGGAGGGACAGGGCCGCAACAGCGGCGAAGGACATAACAGGTTTCATGATGAGCACCCCATTTATTGTTGTAGTCAGTCGTTCATTCATTGCCTTGTTGTGATCATATGTTTATCAAATGAAAATCTGATCAGTCAAATCCTTTTCTTTAAAACCTAAAAAAAGCGCGAATTAAGCATTTTATGGGCTTTTTTAGCAGTCTTGGTCGACAATTGGCATGATATTTATTTCATTGAATGATCATTTGATCGAGTCAGTGATTCCTGCGTTACAGATCTTGTAATAGTTTTGCGTTGTGGGAAATTTCCATTTCGACTGTACGATTCAAGTCCTTTTCTAATCGCAGGACTTGCATGAACACCCTCTCGGAGCCTCCCAGTCGTCTTTCCCCAAGACATTTGCTCTTTGCCCTAAAGCTTCCCTTCTTTCGACTGCTAACCTTGTACCGGTCCACTGACCGCGCCTTGCCCTGTCTGGCTTTCTGAAAATCGACTTCAAGAGACTCTATAAATGGAATGGTTAGCGGATCCAACGGCCTGGCTCGGCCTGTTGACTTTGATTGTGCTGGAACTGGTACTGGGTATCGACAACCTGGTGTTTATCGCGATTCTGGCGGACAAGCTGCCGCCGCATCAGCGTGACCGTGCGCGGTTGATCGGCTTGTCCCTGGCCCTGCTGATGCGCCTGGGCTTGCTGGCGAGTATTTCCTGGTTGGTCACCCTGACCCAGCCGCTGTTCGAGGTGTTCGACAAGAGCTTCTCCGGCCGTGACCTGATCATGCTGTTTGGTGGTGTGTTCCTGTTGTTCAAGGCCACCATGGAGTTGCATGAACGCCTCGAAGGCCATGTGGCGCAACGTACCGGCAATGTGGCCTACGCGATGTTCTGGCCTATCGTGGCGCAGATCGTGGTGCTGGATGCGGTGTTCTCGCTGGATGCGGTGATTACCGCCGTGGGCATGGTGGACGAGCTGGCGGTGATGATGATCGCCGTGATCGTGTCGATCGGTGTGATGATTGTCGCGAGCAAGCCGCTGACCCGCTTCGTCAACGCGCACCCGACGGTGATCATGCTGTGTCTGGGCTTCCTGATGATGATTGGTTTCGCCCTGACTGCCGAAGGCCTGGGCTTCCATATTCCGAAGGGCTACCTGTATGCGGCCATTGGTTTCTCGATCCTGATCGAAGTGTTCAACCAGATCGCCCGTGCCCGTCGCAAGAAGTCGGCCCAAGGTGTGCTGCCGGTGCGTGAGCGCACGGCCCATGCGGTCATGCGCTTGCTGGGTGGCCGCAGCCTGGCAGTGGAAGAGGTGGGTGAAGAAGTTGCCGACCTGCTGGGTGAGCCGGATGCCACACAAGGCCCACTGTTCGACCGACGTGAACGCGTGATGATCAGCGGCGTGCTGCAACTGGCTGACCGGCCGATCCGCACGCTGATGACGCCGCGTGCCAAGGTGGACTGCATCGATCTTGCGGACGACCCCGAGACCATTCGCCTGAAACTGATGCACTCGTCCTACTCGCGCCTGCCGCTGATTCGCAACGGCGCGGTGGATGAGCCGTTGGGCTTCGTGCACAAGAAGGAACTGCTCAAGGAATACCTGGCCGGCAACGAGCCTAACCTGGAGCACCTGGCGCGCCGGGCGATCAACCTGCTGGAGAGTTTCTCGGTGCTCAACGCCCTGGAGCAGATGCGCCAGGAATCGACCCACATCGCCTTCGTGATCAACGAGTTCGGTGACTTTATGGGCGTGTTGAGCATGACCGACATCCTTGAATCCATCGCCGGCGAGCTACCCGACGCCAGCGAAATCGAGGGGCCGGACATTGTCGAGGAGGGCGAAGGCTTCCGGGTCAATGGCGCCTTGAACCTCAACCAGATCCGTCAGCGCACCGGCTTCCAGGCGCAGGCGACCGAGGACTACCAGACCCTGGCCGGCCTGGTGATGAGCCTGCTGGACCGCCTGCCCGTGGTGGGTGACAGCCTGGTGTATGAGGGCTGGCGCTTGACCGTGGCGGCTGTTGAAGAGCGGCGGGTGACCCAGGTGTCTATGACCCGTGAAACGTAAACCGGTCCTTGCCCGCATGCTTTGATACATACAGCGCCTGGTCGGCCTTGATCAGTGCCTGGTTCAAGGTTTCACCGTCCTCCACCCGGGCCAGGCCGATGCTGATGGTCACCGGGTGTTGGGTCGGTTCTTCGCGTACACGACGGCAGAGCAGGGTGGCCAACTGTTCAACGTCGTCGTGGCGCACCCCCGCCATATAGATCCCGAATTCCTCGCCGCCCAGGCGGGCGTAGTCGAACTCGGCCATCACCCCCTTGATGTTCTGGGCGACGCGCTTGAGCACTTCGTCGCCGATGTCGTGGCCGTACACGTCATTCACTTTCTTGAAATTATCGATGTCGATCATCGCCAGGTAGTGGTCATGCACTTTTGGCAGTTGGTTGAGTTTTTTTCCGGCGCTGGTAATGAACGCGCGGCGGTTGGGAATCTCCGTGAGGGTATCGAGGTAGGCCTGGTCCAGCAGCAGCTTGGCCATGATGAAGTTGTACAGCTTGGCCCTGCGCAGTTTCAAGAAGGTGTAGAGCGTGAGGAACGTGAGGAAGGTCGAATAGAAGATCACCAGGGCGCTGCGCACTTCCAGCAGGGTCAGGTGCGTGAAGTAAAACGGGTTGAGCAATACCCAAGTGATCACCATGGTGGTGACGAACGACCAGTGCTTGAGCGGCAGCACCGACGCGCTGTAGAGAATGCTCGACGCCGCGAGGATCAGCCAGCTGGTGTGCAAATCCATTGGCAGGCCTTCGATCAGCAGGCGGGTACCCAGGGCGATCACCAGTACGAATATCAGGTTGATCCACTGGAAATAGCGAGCGTCACGCGTGAACGCCAGGGCGATGGTGTTGATCGTCAATACCGCCAGGAAGAGTATCGATAGCCCGGAAAAGCCTTGGCCTCCGGGAAAGCTCACAATCAGGTCGAACACCAGCCAGATGCAGATACTCGCGATGTAAACCAGCAGGCAAAACGGTTTGAGCCGCTCGAAATCGTGTTGCGCGAATTCGTGCTTGAGCGGCTCGGGTACGGTTTTTCTCAGCACGTCGTCTTCAATGGTCTTGAACATGCTTGTCCTTCACGGTGTCGAGGAGTGGCTTGCCTTGGGGCAGGTAGCGTAGGGCAAATACCGCGTTAGGGTGGCAGCCCGATGCCAAGGCGGGCCGTGCCGGTTCGGCATGGAACGGCTGGCCTTCGCGGCTAGTCTGGCGGAACGCTTCATGCACGACGCCGACCGAACACGGCAGGGCGCCCAGGTAGGCATTGCGTACCAGCGGTGGCAGGCGCCCGGTGCCAGCACCGTCCTGGGCCCAGGGGTGGATGCCGGCCGCAGCCAATTCCCCAAGCCAATTGCCATACACCGCAGGCGCCAGCTTGCCGGCGCTGAACGCGCTGATATGCAGCGGGGCATCGAGCTTTTTGCTCAGGTCGACTAACTGGCGCTGCAGCTCTGTGCGGCGGTCGATGGCCAGAAAGTGCAGGTCATCCAGCTCCATCGGCACATACCAACCTGTCACTGGCAGTTTCCACTCATCCCGCACGCGCTGTTGCTGTGCCAGCGAGCGGCCCAGTTGCGCACGCCAGTAAGCGGCCAGCCCGGCGCTGTCCAGTTCCTGGATGCGCTGGTAATAGGCCGGGTCCATGTATAAGCCCAGCACCAACTTCAAGCCTTGGGCATGAGCCTCTCGCAGGCTGTTGGCCAGCCAGCCCTGGGCGCCACCAAACTGCGCACCGTCACCGTAGGCGGTCCATTGCACGATGACGGTGTCGGCGCCGCTGTTGGCCGTGGCTTGCCAGACCTGCTGCCATTGCCGCGCAGTGATCGCTGCATCACTGTCGAGGGGCTGATAGAACACGCGTGGCCCGGCGAATGCGGCCTGTACGGCGACCATCAACAAGCACACAACCAGCATCAATCGTTTCATCAGAAATTCAGCTCCACGCCCAGCAGCACACCATTGCCGCCTTCATACAAGTTGCCGCCCAAGGACTGCTGGTACTCGGTGCGCACGGTCAGGTGCGCACGGTAGGCATTGTATTTGTCGTCATTGAACCAGTATTGCCAGCGCAGGCCGACGCCGGTGCGCAGGTCCTGGCGCCAGGCATTGCTCGGGTCCTGGGCGGAGAACTCGACAAAGCCATAGGGCATGATGGTTTGCGGGCTGTTGTACGGCAGCTTCCACACATGACCTTGCTGGTAACGCGACAGCCATTGGTGGTCGCCAGCCTTGGTCCACCAGGCGGCATCGAGGTACAGGAAGCGCTCGTTCCACTGGCTCTCGTCCACCCGCCAGTCGTTGCGCCAATCGCCTTGGTCGAGGAATGACGCGGTGCTGCGCAGCAGGTAATCCGTGCTGGTGCGACCGTCCTTGCGGTGATCGTTGAGCTGGTCCCACAGATGGCCAGGATTCAGCAGTTCGCCCAGGCTCAGGCCGTGGTTGTCATTGGCGTCGAACTGGCTCTGCTTGTAGATCTCGCCGTAAAAATTGATGTTGGCCGTGCCCCACGGCTTGTAGCGCAGGCCCACGCCGGTGGCCAGGGATTGCGCGTAGGTCGAGCGACCTTCGCCCCCCAGCAGCACGCGACCGTAGACCGACAACGTGCTGCCGGCACGGCTGGGTTCTTCGCCCAGCGCATGGTCCCACATGGCGATCTGTACGTTCTGCGACGCGGCGCGGCGTTGGCCGCTGCGTTCGTCCGGGCGGAAGTTGTCGTTGGTCGCCACGCCCGCCGGCGACCAGGTGCTGGCGAGGGTCACGCTGTCGCGCCGCGACAGGCTTTCGTGGGCGCGGCGCTGGCGATAGCGACGGGCTTCGAGGCTGCCGTTTTCATCATCACCGGCCACTGGATGTTGCTCCAGGTCGATGACCCGCCGCAGTTCGGCGCGGGCCGAAGCGCTGTCGGCGATTTCGTCGTAGCGCCAGGCCAGGGTTTCGCCCAGGCTGTAGTCCTCCGGAAAATTCCGCGTGGCCTGTTGCAGGAAAGGGATGGACAAGCGACGTTCCTCCGGCGTTTCCGCTGCCGCCAGGCGCATGCCGTAATCCGCCTGGTAACGCGGATTACCGGGGGCACGCCGCACGGCCTCGGCGAGCCACGCCGTGCTTTGGGGCAGGTCGCCGGCTTTTTGCGCGGTGACCGAGGCCGCGTAGAAGGTGTCCGCGTCCGGTGTCTGTTGCAGTGCCTGGCGCTGGCGTTCCAGGGCTTGCGGGTAATCACCCCTGCGCTCGGCAATGGCGGCGCCCAAGGCCCATTCCTGGGCACCACGGGTTTTGCTGAGCTGCCAGTAATGTTCGGCCGTTGTGGTGTCATTGAGGTTGAGGGCACTGCGGCTGGCGGTGAGCAGGGCGTTGTCGCTTAGGGTGTCCTGGGGCGCGCTGCGCCAGATACGCAGGGCGCCCGCCGAGTCCCCGGCGGCTTCCAGGGCGTACGCCAGGGGCAGGGAGTCCTTGCTGGGATCCAGACGTTGCGCCGCCTGGTAATACGCGACGGCAGCGCCGGGTTGTGAGGGCATCGCACAACGTCCCAGCGCGCGCAACGATCCCGCGTCGGCGGGTGATGGGCCGACCGCCGACTGCACTGTTGTGCACTGGCCGTTCTCGGCCAATTGTGCGAGCAATTGCCCGCGCGTTGCCGGGTCAACCTGGTTGAGCAGGCGGGTCATGCGTTGCAACTGCGCAGCGTCCGGCGTGCCGCTGGCGTAGAGCATGGCCAGGCGTTGCAGCAACGCTGCGGGGAGGCGTGGCTTGCGGTCGTAGGCGTGCTCCAGCAAGGCTTGGGCCTGGGGTTGATGACCTTGCCGGATCAACAGGTAAGTCGCTTGGTCGAGGGCGCCAAGGTTGCCGGTTTGGCGGTAACTGCGCTCCCAGAGTTGCGCGGCCTCGGCGTTACGGCCGCTTGCTTGCAGCAGTTCGGCGCGTTTTTTCAGCACGGCCGGGGTCTGCGGTTGCCGGGCCAGCCAGTCCATGGCCTGGCCGCGTTTGCCCGTGGCTTGCCAGGCGTCCAACAGGCTGTCACGGCGTGTGGTGTCCCAAGGTTCTGGCAAGCGTTGGCTTTGCAACAGGTCGACAGCTTGCAGGCGCTGGGCGAGAACCAGCCAGGTGTGTGGATCGCTTTGCGCGTCGCAGCGTTTGAGTTGCGCCAGCGCCGCGTCCGGGTCGTGGCGCGACAGCCATTCGGCGGTTTCCAGGCAGGGGCGCTGCAATTGCTCGCTGAGGCGCTGCACGGTGGGTGCGTCGTCGGTCTGGCGTGCCAGTTCCCACAGGCGCTGGCGTTGCTGTGGGTCGGCCAGGTCTTCGGACGGCAAGGATTGCAGCCAGCGCTGGGCTTGGGCGGTATGGCCCACGGCGATGGCGCGGTCGACCATGGCCAGGCGCGCCCAGCGTGCATCCTCTGCACCGGGAGCTTGTTTCAGCAAGGCGTCCAGGCCGGGCTCGTCCAGGCGTTGTACGTAAGCGTTCGCCAGGCGCCGCCAGCCTTCGCGGTCCAATTGCTTGCGCTCGGCCACCGGTGCCAGTTGGCGGATGGTGTCGTTCCAGTCGCGCAGTTGCTCGGCCCAATTGGCGCGGGCCAGGCGCAGGATGTTGTCATCGCCCTGAGGCGGCAGTTGGGCCAGCCAGTCATGGGCGCGGCCGGCACCGCCGTGTTTGGCCAGGCTCAAGCTGTACGCCTGCCAAAGGCGGATGCGCTGGGGCAGGGTGGCGTGGGCCATCCAGCTTTCAACCAGGGTGCTGTCGGGAGGGTCCTGCTCGATCCAGGTCAGGCGCAGTTCCAGCAAGGCGTCGCTGCTTTGGGGTTGATCGGCGAGCACCAGGGTGGCGTCTTTGTAGCGGCGCTGCTTGGCCAACGCCTGCACCAGCAGCTCGCGGGCCTCCTCGTTATTGGGCACCCGTTCAAGCAGGTGGCGGGTCAGCCGTTCGACCTCCTGCCAGTTACCTTTTTTGGCCTCGCGGTAACTGCGGTCCATATAGGGGTAGCTGCGAAACTGTTCGAAATCGGTCAGCGGGGCGGCCGACAGCGGGGCGCTGCACAGGCCCAGCAACAGGCCGGCAATGACCAGGCGCGGTGGCGGTGTCATGGGGCAAGCTCCTCCGTGAGCTGGTAGGCGGCGCGTTGTTCCTGCTGTTGATCGGCCAGGGCCTGCTCAAGGACCTGAGGCGTGATGATGCCGCGTTCGATCAGGTATTCGCCCAGGGACGCCTGTTCTGCGTTGAAGTCGATCAATGCCTGGTTGAACAGCGTCGGCGGCACCAGCCCGCGCACCTGCAACAGGTTGCCCAGCAGCACCTGATGACGGCTGACCCGTTCGATCAGCGCTTCGTCATCCTCATGGGCCTTGAGTACCGCCAGCATCTTGCGCGTTTCGGCATTTTGCCGCGGGCTGGGGTACCAATAGCGGATACCCAGCGTCACTCGGCCCTGAGGCGCCAGGCGGCTGCGCACCGGGCGTTTGAGCTGGCGGCTGATGGCGCCTTGTGACACGTGGCTCAACGGCCCTTCGCAGGCCAATATCAGGGTTTCACCGTCTTCTTCCACCGGCAGCACGCCGTAATGCACGGCGACTTTGCGCGGCACCGAACGGATCAGCTGTTCGTCCAGCTTGAACGGGTTGAGCGGTGCCCATTCCAGCTCCAGTTGCGCGGCCAGGGCCTGTACCAGTTGGGTGCTGTTGATATAGCCGCGCAGCAACAGCTCACGCCCCAGGCGCCGGCGTACCCCGCTGGTCAACGCCTCGCTCAGTTGCGCTTCGGTGAGCAGGCCCTGTTCCACCAGGCGACGGCCCAGGGGCGTGCGCTGGGCCTTGGTCAGTGCGGGGAATTCGTGGGTGGTCTTGTCCCAGGCCACGCGTCGTGAGTCGCCCATTTCCATGACCTGGCGCAAGGCACGCAGGTTGGCGAAGAAGTTGACGAAGTTGCTCCACATCATCCGTGGCGCGGACAACAGGCCCTCGAAAATCCCGTAGAAGCGCGTCACAAACCAGGCGCGCTGGAATAACCGGTTGAGCAGCATCAGGCCGTTGAGCCACAACAACGCGGAAAGCAACGCGCTGTCCGCCAGGATCGACTGGAAGCGCCACGCATCCGGCAGCAGCAGGGTGGTCAGCCACATGGCTACCAGTACCAGGAACAACAGGTTCACCAGGAAACTCAGCAGATAGGCGATCAACCCACGACGATCACGCCACAGGAAATAGTTGAGCAGGCCCTTGCGGCTCCAACCCAGGTTGGTGGTGCCCTGGAACACGATGCCGACGATCCAGCGCGATTTCTGGCGGATGGCGTGCTGCCAGTCGCGGGGGAAGTGTTCGCGCACGCAGATAACCTGCGAGAAGTCGCGGTTCATGCCCAGCACCCACGGCTGTTCGAGGGCCAGCTTGGGGTCGGTGATGGAATAGCGGGCGAAGATACATTTCATGCCCTTTTGCTTGAGGCGAAAGCCGATGTCGTAGTCTTCAGTCAGGCTCTGCACATCGAAGGCAATGCCATCGCCGTCTTCCAGTAGCGCACTGATGGCCTTGCGGCTGAAACACGTGCCCACCCCGGCGCTGGGCACCTGGCCGGTGAGGGCTTCGCGCACGATCACGTCCTTGCCGTGGTTTTCGGCGAATTCGTCGACGTAATGCCCGGCGGTAAAGCCCTGCCATTCGGGTGCGTAGGGATAGACCGGAATCTGGATCAGGTCTTTGTTGGGCAGCAGGTAATTGAACAGCCGCAGTTCCATGGGCGAGATGACATCTTCGGCGTCGTGCAGGATAAAGCCGGCAAACTCGATCTTGGCCTCGTCTTCAAAGCGCAGGATCGCGTCGATGATGTTGTTCAGGCAGTCAGCCTTGCTGGTGGGACCGGGGCGGGCGCAGACGACTTTGTGCACGTTGGGGTAGTGCAGGCACACGGCGTCGACGTCGGCCTGGGTGTCCGGGTCGTTGGGGTAGGTGCCGACGAAGATCTGGTAGTTCTCGTAGTCGATGGTCGAGGCGGCCAGACGCGCCATTTCGCCGATGACGCCCACCTCGTTCCAGGCCGGCACCATGATCGCCAGGGGTTGCTCGGTGCGTTCGAACAGGCGCTGCTCGTCGGCGTGGTCGAATTTTTCGTAAATGCGCCAGCGCCGGATCAGTCTGCGGGTCCAGTAGACGAGGTCGATAAACAGGTCATCCAGGCCGAGGATAAACATCAGCAACGCCAGGGTGATCGCCAGGTATTTGAGGCCGAACAACACATAGGTAATGAAGTCGATGGCCGTCAGACTCATAGGCCTTGGCCTCCCGACTGCGCCTGCCACCAGCGTTTGAGGCGCTCAGTGATGCGTTCGCTGGCGTGACCGTCGCCGTAGGGCGTGTGCACCCGGCTCATGCGCTCGAAAACCGCCGGGTCATCGAACAGTGCGCTGGCATGCTGGACGATACGTTCGGCATCGGTGCCCACCAGCAGCACGGTGCCGCCTTCCAGCACCGAAGGTCGTTCGGTCACATCGCGCAGCACCAGCAAGGGTTTGCCGATGGCCGGGGCTTCCTCTTGCACGCCGCCGGAATCGGTGAGGATGAAACGGGCGCGGCCCATCAACCAGACGAAGTGCTGATAGTCCTGCGGTGGCACCAGGTAGATGTTCGGCTTGTTGGACAGCATGCCGTACACCGCATCCTTGACCTTGGGGTTGAGGTGTACCGGATAGACGAATTGCGCATCGGGATAGCGCTCGGCAAGTTGGGCCAGTGCCTGGCAAATATGGTTGAAACCGTCGCCGAGGTTTTCGCGGCGGTGGCCGGTGATCAGTACCACCGGGCGCTGCGGCTCCAGCACCGCCAATGGCGAATCGGCGGCCGGGCGCCAGTGGCTGGCCTGTTGTTGCTCGCGCATCCACAGCAGGGCGTCGATCACCGTATTGCCGGTGACCTCGATATGCTCGGCGGGCACGCCTTCGCGCAGCAGGTTATCCCGTGCCTTGGTGGTGGGCGCAAAATGCAGATCGGCCAACACACCGGTCAAGCGGCGGTTGGCTTCTTCCGGCCAGGGCGCCTTGAGGTTGCCGGTACGCAGGCCAGCCTCAACATGGCCGATGGGCAACTGGCGGTTGAAGGCGGCGAAGCTGGCGATAAAGCTGGTGGTGGTGTCGCCGTGCACCAGCACCATGTGCGGTTGCAGGCGTTCGTAGGCTTGGTCGAGTGCACCCAACAGATGTTGCGATAAACCATTGAGGGTTTGGCCTTGGGTCATCACTTGCAGGTCTTCATCGACCGCCAGTGAAAACCCCTCGAGCACTTGCTGGAGCATTTCGCGATGCTGGCCGGTGGAGCAGATTTTCAACTCGATACCGGGGGTTTGCTTGAGGATACGGGCCAGCGGGGCCATCTTGATTGCTTCGGGGCGGGTGCCGAAAACCATTGCGATCTTGAAGTTCATGGGCTGATCTCTGACTGCGAGGCCGTTTATTCAAGAACTTCATACAAGCAGCGAAACAGAGGGTTGTCCAATCGTCCTGGAATGGTTTATGCGGGTGGCTCAGCCGGCAACGGTGGTCATGGCATGGCGCTCAAATACCTCCTTCAATGTGTCTTCCTGGTCTTCCCAGGCACCGAGTCCCCTGAGCTTTTCGACTTGTCGGGCGTTCTTGAACACCAGCAGCGTGGGCGTGCCGGTGACCTCGGGATGCCTGGGCGTCTCTGCGGTGTCCAGTACCAGGCTTTTCACGTTACCCGCGTATTGGGCGGCAACCCGCTCAAACAACGGCCCGGCGTCTGCGCAGGCCGGGCAGTGCTGCGAGACAAACAGCATGAACACAATGGGGTGCGCCGCCAGCACTTGCTGATATTCCTCGGCGCTGGCGATAACCGCTGTTGCTATACCCATGACGATCTCCTTGTGCATAAGGCCTATAAGGCAGCTTTGGGCACGCTAAACCGAGAGATCGGTACGGTCTACTGTCAACCTTCACAGGTCAGGTCACGCGTCGCGATCACGCTCCAGCCGCTCACGGGCCTTGCGCGCCTGGCTCGCGCATTTCTTGTATTCCTCGTTGTCCCGGGAGGCCTTGGCCTTGCGGTAGCCGTGGTGGTTTTGGCTGGTGTAGTTGGTGCTCAGGGCGTCGTTGAGCTTGCGCAGTTCCAGCTTGCACTCACGGCGGTCGTTGCTGGCCAAGGCGTTGCCGGCCAGCAGGAAGGAAAACAACAGCAGGATAAAACGCAGCTTCATCAGGAAGGGCACCATGTCAGCAGGGATGGGGCAAGGCTTCACCCCGGTAATCGCAGTCTGTAGTGAGCGGGCTTGCCCCGCGCTGGGGGGCGAAGCCGCCCCAAATCCATCCACCTCGGTCTTACTGAAACACCGAGGTGCCTGGGTGTAGGGCGGCTTCGCCCCCCAGCGCGGGGCAAGCCCGCTCACTACAACTGCGGTCGGTTTGTGTCGTTGGGGCAAGGCTAGCCCAGCACGGGCATTTTTCCACACAGTGTGTGCACTGCAACGATGCGGGGTAACGCCGTTGTGGGGCGTTGCGTAGCAATGTGAAATCACACGCGTGCTTCACCGCTTGCCGCACAGGCCTGGTCATCCCTCTGATTTATAAGCTTTTTATCCGGTGCATATTTTTCTGTTACTGCGTGTGGCACACTTTCTGCTGTCTATTCCGTTGTTACATACTATGTTCCGGTATAGCGGAATACACAGACCCTGGAGTGCTTGTCATGCATCACCGACCTTCCGTATTCAAAGCGTGTGTTTTTCTCTTCGCCGCATCGGCTTCCCTCGCAAGCGTGGTACAGGCGGCGGACAGCAAGCTCGATGATGTGCTCAAGCGTGGGCACCTGATCGTGGGTACAGGCAGTACCAATGCGCCGTGGCACTTCCAGGGAGCGGATGGCAAGTTGCAGGGGTTTGATATCGACATCGGCCGCATTGTGGCCAAGGGCTTGTTCAACGACCCGAGCAAGGTCGAGTTTGTGGTGCAGTCTTCTGACGCCCGGATTCCCAACCTGCTGACCGACAAGGTCGACATGAGTTGCCAGTTCATTACCGTCACCGCCAGCCGTGCCCAGCAGGTTGCATTCACCCTGCCGTACTACCGCGAAGGCGTGGGCCTGCTGCTGCCGAACAACAGCAAGTACAAAGAGATCGAAGACCTGCAAGCCGCCGGCGATGGCGTGACCGTGGCCGTGCTGCAAAACGTGTACGCCGAAGAACTGGTGCACCAGGCGCTGCCCAAGGCCAAGGTCGACCAATACGACAGCGTCGACCTGATGTACCAGGCCGTGAACTCCGGCCGTGCCGATGCCGCCGCCACCGACCAATCCTCGGTCAAATACCTGATGGTGCAGAACCCCGGTCGCTATCGCAGCCCAGCTTATGCCTGGAGCCCGCAAACCTACGCGTGCGCGGTCAAGCGCGGCGACCAGGATTGGCTGAACTTCGTCAACACCGCCCTGCATGAAGCCATGACCGGTGTGGAGTTCCCCACTTACAAAGCTTCGTTCAAACAATGGTTCGGCGTGGACCTGCCGGAACCGGCGATTGGTTTCCCGGTGGAATTCAAGTGAATAACCGGGGCGTCGGTGACGACGCCCCATTCAGGTACTGCTGACCATGAACTATCAGTTGAACTTTGCCGCCGTATGGCGCGATTTCGACACCTTGCTGGCGGGGCTCGGGTTGGGCCTGCAACTGGCATTGCTGTCGATCGCCATCGGTTGCGTGATCGGCCTGATGATGGCGTTTGCCATGCTGTCCAGGCACCGCGCGTTGCGAGTTTTCGCTTCGGTGTATGTGACGGTGGTGCGCAATACGCCGATTCTCGTGCTGATCCTGTTGATCTACTTTGCGTTGCCGTCGTTGGGGATTCGCCTCGATAAAATCCCTTCGTTCATCATCACCCTGTCGTTATACGCCGGTGCCTACCTGACCGAAGTATTCCGCGCCGGGCTGTTGAATATTCCCAAGGGCTTGCGTGAAGCCGGCTTGGCCATTGGTCTGGGCGAATGGCGTATCCGCGCCTACATCACCGTGCCGGTGATGCTGCGCAACGTGCTGCCAGCCTTGTCGAACAACTTTATTTCGCTGTTCAAGGACACCTCGCTGGCCGCTGCGATTGCGGTGCCGGAGCTGACCTATTACGCCCGCAAGATCAATGTCGAAAGCTACCGGGTGATTGAAACCTGGCTGGTCACGACTGCGCTCTACGTGGCTGCCTGTTACCTCATTGCCATGCTGCTCCGTTACCTGGAACAGCGTCTGGCGATCCGTCGTTAAGGAGGGCGGTCATGTACGAGTCCCCAAGCTGGCTGCATGAGTTGTGGATCGCCCGCGATACGTTGTGGGCGGGCTTTCAGGCCAGCGTTTATGTGTCGGCGCTGGCGATTATCTTCGGCACCCTGATCGGCATCGTCGCCGGGTTGATCCTGACCTATGGCAAGTTCTGGATGCGCGCACCGTTTCGCCTGTACGTGGATTTGATCCGCGGCACGCCGGTGTTTGTGCTGGTGCTGGCGTGTTTCTACATGCTGCCGGCACTGGGTTGGCAGATCAGCGCGTTCCAGGCCGGTGCGGTGGGGTTGACGCTGTTTTGCGGCTCCCACGTCTCGGAAATCGTGCGCGGTGCACTGCAAGCCATTCCCCGTGGGCAACTGGAGGCGGGCAAGGCGATTGGCCTGACGTTCTACCAGTCCCTGGGCTACGTGCTGCTGCCACAGGCGCTGCGCCAGATCCTGCCGACCTGGGTCAATTCCTCTACGGAAATCGTCAAGGCCTCCACCTTGCTCTCGGTGATCGGCGTGGCCGAGTTGCTGCTGAGCACCCAGCAAGTCATCGCACGCACCTTCATGACCCTGGAGTTCTACCTGTTCGCAGGCTTTATGTTCTTTGTCATCAACTACGCCATCGAGTTATTCGGGCGCTACATTGAAAAGCGGGTGGCCTTGCCATGAACCAACCTCAAACCCAGCAACCGCTGTTGAATATTCGTGGCCTGCGTAAGCAATACGGCGAGGTCGAGGTGCTTAAGGGCGTCGACTTGACCATGCAGCGCGGCAACGTGGTGACCCTGATCGGCTCCAGCGGCTCGGGCAAGACCACGCTGCTGCGTTGCGTGAACCTGCTGGAAGAGTTCCAGGGCGGGCAGATCACCCTGGACGGCGAGTCCATCGGCTACAGCGACATCGCCGGCAAGCGCGTGCGTCATCCCGAGCGGGTGATTGCCCAGCACCGTGCGATGACGGGCATGGCGTTTCAGCAGTTCAACCTGTTCCCGCATTTGACCGCGTTGCAAAACGTCACCCTCGGCCTGCTCAAGGTCAAGAAGATGAGCAAGGACGAGGCCGTGGCCCTCGCGGAAAAATGGCTGGAGCGTGTCGGCCTGTTGGAGCGCCGTAACCACTTTCCCGGCCAGCTGTCGGGCGGCCAGCAACAGCGTGTGGCAATTGCCCGCGCCATTGCGATGAACCCGAGCCTGATGCTGTTCGATGAAGTCACCTCGGCCCTCGACCCGGAGTTGGTGGGCGAAGTGCTCAGCGTGATCAAGGGCCTGGCGGAGGAAGGCATGACCATGTTGTTGGTCACTCACGAAATGCGCTTTGCCTATGAAGTCTCGGACAAAATCGTCTTTATGAACCAGGGCCGCATTGAAGAGCAGGGTTCATCGAAAGACATTTTTGAGCGTCCGCAGTCGCCACGGCTCGCGGAATTTTTGAAGAATATTCGTTTTTAATCAGGAGCAACTTTTATGAGCATTACTCGTTACGGCACCGGCAGCACCGCCGGCGGTGGCCAGCCACGTCCGTTCGCCCGTGCAGTGGAAGCGGACGGTTGGTTGTACGTGTCGGGCCAGGTGCCAGCGGTGGACGGTGAAATCATCCAGGGCGGGATCGTCGAGCAGACCCGCCAGACTATGCGCAATGTGGTGGCGATCCTTGAAGAGGCCGGTTACGAATTGAAGGACGTGGTGCGTGTCGGCGTATGGCTGGAAGACCCACGGGACTTCTGGAGTTTCAACAAGGTGTTCAGTGAATACTTCACCCCGGAACATGCACCGGCACGGGCCTGTGTGCAGGCCAATATGATGGTGGATTGCAAGGTGGAGATCGATTGCGTGGCCTACAAGAAAAAAGGCTAAATGCCCCACTCTTGAGATCACCGCAGATCAAATGTGGGAGGGGGCTTGCCCCCGATAGCAGTGTGTCAGCCGCCAGAGGCATCAACTGACACTCCCTCATCGGGGGCAAGCCCCCTCCCACAGTGGATCGAAGCCAGACCCTAGAATTTTGACCGGACGCAAACTGCCATGACCGAAGACACCATCAAACGCCGCGCCAAAGGCCTGGACCGCGCGTTCGATATCCTCGATTTTCTCAAGGAAATCGGCCAGCCGCTGCGCCCGAACGATATCGCCAGCGGCATCGGCAGCCCCAAGTCCACGGTCTACGAATTGGTCGCGTCGCTGCTTGAGCGGCGCATTCTGGAAACCGTCGGCAAGGACGGCCACGTTTACCTAGGTCGCCAACTGTATTTCCTGGGTCAGGCCCACCTGCGTCATTTCGACCTGACCCGCGAGGCCGACCATGCCTTGCAGGAGATCGTCAGCCAAACCCGTGAGACCGCGCAGATGTGCCTGCTCAACGGGCGCAAATACACGGTGGCACTGATGCGTGAAGGGGAGCGACATTTCCGCATTTCTTCGGATATCGGCGAGAACGCACCGATCCCCTGGACCGCCTCCGGGCGCCTGTTGCTGGGGCACCTGAGTGACCAGCAGATTGTCGACCTGATCGACCACGACGACTTTATCCTGCCGGACGGCCAGCGTTTGCCGCTGGATACCTTCCTGGCGCAAATCCGCCAGGCCACCCTCGATGGTTTCTTTTCCTTCGACAGCGTGGCCGACACCTTCACCCACTGCTTTGCCGCCCCGGTGCGGGACGCGCAGGGTGTCAGCATTGCGACCTTGTGCATCGTCGCCCCCCGGGCCGATGCCATTAACAACTACAACGACTATCGCCGGGTGTTGATCGAAAGCGCCAACCACCTGGCCCGTCGCATCAACGAATAGGAGCATTTCATGTCTGCCATCAATGCCGTTGAAAAGGGCGCTGCCGCCGTTGGCGCCCATCTGGTCCGCGACGTCAGCCTGCCGGCCCTGGTGCTGCACCGCGACGCGCTGGAACACAATATCCGTTGGATGCAGGACTTCGTCAGCAACAGCGGCGCCGAGCTTGCGCCCCATGGCAAGACCAGCATGATGCCGGCGCTGTTCCAGCGTCAGATCGAGGCAGGCGCCTGGGGCATCACCCTAGCCAATGCCGTGCAAACCCGCGCCGCCTATGCCGGTGGCGTGCGCCGGGTGTTGATGGCCAACCAACTGGTGGGCGCGCCGAACATGGCGTTGATCGCCGACTTGTTGGCCGACCAGAATTTTGATTTCCACTGCATGGTCGATCACCCGGACAACGTTGCCGACCTGGGCCTGTTCTTTGCCGCCCGTGGCCTGCGCCTGAACGTGATGATCGAATACGGCGTGGTTGGTGGCCGTTGCGGGTGCCGCAGCGAGCAGGAGGTGCGTGAGCTGGCCAAGGCGATCAAGGCCCAACCCGCGCTGGCCCTGACCGGCATCGAAGGGTATGAAGGCGTGATTCACGGCGAGCATGCCATCAGCGGTATTCGCGACTTTGCCGCGAGCCTGGTGCGTTTGGCGGTGGACCTGCAGAACAACGGCTCCTTCGACCTGCCCAAGCCGATCATCACCGCCTCGGGTTCGGCCTGGTATGACCTGATTGCCGAGTCTTTCGAAGCGCAAAACGCCGCTGGCCGCTTCCTCAGTGTGTTGCGCCCTGGCAGCTACGTGGCCCATGACCATGGCATCTACAAGGACGCGCAATGCTGCGTGCTTGATCGCCGCAGCGACCTCAGCGAAGGCCTGCGCCCGGCGCTGGAGGTTTGGGCCCATGTGCAATCGTTGCCCGAGCCAGGCTTCGCCGTGATCGCCCTGGGCAAGCGCGATGTGGCCTACGACGCCGGATTGCCGGTGCCGCTCAAGCGCTACAAGGCGGGGATCTTGCCGGCAGAAGGTGATGACGTCGGCGAGTGCAAGGTCACCGCAGTGATGGACCAACATGCGTTCATGACCGTGGCGCCGGGGGTGGAGTTGCGTATTGGCGACATCATTACCTTTGGCACTTCGCATCCGTGCCTGACCTTTGACAAGTGGCAGGTGGGGTGTTTGGTGGACGAGCAGTTGCAGGTGATCGAGAGTTTGCATACCTGCTTCTAGACCGAGTCGCTCCCATCGGGGGCAAGCCCCCTCCCACACTGGACCGCATTCTTTCAGATAAAACCCGGTCAATGTGGGAGGGGGCTTGCCCCCGATGAGGCCATCAGCCCCACCCGAGATGCTAGCCATGACCACCCACCCAAGAATCGCCCTCATCGGCGAATGCATGATCGAACTGCAACACCGCGCCGACGGCAGCCTGTACCAGAGCTTCGGCGGCGACACCCTGAACGCGGCGGTGTATCTGCGCCGGGAGCTGGGCGACATCGGCCATGTCGATTACGTGACTGCGCTGGGCGACGACAGCTTCAGCGACGCCATGTGCCAGCAATGGACGGATGAAGGTCTAGGCCTGGGCATGGTCCAGCGCCTGCCCGGACGCTTGCCGGGTTTGTACTGCATCCAGACCGATGCCAACGGCGAGCGTAAATTTCTCTATTGGCGCAACGAAGCCGCCGTGCGCGACTGCTTCACCACGCCCGCCGCCGAACCGATCCTGGCAGCGTTGCCGGATTACGACGTGGTGTATTTCAGCGGTATCACCCTGGCGGTGCTGGGGGACATCGGACGTGAACGCTTGTTGCAAACGCTGATTGAAACCCGACGGCGGGGCGGCAAGGTGGTCTTCGACAACAACTATCGGCCGCGTTTGTGGGCGAATGTCGAGGCTGCCCGCGCGGCGTATCACCGGGTATTGACGCAGGTGGATATCGCCTTGCTGACCGAGGATGACGAGCGGGCGTTGTTTGGTTATGCCGACAGTGAGCAGGTGTTTGCGGCGTATCCACAGATTGAAGAAGTGGTGCTCAAGCGTGGCGCGGATGCGTGTTTGATGCGTTGCGCAGGTGAGCGGTTTGCGGTGCCGGCGATGAAGGTTGAGAAGGTGGTGGATACCACGGCGGCGGGGGATTCGTTCAGTGCGGCGTATTTGGCTTGTCGGTTGAAGGGGGGCTCGCCGGAGCAGGCAGCGGTCGCTGGGCATCGGTTGGCGAGTCGGGTGATTCAGGTGGCGGGGGCTTTGATTCCGCGGTGAATGGCCGCCTGTGGCGGATCGGGGGCAAGCCCCCTCCCACATTTGACTGTGCCCCCAATCCAGTGTGGGAGGGGGCTTGCCCCCGATAGCGGTCTTGAGCCAAACCCTCAATCCCGGTAAAACACCTGCACCAAGTGATACCCAAACTTGCTCTTGATCGGCCCATGCACCACCCGCAGCGGCTTCTTGAAGATCACCGCATCAATCGCTCCCACCATTTGCCCCGGCCGAATCTCGCCCAAGTCCCCGCCACGTTTGCCCGATGGGCAGGTGGAGTACTTCTTGGCCAGCACATCAAAGGCTTCGCCCTTGGCAATGCGCTGCTTGAGTTGTTCGGCTTCTTCGCTGGTTTTCACCAGGATATGACGGGCTTGGGCTTTCATTGATCTCTACCAGGTGGGCGACGGCGCGCGATTATGCCTGAACTCATTCGACGACGTTGATCATGCTGCGGATTTTCGTGGCCAGCAGGTCAATGGAAAACGGCTTGGCCACCATGTCCATGCCGTCCTCCAGGAAACCCTGGCGCTCGGCGGCTTTTTCCGCATAGCCGGTCATGAATAAGACGCGCAGGCCTGGGCGATGCTGGCGGGCGATTTCCGCCAGTTGCCGGCCATTCATGCCCGGCAGGCCGACGTCGGTCACCAGCAAGTCCACGCGCAAGTCCGACTCCAGCAACGGCAGCGCCGTGCGTGCATCCGCCGCTTGGTGCGCGGTGTAGCCCAGTTCATCCAGCACATTGACCACCAGCATGCGCACCGCCGGGTCGTCCTCGACTACCACCACGGCTTCACCGGCCAGGGCCACCGGCGCTTCGCTTGAGGTGGCGGGCAGCGTGCATTCCAGCGAGGTGCCATGCAGGCGCGGCAAGTAAAGGCGTACACACGTGCCCTGGCCCGGTTCGCTGTGAATGGTCACATGCCCCCCGGATTGCTGGGCAAAGCCGTAGATCATCGACAGGCCCAGGCCGGTGCCCTGCCCGATGGGCTTGGTGGTGAAGAACGGGTCGAACGCCTTGGCGAGGATCTTCGGCGCCATACCCGTGCCGTTGTCGCACACGCCGAGCATCACGTAGTCGCCGGCTTTAACCGGTTCAATCGTGGTGATGTCGGTGCCGTCCAGGTAGCTGTTGGCGGTTTCGATCAGCAGTTCGCCGCCATCGGGCATGGCGTCGCGGGCGTTGATCACCAGGTTGAGCAGAGCGTTTTCCAGTTGGCTGGCATCGGTATTGACTGGCCAGATATCCCGACCCAGTTGCATCTTGAGGCTGATATGTGCGCCTTTGGTGCGGCGGAACAAGTCTTCCAGAGACACCACTAACTGGTTTGGGTCCAGCGGACGTCGGTCCAGTGACTGGCGCCGCGAGAACGCCAGCAAGCGGTGGGTGAGGGCCGCCGCACGATGGGCCGACGACACGGCCACATCGGTAAAACGCCCGATCTCGTCGCTGCGCCCGGCGGCGATATAGCGCTGCATCAGATCCAGGCTGCCGATGATGCCGGTGAGCATATTGTTGAAGTCGTGGGCGATGCCGCCGGTGAGCTGGCCCACGGCTTCCATCTTTTGCGCATGGCGCAGGGCATCTTCGGCGCGCTCGCGTTCGAACATCTCGTTTTGCAGACGCTGGTTGGCCTCCGCCAGCGCCTGGGTGCGCTGGGCTACGCGCTCTTCGAGGGTTTCGTTGAGGTTGAGCAGGGCCTGCTCGGTGTGTTTGCGCTCGGTCAGGTCCAAGGCGGCGCCAAGGAAACGTGCCGGCCGGCCTTGATGGTCTTTGTAGCAACGCCCTCGGGCAAACACCCAGCGTACCTGGCCGTTGGCTTGCATCAGGCGGTATTCCTCGGCGTATTCAGTGCCGAAGGTGATGCAGTGCTTGATGCTGCGCGCCACCATGCCACGGTCTTCGGGGTGCACGCCGTGCAGGTATTCGCTGATGGGCAGTTGGCCGGATTCGCTGGGGTCGACGCCGTGCAGGTAGGCAAAGTGGGCATCGGCGATAAAGCGGTCTTCGCCGATATCCCAATCCCAGGTGCCCACTGCGTCGGTCGCCGCCAGTGCCAGTTGCAGGCGTTGCTCGGTGTTGTGCCGGGCCTTGCGGCGTTCGTTGGTCTCGATGGCGGTGACCAGGATACCGGCCACGCGGGCGCTTTCATCGCGAATCGGGCTGTAGGTCAGGTCCAGCCAGATTTCGGTGTCGCGATTGTTGCGTTGCAGGATAAAGCGCTGTTCGGTGAAGGTGCGTACCTGGCCGTCGAGCACCGCCTCGTAGATCGGCCCGGTGAAGCTCTCCAGTTCCGGCCACGTCTGGTGCGCCGGTTGGCCGAGGGCCTCAGGGTGCTTGTTGCCCGCGAGCGCGGCGAAGCCGTCGTTGTAGAGTTGGGTGAGTTGGCTGCCCCATAGCAGCAACATGGGCATCGGCGAGTGGACGACGATGTCCACCGCGGTGCGCAGGCTTTGCGGCCAATCGTTGGCCTCACCGAGCGGGCTGTGTGCCCAGTCCAACCGCGCAATCAATGCGGCGGTTTCGCTGACGGTGGATGTTTCCTTCATGTAAAAGCCCTGAGCGTAACGCTTTGAAAGATGACAACACCCATTATCCCGTGAGGGGTGAACAGGTGACTACCCCCGAAAAATAGCATGCATTGGGGATTTGTCTTCAAACGCGTGTGTCAGGGCTGAAACCTTTCATCCATCAGCCAATTCAGGGCGATTGCGAAACGCCTCCAGTGCCTGCGGGTTGGCCAGCGCATCGGTGTTTTTCACGGGTTCGCCGTGTACGACATTACGCACCGCCAATTCGACGATTTTCCCACTGATGGTGCGGGGGATATCCATGACAGCGACGATCTTCGCCGGCACATGCCGTGGCGTGGTGTTGGCGCGGATAACCTGGCGGATGTGCTGTTGCAGCGCGTCATCCAGCTCGACGCCATCGTCGAGGCGCACAAACAGCACCACGCGCACGTCGTCCTGCCAGCGTTGGCCGATGGCCAGGCTTTCCAGCACCTGCGGGACTTTTTCCACCTGGCGATAGATCTCGGCCGTGCCGATGCGTACGCCGCCAGGGTTGAGCACCGCGTCGGAACGCCCATGAATCAGCAGGCTGCCGTTTGGCCGTTGCTCGGCGTAGTCACCCTGAGCCCACACGCCGGGAAACTGGCTGAAATACGAGGCCCGCAGCTTCTTCTGGTCCGGATCATTCCAGAGGCCGATTGGCATCGCCGGGAAGTGCCGGGTGCACACCAGCTCACCTTTCTCACCGACCAACGATTGGCCCTGGTCGTCCCAGACCTCGATGGCCATCGCCAGGCTCTTGCACTGCATCTCGCCGCGTCGTACCGGCAGCACCGGGTTACCGATCACAAAGCAGGAAACGATATCCGTGCCGCCGGACATGGAGGACAGGCACAGCTCGCTTTTGATCTCGCGGTACACGTAGTCATAGCTCTGCGGCGACAGCGGTGAACCGGTGGATATCAACCCCTTGAGGCTGCCCAGGTCATGGCTGAGTCGTGGTTGCAAGCCGGCTTTTTCCAGGGTGGCGAGAAACTTGGGGCTGGTGCCGAAGACGTTGATCTTTTCTGCGTCAATCAAGTCGATCAAGCGTTCCGCTCCTGGGTGAAACGGCGAGCCGTCATACAGCACTGCCGTGGCGCCGATGGCCAGCACCGACACCAGCCAATTCCACATCATCCAGCCGCAGGTGGTGTAGTAGAACAGGCAGTCGTCGCGGCTCAGGTCGGCGTGCAGGCCGTGTTCTTTCAGGTGCGTGAGCAATACGCCGCCGGTGCCGTGGATGATGCACTTGGGCACGCCGGTGGTGCCGCTGGAATACAGGATGTACAGCGGGTGGTCGAAGGGCACCGCGACAAAATCCGGCGCACCGCCGGGTGGGTAGAAATCGCTCCACAGCGCGATCCTGGCATGGGTGCGATAGTCCTCGACCCGTGCCTGGGGTTTGGCATACGGCACGATGATCAGTTGCTCCAGGGACGGCAGGCGCTCAAGGATTTCATTGAGCTTGGCGGTCTGGTCGATCTCTTTGCCGGCATACCGATACCCGGCGCAGGTGATCAGCACCTTGGGCTCGATCTGGCCAAAACGGTCGATCACGCCTTGGGTGCCGAAGTCGGGCGAAGAACACGACCAGATCGCGCCGAGGCTGGTGGTGGCGAGCATGCCGACCAGGGTTTGCCAGGTGTTGGGCATGCACGCGGCCACCCGGTCGCCTTGGGTCACGCCAGCAGCCCGCAGGCTTTTCTGTAGGCCTGCCACATGGGCGGCCAGTTCGGCGTAGGTCAGTTGTTCGCGCTGGCCGTCTTCGCTGACGGCCACCACGGCAGGGTGATCGTCGCGACGGCGCAGCAGATGTTCGGCGAAGTTCAGGGTGGCGCCGGGGAACCACTGGGCGCTGGGCATTTCAGTGCCTTCGATCAAGGTCTCGGTGGGCGGGCTGCGAAAGTGCACGTCGAAGAACGCGACGATGGCCTGCCAGAAGTCGGGGCGTTGGTCGATGCTCCACTGGTGCAGGGCGGGGTAGTCGGCGAGCTGGAGGTTGTAGCGCTCGTTGATGTAGCGGCGGAACTGGTCCATGCGCGTGGTGGCGATGCGTTCCGGGGAGGGTTGCCAGAGGATGTCGGACATAAATACATCTCTTGTTCTTGTATGAAATCAACCAGCCAATGGAGGACCAATGTGGGAGGGGGCTTGCCCCCGATTGCGGTGCATCAGGCACCACATGTATCAGCTGACACTCCCTCATCGGGGGCAAGCCCCCTCCCACATTTGAATCTCCAGTGTCTGGGGTTACTGAGCCAACCAACCGCCATCAATGTTCCACGCGGCGCCACGCACCTGGCTGCCGGCTTCACTGCACAGGAACAGTACGAGTTCCCCCAACTGCGGCGGCGTCACAAACTCCAGCGACGGCTGCTTCTCCGCCAGCAAATCATGCTGGGCCTGCTGCGCGCTCACACCCTTGGCCGCACGATCATCAATCTGCTTCTGCACCAGCGGCGTCAGCACCCAGCCGGGGCAGATGGCGTTGCAGGTCACATTGCTGGTGGCCGTTTCCAGGCCCACCACCTTGGTCAAGCCGATGACGCCATGCTTGGCCGCTACATACGCCGCCTTGCCCACCGAACCGACCTGGCCATGCACCGAGGCGATATTGACGATCCGCCCCCAGCCCTTGGCCTTCATTTCCGGCAAGCTCAAGCGCGTGCTGTGGAACACCGAGGACAGGTTGATCGCGATAATCGAGTCCCAGCGCTCTGCCGGAAAATCCTCCACCGCCGCCACATGCTGGATCCCGGCGTTGTTGACCAGGATATCCACGCCGCCAAATTCACGCTCGGCATAGGCGATCATATCGGCGATCTGTGCCGGGTCGCTGACGTCCGCCGGGTGATGGCCGACCTTGCCGCCGAATGCCTGCACCTGGGCGATCACCGCGCTGGCGTCGCCGAAGCCGTTGAGGATCAGGTTGGCGCCGGCCTTGGCCAGGCTCAGCGCAATGCCCAAGCCGATGCCGCTGGTGGAGCCGGTAACCAGGGCGGTCTTGCCGTTCAATGTCGTCATACAAACCTCACACAATGCCGGTGGCGTAGAAAGTACCGATCACCACGAACACCGCAAGGGTCTTGATGATCGTGATGCCGAAAATGTCCTTGTAGGCTTCGCGGTGGGTCAGGCCGGTGACCGCCAGCAGCGTGATCACCGCGCCGTTGTGGGGCAGGGTGTCCATGCCGCCACTGGCCATGGCCGCGACGCGGTGCAGCACGTCAAGGGGGATATTGGCCGCATGGGCCGCCGAAATAAAGCTTTCGGACATGGCCGCCAGGGCGATGCTCATGCCGCCCGAGGCAGAACCGGTGATGCCGGCCAGCAGGGTCACGGTAATCGCTTCGTTGACCAGCGGGTTGGGGATGCCCTTGAGCCAGTCCGCCAGCACCAGAAAGCCCGGAAGAGACGCGATCACCGCACCAAAACCGTATTCCGACGCGGTGTTCATCGCCGCCAGCAACGCGCCGCTGACCGCGCTTTTGCTGCCTTCGGCGAGCTTGCTCTTGATTGCCGACCAGCCAAACACCAGTACCATGACAATGCCCACCAGCAATGCCGCCTGCACCGCCCAGATGGCGGTGAGCTTGGCGATTTCGGTGGTGACCGGCGCGCTCATGCCCGGCAGGCTGAGGCTGTGGGTCTTGCCGTACCACTGCGGAATCCAGTGGGTGAACAGCAGGTTCATCACGCCCACCAGAATCAACGGCGACAGCGCGATCCAGGGGTTGGGCAGGGCCAGGTTGTCCGCCGTTTCCGGCTCGTTGCGCAACTCGGTGCCATAGCCTTCACCCGCCCGCTGCGCCTTGTTGCGCTGGCGCGCCAGGTACAGCATGCCGGTGCAGAACACAAAGATCGTGCCGATCAGCCCCAGCCACGGCGCGGCCCAGGCAGTGGTGTTGAAAAAGGTGCTGGGCATGATGTTCTGGATCTGCGGCGTGCCGGGCAGGGCGTCCATGGTGAACGAGAACGCACCCAGGGCGATGGTTGCCGGGATCAGGCGCTTGGGAATATTGCTCTGGCGAAACATCTCGGCGGCGAACGGGTACACCGCAAACACCACCACAAACAGCGACACGCCGCCGTAGGTGAGCAGAGCGCAGACCAACACGATCACTAGCATCGCCTGGCGAGTGCCGAGCAGGCGGATCGCGGCGGCCACAATCGAACGGGAAAAGCCCGATAGCTCAATCAGCTTGCCGAACACTGCACCGAGCAGGAACACCGGGAAATACAGTTTGATAAAGCCGACCATCTTTTCCATAAACACCCCGGTAAAGGCAGGGGCGACGGCGGACGGGTCGGTGAGCAGCACCGCGCCGAGGGCGGCGATGGGGGCAAACAGGATAACGCTATAGCCACGGTAGGCAGCCAGCATCAGCAGCGCCAGGGCTGCCAGGGCGATGATTACACTCATGGAGTGTCTCCAGATCGGATTGTTATTGTTGTGGGGTGTTGCTGTAGGAAGGGGCTATAGCGAGATGTGTGCCAAATCACTAACTTATTGAAATAAAAGGTTTTTTTTCGAAGTTTAAATCTGAATTTCGAATGGTGTCTCTATCTCGAGACAAATGAGGGCAAATGTGGGAGGGGGCTTGCCCCCGATAGCAGTGTGTCAGCTGTCCCATGTGCCAACTGACACTCCCTCATCGGGGGCAAGCCCCCTCCCACATTAGAGTGTCTTGTTTTTGAGAGTTGAGTCTCCTTAAAGAGACTGGGCGATGCCCAACGCCACCATCTTCTTGTACAACGTCGACCGCCCCAGCCCCAACCGCTTGGCCGCTTCCACCACATTCCCCTCGCAGGCACTCAGCGCCGCTGCAATGACCTGCCGATCAAACCGCTCCCGCGCCGCACTGAAATGCTCCCCTTCAAACGACGCCACGGCATTGCGCTCCACAGGCGTAAATGTGCCGATGGCGGCGCGCAGGTCCTGGGCATTCAACACCAGGTCATCACTCAACAACGCCGCCCGCTCCAGCACATTGCGCAGCTCACGAATATTCCCCGGCCATGCATGCTGTGCCAGCAACGCCAGGGCTTCACGGTCCAGCTCATGCTGGCTGCGCAGTTCCTCCAGAATCGCTTCGCTCAGCGCCGGAATATCGTCCAGCCGCTCGCGCAACGGCGGGACCTGGATCGGCAGCACATTTAGCCGGTAATACAAATCCGCGCGAAACTCGCCGCGCTTGATCGCCGCTTCCAGGTCCATCGACGTGGCGGCAATCACGCGCACATCGCTGTGCAGCATTTCGTTGGAGCCCACCGGCTCGAATTCCTTTTCCTGCAACACCCGCAGCAATTTGCTTTGCAGCGGCAGGGGCATATCGCCGATTTCATCGAGGAATAGCGTGCCGCCCTGGGCAATCTGAAACTTGCCGGGACGGCCCTTGCGGTCGGCGCCGGTAAACGCGCCCGGTGCGGTGCCGAAAAACTCTGCTTCCAGCAGGTCGGCGGGAATCGCCGCACTGTTGATGCTGACAAACGCCTTGTGCGCGCGGTTTGACGCGCCGTGAATCGCCTGGGCCAGCAACTCCTTGCCGGTGCCGGTTTCCCCCAGCAGCAACACCGGCGAGTCGGCGCTGGCACTGCGCCGTGCGCGGCGTTTTACTTCGAGGCTGGCAGCGCTGGTGCCGATAAAGTGCGCGAAGTTGTACTTGCTCTGGCGTGAGCGCAACAACGAACGGGTCGAGGCCAACTCCTGCTGCATGCTCAGGTAGCGTTCGATCAACGGCGACAGGTTGCGCAGCTCATCAAACAGCGCAAAGCCGATGGCGCCGATCACCGCGCCGGCATCGTCGTGGATCGGCAGGCGCATCACCACCAACGGGCCTTTGGGCGTGTCCTGAATATCCAGCAGGATCGGCTGATCATTGCGCACCACTTGGCGCAACAGGCTGTTGGCGATCACCTGTTCGCACGGCTGGCCGATGGCTTCGTCGGCGCTTTTCAGGCCGAAACGCTTGGCGTAGCGCTCGTTCATCCACACGATGTTCGCGTCGCGGTCGACAATCACCGTGCCTTCGCTGGACTGCTCGATGATCTCGAACAGCGACTGGATCGCGAGGCCGCGAACCTGTTGGTAATCCGTGAGGCGGGTACTCATGTCGACAGCCCGCAGGCCGCCGCCAACAGCTCCTGGGTGTACGGATGCTGCGGCGCATCAAACACCTGATGGCTCGCGCCAGCCTCCACCACCTTGCCGTCCTTGATCACCAGCATGTCATGGGCCATGGCCCGTACCACCGCCAGGTCGTGGCTGATAAACAGGTAGGTCAGGCCGTACTTCTCTTGCAGCTCACGCAGCAATGCCACCACTTGTTTTTGCACCGTACGGTCCAGGGCCGAGGTGGGTTCGTCCAGCAGCATCAGCGCCGGTTTCAGCACCAGCGCGCGGGCGATGGCGATGCGTTGGCGCTGGCCGCCGGAGAATTCATGGGGGTAGCGGTGGCGCGTTTCTGGGTCGAGGCCCACATCCTTGAGCACCTGCACCACTTGTGCGTCGCGCTCGGCCAGGCTGCACGGCGCATGCACCTCCAGGCCTTCGCTGATGATCTGCTCCACGGTCATGCGCGGGCTGAGGCTGCCGTAAGGGTCTTGAAACACCACTTGCATCTGTTTGCGCCACGGGCGCATTTGCTGATGATTGAGCGGGTCGAGGGCTTCACCCTGGAAGCGAATGCTGCCGGTGGAGTCCAGCAGGCGCAGGATCGCCTGGCCCAGCGTGGACTTGCCCGAGCCGGACTCGCCGACGATGCCCAAGGTCTTGCCGCGCTGCACGCTGAGGCTGATGCCATCCACGGCGCGCAAGTAGGTCTTGCGCTGGAACAGGCCACCGCCGAGGGGGAATTGCACGGTCAGGTCATCCACTTGCAACACCGTCTCGCGTTCATCGCTGCACAACGCATCGCCCGCGGGCTCTGCGTCCAGCAACAGGCGGCTGTAGGGATGTTGCGGCGCGTTGAACAGGGTCTGGCAATCGGCCTGTTCGACGATCTCACCGGCCTTCATCACGCACACGCGCTGGGCAATGCTGCGCACCAGGTTGAGGTCATGGCTGATCAGCAACAATGACATGCCCAGGCGTTGTTGCAGGGACTTGAGCAGCAGCAGGATCTTGCGCTGCACGGTCACATCCAGCGCCGTGGTGGGTTCGTCGGCGATCAGCAGTTCCGGCTCGCAGGCCAGGGCGATGGCGATCATCACGCGCTGGCGTTGCCCGCCGGACAGTTGGTGGGGGTAGGCCTTGAGGCGTTTTTCGGGATGCTGGATGCCCACCAGGTCCAACAACTCCAGGATCCTCGCTTGCGCGGCCTTGCCTCCCAGGCCCTTGTGCAGCAGCAGGGTTTCGCCGATCTGCTTTTCGATGCTGTGCAGCGGGTTCAAGGAGGTCATGGGCTCCTGGAAGATCATTGCGATGCGGTCGCCGCGCAGTTTTTGCAAGGTGGATGCCGAGGCGCCCACCAACTCCTGGCCACGGTAACGAATGGACCCCGTGGTTTGAGTGCCAGCCTCGGGCAGCAGTTGCAGGATCGAGTGGGCGGTCACCGACTTGCCCGAGCCCGACTCGCCCACCAGTGCCAGGCATTCGCCGGGGCGTACATCCAGACTGAGAGTGCGCACCACGGTCTGGCCGCTGAAAGCGACGCTGAGGTCGCGAATTTCGATCAGGTTCATCTCGCCGTCACTCATGAGCGTGGGTCGAAGGCATCACGCAATGCCTCGCCGATAAAGACCAGCAGCGACAGGATCAGCGCCAGTGTGAAAAACGCCGTCAGCCCCAGCCACGGCGCTTGCAGGTTCTGCTTGCCCTGGGCGATCAGTTCGCCCAGGGACGCGCTGCCTGCGGGCATGCCGAAGCCAAGGAAGTCCAGGGCGCTCAAGGTGGAAATCGCACCGGTCAGGATAAATGGCAGGTAGCTCAAGGTGGCGGTCATGGCGTTGGGCAGGATATGCCGGCGGATGATCTTGCCGTCGCCCAAACCCAGGGCCCGTGCGGCCTTGACGTATTCCAGGTTGCGCCCTCGGAGAAACTCGGCGCGCACCACGTCCACCAGGGCCAGCCAGGAAAACAGCGCCATGATCCCCAGCAACCACCAGAAATTCGGCTCGACAAACCCCGACAGGATGATCAGCAGGTACAGCACCGGCAGCCCCGACCACACCTCCAGCACGCGCTGGCCGATCAGGTCGACCCAGCCGCCGTAGTAGCCCTGCAACGCGCCCGCCGCAATGCCGATCGCCGCGCTGATGGCGGTGAGCGCCAGGGCAAACAGGATCGACACCCGCGCGCCAAAGATCACCCGTGCCAACACATCCCGCGACTGGTCATCGGTGCCCAGCCAGTTCACCGCCGAGGGCGGGCTGGGGGCAGGGCGGGTCAGTTCGTAGTTGGGTGTGTCTTCACTGAACGGGATTGGCGGAAACAGCATCCAGCCGCCGTCCTGCTTGATCAGCTTTTGCACGTAGTCACTGCGGTAGTCGGCCTGGAACGGCAGCTGACCACCGAATTGCTGCTCGGTGTAGCGCTTGAACACCGGGAAATACAGCTCGTTCTTGAAGCTCAGCACCAGAGGTTTGTCATTGGCGATCAATTCGCCGCCGAGGGTCAGGATAAACAGGCCAATAAACAGCCACAGTGACCACCAGCCGCGCCGGTTCTTCTTGAACCGTTCGAAACGTCGACGGGCTACAGGGGACAGATTAAGCATCAGGCGTTCCTCGCGGCGAAGTCGATACGCGGGTCCACCAGGGTGTAGCAGAGGTCACCGATAAGTTTTATCAAGAGGCCGAAGAGCGTGAAGATAAACAGCGAACCGAACACCACCGGGTAATCCCGGGACAGCGCGGCTTCGTAACTCATGCGGCCCAGGCCGTCGAGGGAGAAGATCACCTCGATCAGCAGGGAACCGGCAAAGAACACCGCGATAAACGCCTGGGGGATGCCGGAGATCACCAGCAACATGGCGTTGCGAAACACGTGGCCGTATAGCACCCGTCTTTCACTCAGGCCTTTGGCGCGGGCGGTCACCACGTACTGGCGCGTGATTTCATTGAGGAACGAGTTTTTGGTGAGGATGGTCAAGGTGGCGAAGCCGCCGATCACCAGCGACGACACCGGCAGGACCAGATGCCAGAAGTAGTCGGCGATCTTGCCCACGGTGCTCAGCTCGTCGAAGTTCTCCGAGACCAGGCCGCGCACCGGGAACCAGTTCAGCGAAGTGCCCCCGGCGAAGACCACGATCAGGAACATCGCAAACAGAAATGCCGGCATCGCATAGCCGATGACGATGGCGGTGCTGCTCCACACATCAAAGCTGCTGCCGTGACGCACCGCCTTGCGAATCCCCAGGGGGATCGACACCAGGTAGGTGATCAGCGTGGCCCACAGACCAAGGGAAATGGTGACCGGCATTTTTTCGAGGATCAGGTCGATCACGGTCTTGCCGCGAAAGAAGCTGTTGCCGAAGTCCAACTGGGCATAGTTCTTGAGCATCAGCCACAGACGTTCCGGGGCGGGCTTGTCGAAGCCGTATTGCTTTTCGATGTCCTTGATCAGCTTCGGGTCCAGGCCACGGCTGGCACGGGAGCCGGTGCTGGGGCCTTCGCCACCGGAACCACCGATACCGCCGCCGCCGACGCCTTGCAGGTGGGCGATAGCCTGTTCCACCGGGCCACCCGGTGCGGCTTGGACGATCACGAAGTTCACCAAGAGGATGATCACCAGCGTCGGGATGATCAGCAGCAGGCGCCGCACGATATAAGCAAACATCAGTGGCTCCCTGTGCGTTGTTTCATCTGTTCGTTGGTCAGCGGCGTGGGGCTGATCTCCCACCAGGTTTCCAGGGCTTCATCGTTCTTCGCCTCGATGGCGGGCCGGCCGAAGCGGTTCCACCACGCGGCGGAGGTGCCCGGTGGGTAGAAGTTTGGAATCCACAGGTAGCTCCATTGCAGCACGCGGTCCAGGGCGTGGGCGTAGGTGAGCATCTGCGCCTGGGTGTCGGCCTTGACCAGGCCTTTGATCAGGCTGTCGACGGCCGGGTCCTGGAGCACCATGTAGTTGTTGGCGCCGGGGTCAAAGGCGGCGTCCGAGCCGAAGTAGTTGTACAGCTCCATCCCCGGAGACGTGCTGACCGGAAAGCCAATGACGATCATGTCGTAGTCGCGGGCCATGATCCGGTTCACGTACTGGGAGGAGTCGATGCGGCGGATATTCAGGGTGATGCCGATCTGCGCCAGGTTGCGCTTGTACGGCAGCAACAGGCGCTCCATGCCGGCTTGGGCATTGAGGAAGGTGAATTCCAGCGGCTCGCCTTCGGCGTTGACCAGTTTGTCGCCCTTGGGTGTCCAGCCGGCTTGTTCCAGCAGGGCCAGGGCCTGCAATTGCTTGTCGCGGATCATGCCGCTGCCGTCGGTTACCGGGGCCTTGAACACCTGGGTGAACACTTCGTCGGGCACTTGGCCGCGCAATGGTTCAAGAATCGCCAATTCCTCTTGGGTCGGCAGTTGGCTGGCGGCCAGGGGACTGTTGGAGAAAAAGCTCTGTTGGCGGATGTACATATTGCGCATCATCTGCCGGTTGGCCCATTCGAAGTCCCACAGCATCGCCAGGGCCTGGCGCACGCGGCGGTCCTTGAACATCGGTTTTTGCACGTTGAACACATAACCCTGGGCCGGTTGCGGCATCTCCTTGGCCAAATGCGCACGTTGCAGGCGGCCATCATCGAGGGCCGGGCCGTTGTAGCCGATGGAATAACCGGTGGCGGAAAACTCGCGGTTGAAGTCGTAGGCGCCGCCACGCAGCACCTGGCGCGCCACTTCGGTGTCGCCGAAATACTCCAGGCTCAGCTGGTTGAAGTTGTACAGGCCACGGCTGACGGGCAGGTCCTTGCCCCACCAATCCGGATCGCGGGTGAAGGTAATGGTGCTGCCGGAGTCGATCTTGCTGATTTTGTAAGGGCCGCTGCCGAGCGGGGCCTCGTAGCCGCCGCCGTTGGCGAAATCGCGGGTTTTCCAGTAGTGCTCGGGGAAGACCGGCAGGGTGGCGATGTCCAGGGGCAGGGTGCGGTTTTCGTTGCTGGAAAAGTCGAAGCGCACCTGGCGTTCGCCTTCGACCTCGACGTGCTTGACGTCGGCGAACAGGGTGCGAAAACGCAGGCTGCCTTGGGTCATCAGCAGGTCGAAGCTGTAGCGCACGTCTTCGGCGGTGATGGGCGTGCCGTCGGCAAAACGTGCCTTGGGGTTGAGGTAGAAGCGCAGCGACAGGCCATCGTCGGCGCGCTCCATCTTCTCCGCGACCAGGCCGTAGACCGTATACGGCTCGTCGAGGGAGCGTTGGGCCAGGGGGGAGTAGAGCCAGCCGTCGACCTGGGACACGCCGATGCCTTTGTCGATATACGGCAGCACATGGTCAAAGCGCCCGATCTCGATGGCCGAGCGCTTGAGGCTGCCGCCTTTGGGGGCGTTGGGATTGGCGTAGTCAAAATGCGTGAAACCGGCAGGGTACTTGGCCGGTTCGCCGTACACCGTCAGGTACGGTTGGGGCGCCGCGATCACGGCGGTACTGGCCAGCAGCAGGGCCAGGGTAGAGCTAAACAGGGTAGAAAAAGCCAGTCGCATTATCAGCCTTGAACGCCGCGTGTAGAAGAATAGGGGTTTGTACGCTATTGGCTTGCACGTCGCCAGTCACCAGATGCACAACGGCCCACCAAAAGGCGGGCCGTTGTTTAAAGCACCAGCGCAGACTGAATCAGTCCTGGCGGCTGGTGACTTCCAGCAGGTGGTAGCCGAACTGGGTTTTTACCGGGCCTTGCACGGTGTTGACCGGGGCGCTGAATACGACGGTGTCGAATTCCTTGACCATTTGGCCTGGACCAAACGAACCCAGGTTACCGCCGTCGCGGCTGGATGGGCAGCTGGAGTTGGCTTTGGCGATTTCTGCGAAATCAGCGCCGCCTTCGATTTGGGCCTTGAGTTCGTTGCACTTGTCTTCAGTGGAAACGAGGATGTGACGGGCGGTGGCTTTGGCCATGGGAAGTAACTCCTTGAGTGAAAAGGGTGAGCCTACCGGATTCAGGCGGTTATTTCCTGGCAAAGTTCCCGTTGGATGTCTGAGTGGCTAACGAGGTGACACAGGGCACGCACATTAAAGCTACAGGCGGCGCAGAAAGGATTTGACGATATGCCGGGTAGCGTCGGTAGTGTCCAGTTGATCCACCGCGCCATACGCCTGCCACTGGCAATCGACGATCTCGTTCAGCGGCCGGGCATCGGAGATGTTCACCACCGAAGCCTCGAACACATGATGCACGGTGTCGCGCGCCTTCAGCTCCTGCAAATACAGCAAGCCGTCCACGTTCAGTCCGGTTTCTTCTTGCAGCTCGCGTTCGGCAGCGCCCACCGGACGTTCGTCGCGTTCGACCTTGCCGCCCGGCAAGGCCCATTTTGACCGGGCCTTGCGGACGAAGAGGATATGCCCCTCGTGTTCACAAATGACTGTTGCACGTATTTTCATCGTCTGTGCCCCCGCAGTGGGATGAATGTCATAAAAGTGTAATGCAATTGTCATGCTAAGCGGTTGTGGCACGGGACGGTCGGTACGTGGATACTGCCCGATTGATGAAAACCCGCGAGGAGAACTGATGACCACCGTACGTTGGGGCATGATCGGCTGTGGCAGCGTCACTGAGTTAAAGAGTGGACCCGCGTTCTATAAAGCGCCAGGTTCGGCCCTGGTGGCCGTGATGGGGCGTCGTGAGGACGCCGTGCGCGATTATGCGGCGCGCCATGGCATTGCGCGTTTCTACACCGACGCCCAGGCGCTGATCGACGACCCTGAGGTGGACGCGGTCTACATCGCCACACCGCCCGACAGTCACCTCGAATACAGCCTGATGGTGGCGGCGGCCGGCAAGCATTGCTGTGTCGAGAAACCCATGTCCCTGAATGCCGAGCAAAGTGCGTTGATGCAACGCACCTTCGAGCGTGCCGGCCTGCATTTGTTTGTGTCCTACTACCGCCGTTCGCTGCCGCGCTTCCAGCAAGTGCGTGATTGGCTGCGCGAGGGGCGCATCGGCGAACTGCGCCAACTGACCTGGAACCTGTGTAAACCCGCCGCTGCGGCTGATGTCAGCGCCGCCAATTGGCGCATCGATCCGGCCATTGCCGGTGGTGGTTACTTTGCCGACCTGGCCAGCCATGGGTTCGACCTGTTCCAGTACCTGGCGGGCGATATCGTTGAAGTCAGCGGATTTACTGCGCGCCAGGCCGGGCGTTATGCCGCCGAGGACGCGGTGACGGCGTGCTGGACGTTCACTTCGGGTGCACTGGGCATGGGCTGCTGGAACTTTGTCGCGGATCGTCGCGAAGACCGGGTGGAGCTGATCGGCAGCCTTGGCCGCATCCAGTTCTCAGTCTTTGAAGATCAGCCGATACGCCTTGAAGGCGAGGTCAATGAAGTGTTGGAAGTGCCGTGCCACGCCCATATCCAGTGGCATCACGTGCTGGCAATGAACGCGCATATTCGTGGCGAAGCCGAGCATCCGTCGTTGGCCATCGAGGCGCTGAAAACCGATCGAATCCTGGACAAGGTGCTACAACGTAACCCCCATCTGCCGGGCTAGGCGCGATAGGGTTTTCTCTTTGCAAGGATCATGCGGATGAAATACTGGATGGCGTTGTGGCTTGTAATGGCCACAAGTGCAATGGCGGCCCCACGAAGCCAAGGGACGCCTGGGGAATTTGATTTTTACGTGCTGTCGTTGTCCTGGTCACCCACCTTTTGCCTGACGCACCCGGACAACGAACAGTGCTCGGGCAAGGGCTACGGGTTTGTGTTGCATGGCCTATGGCCGCAGTACGCGCGGGGAGGGTGGCCGGCGTCGTGCGCGCCGCAGGCGCAATTGAGCCGTGAAGCGGTCGACAAGGGTGCGGCGCTGTTCCCTACCCGCTCTCTGCTGCGCCACGAATGGGCCAAGCATGGCAGCTGCAGCGGGCTGGGGCCCTTGGCCTACCTGGAAAAAACCGACGCGGCGCTGGGGGTGGTGAACATTCCGCAGCAACTGCAGCCGTTCAATACGCCGCCCTCGTTGCAAGCCCGTGAGATCGAGGCACTGTTCCGCGAAAGTAACCCTCGCATGGGCAACCACGGGCTGGCGGTGATTTGCAAAGGCAAGGTGCTGTCGGAAGTGCGGGTGTGCCTGACCAAGGACCTGGCGTTCGCCGGTTGCCCGCGCAGCGTAAAAACCCAGTGCCGCGCCGGTGATATTCGTATTCCCGCGCAGCGCTAGGGCAACATTGCGACGCGATAACGTTCGTCGAAATCCTCGGCCAATTGCGCCAGGGTGACTTTGCCCAGGCGCTTGAGCAGCAGCGCCTGGGCCTGTTCGAAGGCATCCGTGAGCGCGGCATTCACAGCCTGTTCCACCAGGCATTCCGGATGGTCGGTGGACAGGCCAATCGCGAAGATCGACGGCGTGCCCAGGGCATTGTGAATGTCCAGCAGGGTGATTTCACTCAAGGGCTTGCCCAGGCACCAGCCGCCCTGATGGCCCTTTTCCGAGCGTACGTAGCCTTTTTCCTTGAGCAGCCCGAGGGTGCGCCGCACCACCACCGGGTTGGTGCCGAGCATCTGGGCGATGGTTTCCGAGGTGGCGCGCCCTTCATGGCGTCCCATATGGATCAGCACGTGCAGCATGCGCGACAGACGGGTGTCGTTTCTCATCAAAAAACCTCAGGTCGATTCCTACGGAAGTATCCTTCGCAACCTGAAAAGTTGCGAGACTATTGACGGAGTATTTTCACGTAACATATGGTGTGTCGTGAAAGCGCGCGGATAACCGTGCGCAGCTTATTCGGGGTCACTTTCATGATGCATGACGTCATTATCGTGGGCGGCAGCTATGCCGGCCTGTCAGCGGGCCTGCAATTGGCGCGGGCGCGGCGCAAGGTACTGGTGATTGATGGGGGGCAACGGCGTAACCGTTTTGCGGCCACCTCCCATGGTTTTCTTGGGCAGGACGGCCAGCCGCCACAGGTGATTGCCGCTGAAGGTCGCAGCCAGTTGATGGAGTACCCAAGCGTCACCTGGGTGCAGGACAACGTGCTGCAGGCCACGGGTCAATTGGATGAATTCAGCGTAAGCACCCAATGCAACGGCACGTTCCAGGCCCGCCGCCTGATCCTTGCCACCGGTGTAGTGGACGAGTTGCCCGCCATCGAAGGCCTCAAGGAACGTTGGGGCACGCGGGTATTCCATTGCCCTTACTGCCACGGTTATGAACTGGACCAAGGCCGCATTGGTGTATTGGCCACCTCACCGTTGTCGATGCACCACGCGCTGATGCTGCCGGACTGGGGCACCACCACCTTGTTCACCAATGGGGTCCTTACACCCGATGCTGAACAGCAAGCGCAGTTGGACCGACGGGGTGTGCAAGTGCAAAACAGCCCGGTCCGCCGCATCAGTGGTGAGCGTGCCGACCTGGAGTTGGACGATGGTCAAGTATTCAGCCTGGATGGGGTGTTCACGATCTCACGCACGCGAATCAGCCCGCTGGGTGAGCAGTTGGGGTGTGAGCGGGTCGACGGCCCAACGGGGCCGTACCTTCACACCAATGAAATGCGCCAGACCTCAAGGCCTGGCGTGTTTGCCTGCGGTGACACCTCGCTTGCCGCGGGTTCCGTGGCACTGGCCGTGGGCGAGGGCGTGCGCGCCGGCACCGGCACGCACTTTTCGTTGATCAATGGTTGAGGTAGACCGGGCTGTCGGTGGACAACGACGCCTTGACCCCATGGGAGGTGTCACTGACCAGCACTTCTTCGCGGTCCTCGCTCAGCGCTTGCAGGGTGAGGCCGACCACTTCCTGCGGCGTGCTTTTGGGTGCGTCCACACCGGCTACCATGTCGGTGTCGATATAGGCCGGGTGTACGCCGATCACCAGGGTATTCTGTTCGCGCAATTCACCCCGCAAGCCGTTGGTAAGACCCCACTGGGCAGACTTTGAAGTGCTGTAGCCCCCGGCGCCAGGCGGGCTCAGCCAGCTCAATACCGACAGCACGTTGATCAGCGCGCCACCCCCTTGGCGGGCCAGGATCGGTGCGAATGCGCGGCTTACCCGCAGTGTGCCGAAGGTGTTTACGTCAAAGTGCTGTTGCAGGTTTTCCAGGCTGTCGTCGGCCAGCAACGAGCCGTATTTGAGGAAGCCAGCGTTGTTGATCACCACGCTCACGTCTGCGCAGTGCTCGGCGGCGCGCTGCACACTGGCGGGGTCGGTAATGTCCAGGGCGATCGGCGTGCTGCCTGGAATATCCACGCTGCCCGGGTCCCGCGCACCGGCATACACCTTGGCCGCACCGCCTTCCAGCAGCGCAGTGACAAACGCTTTGCCCAGGCCGCGATTGGCGCCGGTGACCAGTACCACTTTTCCACGAATATCCATGATGAGCTCCACGCTGAATTTAGGTTTAATAATGAAACCGTTTTTATCCTGCGGGCTTCGGTCCTATAATGCAACTGAATTTTTCAGCTACAGGGAGAACCGTCGATGAAACGCAAATGCATGGAGGGCAATTGCTGCCCGGTTGCCCGCGCCCTCGATGTGGTGGGTGACTGGTGGACATTGCTGATCATCCGCGATGCCTTCGCCGGCGTAACCCGCTTCGGCGACTTCCAGAAAAACCTGGGCGTTGCGAAAAATATCCTCGCCACCCGTCTCAAGGACATGGTCGAGCAAGGCCTGCTGGAAACCCGTGAAGTCGGTGCGCGCAGTGAGTACCAACTCACCGATAAAGGCCGCGCATTGATGCCGGTGCTGGTGACCCTGGCGCAGTGGGGGGAGGCGTTTACCGAGCCGGACGAGGTCGGCACCCAAGTGCTGGATGCGCGCTTGCTCAAACCGTTGCGCAGAGTTGAAATCAAGGCCGAGGACGGACGGGTGCTGGGGGTTGAAGATATCGTCACCCAGGCTGCTGTGACGGATAACTAAGTACAGGGTCATTTTGTTCAATACTGCACCTGCGCTGCCCTTTACCGTGACGCCATCGTCACCATAAAAAGGGAATCGCAATGAGCTTGATCATCTCCATGGCCGCGTTCGCCTTGGCCACCTCCATCACGCCGGGGCCGGTGAATGTGGTGGCGTTGAGTACAGGGGCGCGCTTCGGTTTTGCCGCCAGCCAGAAGCATGTATTCGGCGCTGCCGCCGGCTTCACCTTACTGCTGGTGTTGATCGGCCTGGGGCTGCATGAAGTGTTGGCGCGCTGGCCGATCCTGACGCAACTGATCCAGTGGGGCGGGGTCGCCTTTCTGCTCTACATGGCGTGGAAACTGGCGACGGATGATGGCCGCCTCGACGCCGAGGGCACCGCCACCGCGCCCTCGATGCTCTACGGCGCGATCATGCAATGGCTCAACCCCAAGGCCTGGTTGGCCTGTGTGGCGGGAATGGGATTGTTCGTAGCGGATGGCGACGCCCGGCAAGTCTGGCTGTTTGCGCTGCTCTACCTGGTGATCTGTTACCTGTCGGTGGCTTGCTGGGCATATGCCGGCACATTTTTGCGACGCTACTTGAGCAACCCGCAGGGGATGCGGCTGTTCAACCGTTCGATGGCCGCGTTGCTGGTGGCCAGTGTGGGTTATTTGCTGATGGCTTGAGCAGGTCGCGGTACTGCCCGGGCGTGGCGGCGAAGTGCAGCTTGAAGGTGCGCTGGAAATGCGCCTGGTCGGCAAAACCTGCCGCCAAAGCGACATCGGCGATCAACTCACCCTGGCGCAGTTGGCCACGTGCAAACTGGATGCGCTGGTTGATCAGATAGGCATGGGGTGTCAGCCCGTAATACTGTTTGAACGCGCGGATCAGGTAGGACGGTGATAACTCGGCCGCCAGGCAGATGTCTTCCAGCTTCAACGCGTCGGTGCAGTGCGCGCGGATATACTCGGCGGCCCGCTCCAGCTTGTGGTTTACCTCCCGCAAAGGCGCGTCGCAGGGATTGAGGCGTTGTTGCACCTCGCTGAAGTAACTCACCAGGGCGCTTTGTTTTTGCAGGTGTTCGGCGTGCTCATCCACCAGGATGCGATACAGCTCCAGCAGGCCGCTGTACAGCACGCCGTCCCGTGTGTACGGCGTGCCGAACGGGCGGTAACCCTGATCGGTGCTGAACCCCAATTGGTGCTGCAACTCGGTCAACCAGGGCGTATCGATGTACAGCATCTGGTAGGACCACAGCTCGTCCTTGATCGGGTTGCAGGCGTGCACGTCGCCGGGGTTCATCAGTACCACCGTCCCTGCGCTGATTTCAAAGGTCTGCGTCCCATAGTGGTAGTAGCTGCGCCCGCAGGTTACCGCACCAATGGAAAAATGCTCATGGGCATGACGCGTATAGGTGACTTTGCGCCCATCGGCGATGGTCCGCGCCTCGATAAACGCGAGCGCGGGGTCACGCCAGAAAGACGGAGCGGTGGCGGTGGTCATTGGCAATGACTCCTTGGACGCAGCACAAAGGGGCAGGGCAGCAGACTTCACTAAAATCGGTGATTGTTCAAGGTGTCAGTGGGCGGCGGGCGCGACGGTGTCCAGGAAATCCGTCCATGGGTCTTCATCGCTGGCCGCTTCGGCCAGGCTCAAGGGGAGTTTGGCTTTTTCCCGCAGCGCGAATCCAGTGCGCAGGTAGTGTTCCACGATCACCGTCGCCAGGGCGTAAGACCTTGGGGAATCGAAGCTGCGCGGAACCCGCTCGCCCTCGGCGTTGATGGGGGGCAGATCAGCCACCTCCGCGAGCTCATGATCAAGCTTTTTTAGGATCAGGCTGGATTCCGGTGTGGCGGAGATTGCCGCGGGGTGGGCTCCACCCACATAGGCCGGCCAGTCAAAGCGTATCAACGATGGGCGTGCTGGCTTATCTGCTACTTGCATCATTTGTTCGTAATTCAGGTCACGACGAAGACGAATAAGCAGGTGTTTCGGGAATATCTCGAAGCAGTAGTGATCGCTGTAGAAGCTCACGTAGACCAGCAAGCCAAACTGTCCCAATTGTTCGTCCGGCGTTGACGTCAAGGGGGCAGTGACATGCCGGCTGAGGCTGAAAAACACGACGTGGCCGTACTCCAGCGCCTGGCGCTGCGGCAGTGTGAGGTGTGAGAACCAGTATTGGAGGGAGTGCACAAACGCTGCCTGTAGCCGGTCAAGCTTTTGTGCAAAAGCCTGGGAGAACGTCGCATTGATCAGACTGAGCAAATGAAAGTGCTTGGCCATTTCATTGAATCGAATGGCGTTGTCGGTTGAGTACCAATGTGTATCGGTGCCATCCAGGCAGCCTGCCATGTGCAGATCGGTAAAGGAAAACTTGTGGTCAATGCGCAAACCATGGAATCGGCCTGCGTCATAGAACGGCGATCCTTCTGGCAGCCAAACCAATACCCGAGCGTCGAGCATTGGGTTGTGTGGATAAACGGTGTTCAAGTCGTTGCGTGCGGTATCACGCAAGCTTGGGACCTGCACGGCAAACTCTTCCAGCGCGGTTGCCAGCTGCGTTCGTTGCTGGTTGAGCGCCGCGAAGGCAAGGTTGATCGACACGGTGCCGTAGCGCGCCTGCGGCGAGAGCACGCCATTGACCAGGCCCCAATCAAGGATCGGACGGGCCGCTTCCGGGCTGAACAGAAAGGTCTTCCAGCCACCCCGTGGCGGCAGGTACGCCAGGTACATGATTTGGCTATAGGTCATCTGACGGGAGGATCCCGGCATGACCTTCTCCATATACGCCACGTACTGTCGAAACAGAACCCAGGTCTGCGCGCTCACGTAGGGGGTTGACGCACGTATGTTGCGCACCAGCAACTGCGGGCCTTTGCCGCAAAGCAGCAAGTGCGCCGCGAGGGCCGAGGCAGCAGGGCTGAGAGGACTCAAGCCCGCCTCGATCTGGTCGCGCACGAAGGCAATGGATTCGCCCCAGTAATAACTGCTGTGCCAGTCGATGAAGCGGATGCGCGTCGGGTGTGCGTCGGGATGGGGCCCCAGGTTCAGTATCAAGGCCGCGAGGATCAAGGCGTTGCGACTGCCGCGATCGGTGCGTTCACTGGCGTGACGCCCATGCCAGCGCACATGTCTTGACAGTGTTTCTCCCAGCTCTTGGGACGTGGGTGATTTCAGCAGTCGAACCATGAGAAAGTCGGCCTCGGCGCGCACATCGGCGACGGATTTACCGGCCATTATGTCCTGGGCGAGACGCTCGATCAGCGATAGATTTTGGCCAGCCTGAAAATCTTCGGTGATGGACACGATGCGCTGCTGCTCTGTCTCCGATAGCCGCCATTGCGCCGGCTGTGACTCCAGCAACGGCTTGAGTGCCCGCCAGTAGTGGCCTTGGCTCCACTGCATGGGGTGACCGACCTCCAACCGTTGGACTGTCAGGCGAGCTTCGCTCAGGGTGGTGGGCACGCTGAGGTTGTAAAGACGCAGTGCCTGCGACAGGTTGACATCGGGAATGGTGCGCAATTGGCCCCCGTTCTTGCTGGCTACTTCTGTCAAGTGGATGGCGATGTCCGACAGCTCCGGATGGGCCAGGACTGGAGCCGTCAGTGATTTCCATACACCGTCCAGCCCGCGTGCGCCGATTTCGGCCGATGCACTGAGCAGCACATGACTGTCGGGGTCGATGCCGTGTTTGACGCAAATGGCTTGGAACGCAGGGGCTTCGGTCAGCATTGACAGTTGGGCATTGGGTTTCTCGACGGTGGCTTGCAGGGTGTCCGGGTCTCCGCTGATCAGCATGCCGAGGCCAGTATCGCCCTCGAGCTCACCGCCACTGATCACCTGAGTCAGCGCGGTACGAATGGTGTGGCGGTCATTGAGCAGGCCGACATACTGGCGAAAGCGGTAGAGCTCGCCAAAGGAGCGTGCCGCGGTCAATATCACAGGCACCGGCGGAGCTGGCCAATCACGCAGACGCTGAATCAGGGCGTCAATAGTCTGTGTGCTAAAGGGCCGTTCGATACCATACACCTGCAGCACACTGGCGATGCTCAAGGTCTGATCCGGATAAATATCGGTGCCGGCTTTGTCGGCCAATTGCCCCAAACGATCCCAGCGCTCGTCGGGCTCATTGGGCACCAGCTCCTTGATCTCGCCTCTGATGTCCTGAGCCTGGGCGCAGAGTACCTGTCGTTGACAATCGAAATAGACGGTTTGCGCGGCGTCGGCGCCCGGGCCATTGTCGCTGAGGAGTGCCTGTAACAGTTGCGCTGCCTCTTTCACGGCGCTGGCCAACATGGAGTCGGAATTCAGTTGTACACGCGTGCCATATACGGCCAATCCGGCGAATGGTGTGTCGCTCTCATCGTAGGCACCCAGGCTATCAGCCAGTTGCTGATAATCGTGCTGCTGTTGGGTCAGCTCAGCGTGAATCTTGGATTTGCTGCAACCGTTATCGTCAAACCCTGGGAAACTCTGCAAGGTTTGCAGCTCTTCAAGGATGGTTTGCATCAGGGGACGATTGGTCGGTATGGGATAACCGTAAAATGCCAGCGTCAGGTTCAGGGGCAAGGTGCGTTCGGTATTGTCGATGCGCGGTCCGATATAGGGCATGCCCAGGTCGCTGGGGTCGACCAACTGGCTGATGTCGATAATTGGCGTGGCATGCTGCCACCAACCTGATGTGTCGGCGAGCGTATAGACCTTGTCTTGGCCATTGACCTTGGCTTTGAGCGTACTGGTATGAATGTGCAGGGTGTTGAAGTCCAGTGGTTGCGCGTCTGCCCAGTCAAGGAAGTCTTGTTGATTGATGGCCTTGCAAAAGGCATCGCCCCATTGGCCCAGCAGTGCATGTGCGGCGATTTTCACCGGTTGCGCGGGAGACGGCAGAAGAGCGCCGGGCGAGGTTGCCAGGACCTCAAGCAGTTGTGCGATCAACGCCTGGTCGCCTTCCAGGCGCCGGGCTTGGCGTTCATTCAGGTAGGACGTGGAGGGGCTGGCGACGGGGGCACGCGGGGTGTCGCTGTCAAGGCCACTCCAAGACAATGCAAGGGCAGGAAAGTCATCCATGAATACAGCTCCGGGTCGATAGAGACCCGGATAATTACGTCTTCTGCATTGCAACAGAAAGCAGGCGTTTCCTTGTCCTTCGTGGCTTGTGTCAGTCACGCTGGCATCAGGTCAGAAATCCCACCGGGTTGCGAGTTGCAGGCTGCGAGGCTCGCCGTAGAAACCGGTGCCGAAGTTGCCAAGACCGGTGTAGTACTTCTTATCGAACAGGTTCTTCACGTTGAGCGTGGTGCTCAGGTGATCGTTGAAGCGGTAGCGGGCCATCAGGTCCACCAGGTAGTAGCTGTCCTGGGTGATACGCGAGTCGTGGCCGAAGTTCACGGTGTCATTCGGGTCCGGTTGAAACACATTGCCAAAGAACTCACTCTGCCAGTTCACGCCACCACCCACGGTGAGGTTCTCCAGGGCGCCGGGCAGGCGATAGGAACTGAACAGGCGCACCACCTGCTGCGGCGTGGTGGTTTGCAGCACTGAGCTGTACACGTAACCATCGTCGCCATCACGGGTGTGCTGGTAGGTGTAGCCGGCGGAGAGGTTCCAGCCGTCCAGCACTTCACCCGAGAGCTCGGCTTCGAAGCCTTTGGTGGTAGCGCCGGCAATCGCGCGGTACACCGAATCGGTATCGAAGCCGGACACGTACTGGGCAACGTTGTCCTGCTCGATGCGGAACACCGCGAAGCTGGCGTTCAGCCGCCCGTCATAGAACGCTGCCTTAAGCCCGGCTTCATAGGTGTTGCCTTCCACCGGGTCGAGCAGCTTGCGGTCCGCGTCCTTGCTGGTTTGCGGGCGGTAGATCTGGGTGTAGCTGGTGTACAGCGACCACGTATCGTCAAGGTCGTACACGATGCCCGCATACGGCGTGACCACGCCGGTCTGCCGGTAGGTGGTGCGGTTGTCGGTTTGGGCCGGGTCGTAGAAGTCGGTGCTGTCGGTGCCGCTGAAATTATTCACCCGTGCGCCGAGGATCACCGCCAGGTCATCGGTAGGCTTGAGCCGCGTGGCGAGATAGGCGCCGGTCTGGCGTTGCACGATATCGTTCTGGCCGCTGCGGGGAATGTCCGGCTTGGCATATTCGCCGTGCCAATCGAAGATGCTGCCGCCCACGCCTGGATAGATCGAGCCATACACCGGCACGTCCTGTTTCGAGCGGGTGGCCATGAACCCCATGATCAATTCATGCTCACGGCCGAACAGGCTGAATGGGCCGCTGACGTTGATGTCCAGGGTGTTCTGCACCTGGTCGCCCTTGTACTTGCCCATGAACATGTACATGCCATCACCGGTGACCGGGTCCGGGTTGCCGCCGCTGGCGGAGGCGAGCAGGGTGTCGTGCTGGCTGCGCTTGCGGTCGAGGCTGACCTTGAGTGACCAGTCATCGGCGAGTTTCTGCTGCACCGAGGCGAAGATCGTCTGGTTGGTGAAGTCACGGCGGCTCCAATCGGCGGCCGGGTTGAATGAGCGCGAGAAATTCGTGCGCGAGCCGTCGCTGAAGTACATCGGGAAACCGGTCCAGGTGGCGCCACGCGAGCGGGTGTTTTGCTGGTCGATGCCAAATGTCAGCAGGGTGTCGGGCGTGAGGTCGGCCTCAAGGATGCCGTAGGCGATGTCCTTGGTGTTCTGGTAGTGGTCCAGGTACGACTGCCGGTCCTGATACACGCCGACAAAGCGCCCACGCACATTGCCCGATTCGGTCAAGGGGCCGGAGATATCGCCTTCGGTGCGGTAATTGTCCCAGGAGCCGACGGTCTGCGTGACCGAGGCTTTGAACGCCGCTGTGGGTTTTTTGCGGATCAGGTTGACCGTGGCCGAGGGGTCGCCGGATCCACTGAGCAAACCCGCCGAGCCCTTGATGATTTCCAGGTGGTCATACACCGCCATATCGGTGCTGGTGGTGCCGTAGTCATACACGCCGTCGTAGGTGGAGTTGACGCCGTCGTATTGGAAATTGGTAATCGGCAAGCCGCGCCCGGAGAACTCCCAGCGTTCACTGTCGTAGTTCTGCACGCTGATGCCCGGGGCGCGGCGCAAGGTGTCGGCGATGCTGTTGGAGCCTTGGTCGTCCATCTGCTGGCGGGTGATCACCGTGACCGATTGCGGGGTTTCGCGCATCGACAAGGGCAGGCCGGTGGCCGAGGCCATGGAGCCTGTGGTGTAGGAATGGGTGTCCTCGGTGGTAGCGCCTAGTGCTTGGCCCGAAATTGTCGTAGCACCGAGTTCCAGCGCGCCGGTGTTACCCGGGATCAGCTCCAGCACGTAGCCGTTGTTGCCTTGGGGCTGCGCTTGCAGGCCGCTGCCCAGCAGGAGTCGTTGCAAGCCGTTGGCCGGCGTGAAGCTGCCACTGAGCCCCGGGCTGGTTTTACCCGCAGCCAGGCTATTGTGACCGGCGATGAAAATACCCGATTGCGCAGCGAAGCTGTTCAACACCGAGACCAGCGAGCCAGCGGGGATGTTGTAGCTGCGAGAAGCCTCCTGGGCAACCGGCGCAGCGGCATAAGCCGCCGATGTGCCAAGGCAGAGCAGGGAGGTGGCCAACGCCAGCGGGCGCAGCGCGAAACGAGCAGGGTGCGACATGAAGAGTTCCCTTTGGATCGGCGAATTGAAAACGTCTGCAGGGTTAACCGAACGAGTTTCGAAAAGGGGAACTGGCGGTGTGAATTATTTACTGCGGGCGGACGGTGGCCCACCACGGCATCAGCCGCTCGACCCTGACGGGCAGCGCCGCTTGCAACAGATGCAAGGCGTGGTCGCTGTCCATCAGCGGGAACGACCCCATCACTGGCAGTTGCGCCACGGATGGATCGCAGCCCAGATGACCGGGGCGATAGCGGTTGAGTTCGGCAACCAGTTCACCCAAGGGCAGGTTATCCGCCAGTAATACACCACGGCTCCAGGCTTCACGCGCTTGCGACGCTGACGCGGTCGGCTGGAAACCGTCGCGGGTGAACACGCTTTGCTGGCCGGCTTCAATGATGCGTACCTGCTGGCTGAGTGTGGTGACACGCACCCGGCCTTCGAACACGTTGAGCTGGGTATGGTTATCGTCGTGTACCACACTGAAACGCGTGCCCAACGCTTGCATGCGCCCCTGCTCGGTGTCCACCAGGAACGGACGGTGGGCGTCCTTGGCCGTGTCGATCAGCACCTCGCCAAAACGCAGGTTCAGCAGGCGCTGGACCGCATCGAAACGCACATCCAACGCGCTCAAGGCGTTCAACCACACGTGGCTGCCATCGGCGAGCAGTGTGTCGCGGGTCTCACCGCTGGCGGTGGCGTAGTCGGCGCTCCAGCCGCCCACCAGCCGGGGCAGGGCGGTGGTGCGCCAGGTGCCCCAGGCCAGCGTCGAGCCGCCGCACACCACCAGCAAGGTCTTGAGGGTTTGACGGCGAGTACTGCGCAAGGCACGGCTGGCGCCCTGGGGTTGGTCAAGCAACGGTGCAAACCGCTGGCTGACCCGCTCCACATACTGCCAGGCCGCCAGGTGTTCGGGGTGCTGCGCGACCCAGGCTTGCCAGCGTTGCTGTTCTTGCGTACTGCCTTGGTCTTGCAGGCGTACATACCATTGCGCCGCCTGTTCCAGGCTGGCGTGGCTGAGCTTGCCGGTGGTGCTCATTGCACCAGCAGTCCGTCGAGTTCGGCTTCGAGGATCGCGCAATGCAGCAGGGCCTGGGCCATGTATTTCTTGACCATGCGTTCGCCCACCCCGAGATGCTCGGCGATCTGTTTATAAGTCAAACCGTGGAGTTGGGCGAGCAAGAAGGCGTCGCTGACATTCGTCGGCAGGCGGGCGAGCATTGCGTCCACCTCGTAGAGCGTCTCGACGATGATTGCGCGTTGTTCCGGTGACGGCTGCGTGTCCTGCGGGCGCAACGCGAGGCTGTCCAGCCAGGCTTTCTCCAGTTGACGGCGGCGCCAATGGTCAATGCACAGGCCCCGCGCGATGGTGGCCAGGTAAGAGCGCTGGCGGACGTGATCGGTTTCGGTGAGCGGGCGGTTGAGCAGGCGGATAAACGCGTCGTGAGCCAGGTCGGCGGCATCCCAGCGGTGGTTCAGGCGTCGACGCAGCAGGCCGAGCAGCCAGGTGTGATGGGTGCCGTAGAGGTGGGTGAAAGAGGTCGACACAATATCCATCCAGCGCAAAAGGATTGGCGTAAATAAGAATTGGTCGCGATTAAAGCAAAGGGGGCGCGCGCGCGCAAATGATATTGAATCGCTGTTATGTGGGAGGGTGCTTGCTCCCACATTTTGATCGAGTTGTGTCAGGCGGGTACGAGGAAGGCCGCTTCCAGCAGTTGCCGGGTATAGGCATGCTGCGGGTCGGCAAAGATCGCTTTCGCATCCCCTTGCTCCACCACCTGCCCATGCTTGACCACCATCAACTGGTGACTCAGCGCCTTCACCACCGCCAAGTCATGGCTGATAAACAGGTAGGTCAGGTTGTACTTGGCCTGCAAACTGCGCAGCAATTCCACCACCTGACGCTGCACCGTGCGGTCCAGTGCCGAAGTGGGTTCGTCCAGCAGGATCAGGCGCGGCTTGAGTACCAGTGCGCGGGCGATGGCGATACGCTGGCGCTGCCCGCCGGAGAACTCATGGGGGTAGCGGTGCCGGGCGTCCGGGTCGAGGCCGACCTCCTTGAGAGCGGCGATAATCGCGGCTTCCTGCTCGGCCGGCGTGCCCATCTTGTGGATCCGCAGGCCTTCGCCAACGATTTCGCTGACCGACATGCGCGGGCTCAAGCTGCCGAACGGGTCCTGGAACACCACCTGCATTTCCCTGCGCAACGGGCGTACCTGTTGCTGGGTGAGCGTGTCCAGTTGCTGGCCTTCGAAGCGAATGCCGCCCTTGCTGGCGATCAGCCGCAAAATCGCCAAGCCCAGAGTGGACTTACCCGAGCCACTCTCGCCGACAATCCCCAGGGTTTGCCCTTGGGGCAGGCTGAAGTTGATGCCATCCACCGCCTTGACGTAATCGACGGTGTTGCGCAAAAAGCCCTTCTTGATCGGGAACCAGACTTTCAAGTCATCGACTTCCAGCAGTGGTGGCCCCACCTCGTTGCGGGCCGGCCCGCCGCTGGGTTCCGCCGCCAGCAGTTCCTGGGTGTACGGATGCTGCGGCGATTGGAACAGCGTCTCGCAATCGGCCTGCTCGACGATGCAGCCCTTTTGCATCACGCACACGCGGTGGGCAATCCTGCGGACCAGGTTCAAGTCATGGCTGATCAGCAGCAACGCCATGCCCAGCCGTGCCTGCAACTCCTTGAGCAGCTCCAGGATCTTCAACTGCACCGTTACATCAAGGGCGGTGGTCGGTTCATCCGCGATCAACAGTTCCGGCTCATTGGCCAGGGCCATGGCGATCATCACCCGCTGGCGCTGGCCGCCGGACAGTTCATGGGGCAGCGCCTTGAGGCGCTTGTGCGGTTCGGGAATACCTACCAGCTCCAGCAATTCCAGGGTGCGCTGGGTCGCGACCTTGCCTTGCAGGCCCTTGTGCAGGCCGAGCACTTCATTGATCTGCTTCTCGATGGAATGCAGCGGGTTCAACGAGGTCATCGGCTCCTGGAAGATCATCGCAATGCGGTTGCCACGGATATGGCGGATGGTTTTTTCTTTCAGCGTCAGCAGGTCTTGCCCGGCATAGTTGATGGTGCCGGACGGGTGCCGCGCCAGCGGGTAGGGGAGCAGGCGCAGGACCGAATGGGCCGTTACCGATTTGCCCGAGCCACTTTCGCCCACCAGCGCCAGGGTTTCACCACGCTTGATATCGAAACTGACGTTGTTCACCACGCGATGGTGGTGCTCGCCCGTGACGAACTCGACACTGAGGTCGCGGACTTCGATCAGATTGTCCTGATTCATCTCATTTCCTCGGGTCGAAGGCATCGCGAGCGGACTCGCCGATAAACACCAGCAGACTCAACATGATCGCCAGCACCGCAAAGGCACTCATGCCCAGCCACGGCGCTTGCAGGTTGGATTTGCCCTGGGCCACCAATTCACCCAGCGACGGCGAACCGGCTGGCAGACCAAAGCCGAGGAAATCCAGCGCGGTCAGGGTGCCGATGGCGCCGGTGAGAATGAACGGCATAAAGGTCATGGTCGAGACCATCGCGTTGGGCAGGATATGCCGGAACATGATTGCGCCGTTCTGCATGCCCAGCGCCCGCGCGGCACGCACGTATTCCAGGTTGCGTCCACGGAGGAACTCGGCGCGCACCACGTCCACCAGGCTCATCCACGAGAACAACAGCATGATCCCCAGCAGCCACCAGAAGTTGGGCTGCACAAAGCTTGCGAGGATGATCAGCAGGTACAGCACCGGCAACCCCGACCAGATCTCCAGGAAGCGCTGCCCAGCCAGGTCCACCCAACCGCCATAGAAGCCCTGCAATGCACCAGCGATCACGCCGATGATCGAACTCAGCACGGTCAGTGTCAGCGCAAACAGCACCGATACGCGGAAGCCGTAAATTACTCGCGCCAATACATCGCGCCCCTGATCATCGGTGCCCAGCAGGTTGACGCTGGACGGCGGCGCAGGAGCCGGCACCTTGAGGTCGTAGTTGATGCTCTGGTAGCTGAACGGGATCGGCGCCCACAAGGTCCAGGCGTCCTTGGCCTTGAGCAGTTCCTGGATATACGGGCTCTTGTAGTTCGCCTCCAGCGGGAACTCGCCGCCGAAGGTGGTCTCCGGGTAGCGCTTGAGCGCCGGGAAATACCAGCCACCGTCGAAGTGCACCGCCAGCGGCTTGTCGTTGGCGATCAACTCCGCACCCAGGCTCAGCACGAACAGCACCAGAAACAGCCACAGCGACCACCAGCCGCGCTTGTTGGCCTTGAACCGCTCGAACCGGCGGCGATTGAGGGGGGATAAAGTCATCTCAATGCTCCCGGCTGGCGAAGTCGATGCGCGGATCGACCAGGGTGTAGGTGAGGTCGCCGATCAGCTTCACGATCAGCCCCAGCAGGGTGAAGATAAACAACGTGCCGAACACCACCGGGTAGTCGCGGTTGATCGCCGCTTCAAAGCTCATCAGGCCCAGGCCGTCGAGGGAGAAGATCACTTCCACCAGCAACGAGCCGGTGAAGAAGATGCCGATAAAGGCCGACGGAAACCCGGCAATCACCAGCAGCATCGCATTACGGAACACATGCCCGTAGAGCACGCGGTTATGGGTCAGGCCCTTGGCCTTGGCAGTGACTACGTACTGCTTGTTGATCTCGTCGAGAAAGCTGTTCTTGGTGAGCAGGGTCATGGTGGCAAAGTTGCCGATCACCAGGGCCGTGATCGGCAATGCCAAGTGCCAGAAGTAATCGAGGATCTTGCCGCCCCAGCTCAATTCATCGAAGTTATTGGAGGTGAGTCCGCGCAAGGGGAACCAATCGAAATAGCTGCCGCCAGCAAACACCACGATCAGCAGGATCGCAAACAGGAACGCCGGGATCGCATAGCCAACGATAATCGCTGAACTGGTCCACACATCGAAGTGGCTGCCGTGCCGCGTGGCCTTGGCGATCCCCAGCGGGATCGACACCAGGTACATGATCAACGTGCTCCATAACCCGAGGGAGATGGACACCGGCATCTTTTCCTTGATCAGGTCGATGACCTTGGCGTCGCGGAAAAAGCTGTCGCCAAAATCCAGCCGGGCGTAGTTCTTGACCATGATCCACAAACGTTCCGGCGCCGATTTGTCGAAACCGTACATCTTCTCGATTTCCTGGATCAGCGCCGGGTCCAGGCCCTGGGCGCCACGGTAGCTGGAACCTGCCACTGCCACCTCGGCGCCGCCACCGGCAATGCGGCTGGTGGCGCCGTCAAAACCTTCGAGCTTGGCGATCATTTGTTCCACCGGGCCGCCGGGAGCGGCCTGGATGATGATGAAGTTGATCAGCAGGATCCCGAACAGCGTGGGGATGATCAGCAACAGGCGGCGAAAGATATAGGCCAGCATTTAATCGCCTCCGCTCGCCGGATCGGCGCTTGCTTGGGGGGGAGTCGGTGGTTGCACATTCGGCTTGCTCCACCAGGTAGAGATGCCGACGTCGTACCGTGGCGAAACCTTGGGATGACCGAGGTTGTTCCAATAGGCCACGCGGAAGGTCTTGATGTGCCAGTTGGGGATCACGTAGTAGCCAAACTGCAACACCCGGTCCAGGGACTTGGTGTGGGCGATCAGGCTGGCGCGGGTGTCGGAGTCGATCAGTTGCTCGACGAGTTGGTCGATGGCCGGGTCCTTGAGGCCCATGTAGTTGCGGCTGCCGGGCTTGTCGGCGCTGGTGGACTTCCAGAATTCGCGCTGTTCATTACCTGGAGACGATGACTGCGGGAAGCTGCCCACCACCATGTCGAAATCCCGCGAGCGCAGGCGAGTGATGAATTGGGACACGTCCACCCGGCGAATCACCAGGTCTATCCCCAAGTCCGCCAGGTTGCGCTTGAATGGCAGCAGCACGCGCTCGAATTCGGTCTGGGCCAGCATGAATTCGATGGTCACCGGTTTGCCGGTGGTGTCGACCATTTTGTCATCGACGATCTTCCAGCCGGCTTCCTGCAACAGTTGGTAGGCCTCACGTTGCTGGTTGCGGATCATGCCGCTGCCGTCGGTCTTGGCCGGTTCGAAGGCTTCGGTGAAGACTTGCGGCGGGATCTTGTCGCGCAGCGGCTCCAGGATCGCCAGTTCGGCCGGGCCGGGCAGGCCAGTGGCGGCCATGTCGGAGTTTTCAAAGTAACTGCGGGTGCGGGTGTAGGCACCGTTGAACAGCTGCTTGTTGCTCCACTCGAAATCCAGCAACAGGCTGATGGCCTTGCGCACGCGTACGTCCTCGAACATCGGCTTGCGCAGGTTGAACACAAAGCCCTGCATCCCCGTGGGGTTGCCGTTCGGGATCTCTTCCTTGATCAGGCGACCTTCGGCCACCGCCGGTACGTTATAGGCATTGGCCCAGTTCTTCGCGCTGAACTCCGCCCAATAGTCAAATTGCCCAGCCTTGAGTGCTTCCAGCGCCACCGTGGCGTCGCGGTAGTAATCGGTGATGCGTTGGTCGAAGTTGTACAGCCCCTTGTTGATCGGCAGGTCCTTGCCCCAGTAATCCTTGACCCGCTCATAACGTACCGAACGCCCGGCCTTGACCTCGGCCACCTTGTAGGGGCCGCTGCCCAACGGAAATTCCAGGTTGCCCTTGGTAAAGTCGCGGGTGGCCCACCAGTGTTTCGGCAGTACCGGCAATTGGCCAAGAATCAGCGGCAGCTCACGATTGTTGGTGCGCTTGAACTTGAACAGCACGCGCAACGGGTCTTCGGCGACCACTTCGTCGACGTCGGCGTAATAGGTGCGGTAGAGCGGGGTGCCGTCCTTGATCAGGGTCTGGAAGCTGAACACCACGTCGTCGGCGCGTATGGGGTGGCCATCGTGGAAGCGGGCCTCGGGGCGCAGGTAGAAGCGGACCCAGCTGTTGTCCGGGGCTTTTTCGATCTTGCCGGCCACCAGGCCATATTCGGTGAAGGGTTCGTCCAGGCTTTGGGTGACCAGGGTGTCGTAGATCAAGCTGATATTGTCGGCAGGCACGCCCTTGCTGATAAACGGGTTGAAACTGTCAAAACCGGTCAGGCTCGACTCGCGGAACGTGCCGCCCTTGGGGGCGTCGGGGTTGACGTAGTCGGTGTGCTTGAAGTCGGCGGGGTATTTGGGCGGTTCGTTGTAGAGCGTCAACGCGTGTTGTGGCGCGGCGTGGGCCACGTTGTACAGCAACAGGCCGGCGAGCAGTGCGTTGCGCAATAACATCATTGGGCTTTCTCCGAAGCTTTCAGCCACCATGCGCTCAAGCCCAGGCTGTAGGGCGGCGTGGTGACAAAGGCGAACCGGTTGCGGTACGCCAGGCGATGATAGTTGAGGTACCAGTTGGGAATGCTGTAGTGCTGCCACAACAGCACCCGGTCCAGGGCACGGCCAGCGGCCAGTTGTTCTTCGCGGGTCTGTGCGGCCAGCAGTTGTTCCAGCAGGTGATCGACAACCGGGTTGGCGATGCCTGCGTAGTTCTTGCTGCCCTTGATTGCTGCCTGGCTGGAGTGAAAGTACTGCCATTGCTCCAGGCCCGGGCTGAGGGTTTGCCCCAGGGTCATGAGGATCATGTCGAAGTCGAACTGATCCAGGCGTTGCTTGTACTGGGCGCGGTCCACCGTGCGCAGGCGTGCGTCGATGCCGATGCTGATCAGGTTCTCCACGTAGGGCTGCAGGATGCGCTCCAGGTTCGGGTTGACCAGCAGGATCTCAAAGCGCAGCGGCTGGCCTTTGCTGTCCAGCAAACGCTGGCCTGACAGTTTCCAGCCAGCTTCGCCCAATAACGTGAGGGCGCGGCGCATCGTTTCGCGAGGAATGCCGCGCCCGTCGGTTTGCGGCAGGCTGAACGGTTGCGTGAACAGGGCGGGCGGCAACTGGTCGCGGTACGGCGAGAGCATCAGCCATTCATGGCCGGTGGGGACGCCGGTCGCGGCGAACTCGCTGTTGGGGTAGTAGCTCACCGTGCGTTTATAGGCGCTGCTGAACAGGGTGCGGTTGGTCCACTCGAAGTCAAACATCAGCCCCAGGGCTTCACGCACTTTGGTCTGGCTGAACGTCGGCCGCCGGGTGTTCATGAACAGGCCCTGGCTTTGGGTGGGGATCTGGTGGGCGATCTGCGCCTTGATCACATCGCCACGGTTGACCGCCGGAAAGTTGTAGCCCGTCGCCCAGTTCTTGGCCTGGTGTTCGATATAGATGTCGAATTCGCCGGCCTTGAACGCTTCGAAGGCCACGTCGCTGTCGCGGTAGAACTCCACTTCGACCTTGTCGTAGTTATAGAAACCGCGATTGACCGGCAGGTCTTTGCCCCAATAATCCTTGACCCGCTCAAACACCAATTGGCGCCCTGGGGTGACCTTGCTGATGCGGTAGGGGCCGCTGCCCAGCGGCGGTTCGAAGGTGGTGGCCTTGAAGTCGCGGTTCTTCCAGTAATGCTGGGGCAGCACCGGCAACTCGCCCAAGCGCAGGATCAGCAACGGGTTGCCGGCACGCTTGAACACAAAACGAATGCGATGGGGGTTGAGAATGTCGACCCGCGCCACCTCTTGCAGGTTGGTGCGGTATTGCGGATGGCCTTCGGTCAGCAGGGTGCGATAAGAGAACGCCACGTCATCGGCGGTGATCGGGTGGCCATCGTGAAAACGCGCTTCCGGGCGCAGATTGAATACTACCCAGCTGCGGTCCTCGCTGTACTCCACCGACTGCGCGATCAGCCCGTAGCTGGAAGTAGGCTCATCGCCAGAAGGCGCGTATTGGCCGGTGCCGACCATCAACGGCTCGTTGAGCTCATTGACGCCGTATTGCAGGAAATTGGGGGTGGACACCGGGCTGGAGCCCTTGAAGGTGTAAGGGTTGAGCGTATCGAATGTGCCAAATGCCATCACCCGCAACGTCCCGCCTTTCGGCGCTGCAGGGTTTACCCAATCGAAGTGGGTGAATTTGGCCGGGTACTTGAGCACGCCGAACTGCGTATAACCGTGGTTCTCGGTAATCGTCGCGTTCGCAGCAAAGCTCAAGGCCAGACTTATTAGTAGAAGGAGGGGACGCTTCAAGTCAGAGATCCGATCCAGGCGGCTTGGGCTTTATGATCGGTACAGTAACAGCTTGTTCCAGTTGGAAAAAGCATCTTGAAAACGGCGATAAACCGATGTGGGAGCGGGCTTGTTGTGGCGAGGGAGCTTGCTCCCGCTGGAGCGCGAAGCGCTCCCAAGCCGGCAAGTACACCAGAAATATTTTGATTGTATAGGTTTGGGGCTGCTACGCAGCCCAGCGGGAGCAAGCTCCCTCGCCACATGCAAGCCTTGCCTCACATATTAAGGTCTCAGCGCGGCCCGGAAACCACCAGCATCTGCCCCGGCTTCAACGCCTGGCCAGTGCGCGGGTTCCAACGCTTGAGATGTTGCATCTCAACGTTGAAACGCTTGGCGACGATATACAGCGAGTCGCCTTTCTTGACCTTGTACTGCACGGGCTTTTTCGATGCGACCTTGCGGGTATCCTGCATCACCAGCGTCTGGCCGACCTTGAGCGACTGGCCGTTGAGCTTGTTCCAGCGCTGCAAGTCATGCACATCGACCTTGTTGGCCTTGGCAATCAACGTCAGGTTGTCGCCGCTGCGCACTTTGTAACTGCGCGAGCGTCCGGCAACACGAGCGGTTTCAACTTCGTCGAACACCGGCTTCTTGGGGCGCATGCTCAGCAACTCTTCCGGCTTCATCGTCGAAAGGGTGCTGGTGAGCAGTTGCGCCTTGGAGGTCGGCACCAGCAAATGCTGGGGGCCGTCGAGGGTAGTGCGTTGTTTCAGGGCCGGGTTGAGCTGGAACAGTTCGTCTTCGTCGATTTCGGCCAGCGCGGCGACCCGTGACAGGTCCATGCTTTGCTTGACTTCTACCACTTCGAAGTACGGCGTATTGGCAATCGGGTTCAGGTTGACACCGTAGGCCTCGGGCGCCAGCACCACTTGGGACAGCGCCAGGAACTTGGGCACGTAGTCCTTGGTTTCCTGGGGCAGCGGCAGGTTCCAGTAGTCGGTGGGCAAACCGAGCTTTTCGTTGCGCTCGATGGCCCGGCTTACCGTGCCTTCGCCGGCGTTGTAGGCCGCAAGCGCCAGCAGCCAGTCACCGTTGAACATATCGTGCAGACGAGTCAGATAGTCCAGGGCAGCGGTGGTGGAGGCGGTGATATCACGGCGGCCGTCGTAGGCGCGGGTCTGGCGCAGGTTGAAGTAACGCCCGGTGGAGGGAATGAACTGCCACAAGCCGACCGCATCGCTGCGGGAATAGGCCATTGGGTTGTAGGCACTTTCAATCACTGGCAGCAGCGCCAGCTCCAGGGGCATGTTGCGCTCTTCAAGGCGTTCGACGATGTAATGAATGTAGAGACTGCCGCGTTCCCCGGCGTTCTCCAGGAAAGACGGGTTACTGGCAAACCACAGGCGTTGTTGCTCGATACGTGGGTTGACGCCTACGCCGTCCTGCAATTGAAAGCCCCGACGCATGCGTTCCCAGACATCCTGGGGCACTTCGGGGCTGGGCTTCTCTGTGAGCCAAATAGGTTTTTGCTTGATCTTGGCAGCAAGATTCGGTTTGGGTTGCACGGTGGATTGTGCAGCGAAGTTAGTCGATTGGCAGCCCGCCAGAGTTGCGGAGACAGCCACCGCCACGGCTTGAGCCAGGCGGGTCAATGCGTCTGAAGAGATGGATTTACGAATAGATGACGACATTGGCTGGAAGTAAGTTCCGGGCAAAAATGTCGGGCGATTCTAGAAAGCACTTTGGTTCCGGTCAACCATTCAGAAATTGCGTATCAGATTGCGTCCCTTTAGAACTTATCTTTCCAAGCCCTCAAACTAGCAAACACCTCGGCCCCAGAGCGGTTGTCGCGGCCATTCCGTTCGTCCGCTTTTTGTTTAACGGATGTTTCAGTGGTCCGTAGAAAAGGGTTGGTGCGTTTTTCCAGGGCCAGGTTGGATGGCAAGGTGATCTCACCACGAGCTCGCAGTTGGCGGACGTTTTCCACCCGTTCGGCGATATCGGCGTTGTGCGGTTCCACCGCTTGGGCAAACTTGAGGTTACTTTGTGTGTACTCGTGGGTGCAGTACACCAATGTGTCGTCAGGCAGTGCGGCCAGGCGTTCCAGGGAGGTGTGCATTTGCTCCGGGGTGCCTTCGAACAAACGTCCGCAGCCGGCGGCGAACAGGGTGTCGCCACAGAACAGAACGCCCTGGTGATAAAAGGCGATATGGCCAAGGGTGTGACCGGGCACTGTATAAATGTCGAAGTCCCAACCCAGCACGCTGATGCGGTCGTTATCGTTCAGCGCCACATCCCGCGCCGGGATCTTCTCGCTGGCCGGGCCGTAGACCTTGGCGTCAGTGATACGCTTGAGCTGTTCGACGCCGCCGACATGGTCGTGGTGATGGTGGGTGATCAGGATATCGCTGAGGGCCCACTGCGGGTTTTGCTCAAGCCAGGCCAGCACGGGGGCGGCATCGCCAGGGTCGACCACGGCGCAGCGATGGGTGAGCGGGTCCTGTAACAACCAGATGTAGTTATCGGTGAAGGCGGGCAGGGCACTGATCTGTATCATTCTTCGATTCGCCAAGCTGAACACATTGGTGCATCTTAGAACGTCTAGGCGAGTTGGAGAATGCAATGAACGATAAAGCGTTCGCCCAGGCCGATCCCGAGTGGCTGGCCTTGATCGGCGCAGCCCGCGAATGGCTGTCCGGGCCCGTCGGGCAATTTCTGCTGGACGAAGAGCGGCGCATGCTCGAAGACGAGCTGGGCCGGTTCTTCGGCGGCTATCTGGTGCATTACGGCCCGTCGGCCCAGACACCGCCGTCCGCGCCGCAGGTGCAACGCAATGTGCGCCTGGGTGCGCCGTTGCCGGGGGTGGAGATTGTCTGCGAGGAGCAGGCCTGGCCGTTGAGTGAGCATGCCGCCGATGTGGTGGTGTTGCAGCATGGCCTGGATTTCTGCCTGTCGCCCCATGGCCTGCTACGTGAGGCCGCGAGCAGCGTGCGCCCTGGTGGCCATTTGCTGATTGTCGGTATCAATCCCTGGAGCAGTTGGGGTTTGCGGCATGCGTTCGCCCACGACGCACTGCGCCAGGCGCGCTGCATCTCGCCCTCCAGGGTCGGTGACTGGCTGAACCTGCTGGGCTTTGCGCTGGAGAAACGCCGCTTCGGGTGCTATCGTCCGCCGCTTGCCTCGACCAAGTGGCAGGCCCGCCTGGCCGGCTGGGAACGCCGTGCGGGGGCCTGGCAATTGTCGGGCGGCGGCTTCTATTTATTGGTCGCGCGCAAGATCGTGGTCGGGCTGCGCCCCGTGCAACAGGTGCGCCGTGAATCTATCGGCAAACTGGTGCCAATGCCGCTGGCCAAGGTCAACCGCAAGCAAAGCGAACCGTAAAACCTCTTTTTGATTTAAGACCGAGTAACCGATGACCGATACCGTAGAACTCTTCACCGATGGCGCCTGCAAGGGCAACCCGGGGCCTGGCGGCTGGGGCGCCTTGCTGGTGTGCAAGGGCGTCGAGAAGGAGCTGTGGGGCGGCGAACCCAACACCACCAACAATCGCATGGAACTGATGGGCGCCATCCGCGGCCTCGAAGAACTCAAGCGACGCTGCGACGTGCTGCTGGTGACCGACTCGCAATATGTGATGAAGGGCATCAACGAGTGGTTGGTCAACTGGAAGAAGCGCGGCTGGAAAACCGCTTCCAAGGAACCGGTGAAAAACGCCGACCTGTGGCAATTGCTCGATGAGCAATGCAATCGCCATGACATCACCTGGAAATGGGTGCGTGGTCATATCGGCCACCCAGGCAACGAGCGTGCCGACCAGTTGGCCAACCGTGGCGTGGATGAAGTGCGGGGCTACAAGCAGAGCTGATGCCAGCTCACGTGTTAACATCCCGCCCTTTGACTTATACCCCGTTGAGAGCTGAACCCTGATGGCCATCCGATCTGTTGTACTCGATACCGAAACCACCGGCATGCCGGTGACCGATGGCCACCGGATCATCGAAATCGGCTGTGTCGAACTGATGGGGCGACGCCTCACTGGGCGTCACTTTCACGTTTATTTGCAACCGGACCGTGACAGTGATGAAGGCGCGATTGGCGTGCACGGCATCACTGACGAATTCCTCAAGGGCAAGCCGCGTTTCGCGGAAGTGGCCGATGAGTTCTTCGAATTCATCAACGGCGCCCAGCTGATCATCCATAACGCGGCGTTCGACGTCGGCTTCATCAACAACGAATTTGCCCTGATGGGGCAGACTGATCGCGCTGATATCTCCCAGCACTGCTCGATCCTCGACACCTTGATGATGGCGCGTGAGCGTCACCCAGGCCAACGCAACAGCCTGGACGCCTTGTGCAAACGTTATGGCGTCGACAACTCCGGCCGTGAACTCCACGGCGCCTTGCTCGACTCCGAGATTCTCGCCGACGTCTACCTGACCATGACCGGTGGGCAGACCAGCCTGTCCCTGGCGGGTAATGCCTCAGACGGCAGCGGTTCGGCAGAAGGCTCGGGCAACCGTCCTTCGGAAATCCGCCGCTTGCCGGCGGATCGCAAGCCAAGCGTCATTATCCGCGCCACCGAGCAGGACATGGCCGAGCATGCGGCGCGGTTGGAAGCGATTGCCAAATCCGCCGGCGCCCCGGCGTTGTGGACCCAACTGACCCAGCAGTAACCTCTGGCTCATAGAGATCAAAATGTGGGAGGGGGCAAGCCCCCTCCCACATTTTTTGATTTCCGTCGCCGATGAAATCTTCATTCGCGTCATCGCCCCCCAGCTTCTACCCTTGAGTGCATAGCCCTCAGGACTGAACGCACTCATGTACAAAGACCTGAAGTTCCCCGTCCTTATCGTGCACCGTGACATCAAGGCCGACACCGTTGCCGGTGACCGGGTCCGAGGCATCGCCCGGGAGCTGGAACAGGAAGGCTTCAGTATTTTCTCTGCAATGGACTACGCCGAAGGTCGGCTGGTGGCCTCTACCCATCATGGATTGGCCTGCATGTTGATCGCCGCCGAAGGCGCTGGCGAAAATACCCACCTGCTGCAGAACATGGTCGAGCTGATCCGCTTGGCGCGGCTGCGGGCGCCGAACTTGCCGATCTTTGCCTTGGGCGAACAGGTTACCCTGGAGAACGCGCCGGCAGATGCCATGAGCGAACTCAACCAACTGCGCGGCATTCTCTATCTGTTTGAAGACACCGTGCCGTTTCTGGCCCGGCAGGTGGCGCGGGCGGCTCGCACTTACCTGGATGGCTTGTTGCCGCCATTCTTCAAGGCGTTGGTGCAACACACCGCCGACTCCAATTATTCCTGGCACACCCCCGGTCATGGCGGCGGCGTGGCCTACCGCAAAAGCCCGGTGGGTCAGGCGTTTCACCAGTTCTTTGGGGAAAATACCCTGCGCTCGGACTTGTCGGTGTCGGTGCCGGAATTGGGTTCGCTACTGGATCACACCGGCCCGCTGGCGGAAGCCGAAGCCCGTGCGGCGCGTAACTTTGGCGCCGACCATACGTTCTTCGTGATCAACGGCACGTCCACCGCCAACAAGATCGTCTGGCATTCCATGGTCGGTCGCGACGACCTGGTGCTGGTGGACCGCAACTGCCACAAGTCAGTGCTGCACTCAATCATCATGACCGGCGCGATTCCGTTGTACCTGTGCCCGGAGCGCAATGAGCTGGGGATTATCGGACCGATCCCCTTGAGCGAATTCAGTCCCGAGTCGATTCGCGCCAAGATCAACGCCAGCCCCCTGACCCGTGGCCGCCCGCCGAAAGTTAAGATGGCCGTGGTCACCAACTCCACCTATGACGGCCTGTGCTACAACGCCGAGCTGATCAAGCAGCAATTGGGCAACAGTGTCGAGGTGCTGCACTTCGACGAAGCCTGGTACGCGTACGCGGCGTTTCATGAGTTCTTCGCCGGGCGCTATGGCATGGGCACCTCACGCACCCCTGACAGCCCATTGGTGTTCACTACTCACTCCACGCACAAATTGCTGGCGGCGTTCAGCCAGGCTTCGATGATTCATGTGCAGGACGGCGGTGCGCGCCAGCTCGACCGGGATCGTTTCAACGAAGCGTTCATGATGCATATCTCCACCTCGCCGCAATACAGCATCATCGCCTCGTTGGACGTCGCCTCGGCCATGATGGAAGGTCCCGCTGGGCGCTCGTTGCTGCAAGAGATGTTCGATGAAGCCCTGAGTTTTCGCCGAGCCCTGGCCAACCTGCGCCAGCATATTGCCGCCGAAGACTGGTGGTTCTCCATCTGGCAGCCACCGTCCGTGGCGGGCATTGACCGTGTGGTCACCGCAGATTGGCTGTTGCACCCGCAAGACGATTGGCATGGCTTCGGCGAGGTGGCGGAAGATTACGTGCTGCTCGACCCGATCAAAGTGACGTTGGTGATGCCTGGTCTTACTGCCGGTGGCGCCTTGAGCGACTGCGGAATCCCCGCAGCGGTCGTCAGCAAATTCCTCTGGGAGCGTGGGTTGGTGGTGGAAAAGACCGGGTTGTATTCATTCCTCGTGCTGTTTTCCATGGGCATCACCAAGGGCAAATGGAGTACCTTGCTCACCGAGTTGCTGGAGTTCAAGCGCAGCTATGATGCCAATGTGAACTTGGCCAGTTGTTTGCCATCGGTGTTTGCCCAAGGCCCCACGCGCTATCAAGGCTTGGGATTACGCGACTTGTGCGACCAATTGCACAGCTGTTATCGCAGCAATGCCACGGCCAAGCACCTCAAGCGCATGTACACCGTGTTGCCGGAAATCGCCATGAAGCCCGCCGACGCCTACGATCAATTGGTAAGAGGCGAAGTGGAGGCGGTTTCCATTGATGCCTTGCCAGGACGCATCGCAGCCGTAATGCTGGTGCCGTATCCACCGGGCATCCCGTTGATCATGCCGGGCGAGCGTTTTACCGAGTCGACGCGCTCGATTATCGACTACCTGGCCTTCGCCCGGACGTTCGATAGCAGTTTCCCGGGGTTTGTGGCTGATGTTCATGGGTTGCAACACGAAGACGACGGCGGTGGTCGTTGTTACACCGTCGATTGCATCAAGGGTTAAGGAAGTTTATGCAGGCTGTAATGAACCCGAAGTATCCAGGGCTCAGTGTACGGGTCGCCGACGAGGGCTTTGATGCCTACGTGTGGGGCAATGATTTCAGCTTTGAGGTCAGCGCCTATGGTGAGCCGCAGATGGGTAGGCGCGTCGATCTATGGCCCGTGGAGCGCGTGCTGCCTTACCGCAAATGCTACGGGATCGACCCGGAAGAGTTCGCCAGTTTCCGCGATGCGCCCGACAGCGCGATTTTCATGGCCTATCTGGATGATCGGGCGGTAGGGCATATCGTGGTCAGTACCAACTGGAATGGCTTTGCCCATGTAGATGAGTTGGCGGTGGCTTTGCCTGCGCGGCGCCACGGTGTCGCCAAGGCGCTGCTGGATGTGGCGCAGTTCTGGAGCCGCAAGAAAAACCTGCCGGGCATGATGCTGGAAACCCAGAACAACAACCTTGGCGCCTGCCGTTTGTATGAGCGTTGCGGCTATATCATGGGCGGGGTCGATCACCTGCGTTATCGCGGCATCGACCCGCAAACCCGGGAAGTGGCGATTTTCTGGTATCGGCTGTTCAAGGCCGAGGTCGACAAGGCTTAGCCTTCCAGCAAGCTTTCTGCTTTTTGCGTGACAATCTCCAGCAGCGCATTCAGTGCCGGGCTACTTACGCCTTCCTTGAGCGTCAGCGCATACAGGCTGACCATGATCGGCGGCGACACCGGGCATGCATCCAGCCCGGCGTCCCTGGCGCCGAACGCGGTAAACGGGTCGACAATCGCCAGGCCTTCTCCCGCTTCCACCATGCTGCGCATCATCTGGTAGGTCTGCACCCTTGTTTGCACCACCGGCAGCGGGCGCAGCGCTTGCAGCTTGGCGTCCAGCAGGCGGCTCAGTGGGTCCTGGCCCTCCAGGCCGATCATCGACTGGCCGGCCAGATCTTGGAGTGCAATGTATTTCTGCTTGGGCTTGAGCCAGCCATGGGGGGCGAGCAACTGGAGTTTGCCCTGGGCCAGCACCGTGCTCTGGATTTGCGGATGCTCCGGGTCATGCAGGCTCAGGCCGACGTCGGCTTCGTGGAGCAACAGGCTTCGGACAATCGCACGAGTCGGTTGGCTCGACAGGTTGCACGGCGTGTCCAGAAAGCGCCGGCGCAGCAGGGCGATGCTTTGCGGCAGCAACTGGTTGGCCAACGGCGGAGTACACAACGCGCGCAGGGTCGGGGCGTGATGATGTTTAAGGCGACTGGCCAGGCGTTGTAACGGCTCCAGTGCTTCATAGACATGGGCGATTTCGGCTTGCAGCTCCAGAGTTTCCCGGGTCGCCTGCAATCGTCCCCGCACACTGGCGAACAACATAAAGCCGAGTTGCTGCTCGGCGTCCTTGAGTGCCGACTCAACATCGCCCACGGGAAGTTGCAACCATTCGGCGGCGGTGCCGAGGTGTCCGGTCTGCAAGATGGCCTGAATCACTTCGAGATGACGTAAACGCATCGCCGGAGTCTATGTGCAGCGCGATGGGGATTCAATAGAATGCCTGCATTGATCTCAACGACCACTTACAACAAAAACAGCTCCGATCCCACATGCCTCTCCCCTCGATATTCCGCGGGGTAACGGCCAAACAACTCCTGGTGCTGGTCACCGTGGGTTGTGCGGCTGCTTATCTGCTAAATAATCACGACGACACGACGCCGGAAAACCTGGCCCTTGAGGCGTTTATCCGTGCCGAGCAACAGGTGACTGAACACGTCGGCGCCGTACTGGATATTGCGTTGGTCAGGCAGGTAGTCGCCCATCCCGGTTTTAACTCAGCGGGCTACACGCGTTCGATGTATGCGGTCGAAGGAGAGCGGGGACGGTTGATGGTGACGCTGAAAAAAGTCGAAGGGGATTCGATGATTGAGGTGACGGAGGTGCGCCAGCCTTGATCACGCCCAGCCCAGTCAACGCCATCAATGGCCAGGACTGAGCAGGTCGATAAGGCGAGATCTCAGGATGCGAGAATGGTGTCCGATTCGCGCACGAGAATGGTGCCCGACTGAATCAGCTTGAACTCATCGCCTTCCAGTTTTTCTACGCGGTCGCCAATGGCCAGCTTGTAGGTAGTGGTAGGCGCCGAGCCAGCCAGGTCGCCTTGCGCCGGGTTGGATTCCTGGAACTCATGCACCGAATACACGCGTCCTTCTGCGTCTCTGGCATGAAACTGTCCGACTAATACTGCTGCCATCTATTTAGAACCTCTGGAGAAAATCACTCGATTTGCGGTTCTGTAGACCGTCATGGAGCGGGGTAGTTTACCTACATGGAAAAAATACTATTCGCTGGTATTTTAAGATTGTTCCTACGTGCTCAAGTACAAGGCAAACGTCTGGCGAACACGTCGCGAAGGCTCTATAACTACAAGCTCCTTTAGTCAGACGTCGGGAAAACCTCCATGAGCAAGGTCTACACGATTGCCGTCCTGGTTGGCAGCTTGAGAAAAGAGTCGATCAACCGCAAGGTCGCCCTGGCATTGGCCGAACTGGCCCCTGCCAACCTCAAGTTGAACATTGTCGAAATTGGCGATCTGCCGCTCTACAACGAGGACATCGACGCTGGGAGCCCGCCGGCAGCCTACAGCACTTTCCGTCAGCAAGTGAGTTCATCCGACGCAGTGCTGTTCGTGACCCCGGAATACAACCGTTCTGTGCCCGCACCGTTGAAGAACGCGATTGACGTGGGCTCGCGCCCGTACGGCCAAAGTGCCTGGAGTGGCAAGCCTGGAGCGATCATCAGCGTGTCGCCGGGCGCCATTGGTGGGTTTGGTGCCAACCATCATCTGCGCCAGTCGTTGGTGTTCCTCGACGTACCGTGCATGCAGCAGCCCGAAGCCTACCTGGGTGGAGCGGGCAGTGTGTTTGATGAGGGGGGCAAGGTCTCGGAAAAGACCAAGCCGTTCTTGCAGGCGTTTATTGATGCCTATGGAAAGTGGGTAGAAAAACAAACAGCCTGATCTGTTAATGCGATCAAAATGTGGGAGGGGGCTTGCCCTAATGCCAG
>NZ_QUZT01000029.1 GCF_004682045.1 Pseudomonas nabeulensis
TTAGGGCAAGCCCCCTCCCACATTTGATCTTCATCGTCTTTCAGTCAGCATTCCAACCCACAATAGAACAGGCCCCGACACGAATGCCGGGGCCTGTAATGGCCACATCCTTGTGGCCGGTCGCATGAACTCCAGAGGTGCATTGAGTGGATATCTAACTCACTCGCCGCCGCCGCCGTCTAGTTCAAGACGATTCTTTGAGCGTTACTCTGCTTTCAGGCCGTCGGCCGATACAGCTTTAACGCCTTTGATTTTCTTGGTGATATTCACCGCGGTGGTTTTCTGCGCTTCGGTCACTGCGACGGTCGACGACAGGGAAACTACACCTTTGTTGGTTTCGACTTTGATGTCGGTGCCAGGAATGCCTTTCTCGGTCACCAGGTCACTTTTCACTTTGGTGGTGATCCAGGTGTCGGATGTCGCTTCTTTGGCCTTGGTCACTTCACCGGCGGCTACAACCATTGGAGCCTGGGAAGTTTGGGCGAACGCAACGTTAGCCATGGTCAGGGTCAGCGCGGTGGCAGTTGCAGCAGCGATAGCGAACTTCTTCATACGAGTAACTCCTGTTTTTTCTAAGGTCTGCAGCGTTTCAACGTTAATGCTGCAGGGTTACCTGTACTATTGCAGGCGCTGTGCCAAGTTTTAGATTCGAATATTTACCTTATAAATCAATAACTTATAAAATTCAGGATTTTCCGGAATCGTGCAACTTGCATGAACGCCATCGTGCCTGCATGCAAGTTGCGGCTTTTGCCTGGCGGTAAACGGCTGATTTCCTTTCACTTTCCAGCGCCCATAAAAAAAGGACTCCGAAGAGTCCTTTTTTCAGCGTAAAGCCTGGGAGTAATTAAACGCCCGAAGCCTTGGCAGCTGCTACGTCCTTGATGGACAGCTTGATACGGCCGCGGTTGTCCACGTCCAGTACCAGCACTTCCACTTCCTGGCCTTCTTTCAGAATGTCGGTCACTTTCTCTACGCGAGCGTCGCTCAGCATGGAGATGTGAACCAGACCGTCTTTGCCTGGCAGGATGTTGACGAATGCGCCGAAGTCGACGATACGCTCAACCTTACCGACGTAGATCTTGCCGATCTCGGCCTCAGCGGTAATGCCCAGAACGCGCTGACGTGCGGCTTCAGCCGCTTCCTTGGTTTCGCCGAAGATCTTGATCGAGCCGTCGTCTTCGATGTCGATCGAAGCCTTGGTCTCTTCACAGATCGCACGAATGGTCGCGCCGCCTTTACCGATAACATCACGGATTTTGTCGGTGTCGATTTTCATCGCGATCATGGTCGGAGCATTTTCCGACAGTTCGGTACGGGACTGACCAATGATCTGGTTCATCTGACCGAGAATGTTCAGGCGCGCTTCCAGGGCTTGGCCCAGGGCGATTTCCATGATTTCTTCGGTGATGCCCTTGATCTTGATGTCCATCTGCAGCGCAGTCACACCTTTGGCGGTACCGGCTACTTTGAAGTCCATGTCGCCCAGGTGGTCTTCGTCACCCAGGATGTCGGTCAGGATGGCGAACTTCTCGCCTTCTTTAACCAGGCCCATGGCGATACCGGCAACCGGCGCCTTCATCGGCACACCAGCGTCCATCAGCGCCAGGGAAGCACCACACACGGAAGCCATGGAGCTGGAACCGTTGGACTCGGTGATTTCCGATACAACACGGATGGTGTACGGGAACACGTCAGCAGCAGGCAGCATGGCCTGTACCGAACGACGTGCCAGACGGCCGTGACCGATTTCGCGACGACCAGCGCCACCCATGCGACCACACTCGCCCACCGAGAACGGCGGGAAGTTGTAGTGCAGCATGAACGGGTCTTTTTTCTCGCCTTCCAGGGTGTCCAGCAGCTGTGCGTCACGGGCGGTGCCCAGGGTCGCGACTACCAGGGCCTGGGTTTCACCACGGGTGAACAGGGCCGAACCGTGAGTCTTCGGCAGAACGCCGACTTCGATGTTCAGCGGACGTACGGTGCGAGTGTCGCGACCATCGATACGTGGCTTGCCGTTAACGATGTTTTCGCGAACGGTGCGGTATTCGATTTCGCCGAATGCAGCTTTGACGTCGCTGGAGGAAGGCTGGCCTTCTTCACCGGACAGCTTGGCTACAACCTGATCCTTCAACTCGCCCAGGCGAGCGTAACGGTCGGCCTTGACGGTGATGGTGTAGGCGTCGGAGATGGCAGCGCCGAACTCGGAGCGGATAGCGCCCAGCAGTTCAGTGGCTTCTGCTTGTGGAGCCCAGGTCCAGGTTGGCTTGGCCGCTTCGGCAGCCAGCTCGGTAACAGCCTTGATGACCGCTTGGAATTCGTCGTGGGCGAACAGTACGGCACCCAGCATCTGGTCTTCGGTCAGCTCTTTGGCTTCCGATTCAACCATCAGCACGGCTTCCGAAGTACCGGCAACGACCATGTCCAGGCTCGATGCTTTCAGTTGTTCGTAAGTCGGGTTCAGCAGGTAGCCGGTGCTTTCGTGGAAAGCCACACGTGCGGCGCCGATCGGGCCATCGAAAGGAATGCCGGAGATAGCCAGGGCAGCCGAGGTACCGATCATCGCAGCGATGTCCGGATCGGTCTTCTTGCTGGTGGAAACGACGGTGCAGACAACCTGCACTTCGTTCATGAAGCCTTCTGGGAACAGCGGACGGATCGGACGGTCGATCAGTCGGGAAGTCAGGGTTTCTTTCTCGGAAGGACGGCCTTCGCGCTTGAAGAAACCGCCAGGGATCTTACCGGCAGCGTAAGTTTTTTCCTGGTAGTGAACGGAAAGAGGGAAGAAGCCTTTGCTTGGGTCAGCGGTCTTGGCGCCAACCACGGTTACCAATACGGTAACGTCGTCGTCAACGGTAACCAGCACTGCGCCGGAGGCTTGACGGGCAATACGGCCTGTCTCGAGGGTAACGGTCGACTGACCGAACTGGAATTTTTTGATAACCGGGTTCACGGTGTCCTACCTTCTTTGTGGCTCTTGGGGGAACTTGTCTTCTTGCGAAATTCTTGGGCAATGTCGGGAATCGGCCCGAACCTGGTCCAGGGTAAAACGTGTATCCAGATAAAACTTGAGGCTGGGAGCCTACCATGGGCCAGCGGGAATCCCACTGATACACGGCAGACAACCAACCTCTAGCGCAATCGCTTATTAGCGACGCAGACCCAGGCGAGCGATCAGCGAGCTGTAACGGCTCACGTCCTTGCCCTTCAGGTAGTCCAGCAGCTTACGACGCTGGTTTACCATGCGGATCAGACCACGACGGGAGTGGTGATCTTTACCGTTGGCCTTGAAGTGACCTTGCAGCTTGTTGATGTTGTGGGTCAGCAGTGCAACTTGCACTTCTGGCGAACCAGTGTCACCAACAGCTTGCTGGTAGTCAGCTACGATTTGTGCTTTTTCTTGAACGTCGAGAGCCATGAGGCAATCCTTTTATCAGGAAACTGTTTCAGAAAAACAGTCTCAATAGGCCAGGGACAAATCCCTGTATCTAAAAATGAGTAGTGACCGTGCCTATTAACAGCCACCCTCGTTCGGTCATTCTGACCGAATCAGTCGACGCGGCGCGATGCGCCCGTCTTCGCTCACTTCACCGATACCGATAAAGCGACCATTGTGATCTTGTACCCGCACCATGCCGAACTTCGGGGCATCCGGGGCACGTACCGGCTGGCCGTTGAGCCAGTAGAACGCGCTGTGCTCCGAGAAGTGCAGCAATGGCCAATCGAGCAAACCGCTGTCCGACGGCATCAGGAAGCGATCAACCGCTTCGTTGCCACCTTCGGCATGTACCGCTTCCAGCTCTTCCAGCGTAACCGTCTGGGCCAGGCTGAACGGACCGGCCTGGGTGCGTCGCAGTTCTGCAACGTACGCGCCGCAACCGAGCTGTTCACCAATATCTTCCACCAGGGTACGGATATAGGTGCCTTTGCTGCAGTCCACGGCCAACCGGGCGGTGTCGCCTTCACAGGCGAGCAATTCCAAGCGCGCAATAGTAACAGAACGCGCTTCGCGCTCCACTACTTCACCCGCACGAGCCAGCTTGTAAAGAGGCTGGCCATCACGCTTGAGCGCCGAGTACATCGGCGGTATCTGACTGATTTGCCCACGAAAAGCGGGTAAAGCCGCTTCGATATCAGCACGACCAACGGTCACGTCGCGAACCTGCAAAACATCACCTTCGGCGTCGGCCGTGGTGGTGGTCTTGCCCAGTTGCATCAGGGTTTCGTAACCCTTGTCGGAATCAAGCAGGTATTGCGAGAACTTGGTGGCCTCGCCAAAGCACAACGGCAGTACACCGGTGGCCAAGGGATCGAGGCTGCCGGTGTGCCCGGCCTTTTCGGCGTTGAGCAGCCAGCGGACCTTCTGCAACGCCGCATTGGAGGTAAAACCAATGGGCTTGTCGAGCAGGATGATGCCGCTGACGTTGCGACGGATACGTTTGACCTGAGCCACCGCTTACTCCTTGGCGTCTTCAGGTGTGGACGGGTGCTGGCTGTCTTCAGCCACGGCGCGCTCGATCAGGGCCGACAGGTGCGCACCACGCACGACGCTTTCGTCGTAGTGGAAGTGCAACTGGGGAACGCTGCGCAGCTTCATTTCACGGGCCAACTGCATGCGCAGGAAACCGGCTGCCGAGTTGAGCACCTTGATGCTTTGTGCGATTTCTTCGCTGTTGTCCTGCCCCATCACGGTGATGAAGATCTTGGCGTGACCCACGTCACGGCTCACTTCTACAGCGGTGATGGTGACCAGGCCAACGCGCGGGTCTTTGACTTCGCGACGGATCAGTTGGGCCAGCTCACGCTGCATCTGATCGCCGATACGTTGGGTACGGCTGTATTCTTTTGCCATGTCTTGTTACCTGTTACTGCCACACGGTGAAACCCGTGGGGTCTGAAAGCGGCAAACGCCCGGCCTGACAAAAGCCAGACCGGGCGTTGCGTTTAGAGTCCGTACACAGCGCGGGGCATTTGCATGCCCACACGCCGCGTGGCTCCGGAAGTGCGCGAGTTAGAGGCTGCGAGCAACCTGAACCTTCTCGAAGACTTCGATCTTGTCGCCCACCTTGACGTCGTTGTAGCTCTTGACGCCGATACCGCATTCCATGCCGGCACGTACTTCGGAAGCGTCATCCTTGAAGCGGCGCAGGGATTCCAGCTCGCCTTCGAAGATAACGATGTCGTCACGCAGTACACGGATTGGACGGTTACGGTACACGGTGCCTTCGACAACCATGCAGCCGGCGATCGCGCCGAATTTCGGCGAGCGGAACACGTCACGCACCTCGGCGATACCCAGGATGTTCTCCCGAACGTCGCTGCCAAGCATGCCGGTAAGGGCTTTCTTGACGTCTTCGATGATGTCGTAAATGACGTTGTAGTAACGCATGTCCAGGCCTTCTTGCTCGACGATCTTGCGAGCGCCGGCATCGGCACGCACGTTGAAGCCGAACAGAACAGCGTTGGAAGCCAGTGCCAGGTTGGCGTCGGATTCGGTGATACCACCGACACCGCCACCGACAACGCGCACTTGCACTTCGTCGTTACCCAGGCCGTTCAAGGCGCCGTTCAACGCTTCGAGGGAACCACGTACGTCAGATTTGAGGACGATGTTAAGCGTCTTCTTCTCTTCCTGGCCCATGTTCTCGAAGATGTTTTCCAGCTTGCCGGCGTGAGCACGGGCCAGCTTGACTTCACGGAACTTGCCTTGACGGAACAGAGCCACTTCACGGGCTTTCTTCTCGTCGGCAACCACGCTCATCTCGTCGCCAGCGTCCGGGGTACCGTCCAGGCCGAGGATCTCGACCGGGATAGCAGGACCTGCTTCCTTGATTGGCTTGCCGTTCTCGTCGAGCATGGCACGTACACGGCCGTAGTTCGAACCGACCAGCACCATGTCGCCTTGGCGCAGGGTACCGTCTTGAACCAGTACGGTCGCAACTGGGCCACGGCCCTTGTCGAGGCGGGATTCAACCACAACGCCACGGCCAGGAGCCGATGGAGTAGCGGTCAGTTCCAGGACTTCGGCTTGCAACAGAACGGCTTCGAGCAGTTCGTCAACGCCAGTACCCATTTTCGCGGAGACTGGTACGAATGGAGTGTCACCGCCCCACTCTTCGGATGTCACACCGTGAACCGACAGTTCGCTACGGATGCGATCAAGATCAGCGCCCGGCTTGTCGATTTTGTTCACTGCAACCACCAGCGGAACGCCAGCTGCCTTGGCATGCTGAACGGCTTCGATGGTTTGTGGCATCACGCCGTCGTCCGCTGCAACCACCAGGATCACGATGTCGGTCGCCTTGGCACCACGGGCACGCATTGCGGTAAACGCAGCGTGACCAGGGGTGTCGAGGAACGTCACCATGCCACGGTCGGTTTCAACGTGGTACGCACCGATATGCTGGGTGATACCGCCGGCTTCGCCAGCAGCTACCTTGGCACGACGGATGTAGTCGAGCAGGGAGGTTTTACCGTGGTCAACGTGGCCCATTACGGTCACAACCGGCGCACGGGAAACCGCCTCACCTTCAAACTTCAGGGACTCAGCCAGGGAATCTTCCAGGGCGGTGTCGCTGACCAGGGTCACTTTGTGGCCCAACTCCTCAGCAACCAGTTGGGCAGTTTCCTGATCCAGTACCTGGTTGATGGTGGCCGGAGTACCCAGCTTGAACATGAACTTGATGATTTCAGCTGCCTTGACCGACATCTGCTGGGCGAGATCGCCAACAGTGATGGTCTCGCCGATCTTCACTTCACGCACGACAGGGCCGGTTGGGCTCTGGAAACCGTGGGCGTTGCGTTTTTTCAGCTTGGCCTTGCCGCGACCACCACGACGGAAGCCATCGCTTTCTTCGTCGGTAGTACGTGGGGCAACGCGTGGAGCAGGTGCTTTCTCTTTGACCGAGGCGCGATGCGGAGCGTTTTTGCGCTCGCCATCGCCACCACCACCGCGACGATTGTTATCGTCAGCACGTGGTTTGTCTGGGCGACGCTGTTCATCACGCTTGCGAGCATCAGCGGTAGGGGCTGGTGCTGGTGCAGCGGCAACCGGAGCGGCCTCACGCACAGCTTCAACCGGCGCGCTAGGCGCGGCAACGGCTTCAGCGGCAGCAGGTTGCGCAGCAGCAGGCTGGCGACGCGCTTCTTCTTCGGCGCGACGCTTGGCTTCTTCTTCAGCCTTCTGACGAGCAGCATTTTCTACTGCGCGACGCTCATCCAGCTCACGCTTGCGCTCGGCTTCGATTTCTTCCGGGCTACGTTGTACGAAGACTTTCTTCTTGCGTACTTCAACGCTGATGCTCTTGCTACCAGCAACACGCAGGGTGCTGGTGGTTTTGCGCTGCAGTGTAATCTTGCGCGGTTCTTCCACTTTCGCCTTGTGGCTGCTCTTCAAGTGAGTCAGCAAAGACTGCTTCTCACTATCGCTCACACCTTCATCGGCGGCGGTGTGCGGCAGACCTGCCTCACGCATCTGCTGCAACAGGCGCTCTACCGGTGTTTTGACCTCATCGGCCAGTTGTTTCACCGTGACTTGCGTCATGCACTTCTCTCCTCAGGCCGCGCCTAGTTACTCGAACCAATGGGCTCGGGCGGCCATGATCAACTTGCCGGCACGATCATCGTCAATGCCGTCGATGTCGAGCAGATCGTCAATAGACTGCTCGGCCAGGTCTTCGCGGGTAATTACGCCGCGCACCGCCAGTTCCATCGCCAAATCCTTGTCCATACCCTCAAGCGAGAGCAGGTCTTCGGCCGGATGGGCGTCTGCCAGCTTTTCCTCAGTAGCGATGGCTTTAGTCAACAAACGATCCTTGGCCCGAGCACGAAGCTCGTTGACGATATCTTCGTCAAAGCCGTCGATGTTGAGCATTTCTTCCAACGGTACGTAGGCAATCTCTTCCAGGCTGGTGAAGCCTTCATCGACCAGCACCTGTGCCAGCTCTTCGTCGACTTCCAGCTCGTCGATGAAGTTGCGCAGGATGTCACCGGTTTCAGCTTGCTGCTTAGCCTGGATGTCCGATTCGGTCATCACGTTCAGGGTCCAACCGGTCAGTTGGCTGGCCAGACGCACGTTCTGACCACCACGACCAATGGCCTGAGCCAGATTGTCAGCGCCAACGGCGATGTCCATTGCATGGGCATCTTCGTCAACGATAATTGCCGCCACTTCAGCCGGCGACATGGCGTTGATCACGAACTGCGCCGGGTTATCGTCCCACAGGACGATATCGACACGCTCACCGCCCAACTCACCCGACACTGCCTGGACGCGCGAACCGCGCATACCAATGCAAGCACCTTGCGGGTCGATGCGTTTGTCCTTGGAGCGGACCGCAATCTTGGCGCGCGAACCCGGGTCGCGGGACGCAGCCATGACTTCGATCAGGCCTTCGGCGATTTCCGGCACTTCGATACGGAACAGCTCGATCAGCATTTCCGGCGCGGTACGCGACAGGATCAACTGAGGGCCGCGGTTCTCGGTGCGGATTTCCTTGAGCAGCGCACGCAGACGCACGCCAACACGGAAGGTTTCGCGAGAAATGATGTCTTCGCGGGCCAGCAACGCTTCGGCGTTGTTGCCCAGGTCAACGATCACGTTGTCGCGGGTAACTTTTTTCACGGTGCCGGAGATGATTTCACCCAGGCGCTCGCGATAAGCGTCAACGACTTGAGCGCGCTCGGCTTCGCGAACCTTCTGCACGATGACCTGCTTGGCGGTCTGTGCAGCAATACGGCCGAACTCGATCGACTCGATCTTTTCTTCGACGACATCACCGACCTTGGCGCCCGGGTGCGTTTGCGCAACCTTGCTTGGCCAGGTTTCGATGGCCGGATCATCAAGATCGTCCTCTTCGACCACCGTCCAACGACGGAAAGTCTCATAGGCACCGGTGTGGCGGTTGATTTCCACACGCAGGTCAACTTCGTCTTCAAAACGCTTTTTGGTAGCAGTGGCCAGGGCCAGCTCCAGCGCTTCAAAAATCACGTCTGCCGGTACACCCTTTTCATTGGATACCGACTCAACAACCAGCAGTACTTCTTTGCTCATCGTACGCCTCGCCTTTCGCAAGCCATTGGATCCGCGGGATCCGCGTCTCAGTCAAAACTGGGAATAATGTTGGCCTTGTCGATCATATCGATCGGCAACAGGAATTCATGGTCTTCTACCTGCACCACGACGTCCTGCTCTTCTACACCGCGCAGAAGGCCCTGAAAGTTGCGTCGCCCGTCGAAGGGAGATCGCAGCCTGATCTTCACTTGTTCACCGGCAAATTTTGCAAACTGATCAATAGTGAACAGTGGGCGTTCCATGCCTGGCGAGGAAACTTCGAGGGTGTATTCAACGGAAATTGGATCTTCAACATCCAGCACACCGCTGATCTGACGGCTGACAATGGCACAATCGTCCACCAGCACGCCGCCCTCTTTATCGATATAAACGCGCAACATTGAGTGGCGACCTTGAGCCGAAAACTCAATACCCCAGCATTCATAGCCTAGGGCCACGACCACCGGGGCCAGCAAGGCCTGCAACTCTTCTAGCTTGCTCGACACCTGAACCCCCTCGTGCATGTATGTGCATGCTGTGCAAAATAAAAAAATGGGCGAAACGCCCATCCTTGAAACGCCGTCGAACAGCGGCGTTGAAAGTGTCCAGCTAACAAAAAGCCCCTTAAAAGGGGCTCCGCTAAAACTGGTTGCGGGGGCCGGATTTGAACCGACGACCTTCGGGTTATGAGCCCGACGAGCTACCAGACTGCTCCACCCCGCGACAAAGCTGGGGCGGAAGTATACGACCGATCCCTTACAGGGTCAATGTAACCTTCCACCTACAAGAAAGCCCGCAACAGCGGGCTCTCCTGATAATTGGTACCGAGAAGGGGACTCGAACCCCTACACCCTATGGGCACAACCACCTCAAGGTTGCGTGTCTACCAATTCCACCACCTCGGCAATACAGCGTTTAAAACTCTTCTTACTTCTGCTCTTGAGCTGGAGGTACGTCAGTCGCTGGAGTAGCCGACTTTTGCTCTTGAAGCACCGGGACATCATCAGAAGCCGGTTTTGCTTTTGGTACTTCCAACACTGCTGGGTTTGGCAAACCTACTTGAGTCAGCACATGAGCCTTCTCTTTAGCAAAGTAACCTAACCCCAAGCTGGTTATGAAGAAACCGGCGGCAAGTATAGCAGTAAACTTACTAAGAAAGGTAGAGGAACCTTGGCTTCCGAACACAGTATTTGAAGCACCTGCACCGAAAGACGCACCAGCATCCGCACCTTTACCCTGTTGCAACAAAACCAGGGCAACTACGCCCAGGGCAGCCAACAGATGAAAAACGACTACGACTGTTTCCAGCATTTTTTCAGTTTCCCGCGGCGCGACAGATCGCACCGAACTCATCTGCATTCAGGGAAGCTCCACCAATGAGCCCCCCATCGATATCCGGCATGCCGAACAGTTCGACCGCATTGGCCGCCTTCACGCTGCCGCCGTATAGAAGACGCACACCTTGTGCGACTTCAGAATTCTCTGCCGCCAACTGCGCGCGGATGGCTGCGTGCACATCCTGCGCTTGTTGCGGTGTAGCAGTCAGCCCGGTACCAATGGCCCAGACCGGCTCGTAAGCAATAACTGCCTTTGCAAAAGCACCGACACCCAGCTCCTCGATGATGCTGCCCAGCTGACGCGAGACAACTTCAAGAGTCTTGCCCGATTCGCGCTCCGCCAGGGTTTCCCCTACGCACAACACTGGAATCAAGCCACAAGCCTGTGCCGCTGCGAACTTGCGATTGAGTGTCCCATCACGCTCGCCCATCATCTGACGGCGCTCGGAGTGCCCGACAAGCACATAGGAACAACCCGCATCGACCAGCTGACTCGGCGCAATTTCACCCGTCAACGCACCTTGCATGGCTTCCACCGCAGAATTCTGCGCGCCGACCTGAATCGACTTGCCTTTCAAGCCATCAACCACTTGGGTGATATGCAAGCAAGGCGGGAAAACCGCGATATCAACACCGCTCGGCAAGGCCAAGTGACGAAGGCCATTGATCAGCTCAGCGACACTGGCGCGGGTACCGTGCATCTTCCAGTTACCAGCTACCATAGTGCGACGCATGCTGTACCTCGTCGGTCAAAGTGGGCGCAGATGTTACCCAACCACATCATCACTGGCAAGCCGAATTCAAGCGCAAACTTCAGTTACCAGTTTTGCCAGGTCTTCAGCGTGGGCACGAACCTGTGTTTCGTCGTCACCTTCGACCATCACACGCACCAAAGGCTCTGTGCCGGACTTGCGCAACAACACGCGACCACGCCCCGCCATAGCAAGGGTTACGCGCTCGCAGGCGTCTTTGACAGCCGGGTGCTCAATCGGGTTTTCGCCGCCAGCGAAGCGCACGTTGAGCAGCACTTGCGGACACTTGCGCAACGCTTGACGCGCCTGGGCCAGGCTCTCTCCCCGCGCCCGCAGCGCCATCAACACCTGCAACGCAGCAATGATCGCATCGCCGGTGGTGGCGTGCTGGAAGCAGACCACGTGCCCAGAATTCTCACCCCCCACCAGCCAGTTGCGCTCAAGCAACTCTGCGATGACGTAACGATCACCCACATTCGCACGCACAAAAGGAATGCCCAGATCCGCCAAGGCCAGCTCCAAGCCCAGGTTGCTCATCAACGTGCCGACAACACCGCCCTGGAGCTTGTTACGCTCATGCATGTCGCGGGCAATAATGAACAACAACTCGTCACCGTCGACGATTGCGCCGGTGTGATCGACCATCAATACGCGATCGCCATCACCATCGAACGCGATACCCAAGTCAGCATGCTCAGCCAAGACAGCGGCCTGCAATTGCTCCATATGGGTCGAGCCGCAATTTTCGTTGATGTTCAAGCCATCAGGCTGGGCCGACAGGACAGTCACCTGCGCACCCAGCTCTTTGAATACACTCGGAGCCACCTTATAGGTCGCACCATGGGCACAGTCGACGACGAGCTTCAGGCCCGCAAAACTGGTACTACTCGGCACACTGCTCTTGCAGAACTCGATGTATCGACCTGACGCATCGTTGATGCGCGACACTTTACCCAGCTTGCTGGACTCAACCACCGTCATCGGCGCGTCCAACAACTCTTCAATCATCAACTCGATCTCGTCAGGCAACTTGGTGCCCTGCCCCGAGAAGAACTTGATCCCGTTGTCGTCATGGGGATTGTGCGATGCACTGATCACAATGCCCGCTTCGGCGTGAAAGGTACGCGTCAGGTAGGCAATCGCTGGCGTTGGCATTGGCCCCAGAAGCAGTACATCAGCACCGGCGGCGGACAAGCCGGCCTCCAGGGCAGATTCGAACATATAGCCAGAAATCCGCGTGTCCTTGCCCACCAGGATTCGGCACGCGCCCATGCTGCGGAACGCCATACCCGCCGCCCAGCCCAGCTTGAGCATGAAGTCAGGAGTAATCGGGTATTCGCCGACACGACCACGGATACCGTCGGTGCCAAAGTATTTCTTAGTCATAAGCGCTCCATCATTCTTATTGGGCTGATTCAACGGCGGCAAGCATGCGCACCACATCCACGGTCTCGGCAACATCATGCACACGCAAGATGCGCGCGCCCTTCGTTACCGCGAGTGCCGCCAAGGCAAGACCGCCGTACAGCCGTTCGCCCACGGGACGATTCAAGGCCAGCCCTATCATGCTCTTGCGCGAAACACCGACCAACAGGGGCCGACCAAGGGCATGCAGCGCTTCCATATGCTTGAACAAGCTTAAATTGTGTTGCAGGGTCTTGGCGAAGCCAAACCCAGGATCGAGGACAATCTTTTCAGCAGCAATCCCCGCAGCGGCGCACTCTGCCATTCGCTCAGCGAGAAAACCACTCACCTCACCGACAAGATCATCATAGTGCGGGCTGTCTTGCATGTTGCCAGGCTCACCCAGCATATGCATCAGACACACCGGCAAACCGGTTGCCGCCGCGGCATCCAGTGCGCCGTCGCGCTGGAGCGAGCGCACGTCATTGATCAAGCCCGCCCCCAAACGCGCCGTTTCGCGCATGACCGCAGGCGTCGATGTATCAACCGAGATGATGACATCCAACTCACGCGCAATACGCTCGACAATGGGTGCGACCCGCTCCAACTCCTCAACAGGCGATACAACGCGGGCACCCGGCCGAGTGGACTCACCGCCCACATCAATCAAGGTTGCCCCCGCCAACACCATCGCTTCGGCATGCCGCAACGCAGCATCAAGCTGGCTGAAGCGGCCACCATCGGAAAAGGAATCGGGGGTTACATTAAGAATGCCCATGACATGTGTATGGGCCAAATCAAGAACCCGGTTGCCGCAAGGCAACCGGGTTGAGGACAACGCTGAAGTCATTTCAAACCTTAGTGATCAGCTGCCGGACCGCCGATTGGCGTTTCAGGGCGTTCATTCTGAACAACCGGCGGAGTGCCAGAGGTGCCCGAACCACCTTCCCAATCCCGAGGCTCACGCGGCGTACGGCCGGCCATGATGTCGTCGATCTGCTCGGCATCAATGGTCTCGTACTTCATCAGCGCATCGGCCATGGCGTCCAGCTTGTCACGGTTATCGGTCAAGATCTGCTTGGCCGTACCGTAGCACTGGTCAATGATACTGCGCACTTCGGAGTCGATCAGCTTGGCTGTCTCGCCGGAGAAGCTGGCGCTCTGACCGCCACCGCCACGACCCAGGAATACTTCGCCTTCTTCCTCGGCATACATCAATGGGCCCAGCTTTTCCGACAAGCCCCACTTGGTCACCATGTTTCGCGCAATTTGGCTCGCACGCATGATGTCGTTGGAGGCACCGGTGGTCACCCCATCGAAGCCCAAGGTCATCTCCTCGGCAATCCGCCCACCGTACAGCGAGCAAATCTGACTGATCAGCGCGCGCTTGGAGAGGCTATAGCGATCCTCTTCCGGCAGGAACATCGTGACGCCCAGAGCACGACCACGTGGAATGATCGACACCTTGTAGACCGGGTCATGCTCAGGCACAACACGACCCACAATGGCGTGACCTGCTTCGTGATAAGCCGTGTTCTGCTTCTCTTTTTCGGACATGACCATGGATTTGCGCTCGGCGCCCATCATGATCTTGTCTTTGGCCAACTCGAACTCTTTCATCTCAACGATGCGCTTGCCGACACGAGCAGCGAACAAGGAAGCCTCGTTCACCAGGTTGGCGAGGTCAGCACCGGAGAAGCCCGGAGTACCACGAGCGATCACGGCCGGAGCCACATCGTCACCCATCGGCACTTTACGCATGTGTACTTTCAGAATCTGTTCACGACCACGAATATCCGGCAAGCCGACCACTACCTGACGGTCGAAACGACCTGGACGCAGCAGCGCCGGGTCCAATACGTCAGGACGGTTGGTTGCAGCAATAACGATGATGCCGTCGTTCATTTCGAAGCCGTCCATCTCAACCAGCAACTGGTTGAGAGTCTGCTCACGCTCGTCGTGGCCACCGCCCATACCCGCACCACGATGGCGACCAACGGCGTCGATTTCGTCGATGAAGATAATGCATGGAGCGTGCTTCTTGGCCTGCTCGAACATGTCACGAACACGGCTGGCACCGACACCGACGAACATCTCGACGAAGTCAGAACCGGAAATGGTAAAGAAAGGTACCTTGGCTTCGCCGGCAATCGCCTTGGCCAGCAAGGTCTTACCGGTACCCGGAGGACCGACCATCAGTACGCCGCGAGGAATGCGACCGCCCAGGCGCTGGAACTTGCCCGGATCGCGCAGGAACTCAACCAACTCGCCGACTTCCTCCTTGGCTTCGTCGCAACCGGCAACGTCAGCCAGGGTGGTTTTCACCTGGTCTTCGGACAGCAAACGCGCCTTGCTCTTGCCGAAGCTCATCGGCCCGCCCTTGCCACCTGCGCCGCCTTGCATCTGGCGCATGAAGAACATGAACACCGCGATGATCACCAGAATCGGGAAGCTTGCTACCAGGAGTTGAGTCCAGATGCTTTGCTGCTCAGGCTGTTTGCCCTCGACCACCACGTGGTTATCCACCAGGTCGCCGATCAGACCGTTGTCCTGGATAGCCGGACGAATGGTCTTGAAGCTGTCGCCGTCGTTGCGTTTGCCGGTGATCACATAGCCATCAACCGCTACGCGCTCGACCTTGCCATCCTTAACTTGCTGGATGAAGTCGGAATAGTTGAGGGTCTGCGGCTCGTTAGGGCTGGAGAAGTTGTTCATCACCGTCACCAGAACAGCCGCGATGATCAACCACAGGATCAGATTCTTTGCCATATCGTTCAATTAACTACCCTCTGAAGCAAGCTCCGCTACTGGCGCGCGCTTCGCATGATATTCACCGGCCTAACTTACTACATTACCTACAACTCTGGCAGGCGCCGTCTGTAACCCTTTGTGAAACTTTGACTACACAATATTCGTAAAGCTTCGTGACGAAAGCGATATAAAAAAACCTATCGACTCCCTTCAAACCTTTAAAGACGCTCATCGCTAGCGGCGCCTTCGATACCACGGAACCCCCGCGCCAACAGATACTGCTCGCGAGACCGGTCACGGGAAGAGTCCGGTTTACGCATCTGCACCTTGTCGAACAGCTTGCGGATGTTCTTGTGGTACTCGTCGAAGCCTTCACCCTGGAAGACCTTGACCAGAAAATCACCACCCGGACGCAATACTCGTCCCGCCAGATCCAGTGCCAACTCACACAGGAACATGGCGCGCGGCATATCAACCGCCGGTAATCCACTCATATTGGGGGCCATGTCGGAAATCACAAGGTCTACCTGCGAATTTCCCACAGCTTCCAGGATCTCGGCCAACACAGCGTCCTGGGTAAAGTCGCCATGTACGAAGGTCACATCCGGGATGCTGTCCATCTCAAGGATGTCGGAAGCGATCAACCGGCCCTGCCCACCAATCAGACGACTGGCCACCTGGGACCAGCCACCCGGGGCAGCGCCCAGATCGATCACGCTCATGCCGGGGCGAAACAATTTGTCCTTGTCCTGCAGTTCCAGCAGTTTGTAGCTGGCCCGGGAGCGGTAGCCGTCCTTTTGCGCCTTTTTGACGTAAGGATCGTTGAAATGTTCTTGTAGCCACTTAAGACTGGTTTTGGAACGGGCCACGGGCCACCTCGAAAAATAAAACGGGTCGTGATTAACTGGGCGGTCCCGGACTCGCTCGGGTAAACTGGCCGCCGCTTTTTACAAGATCAGACGCAGGGGTCAGATTATGCCGCTCACTCAAGAGCAGAAGAAACAGTACAAATCCATTGGCCACCATCTGAAACCAGTTCTGATTGTGGCAGACAACGGTTTGACTGAAGGTGTGCTAGCCGAATTCGAACGCGCACTGAACGATCATGAACTGATCAAGATCAAGGTCAATATCCTCGATCGCGAAGCACGCCTGGCTGCCATTGCAGAACTGTGCAAGGTTGGCAAAGCGGACCTGGTTCAGGTCATCGGCAAGATGGCGCTGCTGTATCGCAAGAACTTCAGCGTCAACAAGCAACTGTCGAACGTTCATCGCTTCAAATGATTCAAAGGGTCACGGGCGTGCTTCGCGCGCCCTGCCACTCCATCCCGGTGCCGGCTGCATAACCAGCACCAGGCCGGAGAACCCTAGCACAAGATAGCTGAATAACTGCCAGCGCAACGCTTCCGGCAGCCAGACATGCACGATGCAATACATTGCACATGCATACAACGCCATCAACAGCAGTTGCCCGCGGATATCCCGCCACAAACTCTCCAAGCCTTCGGCCTTGACCAGCACCAATGCCTGGATCAACACGCACGCCGCCGCAAAACCCACCAGCAACGCACTCAGTAATCCGTCGATCTCATCGATCAACAACGGTGCCAGGCCAATCAGGCCCAGCGCCGGTAAAACGCCAATGTGCAGCAACCACAGGCCGCCCACCCAAAGCATCTGGGAGAGTTGCCAAAGCATGGCGCCCGCACGTAGCGGGCGCCGCCTTTCAGACGTGACGAACTTCGACAATCTCGTACTCGATCACGCCGCTCGGCGTTTTCACTGCAACCACATCACCTTCTTCCTTAGCGATCAAGGCGCGAGCAATCGGCGAACCAACAGAGATCTTGCCCTGCTTGATGTCCGCCTCGTCCTCACCCACGATGTGGTAGGTCACGCTTTCATCCGTCTCGACGTTGGCGATTTCGACGGTAGTGCCGAAAATCACCTTGCCCGTCTTCGGAATGGTCGTCACATCGATGACCACCGAGTTCTGCAGGCGGCCTTCGATGTCACGAATGCGCGCCTCGACCATACCCTGCTGCTCGCGAGCAGCGTGGTATTCGGCGTTTTCCTTCAAGTCACCCAACTCACGGGCCGTACCGATATCCTGGCTAAGCTTCGGACGGACGACCTTGGTCAGGTGGGCGTGCTCCTCTTCCAGGGCCTTGAAGCCCTGGACGGTCATTGGGTATTTGGTCATGCCTTCAATCCTGCGTGTAGATCCTGCAAGCGACGCACGGTCTTTTCCGGACCGAATTTGAGCGCTTCGCAGATGGCTTCGCCAGCAGCAATGGTGGTGGTGCAGTAGATCTTGTGCTGCAAGGCGTTACGACGGATGGAGTAGGAGTCCGCGATCGACTGGCGACCCTCGGTGGTGTTGATGATCAGGGTGACTTCGTCATTCTTGATCATGTCGACCACATGCGGACGGCCTTCCGTCACCTTGTTCACGCGACGCACTTTCAGGCCGGCAGCTTCGATCAGCTTGGCGGTCCCGGCGGTGGCCACGACTTCGAAGCCCAAGTTGATCAGATCACGGGCCACGCCTGCAACCAGCGGCTTATCGTCGTCACGTACGCTGATGAACGCGGTACCGCCGGTCGGCAGCACTTCGCTGGCACCCATCTGGGCCTTGGCGAACGCTTCACCGAAGGTATCGCCGACGCCCATGACTTCACCGGTGGACTTCATCTCTGGGCCCAGGATCGGGTCCACACCAGGGAATTTGGCGAATGGGAACACCGCCTCTTTCACGCTGTAGAAGTTCGGAATGATTTCCTGGGTGAAGCCGATTTCCTTCAGGGTCTTACCGGCCATCACACGCGCAGCGATCATCGCCAGGGAGACACCGATGCACTTGGAAACAAATGGCACGGTACGCGAAGCACGCGGGTTGACTTCAATGACGTAGATGTCTTCGCCTTGCAGCGCCAACTGAACGTTCATCAGGCCGACTACGCCCAGCTCCAGCGCCATTTTCTTGACCTGGTCGCGCATCACATCCTGGATATGTGCCGGCAGCGAGTACGGCGGCAGCGAGCAAGCGGAGTCACCGGAGTGAACGCCAGCCTGTTCGATATGCTGCATGATCGCGCCGATCACCACGTCGGTGCCGTCGCAAACAGCATCCACGTCCATTTCGATGGCGCAGTTGAGGAAGTGATCCAGCAGCACCGGGCTGTCGTTGGACACTTTCACCGCGTCACGCAGGTAACGCTTGAGCTCTTCTTCTTCGTAGACGATTTCCATCGCACGACCGCCCAGTACGTAGGACGGACGCACCACCAGCGGGTAGCCGATCTTGCTGGCTGCACGGATGGCTTCGTCTTCGCTGCGCACGGTGGCGTTTGGCGGCTGACGCAGGTTCAGGCGCTCAACCATTTGCTGGAAACGCTCACGGTCTTCAGCACGGTCGATGGCGTCCGGGCTGGTACCGATGATAGGTACGCCGGCAGCTTCCAGGGCACGAGCCAGTTTCAGTGGGGTTTGACCACCGTACTGGACGATCACGCCTTTGGGCTTCTCGACGCGCACGATTTCCAGCACGTCTTCCAGGGTCACTGGCTCGAAGTACAGGCGATCGGAGGTGTCGTAGTCAGTGGAAACCGTTTCCGGGTTGCAGTTGACCATGATGGTCTCGTACCCGTCTTCGCGCAGGGCGAGGGCGGCGTGTACGCAGCAATAGTCGAACTCGATGCCTTGGCCGATACGGTTTGGACCGCCGCCCAGGATCATGATCTTGTCGCGACCCGACGGCGCCGCTTCGCACTCTTCCTCGTAGGTGGAGTACAGGTAGGCAGTGTCGGTGGAGAACTCGGCCGCGCAGGTGTCAACGCGCTTGTAGACCGGGAAAATCTCCAGCTTGTGACGATGAGTGCGCAGGTTCTTCTCGGTCACGCCCAGCAACTTGGCCAGACGCTGGTCGGAGAAACCTTTGCGCTTGAGGCGGAACATCATGTCGCGGTCGATGCTGGCCAGACCCAGGGTCTTGACCTTCTCTTCTTCCTTGATCAGATCTTCGATCTGAACCAGGAACCACGGGTCGATCATGTTCATACCGAAGATGTCTTCGACGCTCAGGCCGGCACGGAAGGCGTCAGCCACATACCAGATACGCTCGGCGCCCGGTACGGTCAGCTCACGCTTGAGCACGCTCATGCTTTCCGGGTTGGCCAGGTCGAGTTTTTCGTCCAGACCGCAAACGCCCACTTCCAGGCCGCGCAGGGCTTTCTGCAAGGATTCCTGGAAGGTACGGCCGATGGCCATGACTTCACCCACAGACTTCATCTGGGTAGTCAGGCGTGCGTCAGCCTTGGCGAATTTCTCGAAGGCAAAACGTGGCAGCTTGGTCACAACGTAGTCGATGGACGGTTCGAAGGACGCCGGGGTCTTGCCACCGGTGATGTCGTTCGACAGTTCATCAAGGGTGTAACCCACAGCCAGCTTGGCCGCGACCTTGGCGATCGGGAAACCGGTGGCTTTCGAAGCCAGGGCCGAGGAACGGGAAACACGCGGGTTCATTTCGATCACGACCATACGGCCGGTGTTCGGGCAGATGCCGAACTGAACGTTGGAGCCGCCAGTTTCTACACCGATCTCGCGCAGTACCGCCAGGGAGGCGTTACGCAGGATCTGGTATTCCTTGTCGGTCAGGGTCTGTGCCGGAGCCACGGTGATCGAGTCACCGGTGTGCACGCCCATCGGGTCGAAGTTTTCGATGGAGCAGACGATGATGCAGTTGTCCTTCTTATCGCGGACAACCTCCATCTCGTACTCTTTCCAGCCGATCAGGGATTCGTCGATCAGCAGCTCTTTGGTCGGCGACAGGTCCAGACCACGGGCGCAGATTTCTTCGAACTCTTCACGGTTGTAAGCGATACCGCCACCGGTGCCGCCCATGGTGAAGGACGGACGGATGATGCACGGGAACCCCAGGGTCTCGAGGACCGCGTTGGCTTCTTCCATGCTGTGGGCGATACCGGAACGTGGGCACGCCAGGCCGATGGACTTCATGGCCTTGTCGAAACGCGAACGGTCTTCAGCCTTGTCGATAGTGTCGGCATTGGCGCCGATCATCTCTACGCCGAACTTTTCCAGGACGCCTTCGCGCTCCAGGTCCAGGGCGCAGTTCAGGGCAGTTTGGCCGCCCATGGTTGGCAGCAGTGCGTCCGGACGCTCTTTCTCGATGATCTTGGCAACGGTCTGCCACTTGATCGGCTCGATGTAGGTGGCATCGGCCATGGCCGGGTCGGTCATGATGGTGGCCGGGTTGGAGTTCACCAGGATGACGCGGTAACCCTCTTCGCGCAGGGCTTTACAGGCCTGGGCGCCGGAGTAGTCGAATTCGCAGGCCTGGCCGATCACGATCGGGCCAGCGCCGAGAATCAGGATGCTTTTTATGTCTGTACGTTTTGGCATGGGTTTGTCACTCAAATCCGCAGGTCAGTCGGCAAGCCGTCTTGAACAATCTTTGAAGAGCCTGCGGGGGCCACCGAAATTCGGGGCCACCCACAGGCCGCTCACTCAGCGTCGCTTGGCCATCTCATTGATGAAACGGTCGAACAGCGGCGCTACGTCGTTCGGGCCCGGGCTCGCTTCAGGGTGGCCCTGGAAGCTGAACGCGCTCTTGTCGGTGCGCTCGATGCCTTGCAGGGAACCGTCGAACAGCGACTTGTGAATGGCGCGCACATTGCTCGGCAAGGTGGCTTCGTCCACCGCAAAACCGTGGTTTTGGCTGGTGATCATCACAACGCCGGTGTCCAGGTCTTGTACCGGGTGGTTGGCGCCGTGGTGGCCGTGACCCATTTTCAGGGTCTTGGCGCCCGACGCCAGAGCCAGCAGCTGGTGACCAAGGCAGATACCGAAGACCGGGATCTCGGTTTCCAGCACGTCCTTGATCGCCTGGATCGCGTAGTCGCAAGGCTCAGGGTCACCCGGGCCGTTGGACAGGAACACGCCGTCCGGTTGCAGGGCAAGTACGTCGCTGGCCGGGGTTTGCGCCGGCACTACAGTCACACGGCAACCGCGCTCGACCAGCATGCGCAGGATGTTGTATTTCACACCGTAGTCGTAAGCCACAACGTGGTACGGCAGGTCAGCCGCTTCAATGGTCGCATGGCTGTCGGTCTTCAAGTCCCAGACAGTGGAGCGCCACTCGTACTTCTCTTTAACGCTGACGACTTTTGCCAGGTCCATGCCTTTCAGGCCAGGGAAGCCTTGCGCTGCGGCAATCGCCGCCGCTTCGGAGATGTTGTCGCCAACCATGATGCAGCCATTCTGCGAGCCTTTTTCACGCAGGATGCGTGTCAGGCGGCGCGTATCGATACCGGCGATAGCCACAACGTTGTTGGCTTTCAGGTAATCGGACAGCGACATCGTGTTACGCCAGTTGCTCGCAACCAGTGGCAGATCACGAATCACCAGACCGGCTGACCAGACACGATCAGACTCGACATCTTCCGGCGTGGTGCCGGTGTTGCCAATGTGCGGATAGGTCAGGGTGACGATCTGTTGGGCGTAGGAAGGATCGGTAAGGATTTCCTGATAGCCGGTCATGGCAGTGTTAAACACTACCTCTCCAACGGTCTGACCGTCGGCTCCAATGGCTTCGCCGCGAAAAATGCTGCCATCAGCAAGGGCGAGTATGGCTGGCTTAGTCAAGAAGACCTCCCGTAAATAAAGCCTGAAAGGGCGATCGCAGGTTGTAAAAAAGCGGAGTGACGTATGGACACGTCACCCCGCTTGTTCACTGAATTATTCTGCGCGCTTTTAGTGGACACACTAAAGCTGTAGCTTACAGAAAAAGGCTTTTTTGGTCCACCGCTAATGAGCCGAAAAGGCAGGGGAATGCGACAGGGCGTCGCTTAGCGGGTAAAAACGGGGCCTTAGCATAAGCCTGAGGCCCCGTTTTAGCTACTGGTTAGTGCAGATCCAGCACATCGCGCATGTCATACAGGCCCGGCTCGCGACCTTCCAGCCAGAGCGCAGCACGCACTGCGCCCTTGGCGAAGGTCATGCGGCTGGAAGCTTTATGCGTGATCTCCAGGCGCTCACCTTCGGTCGCAAACAGCACCGTGTGATCACCCACAACATCACCACCGCGCACGGTGGCAAAGCCGATGGTGTCACGCGCACGCTCACCGGTATGGCCTTCGCGACCGTACACCGCCACCTTCGACAAATCGCGACCCAACGCATCAGCGATGGCCTCGCCCATACGCAGCGCAGTGCCTGACGGCGCATCGATCTTGTGACGGTGATGAGTCTCGATGATTTCGATATCCGCCTCATCGCCCAGCACACGCGCCGCCAGATCCAGCAGCTTGAGCGACAGGTTCACACCGACACTGAAGTTGGCCGCGAACACGACAGGGATATCCTTGCCCGCCTCCACCAGCAGTTGCTTCTGCTCAGCCGTCAAACCCGTAGTGCCAATCACCATGGCCTTGCCCGCCTTGCGGCAGAAGGCTAGGTTTTTCAGCATCACGTCCGGCAAGGTGAAGTCGATCAGTACGTCGAACTCGTCAGCCACCTGCTCCAGGTTGCCCGACAACGAAACGCCGATACGCCCCAGGGACGCCAGCTCGCCCGCGTCCGCACCGATCAACGTGCTGCCCGGACGAACAATCGCCGCCGTCAGCCCGGAGGCCGGGGAGCGCTGCTGCACCGCCTCGACCAGCGTCTTGCCCATGCGCCCGGCAGCGCCCATTACGGCTATACGTCGCATACTCACTCCTTACAGATCGCCGAAGAAGCGCTTCACACCATCGAAAAAGCCCGTGGTTTTCGGCGAGTGGGAGTTATCGCCTTCCAGCGAGCCGCGGAACTCTTCAAGCAGCTCACGCTGACGACGGTTCAGGTTGACCGGCGTTTCTACCGCCACACGGCACATCAGGTCGCCAGCACCCCCACCGCGCACCGGCGCAACGCCTTTGCCACGGATACGGAATTGTTTGCCGGTCTGAGTCCCTTCCGGGATCTTGAGTTTGACTCGACCATCCAGGGTCGGGATTTCCAGCTCACCACCCAGGGCCGCATCGACAAAGCTGATCGGCACTTCACAGAACAAGTGCTTGCCGTCACGCTGGAAGATCGAGTGCTCGCGCACATTGATCACCACGTACAGATCGCCCGTAGGGCCACCCTGAGTACCCGCCTCACCTTCGCCCGACAGACGAATGCGATCACCGGTATCAACACCCGCCGGCACTTTCACCGACAGCGTCTTGTACTCTTCTACGCGACCTTCGCCGTGGCAGGAGTCGCACGGATCAGAAATGATCTTGCCCTGGCCATGGCAACGCGGGCAGGTCTGCTGCACCGAGAAGAAGCCCTGCTGCATACGCACCTGGCCGATACCGCCACACGTAGGGCAGGTGATCGGCGAAGAGCCTTTCTTGGCACCCGAACCATCGCACGGCTTGCAGTTGACCAGCGTCGGTACGCGGATATTGACGCTGGTGCCGCGTACGGCCTCTTCCAGGTTCAACTCCAGGGTGTAACGCAGATCGCTGCCACGCTGGGCGCCACCACGCTGACCGCCACGGCCACCGCCGAAGAAATCACTGAACACATCGCCGAAAATATCGGAGAAATTCTGACCACCAAAACCGGCACCGCCGCCGCCCATGCTTGGGTCGACACCGGCATGGCCATACTGATCGTAGGCCGCACGCTTGTTGGGATCAGACAAACATTCATAGGCCTCATTGGCCTCTTTGAACAACTCTTCGGATTCTTTGCTATCCGGATTACGGTCCGGGTGGTGCTTCATCGCCAGGCGACGGTAAGCCTTTTTCAGGTCCGCCTCGCTGGAGCCGCGCTCCACACCCAATACTTCGTAATAGTCACGCTTTGCCATAAGTCTTTGCACTCTTGTAGGACGTTCAGCCAGACCCTCCTGAGCCTTGCCAAACTCGTTGAGCCCCAATACAGGCCCGGACCCAACTCACGTCAATTCAACGATCCTGGTCATTACTGCTTTTTAGCCGAGGCTCGGCCAAAAATGCGGTATATATCGCTCGGAAAGCAGGAGCATTCCCGATCACACCGCCAGCATCCGAACGCTGTCGCATGCTGTAAAAATTCGCATACCCCAGACACGCCAACGCGGGAGCAAGCTCCCGCGCGGCGACATCCTACCAGTCACCGCTTGATAGCGGTCAACCGGGCGACCAACTTACTTCTGGTCTTTTACTTCTTCGAACTCGGCATCGACAACGTCGTCGTGCTTGGCTTCAGGCTCTGCCTGTTGCGCAGCACCTTCAGCTGGCTGGCCTTGTTCGGCGTACATTTTCTGAGCAACCGGCGCGGAGACTTTCGACAGTTCCTCAATCTTCGCTTCAATGGCAGCCTTGTCGTCGCCTTTAACGGCGGCTTCCAGGGCAACCACAGCCGCTTCGATTGCGGTCTTCTCTTCGGCAGTCACTTTGTCGCCAGCATCAGCGATCATTTTGCGCGTCGAGTGAACCAGCGCGTCGCCCTGGTTACGGGCACCTGCCAACTCTTCGAACTTCTTGTCCGCTTCGGCGTTGGTTTCCGCGTCACGAATCATCTGTTGAATTTCTTCATCAGACAGACCGGAGTTGGCCTTGATCGTGATCTTCTGCTCTTTGCCAGTAGCCTTGTCTTTCGCGCCGACGTGCAGGATGCCGTTGGCGTCGATGTCGAAGGTCACTTCGATTTGCGGCACGCCACGTGGTGCTGGTGGAATCTCGGCCAGGTCGAACTTGCCCAGGGACTTGTTCTGCGCAGCCTGTTTACGCTCACCTTGCAGCACGTGAATGGTCACAGCGCCCTGGTTGTCATCGGCAGTCGAGAACACTTGCGATTTCTTGGTAGGAATCGTGGTGTTTTTCTCGATCAGCGCAGTCATCACGCCACCCATGGTTTCGATACCCAGGGTCAGCGGGCTGACGTCCAGCAGCAGCACGTCTTTCACGTCACCGGCCAACACCGCGCCCTGGATGGCAGCACCCATGGCAACTGCTTCGTCCGGGTTCACGTCTTTACGTGCTTCCTTGCCGAAGAACTCGGTTACTTTTTGCTGTACCAGCGGCATACGGGTCTGACCGCCGACCAGGATCACGTCGTTGATCGAACCAACGTCGATACCGGCGTCTTTCAGAGCGATACGGCAAGGTTCGATGGTGCGCTGAACCAGGTCTTCAACCAGCGATTCCAACTTGGCGCGAGAGATCTTCACGTTCAAGTGTTTAGGGCCGGTGGCATCTGCAGTGATATACGGCAGGTTCACGTCGGTCGCATTGCTGGACGACAGTTCGATCTTGGCTTTTTCAGCGGCTTCTTTCAGGCGCTGCATCGCCAGCGGGTCACCTTTGAGGTTCATGCCGCTTTCTTTCTTGAATTCGTCGACGAGGTAGTCGATCAGACGAATGTCAAAGTCTTCACCACCCAGGAAGGTGTCGCCGTTAGTGGCCAACACTTCGAACTGATGCTCGCCGTCAACTTCAGCGATCTCGATCACGGAGACGTCGAAGGTACCACCGCCCAAGTCATAAACGATCACCGTGTGGTCGCCTTTGGCCTTGTCCATACCGTAAGCCAGAGCAGCTGCGGTTGGTTCGTTGATGATACGTTTTACGTCCAGGCCCGCGATGCGGCCGGCGTCTTTGGTCGCTTGACGCTGGCTGTCGTTGAAGTAAGCCGGAACAGTGATGACCGCCTCGGTGACGGTTTCACCCAGGTAGTCTTCGGCGGTTTTCTTCATCTTTTTCAAGACTTCAGCCGAAATCTGTGGAGCCGACATTTTCTGGCCATTGACTTCAACCCAGGCGTCACCGTTGTCGGCCTTGGCGATTTTGTAAGGGACCATCTTGATGTCTTTCTGTACGACTTCTTCGTCGAACTTACGACCGATCAGACGCTTTACCGCGTACAGGGTGTTGTGCGGGTTGGTCACAGCTTGGCGCTTGGCCGACTGACCAACAAGAATCTCACCGTCATTGGCGTAAGCAATGATCGACGGCGTAGTACGCGCGCCTTCGGCGTTTTCGATAACTTTGGCTTTGCCGTTTTCCAGAATGGAGACACAGGAGTTGGTGGTCCCCAGGTCGATACCGATAATTTTGCCCATGATTTACTCTCCCGAAACTTGAATTTTGTTGCCGCAGCAGTTGTGGCTAACTGCGGTAGCACTTAAACGCTTGACTTATAGATGGGGGCCTTGCGGCGGATTTCAAGCCTGCTCATCAATAGAAGGCGAAACCGGCGCAGGCGCCTTGCTCACTACAACCATCGCCGGGCGCAGCAAGCGACCGTTCAGCAGATAACCCTTCTGGAACGTCTTCAACACGCTGTTCGGCTCAAGGTCATGGCTTTCTTGCATGGCCATGGCCTGGTGATGCTCAGCATTGAACGGTTCGCCGCCTTGCGGATCGACAGCTTCCAACTGATAACGCTTCAGGGTGTCCTGGAACATTTTCAGGGTCAGCTCGATCCCTTCGCGCATCGGGCGGATGTTTTCGTCGTCCGGATTGGACAGCTCCAGGCCACGCTCCAAGCTGTCGATGATCGGCAGCAGGTCATTGGCGAATTTTTCCAGCGCGAACTTGTGAGCTTTTTCCACATCCTGCTCGGCACGACGGCGGACGTTCTGCAGATCGGCGGCAACACGCAAAGACTGGTCCTGCGCAGCAGCCAACTGCTCTTCGAGCACTTGTACACGAGTCGCCAGTTCATCACCGGCAGCCGAATTGGCGTCTGGAGTTTGCGTATCCTGCGTCTGTTCGTCAGCCATAGATTTCTCCTTTCAAAATCATGCGCGAACTCAACTCGCGCTTCTGTTCCGGTATATGGGGCCACAATTTGCAGGTTCAAGGGCGTAGGCATTACCAAAAGTCTTTCGACTGACCTTCATCAATTCCGCCCTGCTCATTCCTGATTGCGCTTAAAAAAATTCCATTTCAAGCAAATCGAGCTAAACGCCAGGATTGTCAGCCCTGAATAAAACACTGTATAAATAACCAGACCTAAAGCCTGGGAGCGGCCGTCATGCTCGTGCACCTGTCTGTACATAACTACGCCATCGTTGAACATCTGGATCTCGAACTGGATCGCGGGATGAGCGTAATCACAGGCGAAACCGGCGCCGGTAAGTCGATCATGCTCGACGCCCTGGGCCTGACACTGGGCGATCGCGCCGACAGCGGCGTGGTACGCCCGGGCGCAGACAAGGCCGATATCCTGGCCACCTTTGACCTGGCAGACATTCCCGAAGCCGAGGCCTGGCTGGCGGAACGCGATCTTAATAATGAAGGGCCGTGCATCCTGCGCCGGGTGATCACTGCCGAAGGTCGCTCTCGCGGGTATATAAACGGCACACCCTGCCCCCTGGGAGATTTGAAAGCCCTCGGGGAACTGTTGATAGATATTCACAGCCAGCACGAACACCAATCCCTGCTGAAAACCGATACCCACCGCCGCCTGCTGGACGAATATGCCGGCGCCACCGACCTCGCCCGACAGGTTCAACTCGCCGCCCAACGCTGGCGCCAAACCCGCCAGGAACTGGAGCGCCTCTCCAACTCCGGCGATGAACAGCGTGCGCGCCACCAATTGCTCAGCTATCAGCTTGAAGAACTGGAAAGCCTGGGCCTCGGCGAGACCGAGCTGGAACAGCTCGAACAGGAACACAAGAACCTGACCAACGCCGAGACCCTGCTGGGTATCTGCCGCCAAGTCGTGGAGCAATGCAGCGAAAGCGACTCCGGCAATGTGCTCAATGCACTGACCGCCAGTCTTAATCGTTTATCCAGCGTGAACAGCGCCTCCGGCTCGCTGGGCGAAGCGACCACCCTACTCACCAGCGCACAGATCCAAGTAGAAGAAGCCGTTGGCGAGCTGAATCGCTTCCTGGACCATTTCGACGCCGACCCCGCGCGGCTGCAGGAAATAGAAGAGCGTCTGGACACTATTTATACACTGGCACGCAAGCATCGAATCCAGCCGACGGAAGTAGCAACGCTGCAACAGAAACTGCTGGATGAAATCGAAACCCTGAACGCGAACGACGAGTCTATCGAGCGCCTGGGTGATGAGCTCGCCTCCTTCGCGCGCCACTATCAAGAGAAGGCACGCGAACTGAGCGACTTGCGCCAACAGGCAGCCACCAGCCTGGCGAGCGCCGTGGAACTTGAGATTCAACGTTTGGGCATGCCGGGCGGGCGTTTCACTATCGAACTGCGCGCCAACGCCAGCAATGAATTGCAACCCCATGGCCTGGAGCAAGTAGAACTGTTGGTCAGCGCCAACCCGGGACAACCACTAAAAGCGCTGGCAAAAGTAGCGTCGGGCGGTGAACTGTCGCGGATCAGCCTGGCGATCCAGGTGATCACGGCACAAACCTCACGAGTACCCACGCTAGTGTTCGACGAAGTGGATGTCGGCATTGGCGGGCCGACAGCAGAAATTGTTGGCCAACTGCTGCGCCGCTTGGGAGAGCGGGGTCAGGTGCTGACCGTGACCCACCTACCGCAGGTGGCGGCGCAAGGGCATCAACATCTGTTTGTTCATAAGGTGCGTGGCAGTGATGCGACACATACGGCCGTTTCCAAGCTGAACAAGTCGGAACGCGTAGAAGAGGTCGCGCGCATGCTCGGCGGCATCGATTTGACCAAGGAGTCCTTGGCACACGCGAAGAAAATGGTCGTGGCAACGAAGGCCTGACCCGGCAATTTCTTCTTATATAGAAAGCACGAAGGCGACCCTGAGGTCGCCTTCGATCGTTTTGCAGAGCGAATCTGCAGGTTTTTTACTTTTTCTTACGGATGTACAGGACCAGATTATGGTCAACCAAATCGAAACCATGGTCCTCAGCAATCTTGTGCTGCAACGCTTCGATTTCGGGGCTGGTGAACTCGATAACCTCATTGGTATCCAGGTCAACCATGTGGTCGTGATGACCACCATCCGCCAATTCGAACACCGCATGACCGCCGTCGAAATTATGACGAACCACCAGCCCTGCGGCTTCAAACTGGGTCAGCACGCGGTAAACCGTGGCCAGGCCAACGTCCTCGTTAGACTCCATCAGCGCCTTGTAAACATCTTCGGCACTCATGTGGCGCTGCTCAGCAGAATCGAGCATTTGTAGAATCTTGACTCGTGGCAGAGTCACTTTAAGACCGGCTTTGCGTAGTTCGCTATTTTCAACCATGGTTAGCTTTCTCGCGGATGCTGCTTCGCAGCTTCTCTTAATACGGGTATGATCGGCGTTTACGTTGTCCCAGCCAAGATAGTGGAAGTCGCCCACCGATGCAAAACACCAAGCTCTTGCTAACCAGTTTCACCTTTGTGGGACTGCTCGCACTCGCCGGTTGTTCATTCCCCGGGGTTTACAAAATCGACATCCAGCAGGGCAATGTCGTCACGCAGGATATGATAGACCAGTTACGCCCGGGAATGACCCGACGGCAAGTACGGTTTATCATGGGCAACCCCCTGCTGACCGACACTTTCCATGCTGATCGCTGGGATTATCTCTACAGCATCCAACCTGGTGGCGGTGAACGCCAGCAGGAACGCGTCAGTGTCATTTTTAATGGCAACGACCAGCTTGTGAGCCTGTCCGGTGACTTCATGCCCGGCGTAAGCCGTGATGAAGCCTTGCTCGGCAAAGACAACGGCACCAACGTGACTGCGCCCGCGCAGGAAGCCGAGAAGCCAGCGTCTGACGTACCGGCCAAGCCAGGCTCACTGCTCGACAAGATCCAGAAAGACGTCGACGGCGTACAAACTGTGCCAGTCCCGACGCCACAGCCTCTGGACACCAGCCCGCAATAACATTGCGGCGCGCAAAAAAGCCCGGCATGCCGGGCTTTTTGCTATCTATCGTTTGGCCAACCTAAGAGTTCTGCTGCCGAGCCAACGCCGCCTTGGCTGCACGCAGCCGGCGCACCTCTTTAGGGTCTGCCAGCAAGGGCCGGTAGATTTCGATGCGATCACCCGCTTGCACAGCGCGCCGCTCAGCATCCGCGACCACCTTGCCAAATATCCCCAAGGGGCAATCCGCCAGATTCAATTCAGGAAACTGCGCCGCAATCCCCGACGCCTGCACCGCGGCCCGCAAACCCGTTCCCACAGGCACCGTCACCGCCAGCAAAACCTGGCGATCCTCAGCGGCATACACCACTTCGATATCAACCATGCAACTGCTTGGCCCGCTGACAGAACGCATCCACCAAGGTATTGGCAGCCTGATTGAACAAGGGCCCCAAAGTCGCTCGCACAATCGGTCCCGCGTAATCGAACGACAGATCCAGGCTGATCTTGCAGGCCTTGTCAGTCAGCGCCTTGAAGACCCAAACCCCATGCAACTGGGTGAACGGCCCTTCCTGCAGGTTCATTTCGATGGACTTACCCGGCACCAGCACATTGCGCGTAACAAAGTGCTGGCTCAGCCCGCCCTTTGCCACACCCACACTGGCAACCATGTGCTCATCACTGCTTTCCAACACCTCGGCGGTTGAGCACCACGGCAGGAATTCCGGGTAACGCGCCACGTCGTTGACCAGGTCATAGAGCGCCTGTGCCGGATAGGGCAGCAGCGCTGAACGTTGAATATGCGTCGTCATGTGTGCGTTATTTCCACAGCTGAACGGCAAACATCGCGAAAGAACAGCCCAATTCGCGAAAGAAAAAAACCAAAGAACTGCCTACATTGTCCGGGATTCATCCAACACGCTCAAGCACGCAGGTTGACCGTAGCCGACACGCTCGCAACTCCCTATAATGCCGCCCCTATGGCTAAACAAAAGAAACACCCCACAGGGACCATCGCGCAAAATAAAAAGGCGCGACACGATTACTTCATCGAACATCGTTTCGAGGCTGGTCTGGTCCTGGCCGGCTGGGAAGTAAAAAGTCTGCGTGCCAGCAAGCTGCAACTGGTCGACAGCTATGTGCTGCTCAAGGATGGCGAGGCGTGGCTGCTTGGCAGTCATATCACCCCGCTGACCACCGCGAGCACTCACGTGATTGCCGACCCGGTGCGCACGCGCAAGCTGCTGCTCAACGCCCGCGAAATCGAAAAGCTCGCCGCCGCCGTACAGCAGAAGGGCTATGCCTGCGTCTGCCTGTCCTGGTATTGGAGCAAGCACCTGGTCAAGTGCGAAATCGCCTTGGGCAAGGGCAAGAAGGAATACGACAAGCGTGACACCGAGCGCGAGCGCGACTCCAATCGCGAACTGCATCGCGCCGTACGCAACAAAGGCAAGGAAGAATAACCCTTGCCGCGATGTAGCCTTGGGCAACGCCCCTGGCTACATCCCGTTGCGCCGCTCCGCACGCGCCACACGCTGCACCTCTTGGCGCACCTCCTCCAACACTTCCTGCACATACAGCAAATGACGCGTAGACACCTCGCGCGCCTGCTCCGCCCGCCCCTCGATAATGGCCAGGTACAAATCCCGGTGCTGACTGATCAGCATGTCTCGGGTTTCCGTACGTTGCTGGTACATGCCACCAATGTTGGTCACCACGTTGCGCTTGAGTAGATCGAACAAGCCACGAATGGTGTGCAGCAACACCGCGTTATGGCTGGCCTCGGCAATCGCCAAGTGAAAACTCGCGTCCGCCGCGCCCTCTTCCGCCCGACTCACCTCATCGGCACGCGCATAGCAATCCTGCAGCGTTTCGAACGCGGCTCTCAGACGCTCGCGATCAACCTCAGTCGCCCGCAATGCCGCGTAATAGGCGCACGACGCTTCAAGTGTCTGACGAAACTCCAGCAAATCCCGCTGAGCCTCAGGGTTATTTTCCAGAAGATGCAGCAACGGATCACTGAAGGTCGAGCCCAGGGACTCGGCGACATAATTGCCGCCACCCTGACGACTCACCAACAGCCCCTTGGCCGCCAGCTTCTGGATCGCTTCGCGCAACGACGGGCGCGACACACCAAACTGCTCGGCCAACGCCCGCTCGGCCGGCAGACGCTCGCCCGACTTCAGCGTGCCCTCAAGGATCATGCCCTCAAGTTGCTCGACAATATCGTCAGACAAACGGCGCTGACGCACCTGATCAAACCCCATAACCCACTCTCCACCATCCCGACCACTTGCCGGGCCCTCTATTCTCGCCTATCGCAGCACGCGCGACACCTATCAGGACGCGCTCGTTTTACCCAATCAGCGCCGGCCTACGACCAAAGTTTCGCGAGCGGCAAATTGACACATCCCCCTCAAGGCTTTTAACCTAGCCCACAGCGATTGTAAATTGGTATTACCAATTATCCAAATCGACAACGCAGTGCCTGACCAACAACAATTAGGGGCCACCCCATATGCAAACCTGGCAACAGCTCTACAGCCCGCTCGGCAGCCTCGGCCTGTCCGCACTGGCCGCCGTTATCCCGATCGTATTTTTCTTCCTGGCCCTGGCCGTGTTTCGCCTCAAAGGCCACGTTGCCGGCAGCATCACCCTGGCGCTGTCGATCCTGGTGGCGATCTTCGCCTTCCAAATGCCGGTAGATATGGCGCTGGCCGCCGCCGGTTACGGCTTTGCCTATGGTTTGTGGCCCATCGCATGGATCATCGTCGCGGCGGTGTTCCTCTACAAACTCACCGTCAAGAGCGGCCAGTTCGAAATCATCCGCAGCTCCGTCCTGTCAATCACCGACGACCAACGCCTGCAAGTGCTGCTGATTGGCTTCTGCTTTGGCGCCTTCCTCGAAGGTGCAGCCGGTTTCGGCGCCCCGGTGGCGATCACCGCCGCACTGCTGGTCGGTCTGGGGTTCAACCCGCTGTACGCCGCCGGCCTGTGCCTGATCGCCAACACCGCCCCCGTCGCCTTCGGCGCCTTGGGCATCCCGATCATCGTGGCCGGCCAAGTGACAGGCATCGATTCATTCAAGATCGGCGCCATGGCCGGTCGCCAACTGCCGCTGCTGTCCCTGTTCGTACCGTTCTGGCTGGTCTTCATGATGGACGGCCTGCGCGGCGTACGTGAAACCTGGCCCGCTGCACTGGTTGCCGGCCTGAGCTTTGCCGTCACCCAATACTTCACCTCCAATTTCATCGGCCCGGAACTGCCAGACATCACCTCAGCGCTGGCCAGCCTGGTTGCCCTGACCCTATTCCTCAAAGTCTGGCAGCCCAAACGCAGCGCAGGCGCACAAATTGCGGGTGCCACCTCCAGCGCAACGATCACCGCCAGCGCCGGCGGCTTCGGCCAGCCACGCAACACCGTGGCGTCGCCCTACAGCCTGGGGCAGATTTTCAAGGCGTGGTCGCCGTTCCTGATCCTCACCGTGCTGGTCACCATTTGGACTCTCAAGCCATTCAAGGCGATGTTCGTCGCTGGCGGCTCGATGTACAGCTGGGTGTTCAACTTCGCAATTCCGCACCTGGATCAGTTGGTAATCAAAGTTGCCCCCATCGTAACCAACCCCACCGCGATTCCAGCCGTGTTCAAGCTCGACCCGATTTCGGCGACCGGCACCGCGATTTTCTTCTCTGCACTGATCTCCATGCGGATACTGAAGATCGACATCAAAACTGGTCTTACCACTTTAAAAGAGACCTTCTACGAACTGCGCTGGCCGATCCTGTCCATTGGCATGGTGCTGGCGTTCGCCTTTGTCACCAACTACTCCGGCATGTCCTCGACCATGGCCCTGGTATTGGCCGGTACGGGTGCTGCCTTCCCGTTCTTCTCACCGTTCCTGGGCTGGCTGGGTGTTTTCCTGACAGGCTCCGACACTTCGTCCAACGCCCTGTTCAGCTCGCTGCAAGCCACCACCGCGCACCAGATTGGCGTCAACGACACCCTGTTGGTGGCGGCAAACACCAGCGGCGGCGTGACCGGCAAGATGATCTCGCCACAATCCATCGCCGTGGCCTGCGCCGCTACCGGCCTGGTGGGCAAGGAATCCGACCTGTTCCGCTTCACCCTCAAGCACAGCCTGTTCTTTGCCACCATAGTCGGCTTGATCACCCTGGCCCAGGCCTATTGGTTCACCGGTATGCTGGTGCACTGAGACCTGCACGCAATAGAGTAAGAATCGACGCCAGACACCCATGCTGGCGTCAGCTATTTCTGGAGGACCGATGAGCCTGCCTGCTGCTTTCCTGAGCGACGTCGCACAACTGATCCCAAAAGATCGACGCTTCGACGACCCACTTTCCACCCTCGCATTCGGCACCGACGCCAGCTTTTACCGACTGATCCCACAACTGGTGGTCCGCGTAGAGTCGGAAGACGAGGTGGTGTCGTTGCTGCAACTGGCCCAGCGCGACCACGTCCCGGTGACCTTCCGCGCTGCCGGCACCAGTTTGTCCGGGCAAGCCATCAGCGACTCGGTATTGATCGTACTGGGGGACAACTGGAACGGCCGCGAGATTCGCGGGCAAGGTACGCAAATTCGTCTGCAACCTGGCGTCATCGGCGCACAGGCCAACGCATGGCTGGCGCCGTTCGGTCGCAAGATCGGGCCGGACCCGGCGTCGATCAACGCCTGCAAAATCGGCGGCATCGTCGCCAACAACGCCAGCGGCATGTGCTGTGGCACAGCGCAAAACACCTATCACACCCTGGCAGGCATCCGCCTGGTACTCGCCGATGGCAGTCGCCTGGACACCGAAGATGCGGCCAGCGTCGCGGCGTTTCGTCAGCAACACGACGCACTGCTTGAACGCTTGGGCACACTGGGGCGTGAGACGCGGGCCAACGCTGAATTGGCAGCAAGAATCCGCCACAAATACCGCCTGAAAAATACCACCGGCCTGTCACTCAACGCCCTGGTGGATTTCGATGAGCCGCTGGATATCCTCAGCCATCTGCTGGTGGGCTCCGAGGGCACCTTGGGGTTTATCAGCGCCGTCACCTACGACACCGTGGTCGACCACCCGAACAAGGCGTCGGCGCTGATTGTGTTCCCGGACGTTGAGACCTGCTGCAACGCGGTCACAGTGCTGAAAACCCAACCCGTATCAGCCGTTGAGCTACTGGACCGACGCAGCATGCGCTCGGTACAAAACAAACCCGGCATGCCCGCCTTCGTACAACACCTATCGGAAAATGCCTGCGCGCTGCTGATCGAATCTCGCGCCGCTTCACCGTCCTTGCTGCACGAACAGTTGGCGCTGATCATGGCGTCCCTCGCGCACTTCCCGGTGGAAAAGCAGGTCGACTTCACCGAAGACCCGGTCGAGAACGCCCGCCTGTGGGCCATCCGCAAAGACACCTTCCCCGCCGTCGGGGCCGTACGGCAAACCGGCACCACGGTCATCATCGAGGACGTGACGTTTCCGGTCGAGCAATTGGCTATCGGCGTCAACCGCCTGATCGAACTGTTCGATAAACATCACTACGACGAAGCCATCCTTTTCGGACATGCCCTGGAAGGCAATCTGCACTTCGTCTTCACCCAAGGCTTCAACAGCGCGGAAGAAGTCGCACGTTACCAAGCGTTCATGGACGACGTGGCGCAACTGGTGGCGGTGGAATTTGGCGGTTCTTTGAAGGCCGAACACGGCACCGGCCGCAATATGGCACCGTTCGTCGAACTGGAATGGGGCAGCGATGCCTATCAGCTGATGTGGCAGCTCAAGCGCCTGCTGGACCCCAACGGCATTCTCAATCCAGACGTGGTGCTCAGCGAAGACCCGCAGATTCACCTCAAGCACCTCAAACCCTTGCCCGCAGCCGACGAGCTTGTGGATAAGTGCATCGAGTGCGGGTTCTGCGAGCCGGTATGCCCGTCGAAAGGCCTGACACTGAGCCCACGCCAGCGCATCGTGATCTGGCGTGATATCCAGGCGAAAAAACGCGCCGGCATCGACACCACCGAACTGGAAGCCGCCTACCACTATCAAGGCATCGACACCTGCGCCGCCACCGGCCTCTGTGCCCAGCGCTGCCCTGTGGGAATCAATACCGGCGACCTGGTGAAAAAACTGCGCAGCCGCGACGCCAGCCGTACGAAAACGGCCGAATGGCTCGCCACTCATTTCGCCACGGCACTGCAAGGTGCACGGTTTACCCTGCATGTCGCCAATGGCGCGCGCATGCTGCTGGGCGCACCACGGCTGGCGAAGCTGTCGGCCAGCGTGAGCAAACTGTCCAAGGGGCAGATCCCGCAGTGGACCAACGCCATGCCCCAGCCGGAAAAAGCCATTCGCTTCAGCCCACCAGTCACGGATGAACGCCCACGCGTGGTTTACCTGGCCGCCTGCGTCTCACGCGCCATGGGGCCTGCGGCGGACGATAAAGAGCAAATGTCGCTGTACGAAAAAACCCGCAGCCTGCTGGAAAAAGCCGGTTACCAAGTAGTATCACCCGACAACCAGGACAGCCTCTGCTGCGGCCAACCCTTCGCCTCCAAAGGCTATGCCGAACAAGCCGAGCACAAGCGCCAGGAACTGATCGGCGCCCTGCTCCACGCCAGCCGTGGCGGGCTCGACCCGATCTATTGCGACACCAGCCCCTGCACCCTACGCCTGGTGCAGGACTTGGGTGAATCACGCCTGGACCTGTATGACCCCGTGCGATTCATCCGCACACATTTGATGGATCGCCTCGACTTCACGCCCCAGGAAGCGCCCATCGCCGTCCACGTCACCTGTAGCACGCAACACCTGGGAGAAAGCCAGGCCTTGATCGACCTCGCCCGACGCTGCGCCAAAACCGTGGTCATCCCGGAAGGTATCCACTGCTGCGGCTTTGCCGGCGACAAAGGCTTCACCACCCCGGAACTCAACGCCCACTCACTGCGCAGCCTCAAGGACGCGGTGCAATATTGCAGCGAAGGCATCTCCACCAGTCGCACCTGCGAGATCGGCCTGAGCCAACACGGCGGCATCGACTATCACGGACTGGTCTACCTCGTAGACCGAGTAACCCAGGCCCGCGCCCATTAAACCTGCAAAAAAACAGAACCCCTGCGCCCGGGCGTAGTCATCTGCATAGGCCTCGGCGAACGAGGCCCTTCAGTGATGTCGCTGGCAGCCGATTAACGCCAGCAGCGTCGAGCCCTTTTGCGCAAGGAGATACCCTATGAAGCGTTCCGCTCTTGCTGGCTTGTTCATCACCGCTGCGATGCTGGCGTCCCCTGCCTTTGCCGCAGGTGATAAAGACCTGTGCCAAATCAACCTCGACAAAATCAACAACGGCAAAGCCCTGCTCGCCACCGACACCACCGGTAAAAGTGGCGAGATAGACACTGCCGTCTCCCAAGCCAAGGCAGCCCACGCCGCCGGCAATGACAAACAGTGCATCGAGATCACCGCCAAGGCCCTGCAAGACCTGCAAGACCTCGACAAAGGCGGCAAATAACCAGACGGCCGCCCAAGGCCAACCTTCGGGTTGGCCTTCTGTGACGGTTTGGCGTACACTGCACAGGCTTGTCACTCACTAAGAAACAACGAGTTACAAGCACGGGGCCGTTTAGGATTCGACGCCGGTTGCGAAACTTTAGGTGCATGCCGAGTTGGTAACAGAACTCGTAAATCCACTGTTGCAACTTCTTATAGTTGCCAATGACGAAAACTACGGCCAGGAATTCGCTCTCGCTGCGTAAGCAGCCTTAGCCCTGAGCTTCTGGTACCTTCGGGTCCAGCAATCACCAGGGGATGTCTGTAAACCCAAAGTGATTGTCATATAGAACAGAATCGCCGTGCAGTACGTTGTGGACGAAGCGGCTAAAACTTACACAACTCGCCCAAAGCACCCTGCCCTTCGGGTCGCTGAGGGTTAACTTAATAGAAACGGCTAAGCATGTAGTACCGACAGCGGAGTACTGGCGGACGGGGGTTCAAATCCCCCCGGCTCCACCAAACAAGCTATACAAATCAGGCACTTAGCGATTATCGCAAGTGCCTTTTTTGTGTCTGAATGGGTGGTTTTGGCTCGGTTATGCCAGCTTAATGACAGCATTTGTAGTGCGATGTAGTGGGCGCTGCGATGTCGCGGACAACCCGCGCAGAACCGTCGGCAATAATGAGGTTTTCATCAAGCAGGCGCTTGCGGTTCTGATGACGCCCGAATGATCAGGCCTTCCTCCAAACCATGATTGCCATAGACGTGCTGTATCCCCCTCCGGCGTGCATTTGTAGGTTGAGCGAATCAGGCCGGGCAAGTAGCATATTGCTATTATCAATCGATGGTCTGGCAAGGAAAGCAATTCATGAAAGTCACATTTAGAGGCTGGGAGCGTGAGGTCCACGCTCACAATCACGCCCTCAAACCGGTGAAGCATACATCTCAGGGGTTTGTTGAGGGAAAGAAAGGCCCGCTCGCCTGGCACGATGGTCTCAGCGCGTACGGTAAAATCGAAGGTGTGTCTCTTACCGGCTCGTTTTTAGCAGAGTTCGAATTTGACCAAGCTGAGCTAAGAAGCTGGCTGCTGAAATTTGCAGGGTCGAATCCCGCCGAGGCTTTGCGATTGATGTCTGAGGCTCAGGCCGAAGCAATTATCGCTCTGAATTCTAAAGTTGCAGAAGAAGCCTAAAAGCCGAGTTCCCACTCGAGCAACTAAGCCAGGGAGAACCCCTTCCCTCAAGAGGTCCTCGATATTCGCCGATACCTTGATCGATTCATCGTCGTCGGCGTGGATGAGTTCTGCTGGATGGCAGCGTACTAATTAGAAGGGGTCAATAGTGACTACGTCGCTACAAAAATCATCTCCGAATAATCGTCTTGACGCCATCGTGGAGGGCCTCCTTCATGCTAGCGATATGGCGATCAAGCAAGCCGACTTGCCTCTGAGCCGAATGCCTGAGTATTTCATGGCCGTCCACGTAGCGCAGCATGTAGCGAGGTCGTTTTCAAACTTCGGTTTTCGTCTGGAAGCATCTGTCAAGCAAACATTGGCTGACGCAGGGGTTGATGAGACCGAAATCGACGACCTGCTTGGAAATGACGAACTGCGCGGGAATGGCCGATTTGACCTAGTGCTCCGAACGGGAAAGCTCGGAACACCAGTTCACGTAATGGAGTTTAAGAGAGGGTCGCGTAGTGCTCATTTGGCAAATGATCTGGCCCGCCTTGCATATGTGACCAGGACGGTGCATGCGGGCGCCCGCCTGGAAACCAACTATCTTGTGTTCACCACAAAAAAATCAGAAGAGAAGTTGAGGTCAATGGTGCAAGGGGAGGAGGCCGCGCTGAAGCGTACCCACCCGAGAGCCCGTGGCAAGGTGGCGTTCGCCCTCAAGAGATATCAGCCCATCCCTCATTGGGCGAAAGATGACCGGAAGAAAATAAATTTGCACATGGCGGTTGCTGTATTTGAGATTAGCTATAAGAGCTGAGAGCTTCGCTTTGGCATTGAAAGCTGGGGCTTGCCCACCCGCCAGTCTCGCACCTGCCAGGTGCAGGCAACGCTGACGGCCATCGCCAGCAGGATCTCGTCCATCATCTGCCTCGACATCACGACATCAATCCGCCCGCCAGCCGGTACTGCTTCAGCAGATCCTCGAGGCGATGCTCTCGCTGACCATATCCGGCCCCCGGCAGGCTGGCCCAGATGTTCCGGCACTTCGCGATTGCTGTTTCGATCCGCCCGGCAATCACATCTGGCAATGCGCGGCATTCTCGGATGTGCTGGATGGCCAGCAAGTCCTGGCTAATCGGGCTGAAGTCCGGCAGCTTGAGCAGAGCCTTGTAGTGCGGCCAGTCCTTCAGCATCTGCTGGTACCGACCGGAAGCGTTGGAGGTGAGCCCCTTGCTGTTGATGGTCTTCGATTTTCGGCCCTTGGCGAAGGGGTGATCCGCGAAATCCTTGAACACCTCAGGCTTACGGTCACTGCCGGTCACAATCACGTCGTAGCCATCCATGGCAGTGGCCGGCGAGGTGCTGGTTCCTTCTGACCAAGCGAGCATGTCGAGGAACGCCAGCGCGTTGCGGCCGCCGGCGAGCGATTCAGAAAGTCGAGCCATTACTTTTCTCCAGACGAAAAAAAGCCCGCGCGTGGCGGGCATATTTCAAGAATTTAGTTTAGAGGCTATAGGGAGCCCACCCAGGTAAACCGCTCAGTCCTGAGGGCGTGGTTAAAAATGTTAATCCATATATAGCCAATAGCAACGTTGAAAGCGCAACAACAAGATATCGGTGCATCCTCTTTCCTTGAGCGTAGGTTTTCCAGGTGGCGACATGTCATTGTGACATCGCTGCATGGCACCCTGTCCACACCCAGATATTTGGGCTAGGATCTGTTCACATTCTTCCGCGATAAAGGGCGCTGGAGAAAATAGAAACCCCGGCGATTGCGAACCGCCGGGGTTTTGCTTTTTGGTTCCCGCTGATAGCATTGTCGGACGTTCTCGATGCGTCCCCATCGCAGAAAACAGAAGCCCTGGTGATTACAGCTCGCCGGGGCTTTGTCTTTTCAATCTCCAGACGAAGAAAACCCCGAACTTGTCGGGGTCTTGTATTGCTTGGCACCGCCTAAACGGACACCTGCATACATCAGCCAGGCCCGCCATCGCGCCACACCCTCAGCACGCAGCGCCCGGTACAGCACGGCATCCGCCTCTTTGCGCGTCAGCGATCCATGCTCGTACAGCCAGTCATGCACGGTCGCCGCGTAGTTGCCGTATCCCGACACCAGCGCGAACAGCACGAACAGGAGGGCGTTGTGCAGTACCTTGATGCTGGCAAAGTCAGTGGTGAAGCCGGAGGGCACGGTGATGACCTGCTCGTCATCGTCGGCCAGAACCAGGTCAGCGAGCAGCGTGTACGAGCGCCGGCCGGTCTGCTCGGTTTTCAGAGTAGTGGTGAAGCGGCTCATGATCTCTCTCCAGCATTACAAGACGGAAACCGATAGAACCGATCCGGTGCCTTGCTTTAGAGCGTGGCACCTATGTAGATTCTGATCCGAACTCACAGGGAGCCCCCATGACAACGGATGATCTATATCTCACCCAGCGACAAGCAGATTTTCTAGGCGCTCTGTACAGGGCTGTCAGGCGGTATAAAGCCGATAGAATGTGGAAGGTGGACGCCGCTGGCCTTGAAACCTATGGACTTCTACTGTTTCCCGAGATACCCGGCCTAGAAGCGGCAGACATAGATAGGTTTGTACGCTCACCAGACGCTACGGAGCTGCTGGGCAAAGCGCCCTTGGCGAACCTCAAATCCACTCTGACAGCCGCGATCACATACTCTGCGGATTTCCATACCCTGGGCAGCTTTCTGGCGTACTCGAAAGTAATTAATTACTAAGTAGGCCAACCCTCTTCCAGCATCTGCGCCGTGATCGAGCCGTCAGCGACCGCGCCCAGCAGTTCAGCCTCCCGATTGAAGCAGGCTTGCACGAACGCCCGGACCTGCGAGGCAATGCCCAGTATCTGCTCGCCCGTCAGATCAACGAAGCCCGTCGCTGCCTTCCACTTGATCCGGTACTCAGGATCGAGGGATGCAGCAAAAGCCGCGCCAGTGAGCAACGACTGACTGTCGCGCTCGGTATTGATCTGAACACCCTCCACGGTGACACCGCCGGTTTCTACCTGGAAGCGCCGCGCGGCAATCAGCTCCGGCCAATCTGACGGCTGCACCGGCTCTGGGCTAGGCGCCGCTGCCAGCTTCTCCCAGCCGCCACCGGTCCAGCGTGCAACCTGGGCACCGGTGAGCTTCATCGGCTTGGTGGGGGTGCTGCGCAAAGGCAGCGCGGCGTCCTCGTCAGCCTCGACCGTGCCAAAAAATATGCCTTCTGAATCCCAAAGGTACAGAATCAAGGTGTTCTCCTTGCCTTTATGTAAGAGCTTAGGCCCGACGGATCGTAGATGGTCGGGGTCTTGAACTGTGTCGCGGAGTCATAGGAGAACACTGCACGGCTCACGGCTATCTTTCCTGCCACGGCAACAGAGACAAGTCCGGAATCACTCAGGCGCGCGATAGAGTTACCGGCACTGCCGCCGAGCGGCGTGGTCGGATACGTCCAAGAGGCACCTGAGTTCAGCGAGGTAATGATCGCCCCGCCCACACCTACCGCCGAGAATGCCCCGGACCCGGAGGCCGCGACGCCGGTAAAGGCCGCTGCCGGTGTGGTGGTCAACCCTCCAACTGCTGATTGCCAAGTAACCCCATTGTCTACGCTGCTTGATATAGAGGTGTTTGAATTCACCCTTACCCAACGGCCTTCTCCATCGGTGGCAATAGCCTTGGGGCATCCCGCCACGACCACGCTGGTGGCCGAAGAAAGCGTAACAGGGGACCAAGTAAGGCCGTTGTCAGCACTACGCCGCATGGCTCCCTCGATCCCCGCAACAACCCATACCCCTTTCCTATCTGTACATACCGCGTAAAGATAGTTGCTAGACACCGTGGTGTTAGTCCATGTCACCCCGTTATCCAGGCTTTTATTTATCTGCGAGGTTCCTTCGCGCGCAGCAATCCAGGTTCCCAGCCCATCAGTGTCTATCGAGACCGCACCTACGCCTCCCGCCCCCCACGTGAGCCCATTGTCAGTGCTGCGAACCCCGCCGTTAGAGTGTCCGATGCACCACACGCCTTTTCGGTCTGTGGCGATGCACTTGCCTGTCTGCGAGGCGGGCAAAACCCCGGGGATGACAGTCCATGTCTCTCCATTGTCGGTGCTACGCAGAATTGAAGTGCTAGCGCCTATCGCGATAACAACGCCTTTCAAATCCGAAGCCACATCGGTAATTGAGGTGCTGACCCCACTGGCCTTAAGAGACCATGTCTGTCCCGAAACGCCCCCGAGCAAGCCAAGTTGAGCAAACAGATCAGGGTAGGCGCTCTGCAGATAGATGGATCCGTCCGTTCTCAAGAAATTGGATGCTACCTGCCTTGAGGTAAGCAGAACGTCTCCGATCAGTTGCCCCGCCTCGTCCCACTCAAGGCCAATCGCGCCTTCTGACACTTTGAGGAACTTGTTGCCATTGCCAGTGATGCTCGGAAGGCCAGGCGCAATGCTCTGGGAGTTCATCCACGCGGCCAGTTCGTTTTGCTTTACGATCATCGGCTGTAACGCCGCAATCATCACGTCAGCTTTCGGCGTGAAATCTGCCGGACCATCGCTTCTTGTCGGCGCCGGCGGCAGGTCTGGAATAACAGGTGGACTGGCCATCAAATAACCCCTTCAACAGTAATTGAACAATCGGAAACAGTCGGGCCCGAGAACACGATCTGAAAGTCTTTGTAGAAGCCGAAAAGGATGGTTGCCTCATACGATTCTTCACCGATCCACACCACGGGCGTAGCACGCAACTCGGCCAAAAGCCGTCGCACCCGTGTAACCTCGGACGTGTCGAGAGTGACGTCGAATTCAGCTCGGTTGGAGAAAGAGCGCTGGACGACAATCGTGTTGCCGAATTCATCCGTGGATTTTCTGCTGTAGTCATTGATGCCGACTGATGTTCCATAGAGCGCGGTGCCGATCCGCTTCACTGCGCCGATGACTGTGTGCCCTATTGCAGCGAGCTCTGCACCAGCATCGATTATCAGCACGATGTCAGCGGACCCGTATGGCGGCATATCCAGCACCACAACATCGGTGCGCTTGCCAATAGGCTCGAAAAACCAGTCGTACCAATTCGTCACGCCGGCATCTACCAGGGTGAGAGTCTTGCGGTAAACCTCACCCTCGACCGGATCGATCATCGTGATGGTCACCGACTTGCCCTGAAGATTGAACAGGGCCATCGAGTTGATCACTGCGCCTGGCCTGATCCTTACTTCAATCGTGCCGGGGTTGGTGGTCAGGGACTCAACCTTGTCGTCGAACATGCGCCAGCGATTATCCATCCCGCGGTTCTGCCATTTAGCTGGGGCTTCCGGCGTAACTACCTCCTCCCCCGGCTTGACTCCTGCCGCCACTGCGGCCAATGCTTCGTAAATGGTGTGATCGAGCAGCACCCGGTCACCCAGGGCATAAGTCGCACTCACCAGCCACGCCGGATAATCCGTCTCCGGCACGTTGCTGCTGATCAGCTTGGCCGGTGTTATTTCAACCGGCTTGATGAGTCTCATAGGGCGTAGTCCCTTTCTTTTGGCGTGCCTTCGGAATCCCACTTCTGAAGCATCGAGGCGACTTGCCGATTGGTCTTGGCGATCTGGAAGCGTTGCGACTTGTTCTCTTCGCGCATCTGTTTGAGTTCGGACACAAGTGCGCCCATATCACCGCCACCCTTGAGCATTGCTGCCGTCTGGTTGGCGTTATATATCCGGCTCGGGCCGGTGACTTCCAGCTCCGGACCGTTCTCCCCTACCAGGCGGAGGCCCCCATCGTGGAATCCACCAGCAGCAAACGCCGGCGTCTTATGGCCGTCCAGATAGGCCTGCGCAGCCGCCTTGGAGGCAGCGATCTGCGCCTGACTTACTGTCCCGGCGTACTTCGATGCATCCAGGGCCAACGCCTCCTTGGCAATGGTTGCGGCAGCCTGCTCGTAGGTCACCTCTCCGCTCTGAAGCTTGGCGCCCCAGTACGAAGCACCAGCAGCTTCAGACCCGCGACCAAGCACGGACTGATACAGCGTCTCAACCAGCGTTGCGTTGTTGCCCGAAGTGTTGGCCTTGCCTGCACCGGACGCCTGACCTTGAAGCGCTGCAACCACTGCGGCGTTCATCGCGTTGATGGCCGCCGTCACGCCCATGATCGAGGTGTCTACGCCGTTGAGCGCATCCATCTGCGCCTGGGCGAACTCCAACGCCTGATCGTACTGGGCCATCTGAGCGTCATACGCCGCCTTGGCCAGGTCGATCTGGGTTTTCAGGCCAGCCAGCGAAGCCTCGGCACTAGTAAGCTGCTTGCCGTTTATGGCATTCAGCTCGGCCACTACGTTGGCAGTACGACCCTGGTCCCGTGCGAAGTCCTCCATGGAGCCGTACAGGTCAGTGTTGTTGTTGCTGACGGTGTCGAGCGCATCCTCCAAGCCGGTGAAGCCAGAGAGCGACTTACCGGAACGAGCGGTGGCCAATGCGCTTTGCAGCGTCGCTTGCGCCTGCGCACGCAGCATCTTCACGGCGTCATCCGAATCGCCGCGCAACGCCTTGAGGGCCGTACTCAAACTGGTGCTGACAGAATTCAGGCCGTTGACGTTTTCCGTCACGGTGCTGACCATGTCACTGAGCGAGGTGTTGGTGGCGTTGTACGCCTCGGTCGCCTTCTTCTGCTGGGCGGAGATTGCCCGCTGCACCGCGCTTTGGGCGTTGGTGACCGCGTTCGTCAACTGCTGTTCGAGGATCGTGTAAGCCTGCGATGCACTTTCCGCCAAACCGGTGAGCGTGACGTACATCTTGCGGCCGCTTTCGGTCGTCAGGTCCAGAGCATCAACCACGCTCCGGAACGCAGTGCGCGACCCAGGCAATGCAACATCCATCGCCTTAAACTGCTTGGTCACTGTCGCCAGCGTGTAGTTGGTCTTCTCTACGTCCGTGTAGAAGCTATCGAAGAACTTGCTGTTGGCAGCGTTGAACGCCTCCGCACCGCCCGCCATAGCCACCAGCTGCTCAGCCATGAAGCCGGTGCTGACCGACACGTCGTATAGCTTGCGGCCCAGCATCTCGAACGAGTCATTGACGCTGTAGAGGTTGTTGACGAAGGTGGTCAGCGCTTCAAAGTTGTAGCCGCCAAGGCCTGATTTAGTCGCCAAGTCGACGGCCGATACCATTGAGTCAGCAATACCACCAAACCACTTGGTGATAGCCTCCTGAATCTCCTCGCCGGTTTTACCCTTGGTGCTGATCTTGGTGGCCGCTACGTTCAGGCCATCCATCACACCATCGTTAAGAGAAACATTGAGGCGCGTGAACAGGTCGAGAACGGAGTATTGCGTGTCATAGTAGTTAGCCTGCAACGCCTCTTGCATTTGAGGATCAAGCGCTGAGTACCTTGTACGTTTTTTGTCCTTCCCGAACAGGCCACCTTTTTTCTTTTGATCAATGTACTGACGACCTAAGAAGTCCCCACCCTCAATTCCAAATGATAGTCCGCCGTCCTTAGTGGCCCAGCTGCCACCAAAAATCTTCTCACTGACCTTGGTGATAATTGCAGATGCAAAGGTAGACCCCGAGAAAATCGCGGCCATCTTCCCACCAACGACTTTCTCCAGGACGTTATTAGTGAGTGCCAAAGGCGCTAATGTGGCCTGCCCAATCCCGCCCGAATACTTCACCAGGTCGGTATTCATCACATCCTTGGTGTTCCAGCGCACGCCTTGATCGTACAACTTCCCACTCTGGTAGGCGGATGTGACCGCAGCAATCACCCAGCCCACGGGGTTGGATGCCATGGCAGCAAGGGAGGCGTAGAAACCTGCGCCTGCGCCTGCAGCAGCTGCCGTACCAGCGCTCGCCGCCGCGCTAGCGCCTACCTGCGCGGCGCCCCCGATACCTATACTCGTGCCGACCTGGGCGGCGCCCTGCGCAACGGCGCCTTGTAGTGCAGCAGAAGTTGCAGCGTTGGCCGCCACCTGGGTAGCGGTTGAGCCTGTGATAGCGCCAACGATACTGCTGAGGCCGCCCGAAAGAGTGGTACCCAAGCTACTGAGCAAATTTCCGTAATAGCCAACGCCACCCGAAATAGCACCGCCGACACCGCCAGACGCATAGCCCGAGGCAATCGACGAACCCACTCCAGTGAGATTGCTCCACGCCGAATACAGGTTTTTGCCGAGGCTGACCATGCCTCCCCAGCCGTTAGCATCGCCCGCGGATCCGCCCTGACCCGTTGCGCTACCGAGAAGCTTGCCCCATATCGACGACAAGCCCTGACCATTGTCGGTACCAGTCAGCCAGTTGCTGATCGAGGCCAGCAGCGGCTTGGTGGTGAGCATGTGAGCGATCTCGCCCAGCGTCTGCTTGAAACCTTTCTTCAGGTTGTCCCACAGGCTTTCCGCGCCGCTGCCGATATTGCCCCAGGCCGTGGCGAAGGCTTCGTCGATACGATCAATTGCGCCCTCGGTCATCTGGCCCCACAAGGTGGCCTTGCTGCGGTTTACCTCGTACTCGTTGCCGAGCTTGACCAGGGCAGCCTGGTAGCTGGCAGCATTTTCCGGATACAGCGCCATTGCGGCGTTTAGCGCTTTTTGATCCTCGGTGTAATCCTTGAGCAGCTTTGCCTCTGGATACAGCCGATCCATGATCCCGCCGGCGTTCGCGGCCCGCTGCGCAATCTTCAAGGCGTCCTGCTGAGCCTTGTTCGCCGCCAGCAGTTGCTCATATTCCTTGCTTCCAACCTCGATGTTTTTGCCAGCCAGAGCAATCGTCATCGACTTCTCAAGGTTATAGGCGGCCAGCGCATCAGCACCCATCAGCGTGGCCTTGGCCTGGGCAATGATGTCAGCCGTTTCTTTGCCGAGGTCGTAGGCGGACTTGCTGATGTTCAGCTTGTCCTGAGCATCCTGCTGGGCAGTGAGCTTGGCGATGACTTCGTCGCGCGCAGCCGATCCGGTCTTCAGCAGTGCCTCGTCGACCTTTTGTTGCAAGCTGAATTCACGCGACTTGTCGGTACCGGCCAGATACGCAGCAGCCAAGCCGGTCGCCGACTGAATGGCGATATCGGCCTGGGCCTGAAGATCGGCCAAGGCCTTGGCCTGGTTCTTCGCCTCGGTGGAAGCCTCTTTGGCGGCGCTCGTGCCATCCTTGGTAGCCTTGGTAGCCGCAGTGTCAGCGGCTTTTTGAGCATCCTTGGCAGCGGCCGCCGAGCGAATGGCGACGATCATGCCTTCAGTGAGAAGAGTGTTTTCAGCTATGAAGCGGTTTGCCGCCTGGAGCGCGGTCTTGTCCTGCGCAGCGCCGAGTTGCTTCTGCAACTGCTCCAGGTACTTCTGCCCAACACCCGCCGCTGCCGCCTTTGCCGCAGCATTCTCACGCTCGGCCCGGGTCAACTCATCGGTTTCGCCGGTCAGCTGGGAAACCGTGTCTTTGAGCTTGGAGAGCTCTGTATTGGAAGTTGCAGCTGCCCCACCGCTTTTCTCCAGAGCGTCTGCGACTTCAGCGGTAACGCCTGGAACCTGGCGCACCTGATCAGCAACCGCCTTCCAGTCAACAACCATCCCGCTGGCCTGATCAGCCGAGGCCTTTTTAACGAGATCAATCGCCGCCTGGAATTCGGCAGGCAGCGGCGCAATGCCCGCCATGAAGCCAGACGCGCCAGCCAATCCGGCAGTTGTCAGGCTGGTCTGAAACTCGAACGCAATCGAGCCCGCTGCCGTCGAAAGATCCGCCTGTGCGTCGGCAATCGTTTTTTTCAGTTCGCGCAGGGTGACCGACTGTGTGGCGCGATCAAGCTCATTGAATCGTTTGATCAGCTTGTCGATTGGATCAGCAAGATCGCCCAGCTTCTTTTCCAGGTCGCCAGTGTTGTCGCGAAGGGTCAGGAATGCAGTGGCTGCGCCGACGGCGAGCATGGCGATACCCGCTGGGCCACCGAGGAAACCGAGGAGCATGCTTGTCCGGGTGACGAGACCAGCCTGCGCAGCGGCAACCGCAGCAGTAGCGCGCGCCTCAGCCATGCGCGCCTCGGCAAGCTGCAAAGACATTTGCGTTTGGACGGCTGTGCCTTTCGCCGCAACAGCCTCTTTCTCAGCCAAGAAGACCGCAGTCTGCGCCTTGCGCTGATCGGCCTCAGCGGCTCGCAGCACTGCGACGGATTGGGTGCGACGAGCCCCCGCATCTTCGATAGAAGCCTTCATGGCCAATACCGAACCAGCGGTAGACACGGCTAGACCGCGGGCATACACAGCTAGCGCACCGGCTGCAACAACCCCGGCCACTTCAGCGATGGTGCCGAAGTTATCAGCTAGGGTCACGATTCCAGACGACAGTACCCCGGTGAAGTTGGTCGACTCATTCAGCTGACCAATGTAAACGGAGAACGCATTATTCAGCGCTACCAGAGCGTCCCGGACCGCAACGCCCATGCTGTCAGCGAGCAGGCCGTTGGCTTCAGCGCTTTTCTGCAGGCCCTCGGTCAGCGTGTCGAGGCTGAGTTTCCCTTGGGCACCCAGGTTGCGAATCTCTTCGGCCGACTTGCCTGTTGCCTGCGAAACCGTTTCAACAATAGTAGGCATGGCCGCGAGAATTGCTTGCCAGGAGTCGGCATCGATCTTCCCGGTTTGCAGGGACTTGGAATATGCATCAATTGCCGAGCTCGCCTTATCCGCCGAGGCCGAGTTGGTCACCAGCAAATAGCTGAAGCTGTCCATGACATCCATGGACTGGTTCGCACTGAGCCCCATAGAGCGAAGGCTGTCAGACGTGCGAATGTAGAGCTCTTGCGCCTCCTCAAGAGGACGGTAGGTGCGGTTTGCGGTGGCAAGCAAACGCTCCTGCACCGTGTTGTACTCGCCGAAGCTCTTGGTCGCCAGCCCGATACGGTCCGACATCTGCGAGTAGGAATCGGCAGTCTTGATGATGGTCCCGATTGACGCAGCACCAATGGCGGCCGCCAACGCACCTTTGATAAGACCACCTGCGCTCTGAGCGCTAGCCCCTGCGCGATCAAACGCAGAATCGATACGGCCAAGGCTGGTATCCATCTTCCCGGCCGACTGCGCCACTGCCGCTTCGCCGCGGGCGATCTCTTGGCGCAGCTGTGCTGTGGTCGCCTCGATGCGGATCAATAGACCTTGTACGTCGGCGTCAGCCATTTACTTTTCTCCAGGCGAAAAAAAACCCGCTAGGGCGGGCTTATTAAATTTTTGGCAGCGTGTTTTAGATCCTAGATATTGCACTCCGATCTAACTTTAGCCACCTCACTGGACATCGCTGAGGTGTTGAATTTGGCGCGTAATTTTTCGCCACGATTATCTACCTGAACTAAATAAGTTGTACTTTTTGAAAGGCGATCCAAGAACCGCGAGTCCGCAAACGGATAAAAGGACGTCCGTCCATCAGATGATGCATCCCATTTGTTAGGTTCTGCCTGATCATCATCCACCCTAGTTGTTACCGAGTGCTTGCCACTGCCCATGTATTTTCTCCAGCCTACATAAACCTCAAATAGTCCTTGAGTGCATCGAAAATGCAACTCTGCAGGCGCGTAGGTTCCGTCACTGATAGGACCGGAGGTGAGGAATACTGAAGTGCTTTCGACATCGGTCATCGGATCCTTATTGGTGACCGTTTTCCATTTCCAATAAGGAAGATCCTGGAGGACACTCTCTTTTTTATCCTCCTTGCATCCCACCAGTATTAGTGAAGTCAATAGCACTAAAGAAAAGCCGCTAGCACTGAGTCTCGTATCCATCTTCAACCCCCCCTTGAGAAGGCGGCAATCTACCACCATCCGCGCGAGACGCACAAAACCAAGATGCAGCTCAATCTTTCTTTCTGCCCATGGCCGCCACGCGGAACCCCATCCTGGCCTCCTTGGCCACCGCCTTCTTATTCGGCTTGCCCTTGTCGTCACCGCCGCCATTGCTGTCAATCAGGAACTGGCGTTTGGACTCCCAGGCCATCAGGGTTTCGACCATCGGGGTGTCCCATGCCACGCTCGGCGGCCAGCCCAGCCAGCCGGTGGCGATGTTGAAGATGAAGTCGACAGGGTCTACCTCGGGGCCGGCTTTTACTCGTTTCCCGCCGCCTCCTCTTTTTGCTTCGCGATATCTTCGTCTGTCTTGCCGGCAGGGTTCATCAGTGCCTGGAGGAATGGCAGCACCTGGGCCGAAACGGTACTGAAGCCAGCTTCGAAGATCTCCTCTTCCAGCGCCTCCATGTCTTTTCGCTTGCCGGAGTCAACGCCGGTACCGGCGGCAACAATCAGTGCAACGGTGCTGATATTCCCGTGAGCGATGGCCTGCATTGCCGCGATCACGCCGCCGAAGTGGCGGTTGATATCGCGGAACGCGCGCAGGGTTGGCTTCAGGGTGAATGTGACTTCGTCAGTGGTGATGACGACGGTACCGTGGTTGGTCTTGGACATGGGTTTCTCTTTATCGAATTAGGTGGGTCCGACGCCGCAAAAGGCGGCGCCGGATGAAGCTCGCCGATTAAGGCGTGACTACTTCGTACACTTCGGAGTTGATGCCCAGGGTTACGGTACGCTTCAGCACGCCCTCGACACTGATACCGGTCTTTTTGTTGCTCATGACCTTGGCGGCCATGTAGTCGGTTTCGCCGTCGACGTAGACCACCTTGATCGGATAGTCGAAGCGGGATCGGTCGAGGAACGCCTCAACCAACTTGAGCTGGCCAGCGTCACCGGCATCGAAGCCGATGGCCAGTTCGACCGATCCGGCGTCAGCCAGGCCTTTGAGGTGGCGTGCGCGCCCTTCGGCCAAGCCGGCGAAAGACACATCGTTGATGGTGTCGCCGTAGTCGCCGATGCTCTCGACCTCGCCAACTTCGACATAGACCAGAGCGGCCAGCAGGGTGATGGCAGCCGCGTGATCCTTAGGCAGATCAGCAGTAAGGCGCGGACCGATATAAATTCGCGTGCCAGCGCCGGTATTGATAGACATGGGGAGTCCTCCTAGGGACAGGTGATGTAGCCGCAGCGCGGCGTTGGTTCAGCGGTTTAGTGTTGGGTGATGATTCGAACGGTGACGGAGCCCTGGTAGGTGATGCCGTCAGGCTCCGGAGTTGCTTGTTTGCGGATGACGCGGATCGAAACAACCCGCCCGGTATCCAACCGCATTGGTCGCTCATGCAACGCGGCGTCGATCTCAGCCATCAGCAGCTTGATCTGCTCTTGGCCTGGGAAATCGGACCAGACACTGAGGTATATCAACCGAATGTCACGGCGACTGGCCAGCGGGTCGTCATTGCTCGAAGTCTCATAGCCTAAAGAGATGAACGGAAACGCTGCATTCATCGGCACGTGATCGTAGGTTTTGCAGGAAACGATCTCCTCCTTGAGCCTGCCGAGCAGCGCGACCTGCAGCGCAAAGGACGGATCAGCCATCGCCCAAACCCTCGGCCGCGCGCTTCAGCGTGTTGCTCACCGCGTGGCTGATGCTCGCAAGGATGAACTCCCTGTTCACGTCATAAGCCGGGCGCAGCCAGGGATGAGCTGGGCGCGCCGGGATCTTCGGGTGCTTACCGAAAAAGTGAGCGCCGTCAGATTTGTTGGTTGCGCGCTTGTTGCGACCGCCCGCCCGCTTACCCTCGGCGTAGCCCTTGGTGCCGTATTCGATGAAGCGAAGGTAATAGAAACGCTTGTTGGCTTTCTTCCCGCGCAGACCGATCTCGGCATCAAGACCGCTCTTCGAAACGAAAGCTGTCAGAGCAGCCGCGCCATCCCCGCTATCCTTAGGAACAAACTCCCTCATCGTTGCCAAGAGCCTGTCCGCCGCCTCCTGCATCGCCGGCTTCAATTCGTTGTCGAGCTGGGTATGGATGTTGCGAAGCGTCTTCCTCAGCTTGAAGTCGCCGGACATCCGGGATCTGCGGGCTGCCATGTCTTACTCCTCGGCAGCTGCCTTGGACTTCGTAGGCTTTTCGGTAGGCGTCGCCGGCGCAACCTCTACAGGCACCGGCTCTACCAGCTTGCGGTCAATCAGGGATTGGGCATCGACTGCGCTGACGACAAACTCATCGCCCGCGACTTTTCGGCCCATGGGGCCAGAGATACTGGCCAAGGCACGTACTTTCATTTTGATAACCTCTAGGGGTTGGTGACGCTCGAGCACAACAGCCGGAGCATCGCGGGATCTCGGTCGGGCAACGCAGCGCCGATCAGGTAGGTTCCGATTGGACTTACCAGGCGCATGCCGGCAACTACATCGGCCCGGTACCGGATTTTGATTTCAGCGGTGATGTCGACTTCAAGGCGGTCAGCCATTGGCGCGGTGCGGCCGGTGGGCAGAGTGATCTCAGCCCAGACCTTCCCGGCCTCCACCCAAGTCACTGGGCGGCCACCGCCATGTCGCTCAACCGCCTGCGACTGCATTAAGGTGCAGCGCTTGTTCATTGGGCCGGCTCTCATCAGAAGCGCTTCCTGTACCAGAGCAGCCGGTCAACGGCCAAGGGGATGGCGGTGGAGATCGTACCGATCACTACCGCCTCACGGTTTGCGTACCAGTGGCCGACGAGCAGCAGCACCGCCTGCTCAACGTCAGGGGTGAAACCCATCTGCTCTGGCCCGGCCGGCGTTCCTTCGACCAGCTCCCGGTCACAGTGCATGGCAACGTGCGACTTGGCGGCCTCGAAGTAACCGGTGATGATCGAGTCTTCATCGTCGCCGTCGACCTTCAAGTGGAGCTTCACGCGAGCCAGGTCGATCATTTAGGTTGCCTTCCCTTTCTTGACTGTTGTTGGCTTTTCCTTTGCCGCGGCCGCAGCCTCGATCTCTTCGGCCAATTCCATGCCGATCAAAGCTTCGGCGATCTCATCAGTAACCGGGCGCTCCTCGAATTGATCGAAGTGCCCAGCGTGATAATGGGAGAACTGCCGCAATGCACGAATAGTCTTCATGTTGATACCGGGGCAGTTGCCTGCCCCGCACCTGTGGTTATGCCGCCGGAGTGAAAGTGCCCTTGATGATTGCGGTCGGGCGGTAGTGAGTAACCGCCAGGCGCTCTTCACAGAGGATGGTCAGCATGTTTTTCACGAAGTTGTCGCGATCCTGGTTGCTGATCTCGATGGTCGCGTCCATGCGGTCCCAGATCTGCGAGGCCAAATCGAAGCCGCCAACAGTGAAAGTGCCCTGGGCCTGAGCCTTGGTAGCCACCACCGGCAGACCCCACATGACTTTGGCAGCGAATGCGGCTGGGCCACCGAAGATGTAGCGACCATCAGCGTCTTTCAACAGCGCGATCGCGTGCCAGTCGCGCGGGTTGAGGATCAGGCCAGAAGCCTCGAACTCCGACTCGCTCGTCTGGAAGATGGCATGAGCGATCTGGTCAGCGCGGGTGTCACCCGTGGCGTTGAGTGCAACGTCGTAGGCGCTGGCCACCTTATTCAAGCCGATCAGGTTGTCGCCGGTGCCGTCGCCGTTGAGCAACTGACCTTCTTCAACAAGGTCCAGGCCGAAGAGCAAGCGGCCGTTCACGTAGGATTCCAGCATCGGGGCATCGTCCATGATCTGGCGCGAGGCCTGAATCCAGTGAGCGATGGTTTTGACGTTGGCGGTTTCCTTCGTGAAGGTCAGCTGCGACTCAGGCTTGAGCTCGCCTTCAGCCACCGGTGCCGCGCTGTTGGTGAACACGTTCTCGCGCACGTACTCGATGGCATTGGAGGTGGTGCGACCTTGCGCCAGCAGATCCCGGATGGTCAGGCGGCGCAGCCCTGGCATCAGGATGCCGGCGTTCTGCTGCGGCTGGACCAGCGCGCCCGCAGAGGCTGCGCCGGCGCCCAGGGCCTTGCTGAAGCTCTTCACGTCGACCTTGCCCGAAGTGGAACCATTCCAGCCTTTTTTCAGGTCTTCGGCTGCGCGTTCAGCAAAAGACTTCTTGGTTTCGGGGTTGTCCGGGGCGCCGCCAGCGAGTTTCGATTCAAGATCGAACAGGCGGGTACCGGCAGACTTCAGTTCGTCCTGCACAGTTTGCAGGTCACCCTGCAGCTTCTTGCTGATCTCGCCGGTAGCGGAGATCTCTTTCTTCTGCTCATCGAACAGCGCGGTCATGTTGGTTTGCGCGGTTTCGATAGCCTTTTGAATTTGGGCCAATTCGGACATGGTTCAATTTCCTACAGATGGGAAGGACTTGATGCGCTCCAGGAGCGCGGTGATTTCGCCACCTTCGGAATCGCTCCGAACTGCGGACTTGAACCGGGCGATAAAGCCCAGCGCTTGCGACTTCGATAGACCGGCCGAATCCCTCAGCCAGTGCTCTACGTCGCGAATGGTGGTGATCGACTCCATGCTTTTCATGGAATCGATGGTTGCTTGTTCATTGGCAGGGAAGGTGCAGATGCTGATCTCGCGAAGCGCTTGCACGTTCTTGAACGCCCGACCGGTGTCGATGATGCTGTAGTCGTCTTTCGTGACCGTGAAGCCCACAGACATACCTTCGACCGTCTTGTGTTCCATGGCGGCGCGCAGGTCGTTGGAAGCGGACATACCGGGCGTAAGCTCACCAATGACGATCAGCCCTTTGCTGTCCTCTTCCAGTGTCTGCCACTTGCCGACGGGCATTTCCCACGTTTGATGGTTGAAGAACATCCCGACCTTTCGGCTTTGTTCGGCCAGGGCCTTCTTGTAAGCGCCCGGCAGGATGATGTCGCCGTCCGAGTCGATGACATCAAAGACACTGGCGTAACCCTCGAAAACCCCAGCTTTGCCATCCGAGGAGAATTTGATTTCGGTGTCGGTAAAGGCCAGGGTCTTTTGGATATTTGACATTGGGTAGCTCCAGAAAAACTAAACCCCGCTAGGGGCGGGGTTCGTTTTGCCAAGTTGATCAAGCGGCACGTTCTGCGACTGCCGCGTTGCGACATCGCCACCAGGGAGCGGCGGCCGGTTATCAATGCGGCGACCTTCGTTGATTGTCAGCAGGCCTGTATCTACCTTGGTCTTCATGTAGTTCGCTCTTGCCGTTGAGTCGCCACTCAGAAGTCCATCTCGATTGTGTTCGGCATGAATGCGCCCCAGGTCTGCCGGCTTGATGAGCCATCGCAAAATGCAGCCTTCCCAGATTTCCAAGTAGGCATCCAGGCTGTACTGAAGAAACCCAAGGTTCTGCTGCTCGATACCTGAGCCCCAACTGGTTGACTTCTCGACATCGCCCACCAGGTGCGGCGGCACACCAAAGAAGCGCGCCAGCTCACTGACCTGGAACTTCCGGGCCGCCATCGTTTCCGCGTCTTGCGGGCTCACACCGATGGCTTGAGTAGTGAAACCACCCTCCAAAATCCAAAGCCGCTTCTTAACCGGCCCGCCGGATATTTCCTTGAAGTTGGCCTCCACCTGGTTGCGCTGCTCGGTGGTGAGCAGCTTCCCTTCGCCCGTCATCAGCAGTTGTGGTGACTTCGCACCGTTGGCATAGAAGTCGCGCTGCTGGTCTTCCATAGCAACGGCAACGCCAGCGGTCTTGGCCGCGAAGGCAATAGGGGAAAGCCCTACAAGACCGTTAAACCCAAAGCCTTTGAGATGGAAGATTTCGCTTTGCTTGAAGTCGGCATACTCGGTGTCGCGCCGGTACCGATAAACGATGCGCTTACCCTCAAGGCGAACGTCCATGTTCACCGACATCAAAGGCACCAGACTGATCACGTCGCCGACCGAGTTACGTTCGGTCAGGGCATAAGCGTTGCCGTAATAACAAAGCTGCATCGTCATGGCGACACGGAAGTCAAAGGCTGTCATGAAGTCGTTTGGCCGATACTTCAGAAGCCGGGCGAGCGGGTTGTCTAGCCCGACCTTCACACGGTCATCCCCCTTGGTTTCGAAAACGTCCAGGGGCATGCACGCCGTGACGCTCGAGATAAGGCGCACGCATGCGAACACCGTCGAGATCTGAAGCGAGCGCTCGTCTGTTACGACTGAGTCGCCGACCTCACCGGTGGCGGAAACAGGTCCTGTCTGAGATCCCTTGTTCGGCGTCGACAACCGACCGCCGACAAAGAAGCTCGCCATGCGCGCCCAGAAGGGACTGCGGGTGCGCAGGTCAATGCTGTAGTCGGTATCTGCCATTACATGCTCATCGGTCGATTGAGGAAGTCATCAAGGTTCTGCGTCACGGTTCTTTGCTCTGCTGCACCCACGGCCATGGCCAAGGCAACCGCGCCGTCGATCCGGCCAGTTCGTTTTCGCTTCGAAAAACATCTGTTTTCTTGCGCGTCAGCCTCCATCACAGCGGAGGCGACGTTCCAGGTCAGGCAGGGGTTATCAAGTACTTGAATCTTGCCGGTAGCGATCAAGTCCTCCACCAGGTCGATGGAATGAGTCATCCAGAGATTCGACTCGCGGGCAGGGCGGAAACCCTGCCCATGGGGAACCAAGTTCAACTCGATGCCCTGCGCCTCGAGCTCCACTTCCAGATAGCTCATGTGGTATGGGTCAAAGGCCAGTGCCTTTATGTCGTACTTGGCTGCAAGCTCTCCCAGCCGCTTTGCTACGAACGCGTAGTTGATCGCCTTGCCTGGCGGCGCGTGAATGTGTCCGCTTTCTAGCCAGACGTCATAGGGCACGCCATCAATCGCGGCGCGATCAAGTAGCGTGTCCTTGGGCGTCCAGAACTCTGCGATTGATTTTCCTTGTTCGGGAAAGTAGAGATTCAACGCAGTGAGATCTCGTTTGCCCGAAAGATCGAGGCCGCCATAACAAAATTGGCCAGCCAGCTTCTCGGGATCGAACTTCGCGCAGCACGACAACCAGGTATCGATATCGACCCATGGGTTCGCCGCATCTACCCACTGGCAGAAGTTCAAGCGCCGAACAGTGCTCGCCTTGGCCGGCATGCCCTTCGCGTCGGTGACCTGCTCGCGCAGATACTTTGGCTGGAACGTGTGGCCCAGCGATGGGTTGGCCTTGCCCCAGCACTTCTCATCCTTGAACGGGTCATCGCCCTTATCCAGGGAGCAGATGAACGAGAAGAAACCATCGTTGAAGTGGCGGTGCCGCTTTGTCACGCCTTTGGCGCCGGCCTCACAGACATTCACACCGAGCTGGTGATAGCTGTAGCAGACCGAGTTACGGTCGTGACCGCTGTTGGTGATCATCAGGATCAGCGCTTGGCGGCGACCTTTGGTGCCCGCCCGCATGAACTCGACGGTCTTGTTGTTCTTGTGTTCGTGGACTTCGTCGATCAGCGCGCAGTGAGGACGCGGACCAGATTGCCCGTCGTCGGAACTGATAGGTCGAAAGAATGACCCGGTCGCCAGGTAGGCCAGGTTCCAAACCTTCTCGTCCCGGCCCGACTTCTTAATTTTCTTCATCAGCGACGGCGACTGATCAACCATCGCCACCGCATCGCGGAACAGGATCATCGCCTGATCACGCTTCGTCGCTGCGGCGTACACCTCGGCGCGCGGCTCATTGTCTGAGGTCAGGCAATACAGGCCAATGCCAGCCGCCAGCGGCGACTTGCCCGACCCTTTACCCGACTCGATGTAACAGGTTCGGAATCGGCGAAAGCCGTCCGGCGCCATCCAGCCAAAGATCGATCCAACGATGAATGCTTGCCAGGGCAGCAGAATGAATGGGAGGCCTTCGTGCTCGCCGCCGTTGAGCTTGAGTACCGTCTTGAAATAGCGGATCGCCCGGTTGGCTTTTTCGAGATCCCAGGTAAGCCCTCGCTTCGGCCCGTCCTCCAGGTCTCGCAAGTGGCGACCACAGGCGTTTCGAATATCGGGACCGGCCAGCACCTTGCCAGAGTAAACCTCTTGAGCCCAAGCCGTTACTGGGTCGACCGCATAGGAAACCTTCTTGACCTCAATTGAAGAACTCGTCTTCCGGGTCTTTGCTTGGAGGTTCGCCAATGGCCTGGACCTTGGATCGGGCGGCGGGTGTCATGCCGAAATGGGTGAGGTAAGAGAGCAGCCGGCGGTCGGCGTCAGCCGCCATAGCCACAGCGGGGTGCGCTTTGATCAGGCCCGCGGCGGTCGAATAGGTATGGCCCTCTTCGGAAATTACTTTGGTCAAACGGCGAACCTCGGCGGCGACTTCGCATAGACGCTCAAGCGTTTGCAGATCTGCTTCAGTGAGTACGCCCATCGATGCGGCGAGCGGGCAGAATATTTTCCATACTGCCTGGCCTTCGGCTGTCATCGATGCGGGCGCCGACTGGTATGACGCGACCGCGAGCTGAGGCTCCCGCTTGTTTTCCCGACTGGCACGCAACGTGCCGGTGACCTTTTTCTGGGTCGTCGGGGCGGGGGTTCTTCCCTTCAAAAAAAACTCTCCAATTCTGGCTTTTTGCGTAAAGAGGGTCGAGGGCGGTCCTATGCACGGAAATCCCGAACTTTTCACCCTCCCCCTCGGGGCAGTGGCGTGCCGCACCAACTAGGTGCAAGGATCGACGATTCGTCACTCCCGATTCCAGTGATGGTTCGGATCGATCGGCAGGCCGTTCACGTCGCACCCAACAATGACTCCAGACTTCTCTTCGCGCTGCTTGGCGCTGTCGTGACAGGTCTTGCAAAGACTTTGAAGCTCGCCACCAAAGAACAACGCAACGTCACCCCTGTGCGGTTTAACGTGGTCAGCGATGATGGCTGAGACGACACGGCCTTGGCTCTCACAGCGGCGGCACAACGGGTAAGCCTGTAGTTGGTGGTGGCGCAGTCGGTACCAGTCCTTCGTCTTGTACAGGTGGTGCCAGGGCGAGTTGTTTGCCATCAGTCAAACCTCATCAATCTTGGGCTCTACACGAACCTCACCCCAGGCGTGATAGCTGTCGATGCGATCCGTTCCCGGAATGATTTCTACTGGCTCACAGTAGGCAACGACCAGTCCAAGTTGAGTGTCAGCGAAGAAGGCGTCTTGCACCTTCACCCCATCGAGATACACCTCGCGGGCGCCTCGGCCGTCATCAACGGTGTGGACGTGCTCTTGGGCGAAGTAGTCGGCCTCTGCCTTGGTGCTACTCATGATCAGTCACCCGCTCAAGCTGGATGGCCAGCAGCGCATCAAGGTGAGTGCCGAGCCGGTCGCAAAGTGCGCTGTCCTGCTTGGCACCTGCATCCGCCATCTGCTGATGCTCGTCGCGCAGCATGCGGACGGTCGACTCGACGGCCTGCTCCAACGGATCGAGGTTGAAGCTCACGGCCTCACCCTGGATAGCAGTTACCGGGCTCGCGTCGCTGTTGAGCCTTGCGCTGTAGTATCCGGTCCGAGCCGCTGAGCAACTGCGCAGGCCTTCCTTGATCTCGACAGCAGTTGCCTTGCTTGGCATAACACCAACATTGATCAGTCGAGCATCTTGGCCGGGGCCAAGAACCAGAACCTCGGCGCCGACCTTGCTGGCGACAGCCTCAACGCGAGCGGTTAACTTGGCGTGTTGGTCATCGGACATATGGCCGGCACTGGTGATTACAAGCAGGTTGGTCTTGGTCATTGTCGGCTCCGATGGTGGTGTTGGTGGTGTGGGCTCTTGGCCTGCGATGTGAATGCGGGCCCCCACTGCTGTGTGAACACTCATGTGGCGTTAACCTCCAGGCCGCGTGCGATGGTGGCCGCTACCTTGTCGTAATCGGGATCTAGGCCTGTCAGCTCACTGAACAGTTGAACGCCGTAGATGTACGGCATTACCCACCAGGCGCGCTTGATGGTGATGATCAGGCTGATGTTGGCCATGCGCTGCTCCAATACCGCGCCACGATTTGGCGCATTCGAAAACGTGGCGCGAGATAGGTAGCCAAGTCTGGCTTAGGGATTGCAGGTCGATCGCTGTAGCTTCAGAGCGTCGGTAATCTGACGCGATGGCAACCAAACAATGTTCAGGAACTCAGCGATACGCTTGTTCAGCCCACCGGAGATGTAACGTGTCAACTCTCAATGAAATCGCAATGAACCACTCGAGAATGACCAAGGCAAAGGAAGACGCCTCGACCAAATTAAGCGAGCGACAGCTTCAAGTAGTCGGCGGTTTCGAAATCCCAGCCGTTGATACGAAACAGCTGAATTCTTTCCGTCTCTCGGTCACTACGCAGGACAGTTCGCTTGATCAAGGCGCTGGCTATTCACTCTGACTGCGCTTGATCTGCGCGTCCACTTGGTCAGCGCACGTGTCCAGCAACTTGATGGCCTTGTCCTTCAGCTCCCACACATCACCGTTGAGGCGTAGGTCGGCGTCCTCCTGGTCAACCCGTTCACACGGGATCAGCTCAGGGGCTTCCAACCTTACGGCCTGGGTCTTTGTTACCACTGCTGGCTTTGCCGCGCAGGCCGTCAGGCAGAGGCTGAGCAGCCCAATCACGAACAGGCTTGCTGTTGCGTTTGAGGTCTTCAAAGTCTTTCCTCGCCTTCTCGGCTTTCTTCTCGCTGGCTTTGATGCGCTTGGTCAGATCGGCAGTGTAGTCGGCGTTGCGCTTGGCTTCAGCGCGCAGCGTGGTGATAGTGGTCTGGCTCTCGGTGTTGGCCTTGATGGCTTCGTCCTTGGCCTGAGCCTCGACGCGCTTCTCTTCGCGCAGATCCTCAACCCGTAGTTGCTGTATCCCGACGAGCAGGAGGCCGACCAGGGCGATGATGATGCCTGCTGCGATCGCCTTCATGCCGAGTCCACCTTCTTGCCCAGGAACCTGATGATCAAGTCGCGGATCGCGGTCACGCCGATGAAGCCAATGGCACCACCAGCAGCAACCGAGAGACTGGGCGGCCACTCCATCCACTCAATGATGCTGCTCGCCGAAAGGCTTAGGGCTCCGCAGATCAAGGCTTCGAACACGATCCGCCACTTGTTGGGCTCTTTCGCTTCGTACAGCACACGCAACAAGGTGATCGTGAACGCCATGATTGCGCCCTGCCAGAGCGGCGTGCTGAGGACGAGCCACACCTGCGCCCAGAAGTCAGGGTTCTTGTCCGGCATAGGTTTCATCCGCTGTCCTCGCTTTCTGCGAGCGTGATAGATCGGCCCCAGCAGCACTCCCAGCCGTAGCAATGGGTGTGGTGGAGCCGAAAACAAAAAGGCCCGCCGATAATGGCGAGCCTCGAAATACGTGTGAGGGTCTTTCCCCTCGGTCCATCAGCGCTACCCGCGAGGTAATGGAGCATGGGCACGCTGATTACCGGTGTTCTGTAGCACGCGTGACTACCGGCTATACCGCGTCCAGGCCTTCCCGAAGGACAATCCTGGCAATGGTCTACCCTCAAAAAACGAAGGCATAAAAAAACCCCGCACTAGGCAGGGTCAGGCGTATCACTAGATACAAAGGGAAATCTGTGGATCCTTATGATTGAGAGAGCCGCCACAAATACGGGGGCTAAGGTCAATCGGATCAAAAAGGCCCAACATGTGGTCGGGGCCGTCTGCCAACCCTGAAACAGCTCCCAAGCGAGAGGGAATGGAGAGCTGATCAGAGCAAGCAGTCTCAATAATGCCTAAGTGCCACTACACAAGCAAGGGGCGATGACATTTAACCGGCCTATACGCCTAGAAGGATTACCCAGCTCAGAGCGCAATCCGCCTGGTGCCGCTGTCTAATACAACCCCTCTAGGGTATCTTTCGCGCCTTATAGTCAATGAGAGGCCTGTAATGAGGGTTAAGCGAACACTGGAAACCGATCAATTCGAGGCCCAAAGCGATCTTGGAAAAATCTACACAATCATCGAAGAAACGCAGCAGACCGGCAGCACCTCGAAAGGCACAACGGAGTGGGAGGACGGAGCAAAATCCTATCGCATCGTAGATAACGGTTACGCCAACAGACTTAGCGAGACGACATTCCACAACTCCCGGACTGGCGAAACCTTGATTCGCTCTTTGCGCGACTGAGTCGAAACTCAAACGTGAGCCGCTGAGCCTGCAGGCTGCGAAATCGACATCTAGAAACGAAAGAGCCCTGCACTGTGGCGGGGCTCAATAAGTCCTATCTTTCAGGGCCAGCTACGGCCGCTCATAGCGCCGCTCGTAAAACCGAATCTGATATGGAGGAAAACCGCTCAATCTCGTCTAATCTTTTCCGTTCAAACGTTCAAAAAGGTACTGAAAATTAACGGAATCTTTTCAATACCGAAGCATCAATACTCGGACAAGGAGAGTGACTATGCCCTCAGCAGAGCTATACATCATCGAGTACGTAATTCACGGTCAACATAAGTCATTCATCATCCGTGCTGGGCGGATGGACAATGCGGAGGCGTGGCACTGGGCATGCTGTGATGCCGGAATAGCCATAATTCCGAAGTTCGGTAGGGAGCGGATGCTGAAAATTAGCAAACCCCAGGCTGAGCGATACGGCATGGAATCCGTGACGTGGCGACCGTCAGGCGCAGTGCCCTTTAATCCAAAGCCTTACTCGCCGCCGCCGATCAATGCATTACCGCCAGAACGCTCCAGCGGTCTATAACAACGCAAAAGCCGGTCATAAAAAAGCCCGACGCAATGGTCGGGCTCTCTATGTGGTGTCGCGCTTGAAAAGCTGAACACGTTGCCATGAAAACAGGGCTATTCCGCGTGTGCAAGTTTTTACGCAGCTTCGATAAATTTCTCCAGTGAGCAGTCTATCCATCCGACGCCAGTCTTGATGATTTCCCTGGCCTTGGCTTCGCTCATGTCGTACTTGTTACCGATCCGCTTGGCGGGCCACTTGGCTGCGTAGTACAGCCAAACGAAATCACCCATCTCAGGCGCTCGCTTGCAAAGCCTGGCGACCGCGCCATCAACGGCGCTGGCCAGTTCATCCGTGATGACGTAGGACTTACTTGTCGATGGGATCATATCCCTCATGATCGCCCAGGATGGGGAGACATAGCTCGGGACGCCCATGCCATCCATGCGCCAGAAGCCCCACTGCTCAAGCATGTACTCGGTATCGCCCAGCGGCAGGCGTGCGGGTTTTCTAGTATTCATGCGGCTTTCCTCGGATCTGGATCACTCAGGCCAAACAGGTCACGCAGCAACCGGTCAGCAGGTTTGTTCTTTGCATTGCCCTCGATCAGCCAGCGCTGACCAAAATCGTGGAAGCCGATCTGAGCCCGACTGCCGTGCCAACTGGCGACCATATCCAGCAGGTAAGCCAGCGCACTCGGCCCGCCGACTTTGACCTTGGCCAACTCCTCACCGGCGATCTTCAGAAAGCGCCGCTCTAGGTCGCTCATGCTTTTGCGCGGCAATGCCGCCGTGACGTTACCCATGGTTCTTCCTCCCCTTGTACTGATCGGCGAAGGGGCGGTTGATCTCCACCTCTTCCTGGGTGGGCTCGCGGCCTGCAAAATTGACGAATCGGGCAAACTTGCCCTGCTGCTGCACAACGCATGAGCCCACAGGTGCGTGCCTGCACTTGGGCATGATCAGCTCAGTCGCCCCGTTCTGCCCCTCCTCGCTGTCCATGTCGCGATGGACCAGGATGATGCAGTGGGCGTCGGCCTCAATCTGGCCGGAGTCGCGCAGGTCAGAGGCGATTGGCTTCTTGCCTGGCCGCTTCGTCGAGTCGCGGTTTAGCTGGGCCAGCAGGATCACCGGGACCTCAAGCTCCTTGGCGATGTTGACGATTCCGGTCGATATCTTGCCCAGCTCAGCGGTGCGGTTGAACGCTTTGCCGTCGGAGCCGATCAGGCCGATGTAATCGATCACCACCACGTCGAGGCCGTGCTTGCGTTTGACCTGGCGGCAGATACTGCGGATGCGCGGCACGGTCAGGCCCGACTTGTCGCTGACGTACAGCGGCTTGTCCATGATCTTGCTGACCGCCGAGGTTAGGCGCGGCCAGTCCTCATCAAGCAACTGGCCGTTATCCAGCACCTGCAGATCGACGCTCCCGAGAGACGCCAGCGCACGGTTGCCCAGTTCCTCCTCGGGCATCTCCAGGGAAAACACCATGCCTACGCCGAGACCGGTACACGCAATGTGCTGGGCGATCTGCAGGCCCAGCGTGGTCTTGCCGCTACCTGGCAGGCCGGCGACGATGGTTACCGTCTTTTTGCGCAGCCCACGGATCAGCTTGTCCAGGTCTGCCAGGCCGGTAGAGAGCCCGGACTGAACGGCGCCGTTGAACTTGGCGTCGATGATGTCGATGTTCCGAGTCACCACTTCGTCCATGCGCTTGTAATCGGGTTCACCGGTGTCCAAGTCGCGCAGGTCAGCCATGGCCTGTTGAGCGCTGGCAATGATCTCGGCAACCGGCCGGTTCTCGTTGGCGGAGTCGCGCACGGCGTCGGCGGCGTCCACCAGCCGGCGGAGTACGGCCCGCTCAGTCACCGTTCTGGCGTAAGCCTTCCAGTTCGCAGTGCTCGGCGTGTTCCTCGCCAATTCGCCGGCGTAGGCAATGGTTGATCCTCCACTGGGCAAGTACGGTTTGAAATCGTGAAGCGTGACTGGATCAACCGGCGCGCCAGTTGCGTGCAGATCCAGCATCACCTGGAACAGTGCGGCGTTTTCCGGATCGTGGAAGTCGGCGGTGGTCACGCTGGACGTGATCGAGTCGAACAACTCACCATCCAGCATCAACGCGCCGAGCAAAGCGTGTTCCGCCTCATCGCTGTAAAGCTCGCGATAGTCGTTCATGCGCGCCCCCGTTCCGATTCCCATGTGAAACCGACCAGCAGCGCTTTGTTCTCGCGCAAACGGTCCAGGGCACGTTCGCCGATGTACTGGCCCAGGCCCTTCGCGTTCATGTTGGAGACCACCACCGTGGGGCGGATCAGGTTGTAACGGCGATCCAGCACCTCATGCAGGACCGACAGCTCGTAGTGGGTGCCCGCCTGGGCGCCAACCTCATCGATCACCAGAAGGTCGAAACTCGCCAGCTCGTTGATCACGTCGCCCTCGGTATACCCGGCGTTGCGATCCATCGAGCGCTTGAACACGCGGATGATCTCGGCGGCGGTCGTGATCACTGCCACGGCCCGGTGCTGGCGAATGACGTGCTGAACGATGCTGCTTGCCAGGTGCGTCTTACCGTTCCCAACGTTGCCGCACAGCAGCAGGTTGCGGCCGGCCTGGAAATGCTCGCCGAAGTTGTCGGCATAGCCCTGGCAAGTTTCCAGCGCCAGCGTCATAGACGGCGTGGTGGCTCGGTAGGTCGCAAAGGTGCTCCCCGCAAACCGAGGTGTGATGCCGGAGCCTATGAGCGCGCTGTTGACGCTTTCGGCTTGCAGGTTGGCCAGCGCCTGCGAATGCTCTTCGCTGCCCTGTGGCGATACGCGCAGGCCGTGGAACTGGCATTGCTTGCATGGGCGGGTCAGCATCGACCCGTCGAACTGCTCAACCTCGGAGCGATCCACAACGCCGTGGACCGGGCACTCGCCGGCGAAGGTGCGCTGCTCAGGCTGGCGGCGGAAATTAGAACGCTGGGCCATCTTCGCCTCCTTGGTACATATCCGGGGTGTGGTTGGGCAGGTTGTTGAACGCAGACGGTTTACCGGTCTTCGCGCCAGCACCAGGCAGCACCGATTCTGGGTAGATGTCCGACCAGCTGCTGGTGGTGGACTTATTCAACACCGCATCGGGTTCTGGATGGTTGGCCAGCTTCTTGGCGATCAGTTCGCAGGCACGCAGGGTCAGTGGCGCACGCTTGGCCTTTCGCATTTCGCAGAAGTCAGCCCAGGCTTGATCTGATGCGTTGGCAGGCTTGGCGGTCAGCGGATCGAACTTCGACTTGCGACCTTTGTGGTCAGGCGATTTATCGCCTATTGGTTTATTAACGGATAGATGACGGATAGATGACGTATTGGGTGCAGCTGCTGCACCCCGTTCTGTCTTCATTTGCACCCCGATCTGTTCTGAGCTGCACCCCGTTGCGTCTTCATCTGCACCCCGTTCGGAGCGGGGTGCATCTGGTGCACCCCGTTTTTCGATGAGGTCATACACCACTGGGCGGCGGTCGTGACGGTCGATGTAAGCGGCCGCGATCGACTGATTACCGCGCTTGATCAGGCCGACAGCCTCAAGGGCGTCCAGCTTGTAGCGCACGGTGCGCTCAGATAGGCCGGTGTCGGTAGCAAGGGTCAGCGCCGAAGGGAAAGCGCCGCGCCCGTCGCTACCTGCGTAGTTGGCCAAGCACAGCAACACATGGCGGCAAGTGGAATCTTTGATTTCCTGCTGCTCAAGGGCCCAAACCATAGACTGGATACTCATGGGCGATCCCTCCGCAGGCGTTCGAGGTAGCCAGGTGAATGCAGGTGACCCTCGAACCATAAAGGGTTGCGCTGAGACATTCGCCCAGGCCAGCGCGCCTCTTTTGCCTCGTCCGAATCCCAGTCGGAGCAATGCTCACCGTCACCCTCAACAGCCTTGATGATGTCGATGAGCGGACCCTTGAAAAACTCGCGCTGCTCAGAGACGCGACGATCGGCAAGCTGTAGGTGAACCGCTTTTTCCCATGCGGCAGCATTGGCTAGTTCGGCGTAGTAGAAAACCTCGTACTCGTGAGGAACCCCGGTACCGCGAGAAAGCCCTTCGGCCCGACGATGTGGTGAAAATTTGGTAGTGCCGACCTTGTAGATGCCGGGCATGGCTTGATTGCCAAGGATGTAGACGAATCCCCAGTCGCTCATACGTTGAGCTCCCGCGTCACACGGCGCACGAAGTCGTCATAGGCCTCACTCATGACGAAGCCCGCCTGCTCCAGCATTTCTCGGTGAGCCTTCGCACCCGAGTACATGAGCCAGCGCTTTTGTTCCGGCAGATCGGCGAACGCGGCATAGCTCGGCCAGGGCCCGACGATTACCGGCGCTGTGGGGGCGTCCTGGGGGGGGGCATGAGGGTTGAGGATGGTCATTGCAGAGTCTCCCCTGCCGGACGCACGCCAGCGCGCGCCGCTTCCTCAGGGCCGCTGCCCAGCCTCAATACCAGAACACGAAGAGCCATATTCGCGTTGGCGATGGACGCAGACAGATTCCAGGCAGTCTCCGCGTCAAGGCGCAGATCCTGCGTGTGAGACAACTCATCGTATGCGTCATCTGTAAGGTTGAAGCCCATCGCGACCAGCGTGAAGTTGTCGAACTGCTCGAAGTAAGCCTGATCGTGGTGAGCTTGACGCTCGGCTTTAAGTTGAGATTTCATGCTTCACCCCCATCGTTCGGAATGCCGTATTTCTCGCGCAAGCGGCGGGTTTGCTCAGTCTGGATTTCACGCGGCTCTACACCGATGATTCGGCGAGCCAATACCCGAGCGCATATCTGCGCCTCAAGCGCGCTCCCGAACGCTTCCTGCTGATTGAAGTGCCAGTTGTCGCGAGACTCTTGATCGTCCGGGCAACCGATCATCTCGACCGCGCTGTCGAGCAGCTCCCAAATGCGATAGGCGAGTTGTTCGTTCGTGAGAAGGCTCATGGTTTCATCGTTGATGTGCACGGTCGCTTGAGGCCGTGGGAAGTTGAGCACGTTGTTCATTGAGGCACCTTCTGGACCAGGCGGAACCGGCCCTCAAAATATGGGTGAGTCGCCTGGGTTGCGGTGACCATCGTGGATTCGGAGACAAACCGGTGGAATGCGGCCGTGACGTGGCTCTTGGACCAGACCAGGTACTGGGAGCCCAACGCTTCCTCATGGCCGTTGCGGACCATACCGGCGGGATTGGGCTGGTTTGGCCAGACCTTCAGCACGTAATCGACGACGGCACCGGACAGGCCGTGGCGCCCCAGCATCGTTTCCTTGATACGGGTCAGCGACTGGCAGTTCTGCGGGCAGTGATCCCACACGGTCGTTTGGCTCAAGTCCTCGACGCGGCGCTCGATCCGCTCCAGCGCCACCTGCTGCTCGGCCTGTTGACGCTCGACGTTGATCACCGCTTGAGCCTGGGCCAACAGTTGCTCACCAGGCGTCATTGGTCGCTGGTAGCTGCCGGTCTTGCGGATTGTGGGCAGCACATCGCCCACTACCCACTCTTCGAATTCCTGCGCTGACTCAAGCTGAGAGCTCATAATGAGACGGTAAAGGTCGCGTTCCGGGATGATCTGCAGGCCGCGATTGGGGATTTCAAAAGTCGCGTCCTGCGACTTTAGGATCTGGACAGCCTTACAGTGACGGGCTACCGCGTCTGATGTATTCGCGTAGCCAAGTGTCGAGGCAACATCCATCGCCACAAACCAGGGTTCACCCTGGGTATCAGTGATCACGCGCACGTCGGCGCCGTTGAAGATGAAAGGGATCAGGTTCATCGGGCACCTCGTACATGGACGGCGTCATGCGCTGCGCCAACATGGCGTTTTTTCCAAAGAAAATTGCCAGTGGCGAACGTGACGGCTTCGAGGCGGCACTCGAGTTGCGTAGCAAGTGGATTGCTCCAGCCGCCCGCAAGCGATGGCACGACGTGCCCTAGCAAAATGGATCGCAACTCGTTAAATGTTTCCCGGGCCTCGTTCATGCGGGCCATTTGCTCGGCGGTGATAACGGCGTCATCCAGCAGCTCGCCATGGATTTCCAGTACGGCAGGGAGCTTATTCATGGGCGCCCCTCGCTTTCCCGCGCCACGTTTTCGGGTTGCTGGAATTGTGGCGCGCAATTGTTGAGGCGCTCCCTCAGCATCTCGCGAGAGCAGTCATAACCATTCCCCTGATCCATGGCCGCGTACTCGCCAAGCGCTACCATTCGAGCCGCATCGGAGTGCACCCCCAACTCCTTGCGACACGCCCGAAAAAGAGCTTCGAGCTGGATGATCGTTTGAACAGCTGCGTCTAACTGATCAATTGCCTCATCGGCGACCTGAGCAGCGACATCATTGAGTTTGGTGACAGGCAAAGTCATACGTCACCCCCGGTTTCTGGATCGACGGAAGCATGGGCGGCATACACCAGAGCAAGCGCGCTTTCAGCAGCGAACCACACCAAGGTCGCTTGATGAGACGCGGCCTGCTCCGTCATCAGGTCGCGCAGACCAGCAACAACTGATTCGAGAAGGCTGGTAGCCGCATCGAGAGAGTCATGGATAGGAACTCCGCCGGCCGCACTTAACACATCCGAAATGCCGTGCACGTAGAACGGGCTTTCAAGGGTAAGGAGGTCGGTTTTCATGCTTGCTCCCTCTCTGCAATTTCCGAGGGGAGGCCTTTCTGAACCGACCAGAGGAGAGCGCTGATGCTGTCGGCGACAAACTCCAAGGTTTCCATCCCGTCGCAATAAACCATCTCGCCGTAGTTCAAGCCGTCATGCATATGCCGGCAGATCTGACCGAGACCCGAAGCGAGGGTGCGCGCCTTTTGGATCGCATCTCGGGATTCAAGACCGGCAACGACTTGAAGCATTTGGACGCCTGTGTTGCTGATCGGTGTATTGCAGAAATCAACCTCAGTTGTGAGGGTGTCTTGCGCTACAGGTGAACCAGTGGTATTTTTTGGGTGTGACATATCGTTCTCCAGAACGAAGAAGTACCGAATCACTCGCTGCGAACGAGTGGTTTAAGAGGCCCGCCTGCGAAGCGGGCTTTTTGTTGCCTGGAAGAAAGTCAGCCAGACAGCAAAAACTGGGAGGTTTGGCGGGGATTCATGGCGCGTCCTGCTGGGTACTGGATGGACTCACAGGTACTTCAAGACCTGACGAATAAGACCCTGCGGGATTATTATTTGCGTGTTGGTTGGGCAAGCCCTGTCGACGCTGACCAGGGAATGGCTTTTCTTCGAGGGCGGACAGAGCGCCGTCGCTGGAGACGATCACAAATATGGATCGCCCTTCACGGATAGCCTTGCTCAGTGAGCCTTGACTCATCCCAAGCTTCTCGGCTGTCTTGGCATGTCGCTTTGCTGCATATTCAGCAAGAGGGATTCGATGCACCGGAGTGACTCCACTATTTCGGTTCTTTTTAAATAGTGCTGGCGGGATTTTTTAAAGTCAATGCTTGCGGCATTTGAATTTCAATACCGCTAGCCATAAGGTTCTCCCCATGAAAAAGAAAACCCTGTCACCAGAGCGACTTGAAGAGTGCGCAACACTCAAATCAATTTTCTGGGAAAAGCGAAAAGACCTTGGTCTGACTCAGGAGAAGGCTGCGGAGGCGCTTGGCATGAACCAAGGGTCATTCAGCCACTACCTGAACGGTAGAAATGCTCTGAATGTCGAGTTCGCCGCAAAGGCGGCCAGGCTTTTAGGTGTCCCTGTATCGAGCTTTAGCCCGCGCCTGGCTAAAGCTATCGATGACATGACAATCTCCAGTGGGGAGATACGCGAAGTGGCCGAAAAGATTCGCAGAATCTATTCATCTGACGCAGACGGCCTTTCCAATGTCATGCCTACTCAGCAGCCATGGAAGCCAGCAAGGAGCTACCCATTGATCAGTTGGATTGCAGCAGGCGATCGAGCGGAATCGCCAGATAGCTACCGAGCAGGTCACGCGGACGAGTATCTGGATTCAACTGAAAATGCTGGCGATAGCGGTTATTGGCTCGACGTGAGAGGCCCGTCGATGACTTCTCAGACGAACCCTAGCTTCCCCGAAGGAACGAAAATACTGGTCAAGCCTGAAGGCTTTGATCTGGTCAGTGGAAAGTTCTATATCGCCCGGCACAGAGACGGGGAGAAAACATTCAAACAGTACCTCTACGACGCAGGCACGGGATATCTGATCCCGCTCAACCCCGCGTACAAGCCGGTTGAAATTGATGGCGACTGGGAAATAATTGGGCGCGTTGTAGATGCAAAAATCCCAGGACTGTAAAAAATAATCCCGCAAGGATTGACACAGATAAATCCCGCCAGCACTATAGCCACCAGAAACCAACTTTGGTCACGGGTGGCCCCTCATGCAATTCATCAGCAACGGTACTTGGAAAGGCAACCTTGGGCTCGGCCTCGCAGAGCGCGAACTGTCTTGCCTGCTGGCCGTTGCTGCTGGCCAGACCGACAAGGAGATCGCCAAGCATGACGGTCTCTCTCCTCGCTCGATCAAGGGCCGTATCGAATCCTGCATGCACAAACTCGGCGTATACAAGCGTCCAGCGCTCGTAGCCGAAGCGTTCCGCCGTGGCTTGATCAGTCCGATGATCATCACCTTGTGCGCGATTCTAGTGAGCCAGTCGGCTACCAACGACAACTCATCCAATCGCATACGCCGCCCAGGCGAGCGCCGAGTTGAAACCCGCGTGGCCGTCCGCCGCATCGAGGCCGCTCAAGCCGTTTAACCAAACCTGATTTTTGCGAAAGCCAACAACGCGGCCGGGATTCGTTCGGCCTGGAGAAAGTGAATGTCTCGTAAACCGATCACCCCGTTCCAGTTGTTCAAGGTGCTGATTTCGTTCCTGATCTATATCAGCGCCTCCGCCGGCTGGCTGCTATTCGCTGCCCGCGACCTGATCAGCAGCAGCTCCGACCTCGATGTCGTCGGTGGCTTCTTCGGCACCGCCATTTGGCTGATCGCCAGCGCCTGCCTGTATCTGCATATCACCACACCCAAACCTGGCCAATCGGCCAAAACCACGGAGAAAGACCAATGAAGCGGATTGCCGCCATTGCAATGCTGTGCCTGCTCGCCATCACGGCGGGCTGTTCGAAGGTGCCCGCCGGCTACACGGGCGTGATTGTCAATCTGATGGGTAGCGACAAGGGCGTGGCGCCCACCGAGGCCACGGTCGGCTACAAGTGGCTGACCCCCAATGAGGAGTTGTTCCTTTTCCCGACGTTCGCCCAGAACTTCAACCTGCAGCAGGTCAAGTTCCAAGACCGCGACGGCATGACGATCAGCGCGCCGATTGGCATCACGCTGCGCGCCAAGCAGGGTGCTGCGCCGCTGCTGTTCCAAACCTATCGCAAGTCGATGGACGAGATCATCCAGGTGAACGTGCCACAGGTGGTGCGCAACGCCTTCAACAATGCCGGCTCGAAGGTCAAGGCGTCCGAGGTTTACGGCCCAGGCAAAGAGGCGTTTTTGAAGGCAATCGAAGCCCAAGTCCAGCAGCACTTTGACGGCAAGGGGATCGTGGTCGAGTCGCTCTACCTCAACGGCGAGATCGTGCTGCCACCGCAGGTGGTTGAGGCCCTGAACAACAGCATCACCGCCACACAGAAGGCCCAGCAGCGCGAGAACGAGTTGCGCCAGACCGAAGCCGAAGCCGCCAAGGTGCGCGCCGCCGCCCAGGGCGACAAAGACGCCGCCATCCTCAAGGCACAGGGCGAAGCTGAGTCACTGAACATCCGTGGTGAGGCGCTGCGCAAGAACCCGGGCGTGGTTGAGCTCAACGCTATCGAGAAGTGGGACGGGAAGCTGCCGGTTTACATGACCAGCGGAACGGCCACCCCATTCATCGGCATCGGTAAGTAACCGACCACAAGCGGCTGACGGCGCAGATCTGCGCCATCAGCCGGGAGACCGCAATGAAACAGAAATTGATATCGGCTTGGATCAGCCTTGTGTTTAGCCTGTGCCTTCTTCTGGGCCCCGCCCCGGCGCAGGACTTCGCGTTTTACGTGCTGACGGTGATGACCGTGCTTGCCTGGATCGGCGTTCTCTCCGGCCTGATCAAGGGTGAAGTCGCCAAAAAGCTACTCAACCACGCCTGGATTAGCGTGCTATCCACGGGGCTGCAGGTGTATGCGCTGATCGCAAGCGGGCACCCAGCTCTCGCAGCATCGTGCTTCCTGGTGTCGTTCTTCATGGTGATCGCTGCCATCAAAGCAAGCAAGGATGAGCCGGGAGTATCCGCATGAGCGACAACACCACACAAGCACCGACCCTAATTGTGCCTGAGCGCATCACCATCGTGCTGAAGGCGCAGGAAGGCTCGACGCTCGAACACATCTGTCAGTTCGTAAGCCTGGGTATGCCAGTCGCCATCGGTCGCGGCATGGCGGTGATCTCCGGCGCCAGCGACGAAGATCTGCAGATGGTGCTGGGCCAAGAGCGTGACGAGCGCCAGATGCAAGCCCAGTTGCAGCAGGAAGCGATCGGCGCGCCCGCTCACCTTGCTGCGCACGCTCAGGAGATGTTCGACCTGCTGCTGCGCATCAACACCAAGTGCGGCGGTCTGGATGCTGCGCTGGGTCACGGCATCGAGCCGAGCGATCAGATGTGGACCGAGTCGCGCGAAGCGATGGAAGACATCTGGGATCTGCTCGACAAAGTGAAGTCTGCCGAGGTCTTCGGGTCGCCGAGCTTAATTACGGAAAATCCAGCAGTTACCGACTCGATGCACATCGACGACCGCGTGCGGATGGCGGCTAATGCCGGGCGCTATGAATGGCTGCGCGATCGCACCTGCATTGAGGATGCCGACAACGACATCATGGTGGTGCGTGGAGACCAGTATTTCGACGGCGATGAGCTTGATCGGGAGATTGATAACGCTCTGCGCCTGGCCCGCCTGGAGGAGTCGCCCCCATGCGCCGACTGATCACCATAGCCTTGCTGCTGATCGTCGGCCAGGCCACCGCCGGCGAGCAGATCATCGACGTGCAGCACGACAGCGTGCGCGGAGTCACTTGCTGGATTTTGAACAACACCGGGATCAGTTGCTTGCCGGACAACCAGCTGCGCCAGCCATCTTCGGTTTCAAACAGCCCCGCTGACGAGCCGACCCCTGCGAGCGCCCCCGTCGCCCGCAGGGATGACGAGAGATTCCAGCTATGAGCCGCCGCAACGGTACCAAGGGCCAGCGCCTGATAGAGCTGTTCAGCGCCCTGCAGCGCAGAGAAACCACCTTCGGCCAGATCTACGCAATGTCGGCTTCGTGCGGGATCGACGCGCGCCGGGTGCTGGCTGATCACTTTCAGCGGGGCCGCTGCAGTGCGTAAGAATCTCGGCGGACGCCAAACCAAACGCTGGAGCGAGGCTGAGGACGCCATTATCAGGTGTTTTTACGAAACCGGTGGCAACGACTTCATGTTGAGCCAGCTGCCTGGTCGCACCCTTACCGCGATATGCCAGAGAGCCAAAGGGATGGGTATCAGGAAGAGCGCAGCTCACCGCGCCGAGTCTTCCAGGAAAGCTTTCTTCGATGCTTGGGGAAAGCGCGGGAAGCCCCCTGGCCAAGCACCAAGGCCAATCGGCGCGACACATAGGAAGGGGCGATACATCTTGGTGAAAGTTGCACAGCCAGATGTTTGGAAACCGCTGCATACGCATGCATGGGAGCAAGCGAACGGCCCTGTTCCAGAAGGAATGATCGTGGCAGCCAAAGACGGAAACGTCCAGAACATTGAGTTGGACAATCTCTGCTTGCGCACACTTTCAGAGAACCAGGTCCGTCGCCACGCAAAACACAAGGATTTGCCGGAAGAACTCATCGACATCCTGCACCTGCAGAACGAAATCAAAAAAGAGATCAAGAGGAGAGCGTCATGAAAAACAAATTGAGTGATCTGCGTGACCACCTGTTTGCACAGCTTGAAGCAGTACGCGAAGCCACGGACGAAGACTTGGCCAAAGAAGTATCGCGCGCCCAGTCGGTGTCCGACATCAGCCGCGTATTGATCGAAAGCGCCAAGGTTGAGATCGACTACTTCCGCCACATAGGCGGAGAGAACAGCGCAAGCAGTTTCATTGAGTCGAAGCCGGCGCTGCCTCCGGGAAAGGTTACGCGCCAATGATCACGAAGAAAGCCGCGACACCACCAACGGATAACGAAAACGTGTCGCGACACGAAGAGCGGTGAAGCTATGCGCTATGTGACCGTCAGGAAATTTGCCAGCGAGTCTGGCTATACAGAAGACGCGATCCGCTCAAAGATCCGCGACGGGATCTGGCGGCTCGGTGAGATATGGATAAAGGCGCCGGATGGCCGGACGCTTCTCGATGTAGAGGGATATGAATCATGGGTAGAGGCGGGAGGGGAGTTCGGGCAGTCTCCGATACGAGTATCGAAATCACGTTCATGTATCGGGGCGTCCGGTGCCGCGAGCGGATCACGCTCAAGCCCACCTCCACTAATCTGAAGAAAGCCGAGCAGCACAAGGCGGCGATCGAACATGCGATCTCAATCGGCACCTTCGACTACTCGGTGACCTTTCCAGGATCTGCCAGAGCAGCGAAGTTCGCGCCCGAAGCATCGCGAGAAACCATGAACGGCTTTTTAACCAGGTGGCTCGAAGCAAAGAAAAAGCACGTGGCCAGCAGCACCTTCGACGGCTACCGAAAGCTTGTCACGCTGCGCCTGATTCCGGCCCTGGGCGACACGATGCTGGTGGACCTGAAAAGAAAGGCGGTACGCGACTGGCTCGACACCTTGGAAGTGAGCAACAAGACGCTCAGCAATATCCAGAGCTGCCTGCGCTCCGCGCTGAACGACGCCGCCGAGGAGGAGCTGATCGAGTTGAACCCATTGGCCGGGTGGACCTACTCGCGTAAGGCTGCCCCACCGAAAGAAGATGATGTCGACCCATTCAGCCCCGAAGAGCAGCAGGCGGTGTTGGGCGCCCTCTGCGGCCAGGCTCGCAACATGATGCAGTTCGCCCTTTGGACCGGCCTGCGCACCAGTGAGCTCGTTGCGCTGGATTGGGGCGATATCGATTGGCTGCGAGAAGAGGTCATGGTGAGCCGCGCGATGACCCAGGCCGCCAAGGGAAAGGCGGAAACGACGAAAACTGCCGCTGGGCGCCGAAGCGTTAAGCTCCTCAGGCCAGCACTGGAGGCATTGAAAGCGCAGAAGGCGCACACATTCCTGGCGGACGCCGAAGTCTTCCAGAATCCCCGCACGCTTGAGCGCTGGGCAGGAGACGGGCCAATCAGGAAAACGATGTGGGTACCGGCGATGAAGAAGGCCGGTGTTCGGTACCGGCGGCCTTACCAGACGCGGCACACCTATGCGTCGATGATGTTGTCAGCCGGCGAACATCCAATGTGGGTGGCCAAGCAGATGGGGCATACAGACTGGCTAATGATTGGCCGCGTGTACGGAAGGTGGATGCCTTCAGCCGACTTGGATGCCGGCGGGAAAGCAGAGACAATGTGGCTCAATGGGAAGGCACCGAATAACGCACAGGAGAAAAGTTCGGGTGGCATGGAAAAATAGAAAGGTGATCGTCTTGGCGGTCTCGATAGCGGCAAGTTTTGCAGCACCTTCAGCCATTGCTGATGGCAAAGAGCTTCTGGAGCATTGCCGAATTGCGCAGCAGTACATCAAGACCGGCCAGGATCATGGTGGGATGCTGCCAGCTGGTCGCTGCATCGGATATGCGGAAGGGTCTGCACAAACTCTCAACATTGTGGGCGGTCATGTCGACCCCCTTGCCCGCGTCTGCCTGCCATCTAAGCTTTCTAGAGCGGAGATGGTAGACGCCCTTGTTAGATATCTGGAGAGCCATCCTAAACAGCTCAAAAGTCCTGAGCCAGTTCTAGCCATTCTAGCCTTTACGGACGCATTTCCATGCCCCGGCAAATGACAGCAAAATGGCAGCTTGAAGGCTGAAAGCCCCGCAGTACGCGGAATGGACGCGGGTTCAAATCCCCCC
>NZ_QUZT01000030.1 GCF_004682045.1 Pseudomonas nabeulensis
CTAGCCTGCTTAAGGTGGGCATTGGATTTTGTCTCTATAGGCTTTGGGTGTAACGCCCAACTGCCGTTGGAATACCTTTCTCATGTGATCCTCCGAACCAAAACCACACGCTGCGGCGATGCGCTTCAACGCAGTGTCCCCGTCAACTAGCAACCGGCGGGCTTGCTCGAGACGTGCTCGCTCTATAAATTGAGACGGAGAGCTCTCTGTCTGTTGCTGAAAAACCCGCCTTAGGTTTCGACTACTCATATTCGCTTGGCGGGCGAGTACTTCGAGGCTGAGATCTTGTCTGAGATTCTGCAAGATCCATTTTTGTAGCTCTCTGATCCCGGAGTGTGGCGTCATCTGACTGTCGAGATGTTGGCTGAATTGAGATTGCCCCCCTGGTCGTTTCAGGTATACAACAAGCTCTCGGGCAATGTTCAGTGCTACTTCTTGACCAAGATCTTGTTCGACCAGGGCCAAGCTTAGGTCGATGGCAGCCGACATGCCGGCGCACGTCCAGATGCCTCCGTTCTGGATAAAGATGGCATCAGCATTGACATTGACAGCTGGAAATTCCGCCTCAAGCCTGTTGGCAACGCTCCAGTGAGTGGTTGCGTCCAAGCCATCTAATATGCCTGCTTGGGCTAAAAAGAAAGCTCCGGAACACACCCCTACTAACCTTTGAATTTTACTTCCCGAAGTCCTACACCAGTCGACAATTGTGCGGTTTTGTTTCACTGCGGTGTTGATGTCTCGAGCGCCCACGACTAGGGCGGTATGGGGTAGCCCTGTGTCGTGTAGTCGCTCAGCTGCCAGTTGGATAAATGTGTCAGACCGAACCAATCCCCCTTCGGGAGCTACGAGTTGAAGGGTGTACAGGGGCCGTTCCCCTTTTGCCCTCAATCGTGCGTTAGCGTAGTCAAATACTGTCAGTGCACCTACTGCTTCGAGCGACTTGAACCCTGGGTAGATGACGATGTGTACGCTTCGTCCACCGCTCTGGTCGTGGAGCCTCATTAGGAAATTCCTTACTGCGTCAATCGGACAGATTTCCGGTGGATCTGGCCAACCCGCCGAATACTGCCTGGCGGACGGCGACGTGTGATGTAGCATTGATATGTTATAACCTAACAGGTGACTATCATGAAAACACGTGCTGCTATCGCTTGGGGCCCCAATCAGCCCCTGCAGTTTGAGGAAATTGACCTTGAGGGGCCAAAGGATGGGGAGGTGCTTGTCAGGATCGTAACCACAAGCCTCTGCCATACCGATGTCTTTACCTTATCTGGGCGTGACCCTGAAGGTAAGTTTCCGTGCATCCTTGGTCACGAAGGTGTTGGGATCGTGGAGGACGTTGGCCGTGGCGTTACCTCCGTTAAGCCAGGTGATCATGTGATCCCTCTCTACACACCAGAAGATCCGAATTGCCCTTTCATTCAGTCAGGAAAAACCAATCTCTGCCAGTCGATTCGAAAGACTCAGGGTGAAGGACTCATGCCGGATGGCACCAGCCGTTTCTCCTACAAGGGGCAAACGATTTTCCACTACATGGGCACGTCGACATTCAGTGAGTACACGGTACTTCCAGAGATTGCGGTGGCGAAAATTGATCCTGCTGCTCCGTTGGCCAAGGCCTCGATCATGGGCTGCGCGATCCCGACTGGCATTGGAGCCGTGCGTAACACCGCAAAAGTCCGGCCAGGCGACACGGTGGCTGTTTTTGGCCTAGGTGCCGTTGGTATGGCTGTCATCCAAGGGGCGGTGCTCCAAGGCGCCGGACGTATCATCGGAATTGATGTGAATCCCAACAAATTTCCATTGGCTATGTCCTTGGGGGCGACGGAGTGCGTCAACCCGCGGGATTATCGTGAACCGCTTCAGAACGTCATCATCGACATGACTAATGGAGGAGTGGACTTCTCGTTCGAATGTGTCGGTAATGTTGATTTGATGCGTGCTGCTCTTGAGTGCTGCCACAAAGGCTGGGGTGAGAGCATCATCATCGGTGTAGCTGGGGCGGGGGAGGAGATTGCAACACGTCCATTCCAACTGGTCACCGGGCGTGTTTGGAAAGGTAGCGCGTTTGGTGGCGTGCTGGGGCGCTCGGAACTCCCAGGCATGGTTGACGAATGGCTTCGCGGGGAAATCAATGTGGATCCTTACATTACCCACAATATGGATCACGAAACCCTGAACCATGCGTTCGATTTGCTAAAGCGCGGGGAAGCGATTCGATCAGTAATTCACTATCAAGAAAGGGAAACCCTAAGTCACGACCTTCCAGGCGTAATACTCGATCGAGATGGACGGGTAATTCCTAGGCCTGACTCCACCCGTTACCCTGCATGAAAAAGTACTGGTAAGGCCTACTTGAACTGATCCAGTTGCACTATCCACTTGTGAGCCGAGTTCAGGTGTGGGTAGTGCACTTCAGATAATGGTCGCTGATTGATGAAAGAGCTCTAATAAAGTAGGACTGTTCTAGTGAGGTGTTTGATGACCGTGCAGGCACTGTGATGAGAATAATACTATGGCATTAAAAGAACTTTACTGGGCGAGCAGTCGTCCATTCATAGCGCCGCTTGTTTTGCAGGGTCGGCGTTTTGTCGGCATTTTAGTGTTCGTGATGGGGTGGGCGCTCATTGTGAGGGGGCTACTCATTCACCTGTTTTCCAAATAGTGTACTTTAGGGTTACACCTTTCAAGGGCGCGGGCTCATCTACTAATGGATGCTCGCAAAAGATTCCGTCGTCATAAGAGACAGAATAGGTAAGCATATGGGGCTTCCCACTGATACGCAGTCAGGGCGGAAAGATGAAAGCCGCACCCACCGAGGAATGAATAACACAACTATTAATTATATATTATACCGGGCGAATTGAACTCGCTTATTGCAACTCGCTTATTGAATTTAAACTGGAGCATCAGGATGCATTGCCATGGTTTTCTTCATCAATTCGTCTATGAATTCGATAGGACACTTAAGTCGAAGCGCTTACGCGGGCGCATATTCAGTGCAGATCGATGGTATTCAGCTGTTCCTGACTGTGTACCGATAGGTCTTTGCCCTTGGGCAGGTACTGGCGGATCAGGCCATTGATATTTTCGTTGCTGCCGCGTTGCCAAGGACTGTTCGGGTCACAGAAGTAGATCGCTATACCGGTTTTCTGGGTGATCTCGGCGTGTCGGGCCTTGGTCATAGTCTTGCGCATCGCCAGTGGCATGCTATGGAGTGCTGCACTGAAACCCTCCATTGCCGAGGTCGCCCTCGCGTCGTTCATCTTCTCAACCATCAGGTAGCCACTGGTGCGTTCCACCAGTGTGCCGACAGACGAGGCGTCGCCTTTACCCTTGATCAGGTTTGCCTTCCCAGTGTCCCGGCATCACTCGGTCTTCGATCTCCGGCGGGCGCACATGGAGGCTGACCATCTCAGGGATCTGGCCGCGCCGATCCACGCCGCCAGGGCGGCGTCTGCGCGTCGTCTTACCTTGGCGCAGACAGGTGTGATCAGTTCCTTGCTCAGTTCACCTACCGGCAGGGCGCAGATCGCGCTGTAGATCGTCTCGCGACTGACGTAGGCATCTCTGAGGCTGGGAATGTTCTGACCGCGCAGCTTGCCGGCAACCTGCTCGGGAGATAAACGCTTGCGCAGCATATGGGCCACCAACTCGAAGCGTTCGCTACCCGGCAACAGCTTTCGAATCGGTCGACAGGCCCGGCGGCAGGCCTGCATCTGCTGCTGGGCCGCGCGGGCCGAATAACCGCCACAGACATCTCGATTGCGGCGCAGCTCCCTGAAGGGAATCGGGTGATCAAGCCGGCAATCCTGTGCAGGCTGAAGCCTTGGGCATGACCGATTTGAGTGATGACGCGTTCTTCAACACTGAGTTCGGAATAAGACATAGAGGCAGCACCGTGTCGGAATGGTCAGGTGTTGCGCTCAGTTTTGCCGCCGCCCTGTGTCAATTTTCTGTGGTATTTTTCTCTCATGCATAAAAGAACGTGCAACTCGTTGCTTACAATCTCAGCGTGGTACCGAAGGATAGGTGCTGTGCTTGCTCTAGTCCGCCCTGGTTTGCCATCCGCTGGGCGGTGTCTCTGCCATGAGTAGCAATCCGGCTAGATGATCTCTCGGTTTCCTACGGCGCCAATGTTGCTATTTACCCAGTTTCAGAGGCGTTCAAGCAGGGAAGTTTCACTGCCATTGCCGGCCCAAACGGGCCGGTAAATCAACCCTTCTAAAAGCATTAATGGGCGAGTTTGTTACCACTGGCTCCATTGATCAGGGTGCTATACATACGCGAGACATAGGTTATCTCCCTCAATCCTCTCAATTGATCGTAGCTTTCAAATTACTGTGGCGGATGTCGTGGCTGAGCAGTGCGATGATTCCGCAAATAAGGGCAACAGTTGAAATAACGATGTTCTTCTTAATGATATCGCCATTCGTCGACTATGGCTCTATGCGACGTGCATTGGTTGCAACGCTCGCGCTTGGCTTGAGCTCCGAGCCTGTTGGCGTTAATGATCTGGTCAGCCCGGCACGGGAATCCCGGTAAATCTAGACTCACCGGGGTTCCAAATTTCGCTAAGGAGACTGCTAATGAACAGCTTGGTATTACTTGGTCTTGATTTTGGAAAAAGCACCTTTTACCTTAAAGGGTACGACATACGCGGCCATGAGCTTGGTCGCTGATGCTATGAGTCATGCGGTGATACCAGGAGCAGTTATCGGTTTCATGATTACTGGCGGGCTTTAATTGCCTGCTATGGGGTTTGGAGGGCTGATAGCAGGTTTGAGCGTTGCTATCAGGTTTGGTGAGACGGGTAACCTACACGTTGTAGCTTCGTGCGCCAAAAGCAGAATTTAAGGGCTAATCGTACGGCCTCAAAAAAACCGAAGGTACGGGTTGTTCGGCGGCACTTCATCAAACAGGTATTTGGGGTCTTCCAGCAGGTATCCGTGCAACCGGCGTGTCTTGCGCGGCCCGGTGACTTCGCAGGTCCAGATGTTCAACCCGCTGTTCTGCTTGCGATGCACCAGCAGTTTCTCGAAGCGTTTTTGTACCCACTGCCAGTCCGCCACGGCATCTTGCTTGGCAAGAGCTGCGGTTTGCGGATGCTCTTGTGCATAGCGCTGGAATACGCCAGGACTGACCAGGTAAACCGTGCCGTCTACGGTGTGCACCAGGGCCTTGGCATCGTTGATGATCAACTTTCGGCATGCAATGCCTTCCTTCAGCCAGACCATGAAGTGCTTGGCTGACGGGGTTGTCTGGGGTGACAGATTTTCCTCTGGCTCGGGTGCTGGTGTTGGCGTGCTGGTGGGCGCTGTCTCGCTTGTCATGAGGCCGGAAGCGGCCTCTTCGGCAACGGCCTCCATCGGTGGGGACGGGTTGCTAATCAACGACAGCAGATCCTCCATCGCATCGACTTGAACCGGTACGGATCCTGCTGGTGCGGGCTTGGCAATGGTTGCGTCAGGTGATGCAGTATGTGTGCCGCCCACGAACGGAGAGACGGAAGTCGATGAAGTGGTGGGGGAGGCGCCAGAATCCTCGGCTGCGTCGACGCCTGCTGCGTCTTCGGCCACGGTACCAGCGAAAGGCGCTGGTCGATCGGAAGGCTCCCAAATCAATGCTGGCGAGAGCTTGAGGAACGTGAAGCTGTGTGACCAGCCGGTGTCACTGGTGACAGTCGCCTTCCAAATGGCTTTGTCTTCAGGGGTGACTTGGAGCATGCCGTGGTCTTGCAACACATTGAATACTGCGGTGTTGCTGGACGGGATGCCATCAATACCCTGAGACAGCAAATACGCCCGCAACTTATCGGAGACGGTTTTGCTCACCAGCCATAAGGCGTTCTCCGTCAGCCAGCCATCCGACGCCTGGGGCTGGTTCAGCTTCAGTTCTTCCTTCAACAGATAGCGCAGGCCATCGAGCAGCTTGCGTTGCAAGGCGTGCCTGGGGGCTGCCATGGCCCGGCCGGGGTCTCCACCAAGCTCTTGGGCTACCGAGGCTCGGTCTGCCTTCACGACGAGTTCCCCCAGCACGCCGGCATGCTCATACTGCCCCGCCAATACATAGAGCAGCGAGGCCCATAGCGAAGGATATGCGCTGAGCCAGTCAAGGATCTCCCGGTCAAGGAGTTGGTGGTAAAGCACGCCAGCGGCCGCGCTGTGCAGGCGGTACTCGCGATCCTCGCGGTAGCGAAAGCGGTACGGGCGTGTCATTGGTCCATGCCAGGGATGCCAGATACTGCCATCTTCATACTCGACATGAAGGTCGACAACGATCTTGCCGATGTCGTGAATCAATGCCGCATAGGCTATCGCGGCTGTCCAGGCCTCAGCCTGCGCAGCCTGATCCTCGGGTGTGGTTCCAACTGGAAGCAAATGAGATTGCCGCAATTTGAGGGCATAGGCGACGATCTCAAGGCCGTGGTCGAGCATGCCCCCGTGGTATGCGTGGTGATGGCTTTCCGAGGCGGGAAATTGCTGGACCAGTGCTGCGTACCGTTCGAGCGGGGCAAGGTACAGGGCCTTGAATTGCGCGCGCGAGAGCGACGTGCGCTGCCATATGTACTCAAGCAGCTTTTTTCGACGAGGCGCGTCCAGCAAGGATGTGGCCGACTCCGGCCGAATCCACCCTTTGGAGATCTGTAGCGGGGGAGGCGTGACACTTGCTGAGGCTGAGACGGTCTTTTTGCGCTGGAACATTGAAAGCATGGAGTGCACCGATAGTTTCCAGGACGGTGGGCCTTTTCCTTTTCCTGATAGAGCCTTTCCCCTTACGCCCATTCCATTACCCTCTTTTAGGCCTTTTCCTTTATCAAAGCCTTTACATGTAGAACGACGGCCTAGTTCTGTCGATCAGGAATGTGGCATTGAGGCCGCCGTTTTGTTGGGCGATGGCCAGGTTCTTATTGAAACAATGCAGGAGGATATGCAATGCTCGCAGCGCGCCGCTCATCGGCGCCGGGTGTGAGAACCCGATTCAGGAGTCTGCGGGTCGCGTTATGGCGATCCGCAGGGCAGGCGTTCGCGCCTGGCCGGTGGACTCCTGCCGGTTTCTCACCCCTGCGGGTCGCCGCCATCCAACTGGGCGGCGGTGTAGGTAATGCGATCACAGGGGAAAGGCCGACATGGATCGTTTAGATGACCAAACACCTAGCATTTATGCCGAAACCGCATACCAACTCATCCTTTCAGGCGTGAATCAGTTCCAGTCCGAGCAAGATCAGCGAATGCTTTTAGACTCACTTCTGTGTCAATGCGTCGTGTTTGCCCGTGTGTTCGGCGGCAAACAGGCTTTTCAGGATTTATTGTGTCGGCTGAGAGAATTTGATTTTGACGCTGAGTTCGAAGAACCCGGTAGTCGAACACACTAAGCCTTCCTCAGACACTCGATGCCAAGGCCATGCTTTACAGTCTGGACGCAGAGGTCAACCAAGAAGGCGGAACGGGGCAAGCACAACGCCCTGAATTATCCCCAGGTCAGAACTCATCTTTGGTGGGGTTTACCGCATCTGGGCTTCCGTCGGGTGTGTGCTATCGAGTAGCCACACCCTCACCTGTTATCGGCCGGTAGTACTTCGGAGCGGGGGTGCGGATTTCCTGTGTCTTCGCTAGGGCTCATCCTGCCAACCCGCACCCAAGGCCTTGTATAGCGAGATGGCGCCGTGTACTTCTCCCAGTTGACTTAGCGCCAATGAATCTCTGGCCTGATTGGCGGTGCGTTGGGCGATGAGCACAGGAAGATATGCACTCAGGCCCGCTTGGTAGAGTCGGGTTGTGCGATCAACCGCCTGCTGGCTATCAGCGACTGCAGCAGCCAGCGAAACCTGCCTCTGACGTTCGCTGTTTAAGCTTGTCAACGCATCTTCTACGTCACGCAGCGCCAATCGCACGTCGCGTTGATACGCTAGCTCTGCTGCATTGGCGTTGGCTTGCGCGGCCGTGACACCAGCCCGTGCGTAACCACCGTCATAGAGCGTCTGGCTTGCTTGCATTCCTGCCGACCACGCCAGGCTTGCCCCCGAGAACAGGTCGCGTATCAGACTGGCAGTGGTGTCTATACCCAATGGAATGGTGAACCTGGGGAAGCGCGCCGCTTCGGCAACGCCGATTTGCGCCGTGGCGGCGGCCAAGCGGCGCTCGTCTGCCTGCAGGTCGGGACGCTTGCGAATGACTTCCGATGGCAATGAGGGCGGCAACGCGGGTGCGACAGGCAGTACTGGTGACGGCTCCGCCAAGGCTGCACGCCAATCGCCAGGAAAACCGCCCGCCAACACGCCGATGGCATGACTCAAGCGCGCAATGTCGGCCTCTAACACTGGCGGTTGTGCTTGGGCGGCTTCGCGCTCAGCCCGTGCCTGCATGACATCCGCGGTGGTGCCCAGACCGCGTTGCAATGCCCGCTGGGCCAAGGCCTCACTTTCACGCAAATTACGGATGTTGCCGTGCGCGATAGCTAGTCGCGCCTGCGCAGTCCGCAACTCGGCATAGCTGGTTGTCAATTCGGCCAGCAGGCTTACCTGCAAAGCCTGGCGGTCATGGGATAACGCCTCAATGCCCGCATCGGCTGATTCGACTGCGCGTCGGATTCCGCCGAACAAATCTAACTCCCAACTCGCATCAAAGCCTGCACGCCAAGTACGCGACCGACCACTCGATACATCGTCCAATCTTCCGCTGGCGCGGGAGGCTTCGCCGCCGCCCCCTGCGGCGACGATCGGCCCCTTGCCAGCCGCAATCTGAACACGCTCTGCGCGCGCCTGCTGCAGCCGTGCCAGGGCAATATCGAGATCCTGGTTTTTGGCCAGCGCCTGGGCAACCAATTGATCCAGCATCGGATCATTGAAAGAGCGCCACCAACTTTGCAGGCTTTCCTGGTTTGATGTTGGAAAACTCGGTTGTGGTTCATGCCAGCCGACAGGAAGATTGAGATCTTGCGCTCGATAGTCAGGCCCCACTGTTGTGCAGCCTACGAGGCAAGCAATCAGAAGGAGAGAAAGCATCGAGCGGGGATGGTTCCGTCCGATAGCGTATTGGAATGTGCGCATGTTTCCCCCTTACATCCAGCGATGTAGCAGCGTGATCAAACGCCCTTTGGGCACTGCGTCGTTTCCTTGCTGGCTGATCTCGATGCTACCGGTCATGCCAACAGCCAAGACGACATGGGCAGGCACTTGGTCGATTTCGATTCGCACGGGGATACGCTGTGCGAGACGAACCCAACTGAAACTCGGCTCTACATGCGGGAGGCCCTGAGCGTCGGCCTGTTGATTGGGGTCTGTGATGCCTCGACCGATGCTGGCCACGTGTCCCTGGATCAAATCGTCAAACCCCATCAGCCGGATTTGTGCCGCTGCACCAGGACGGATACCGCGCAGCTTGGTTTCCTCGAAATACCCTGTTATCCAGAAGCTGTTCGCCTTGAGTAGCGCGATGTTCTGCTGCCCGGCCACAGCATAGTCACCCTGATTCAACCGTACGTGTGTCACATATCCATCCGACGGAGCACGCAAGACAGTACGATCGAGATCCAATCGCGCCGCGTCCAGTGCGACCTGCGCGCGGCGCTGCTCCGCGCGGGCAATGGCAACGGCCCGGTTTGCCCGCTGAATGTCTTCGCCAGGCACAAGGTCATCCATGCCTCGGCGTCGTTTGGCATCCTCTATCTTCTGTTGCAGTGTCGCGGATGCGCCCGCCAATTCCGCCTCAGCCTGTGCGATGGCAAGTTGAAAGCGTGCGGGGTCGATGCGGTATAGCACGTCCCCACGTTTAACCTGCTGATCATCGGTCACGGCAACATCGACCACCGTTCCTGATACCTCCGGCGCGATTCGCACAACTTGAGCGCTCACGCGGCCATCGCGTGTCCAGAGTGCGACGACATAGGCACGCCAGAGCTCGCTCACTAAGATTGCTGCAGCGATGACAATGAGCAGCGTCAGCATTGCTTTCGCCGCGGGCTTTAATAAGGATGGAACATTAGCTTTAGACATAAAGTATCAGCATCGAAACCAGGCAAAGAGAAAGCGCGAACTCGAACAGCGCTGGATGCCAGACCCAGCGCAGCAGGCCGCTACGAGCCAGCAGGAAGCGCAAGCCCAGGAACAGCTGCAACGCGACGCAGGCATAGACAAAAAACGGTGGCAGGTAGACGCCCGCCACGGCCACTTCACTGAGCATGATTCCGGCTCCGAGATAGGTGGGAGAAATAGGCTGCGTGGCCTTCAAGCAATGCGGCGACGTCAAGCAGCGCCGCACTCAGACGCTGGCCGTCAGCCGTCCCGGTTTGCTGGACGGCGACCGTCCGCATCAGGGATCTGGCGCCACGGGACGCATGACGAGCGGCCTTCAATGGATCGTCCGCACGGTGAGCCATGCGCCGCAATGTAGTCGCCAATGGCAGATACAGCGGTGAGGTGCGTGGAGCCTGTCGCAGCCATTGTTGCAAGCGCAACAGCTCTCGCCCCAGATGCAGACTGGCCAGTGCATCGCCAATGGCGTGATCCATGGCGACAGGCTGGGCCTTCAGCAACGCGCCGAGCTGCGCCATGCGATGCTGCTGACGCAGTTGCCAGATGCGGCGATCTGCGCGCCCACCGCGCAAAACAGCCAGCGCATCGTCACGGATGCGCAGGCGTAGCCGATCAATATCCCGCGTCAGATTGCGCGGCAAGATGAGTCGAACACCAAGCAGCGTGAAGCATGTGCCCAGTATCCAAGCCACCGATGCATTCAAGAACACATTAAGGTCGTAATGCATGGGATTGGAAGCCGAAGCCAGCGTCGTAAATCCGACCAGATAGGTCACGCCTGCCAGACCGTACCGTGGAAAACTGGTTGCATAGATGCCGGGCAACCAGAACAGACCCAATACCACCAGCAGCAGCGGCAGGCCCTCGATATGTGGCAGAACCTGGAACGTGCAAAGAAATGCCATTAGCACGGCTGCCACCGTGCCCTTGATGAATTCAACGGCGCCGGCGGCTGGATTTGGGGCCGTCGCCAGCAGAGCGCAGCAGGCCGCAAGCGCAGCCAACATCATGTTGCCGTGTGGCCAGCCGGTGACGATCCAGAACGCACCGCCCAGCACCACGGTAAGCATCGCGCGCAATCCGTTCTGTATCGCAGCAGTCGTATCGCGGTAGAACGGCACGGGGGGCAACTTCGATTGCGGGCGTGGGCGATGTATCGCGCTGATGCCGTCCAGAGCCGCGAGATAATCGTCGATCTGCTCAACCAAGCGGTCACCCGTAATGAGCAGAGCAGCCTGCTCCCCCGGTTCGGGCAAGGACGTCCCGGCCAGCGTCTCGATCAGGCGCTCTCGTACCTCATGCAAACACTGCATCGCCTGCGCAATGCCTTGCGGACCACGCCCAATGGCTTGTCCAGCATCACGCCATGCCTGCTCGACTTCTGGCCGCAAGGCCCGCAGCGCGCGCATGCCAGCACTGTCTGGTTGACGCGGCGGCATGCCGCCAACCAGTGCGGCGAACAAAGAGGCCATCGCGTGCCGTACCGCCATTGCACGCTGCGCCAGATCCTCCGATTCCGCCTTTCCCAGCGCCAGTAAGTCATCCATGCCATAGACTTCAGTAATGAGGCTACGGCGAACCGGTGAAACGCGTGGAGAATCAGCATGCGCATCACCATCACTGATGGCATTGTGCTGTGTTGCCAGCGTTTCAGCAGTGGCTGCGGCCAGGCGCCTCAATTGCGCTTCGAGACGGGTGCGTACACTGCGGGTGCTGCATAGCGCAGAAACCAAACCGAGGCACGCCACGCCAACAAGCACGGACGTACCACGCCCCATCACGCTGTCGAAGGTCAATTGCGGGTGCTGCAGAGCGTCGTAAGCGGCCAGCCCCACGGTGTATCCGGCAAGCATGGCCCCATAGGCGCGGAAGTGACGCAACAACGTCATTCCCACCACACAAATGCCCAGCCAGAAGCCAAAGGCCAGAACGAAAAGCCATGGCATCTGTCCGAACGCACTCATTAGCACGAAGGCAGCCAACATGCCCACAAGCGTACCAAGCATGCGCCAAGTGCCTTTGCCAATCACCGCCCCCTGAACCGGGTTGATGACCAGCAGCACGCTAGATGCAGCCGCATAAGGCGCGTGCAGGTCGAGCAGGTAAGCCACGACCAGCGCCAAGCAGGCAGCAAGGACGGAGCGCAGTACGTAGGTGGCACGTGCCGTGGTGAGATCTATCTTCGACAGCCAGCGAATCAGCGCCGTGCGGAGGCGACTATTTGTTGGAGCAGGAGCACCAGGAGATGCTTGAGATGCCGACGGCACTGTCGCGGAACGCACGTTGAGACCCTCTTGCATTGACGATGTAGATCAATGTAAGAGCGGCACTCGATTCCGAAAAGTGAATTTATTGGAATCCAAGACTGCGTTTGACGCACTGATTGAAACTGACATTACACCTTGCTGCGCCTCTTAGCGGCGACCTCATCCTCATTGGCCAAGTCCCAGATCGTGCGCCGTAACCATTGGTGTGAAGGATCACCCTGCAAGCGAGGGTGCCAGGCTTGGGTCAATAACACTGTTTTTAGCGGTATGGGTAGCTCGAACAGGCGGACGCGCAACCCTGCAGTGATCGCGCTGTTCGCCAGATACTTGGGCAGCGGTAGCAGCAAGTCGGAATCCTGCAAGGCGAACAAGGCAGCATAAGGATTTGAGACCACAAGCGCGACGTGCCGGTGTAATCCCTGGGCTTCCATTGCCGCGTCGATGGGGCTGGTGGATTTGCCGCGTCGGGAGACATTGATGTGCTCCCAACGGGTAAGGCGTTCGAGCGTGATGTCGTCCTCGAAGACAGGATGATTCTGGCGAGCGACCCCAACAAAAGTCGTAGTGAAAAGCGACTGCACCCGGATCTCCGGGCCTAGCTTACGCGAAGCGCTGATGAACAGGTCGATGCGCCCACTGCGCAGCGCCTCATCGTCCACATCGTCTTCCTCGGGAGAAAAACGCAACGTGGCCCGCGGCATTTCTTTCGCCATTGCCTCCAGCAATCGGCCCAAGTGGAGACTCACGAATTCATCGGTGGCCCGCACATTGAAACGCCGTTGCAACGATTTGAGATCAACTTCTGCACTGGGTGCCAGCGCCTGTGTCGCCTGCTCAACCGCCGCTCGCACCTGCTCACGCATCGCCAGTGCTCTAGGCGTAGGCACAAGTTTGCGCCCCGCCTGCACGAAAACGGGATCTCCCAGCGTCTCCCTGATACGGCTCAACGTACGGCTCATTGCAGGCGGGCTCAAGTTCATGCGTCGCGCCGCACCAATGACGCTGCCTTCCTCCAGTAAAGCATCCAAGGCAAGTAACAAGTTGAGATCGGGTTGCGCCATAGCGCGTCTCCCATTGATTGCGTAAAGTGGAATCCTAACGCCATATTGATGGCGTGATAAGCAATCAAGGGCGGTATTTGTGCGGTACCGCCGAAGGGGGAGGCTGACATCCAGCAGATCCAAGAGCAACGTACCAGGCTCTTTGCAGCGTGACACCAGTTCTACTTGGTGCCGGCCTGGGACGATTTAATAAGCGGCATACGCAGATCTAGGCGCAGGTCGAGGCGACGTCGGCCTTGGTGGACATGCGTCGCGACCGGGTGGAGTAGCGCTACGCCACGAGTTGGGGGGCCGGACTGGCCACTGTAGTTGGCCGCTCATGGCGTAGCCGACGATGAGCGGGGCGAGCGGGGTGGCGCGTTCGAGGATGTCTTCCTGTCCTCGCCGAGTCGGTGTGCTCTCTTTATTGAATCAGTTTAGGACCGGCGTGGGCGCCATTGATTCTGTCGTGGCTGGGTAATCAGCGCATCTGCGATAGGAATCAGATTTCTCTAATTCCGAACATCAACCACCTTCACCGGTGTGTGACAGGGCATAGCGCGTGGGCCAGGGAATCGACCATCCTTTTTCATGTCACGGCGCGGGGCATCGGTCATGCGTGACAGATCAGCCCAGCACGTCACGCCTCATGAATAACTCTTTCTTGAACGAGCGCGCGCATCAGACCCGTGTGGCAAGATTGCAGTATTCCCCCTTGAAGTACAGCAAGGGCTGCGCAATGTCGGTTTGTTCTAGGTTCAACGCCTTGACCTCGCCAATCACTATCAGGTGATCGCCGGCGGCATGTTCGGCATGGATCTCGCAATCGAGCCAGTGCAGGCTGCCAGCAATAAGCGGATTGCCCAGCGGCGAATCCTGCCATTCGACGCCGTGCCATTTGTCCGCACCGCGCTGGGCGAACTGGTTGGAGATCCCCACCTGCTCGCCAGAGAGAATATTGACCGCGAAGCGACCAGCCTCGCGAATCCTCGGGTAGCTGCCCGAGCCGGACATCACGCTGAAGGACACCAGCGGCGGGTTCACCGATACGCTGTAGAACGACTGGCAGGTGAAGCCGACTGGGTCGTCGTCGATGCACGAAGTGATCACCGTGAGACCAGAAGCATAGTGCCCAAGCACCTCGCGAAAGCGCAGCGGCTCGATGGCAGTACTGGAAAGTGACATGGCAAGTCCCTACGGCATGGGTCAGTACTGGTTGAGAAGTTCGTTGCGGACGATCTCAGCCCCTGCACTCAACGCCTTCAGCTTGCCTCGTGCCACCTGGCGCGGCAGCGGGGTCATGCCGCAGTTGGTGCACGGATAGAGCTTGTCGGCATCGACGAACTGCAGTGCCTTGCGCAGGGTATCGGCGACTTCCTCCGGTGTTTCGATAACGTGGTTCGCTACGTCGATGGCGCCGACCATGACCTTCTTGCCGCGAATCAGCTCGATGAGCTCCATCGGGACATGGGAGTTGTGGCACTCCAGCGAGACAATATCAATGCTGGACTTCTGCAGCTTCGGGAACGTCTCTTCGTACTGGCGCCATTCCGAGCCCAGGCTCTTCTTCCAGTCGGTGTTGGCTTTGATGCCGTAGCCGTAGCAGATATGCACGGCGGTCTCGCATTTCAGGCCTTCGATGGCCCGCTCCAGGGTGGCGATGCCCCACTCGTTCACTTCATCGAAGAACACGTTGAACGCCGGTTCGTCGAATTGAATGATATCGACGCCTGCAGCCTCCAGCTCCCGGGCTTCCTGGTTGAGGATTTTGGCGAACTCCCAGGCGAGTTTTTCACGACTCTTGTAGTGGGCGTCGTAGAGTGTGTCGATCATGGTCATCGGGCCAGGCAGCGCCCACTTGATCGGCTGCCCGGTCTGCTGGCGCAGGAATTTTGCATCCTCGACGAACACCGGTTTTTTCCGGGCAACGGCACCCACCACTGTCGGCACGCTGGCGTCATAGCGATCACGGATACGCACGGTCTCACGCTTCTCGAAGTCGACGCCTTCGAGGTGTTCGATAAAGGTAGTGACGAAGTGCTGACGGGTTTGCTCACCATCGCTGACGATATCGATGCCTGCCTGTTGCTGTTCCTGCAAGGCCAGGCGCAGCGCATCCTGCTTGCCCTGGATCAGCTCTTCGCCTTCGAGTTTCCAGGGCGACCAGAGCGTCTCGGGCTGGGCCAGCCATGAAGGTTTTGGCAGGCTGCCGGCAGTCGAGGTGGGGAGCAGTTTTTTCATGAAAGGATGACCTTGTAGTTTCAATTATTCAAAAAGCGTGAGTGGCGGACCACTGCTGAAGAACAGCCTGGTAAGGCTTGATGAACTGTTCTTCGGCGAACTTACCCTGCTTTTTCGCTAGGCGGCTGCGCTCTTCCCGGTCATAGACGATCCGAGTCAATGAATAATCCTGGTGTTTAAGGCTTGGCTGGTAGGATGTACCTGCTGCGGAGTTCGCGTTGTAGATTTCCGGCCGGTAGATCTTCTGGAAGGTGTCCATGGTGGCGATGGTGCTGATCAGTTCGAGATTTGTGTAATCGCCGAGCAGTTCGCCGGAGAAGTAAAACGCCAGGGGCGCAACACTGTTTGGCGGCATGAAGTAGCGCACTTTTAGGCCCATCTTCCGGAAGTATTCGTCGGTCAGGGAGCACTCGTCCTGCTGATATTCGACACCCAACACCGGGTGCTGATTCTCGGTGCGGTGGTAGGTCTTGCTGCTCGACACGCTCAGGCAGATGACCGGCTGTTTGGCGAAATGCTCCTGGTAAGCGCTGGAGTTGACGAAGCACTTGAACAGCTTGCCGTGCAGGTCGCCGAAGTTTTCCGGGGTACTGAATCCGGACTGGTCTTTGTTATGCTCGGGCAACAGCACGCTGAAGTCGTAATCGCGCACATAGGAGGAGAAGTTGTTGCCAACGATGCCTTCGATACGCTCGCCGGTTTTCCGGTCGATGATATTGGTCTTCAGTATCTCGATCAGTGGCAGCGCACCACTACGGCTAGCTCCATCGATATTCATCTCGACGGAAATGATTTCAAGTTCGACCGTGTAGCGATCGCCTTTCGGATTGTCCCAGTGCGCTAGGGCATTGAAACGGTTGTCGATCATGCGCAGGGTATTGCGTAGGTTCTCTTGACGGTGGCTGCCACGGGCCAGGTTGGCAAAGTTAGTGGTGATGCGGGTACTGTCGGCGGGCCGATAGTTCTCGTCGAAATCAATACTCTTGATGGTGAAGCTGAATTCGTTGTACATCGCAATCCGGCGCCCTGTAACTTGAATAATTCCTGAACTTCGTGACCGGTCGGTCTTGATAGAGTGCATTTTAGAGTGGGAAGATCATGAGGAAAATTGAATTTATTTCAGCGTAATATTAGGTTGGCTCATGATTGGGGTGATCGCCCCATGCCCCTATTCCACTCTTCATGTCTAAAAATCGCTTCGGGGAAATCCACCCTAACTAGGTCGCTGGCGGCCGTACGCTCCGCCATCGTAATTAGCGAGGATCACTGGCTGGCCAGGCTGTATCGTCAGTCGAGCTTCTATAGTTCTTGTTGGTGCCGGTATTTGCAGGCATCAGGCTTTCCGGTACTTGCGAATGGTCTCCGCCTTAGATATACATTTGATTTTGTATATCCAAAGAGAGGTTATCTATGCAAGTCGCAAAATGGGGCAACAGCCTGGCCGTGCGCCTGCCCGCAACCTTGGTTGAGGCGCTTGAATTGCGCGAAGGGGACGACATCGAGATCATCGTGGACGATGCACGAACCTTCGCAGTGCGTAAGAAACCGGGCGCCGATACGTTGCTCGAACGTCTACGCGCTTTCCGGGGCAAGCTGCCAGCGGACTTCAAATTCAGCTGCGATGAGGCGAACGGGCGTGGCTGAAAAATATCAGACGTTTCTCGACAGCAACGTGGTGCTGTACCTGCTGTCGGCGGATTCGACCAAGGCAGACTGTGCCGAGAGCCTGTTAAAGACTCATCCGGTTATCAGTGTGCAGGTACTCAATGAAGTCACGCATGTATGCGTGCACAAGCTTCGTATGAGCTGGGATGAGATCGGGCAATTCCTGGAGCTGGTGCGCAGCTTCTGCAAGGTCGTGCCGCTAACTGAAGCGGCTCATGATCAGGCTCGGTTGATTGCTGAACGTCACCGCCTAGCCTTCCGTGATGCTTGCATCGTAGCAACTGCGACGGCAGCTGGTTGCCGCTCGCTCTATAGTGAGGACATGAGCCATGGTCAGATACTGGAAGAGAGTTTGGCCATCAGAAACCCGTTCGCTGCGGCTGGGTAAGTTCGGCAGATTGAAAGTCATACCGCTCTCTTGGTAGACAGGATCCCACCGAACGCTCTTGGTGGGAGTTCAGCAACTGGCGGAGGTGGTGGCTTAGAGACGTATACACACCCTCAGTGAGCTGCCGCATCCATTGCTTGAGTTGCCCTGCACGGATCCTTCCTAGTTGAGTAGAGGAACATCGGCTGCGACGGCCATCCATCGAGAGTACAATTTGTACAAAACGTACATGAGGATTCCATATGCGCGCCGTAACAGCAAGCGAAGCGAGGCAAGGATTTGCAGAGATCATTGAGGCCGCGCGGCGGGAACCGGTGGTCATTCGGCGCCAAAAGCGGGATGTGGCGGTATTGATGTCGATGGATGAGTATGAACGCCTAGTGCACCTGAACGTGGCTGAATTCCAGCGCTTCAGTGACCGTGTGGGTGCCAAGGCCAAGGACACCGGCATGACCCAGGACGTACTGCGAGGGCTCCTGAGCGGTGAGGACTGATCGTAAGCTGGTGAGTGATACCAACCTCTGGATCAGCCGCCTGCTCATGCCTGGTGGCACTGCGGCCTTGGCGGTGGATCATGGGCTAGCCTGGGGCATCCCGCTGATATCTGAGGAAACGCTGGCAGAGTTGAGCGAGATTCTAGGCCGGGACAAGTTCGACAAGTACATATCCCGTGAAGATCGTCAGCAGTTCCTGCGCCTGCTCGGCGGGATCGTACGGGTGGTGACCATCACCCAGCGGATTTCTGCGTGCCGCGATCCCAAGTATGACAAGTTCCTTGATGTGGCATTGAATGGCGAGGCGCATGTCATCCTTACCGGAGACCAGGATCTGCTGGAACTGCATCCTTTCCATGGCATCGAAATACTGAAGCCGGTCGATTTTCTGGACAGACCGATCGATTGAAAAATGCCGCGTTCAACGTTGACGGATCGGGGCAGAACCCGAATCTTGTGGAGCAATCAAGTGATACCGTAGGAGCAAGCCATGAACACGATAACTCGCAGCAGTACCGCAGAACGCTTTGGTCGTTGGCTCGGCCGTGGCTGGCGAGAGTACGTGCGCCGTGAGCGGGGCGTAGCTGGGTGGCTGGTCTCCAGGAGCGTGCCGGCTGGCGTTGTGACCACACTGCTGTGGATCACCAAGTTCGCCGTTCTGGCGGTGTTGCTCTACACGATGTTCTGGCTTGCGCTGCTGCTGGTATTTCTAATGTTTGTCGCCCGAGGCTACGATCCCGGCGATTTGACGATGCCCGAAGCGGAATGGCGGGACGGGTACGCCGGCTATGGTCTCTACTCCAGTGATGGATACCGTATTGACCAGCACGACCCCAATGATCCCCATAACACCTAGCTCTCTTGCCAAGCGCATGTGAGGAGGAGCTGCGGTAAGGGTATGCCCAAACCGCTATCGGATGGTGCGCTACTTCTTCTTGCTCGGCGTAGATGCCCACTTCATTGCATTGCCAAACGCCAGTTCTGCTCCCTTCCCGCCAGAGGCTTTCGCTCCCTCCGTTCCGCCAGTAAGCCCCTGCAATGCATTCCCGATGGAATGGCCCGCCCAACCCAGGGCAGTCACCCAGAACAAGGGCAGCACGATGAACATCGTCGCCATGACAAAATTCAGCAACATGTCGCCGAAAGCATTGTTCATGCCCATCACTGGATCAAAATTCGTGTGCGGCCGATTCCAGCCCCAACCCCAACCATAGAGCGCATCAAGGACAGTGCTGTCGATCCAGCGCGCGAGTTGGAACCAAAAGTCCACAAAAAATAACGCAAACTGCACCATGCTGACCGTCATAACCGTTTTGAGGTCGTAGGTACCGACCACAAGCACCAGCGGGATGCAAATGACCACAGCCATTTTCAATAGAGACAGCACCATTGGCAGCGCCTGGCGTACGGCATCCATGGCGGGGAAATAGGCAAGTGAACCCACCGCAAGCCCTACGTCGCTCGCCGCGCGGGTGATGATATTCGCGTCGGTCTTGTCGATCTGCCCACCATAATCCGTATAGACCGAACCCTGATTGAGCTTCTGCTGGCGCGGTGACGCGATCGCCCGAATCACCGAATCATCCACCTCGGCGCGACTCAGAAAACCAGCCCAGCCAGCCAACCGGGTCAGCAGGCTCGGATCAACTTGACCCAACAGGCGTGCACGCAGACCGTTGCCGGCATCGTTCCACCACTGGCGGCAGGTCGGATAGCCGGCACCGCTGGGCACTTGCGCAAGGCCGGCGTCCCGGTTGCTGTCATAGGCCCAGCCGTCGCGCGGCGTCTTGGCGCGATAGGTGTCGTAGTAGCCGCTGGTACCGACGAAGTAGTTTGAGCCGATCCAGGTCACGTCATGCATCTGCGCTTCATCGAGCTGCGGCCGCTGCATAAACAGCTTCGCGCGGGCCGGCCCGTAACAGTCGTGAGTGAAATCCGCGACTTCCTGCGCGAGAACCGGGTCGTCGATGCGTGTGGCGTTGATCTCCATCCTCATTTGCCTTAAGTCGGTACCGCAAGGGATGGCCGCCACCGAGGCGCCGGTGATCGCGCGCGACAACGCGTGCATGAAGGCCCACCATACCGGCACCTTGGCGCTCTGGTTGTTGAGGGTGCTGAAGGATTGCGACCAGCCGGTATCACTCGGTTGCGGCACGCTAACCTGGCATTGCGCCGAGCGCGCCTGGTCGTACCTGATGGTGTTGAGATCGACGTCGATGAACGGAATACCAGCGAACATGACGACGACGATGGCCACCCACACTCGATTCTCGATGCGCATCGAGCTCAGCACGCCTTTATTACCCTCGTCAGCACCCTCGGCGCGGGCCTTGAGCCACTCCTGAATGATCATCGCCACAAAGGGGATGGCGAACACGCCACTGGAGACGAGCACAGTCCAAATACCGTTGTGAACGACCCAGGCAACGAGTGTCAGGTAGTACTCCAGGTAATCCGTAGTGAAAAGCGTCATGATCCAGAGTTCCCCTACATGGACTGCGACAGCAGACTGGCTTCCAGCGCAACGATCGCGATGCAACCGGCTACTTCGGCCCGAATCACGCGGCGCCGAGCCTCTGTGCCGGGTTCACGGGCTAGTAACCGACGGCGCATCCATATCCAGCCATAGCCTGTTGCGCCGTAGAGGCAGAGACGCCACAGCATGAAGTAGCTGGCGGCGTCCGCAAGCCAGCGCTCCCAGCCAGCGATACTGCCGACGAAGTAGATGCCGACGACGTTCGCCGCGATGGCCAGGACAACACATAGCAGCGTCCACAGCAGCGCCCTCGCGACACGCAGGTTGAACAGCCATTGCAGCTGCAGTAAGACCCAGTTCATGGGGTACCTCCCGTGCTGGGCCGCTGCAGCTGGTTGAGGCGATCCGGCACCGGATCGCCTTCATAGACCCCGCGCGATCCTGCTGCGCGCGTGCCGTGCCGTTGGATAATCGCCATCGGGGAGTTGTTCGCCAACTCGCGCCTCAACTCCAGTTCAGTCTTGAGGTTGAGGATCTCGCGGTCCAATGTGTTGCTTTCCTGGTTCACCGCTTCGACGGCCAGTTGGTTGGCTGCGACATTGGGCTCCTTCTTCCCGGTCAGCAGGGTCCGCTGCAGCAGCAACGCCTTCTCCAGCACGCTCGCGAGCGCAACTTCTGAAGCCAGGCGCCGGGCGAGGACGTCTTGATCAGGCTCATCGCGCAGCGCTTCAATGACGCCGCGCGTAATCGGCAGCGAGACGCTGCCGGCCTCACCCAGGTTTGCCAAGGTCGTATGGCGCGTGCCACTGATCAACTCCTGCAGCACCTCCAATTTGGCGTCGTATTCTTCCTGGATTAGAGGCGTCAAGCCGACACCAGGCACTGTTTCGGTCTTGGTACAGCCCTCGCAAGTGCGTTGTTCCTGTTCACCCAGCACCCGGGTGGCCCAATCAGCCGCTTCATGGGGCGAGGTCCAGGTCTGGCAGGCTAGCGTTGTACAACTGGCTTGAGAAATGGACGAGGTATCGTTCACTCCGCGGCCATTAACCAAGTTGTAACCAGCCCGCGTTACGTCAGCTACCACTTTGATCGAACGTTGGCCAGCGCCACCCGCGTTATGGCCACCGACCCACGGCACGCCATCGTTGCCACGCCTGCTCTCTGCTTGCTCAATAGCCGAGACGGCATCCGTACTTGCCACGGCTTGGCGCAGCGCCATGCCCTCCGCAATTTGGTTCCAACCCATTTGGCCACCCGCAATATTGGCCATCCGCTCTGCCATTGACTGGCATGTGAGTTTAGAACGGTCGAAATCCAACCGGGCTTGCAGCACGCCGTTGCTGAGGAGGTTGTACAAACCTGGATCAGCCCTCTGAATGATCAGTGCCGGAAGCGAGGCAACCGCGCTGGTAGCGCTCTGGATCACGTTGCTCATGATGTTCTGGAATCCATTCGTCAGCCCATTGAGCTGGTTCTGAATCGTCGTGCTGATGCTCATATCGCCGCAGATCAGGTTGCTGTTCCAGCCAACCCCAACGCCGAGTGAGCGCATGCCAGCTGCACCACTCATGGAGACTGCATTGCCTCCACCGATCGAGTACATCACTTCGTCGCCGATCACGCTTCCGCTGTTCTGGAAGCCAGCGCTTTGGGCACATGCCAGACCGCTGGCCAACGCAAGCGCACAAGCCAATGCATGGAGACGCCAGGGGCTGCGCATGACGACGGAAAGATTCGTCAGATCAGGGTTTTTCATCGTTGCGCCCTCAGAAATCGACGCTGCCGAGGAACGTTTGTCCGCGGCGCTGGCAGCAGCTGTATGGCCGCCAAAGGGCCCACGCATAATCGCCCTGTTGCGCTTGAGTCAGCGGTTCGCTGTGGGGGAACACCGCGCAGGTGTTGGAGAGGCGCGGCGTCAGTTCCTGCCACTTGCCTGTAGAGGCGTCGTTCTCCACCAATGCTCCGGCTGGCCAGTAGCCATCGCGAGAGTTCGCGAGCAGCGGCTGATACACGTGCAGTTGCCCCCGCCGGGTGACGATGTCACCGGCGCGCTGGGCCACCACGGCGCTGGCCTTATGGTCGTCGACCTGGTGCAGGAAGCCGCCACGGGGGTATACAGCGCCCCACAAATTCAGTGAGGTGCGCGCGCCGATCTCGCGCAAACCAGGGATCAGTGCCTCGGGATACACGGCTTCTGGGATGTTGTAGCGCCACGCAATGGTATCGAGCGTGCTCAGCAGATAAGGCATGAACGCGGTGCCAGCGCCTTCGCAGATGTAGCCGGAAGCGGAGGCGAACTGGCTGAAGACGTAGCCGCCTGGGTGGCCGATCACATCGGCGTTGCGGAACTTGGCGAGGTTGTTCTCGTTGTCATGGTTGGTCGTGCCATCACCACCACCCTGGGCTGTCGTGTTGGGTGCGCTCATGGCCCGCACCTCGATCCATGGGTTTTCGCCCGTGTTGGCGTAGCTCGACACCACAGCATCGGGGATGTAATGCCTGACCTTGACCGACGTGCGCACCGAGCAGCCGAATTGGGTGCAGAACAGCCAGTAGCAGATCCCCGTGACCCGGTATTCGAGGCAATCGGGGGACAAGGTGGAGGAGATGATGGTGGCGGTGTTGAGGGCGAACGACGATCCAGTCGCCATCAGCAAGATGGTGGCGATGCCGGCGCGCAGGCGGCGTTGGAGTCTCATGGTTGAGCCCTCCGGTGCGCGTCGATGTGCGCGACCGCTTTGGCGACATCCGGCTCGCCATAAACCACATACCGTTGATCGACGATCACGGCCGGAATGGTGATGATGCCCATGCTCCAGGCATCAACGACCCCCTGATAGGCCTCGCCGATACGCTGCTGCAACGCCGGTCCGCCCTCTTTCAGGCGTTGTTGCACGATCGCTGCGGCGCGGACTGGATTTTTGGGAAGCTTGCCCGCCAACTCGGCCTCGATGCGCGAGGGGCGATCCAGTTCGATGACCCGGGCACTGCCCAGGTTCTGCATCGGGTGCCGGGCGTCGGTGACGACCAGGACGTCAGCGGCTTGTGCCAGCGGGCTCAGCAGCGCGGCGAGCAGGCCGGTGGCAAGCGTGTGCTGCCAGGGGGGAAAGGTAGGAGCAGGAACCAGCATGTCGGAGCACCACGAAGTTGATCATGGTGGTAGTCCACTCCAACAGCGGGCGGGAAACGACAAACAAACCGGAACTGGCGGTGACCGGTTTTATGGGAAGGTTCGGGATGGGCGGTGCGCCAATGTGAAAACGCCCCAGCCGAAGGGATGGGGCGCGTTGGCTCAAGCTGAGCCGGCGTGGCCGGCGACGGTGCTGGACTAAGGCCGTGACAGCCGTTCGAGCTGCTCGCTACGGCATATCATGCTCGACGTGGCTAAGACGAGGATATTCAGTTGATGGTTATGCAAAGGATTTCGTCAAGAAGGCATCGGGATGCCCTGTGCGGGTGGCCCGATGCCTGGCGAGAGTAGAAAGATCAGAGCAGTCCCATTTCGGCAAAAGAAAAAGGCTCTCCTTGGCCAATGATGACGTGATCGAGCACACGGACGTCAATAGCTGCCAGAACGGTCTTCAACTCAGCTGTCAGCACTTTGTCGACCTCGCTGGGCGTGGTCACGCCCGACGGGTGATTGTGAGAAAAAATGACCGAGGCCGCATTGTGCTCCAGTGCTTTGGCCAGCACGCCCCGTGGATAGACGACAGCCTGACTGACCGTGCCTTTGAACAGTTCCTCATAGGCGATCACTCTGTTCTGTGCGTCCATGAACAGCGCAACGAACACTTCATTGCGCTGCTCGGCCAGCTTGACACGCAGATAGTTTTTGGTCGCTTCCGAGTCGATCAACGAAAGGTCACGGCGAAAGACCCGCTGCTCTACGATCTCCATTGCACGGGCGACAATCCAGTCTTCGTGCTGGGTGCTTAGCATGTTGAACAGCTGAACGCTGTCTTGAATAGAAAGGGATGAGTTCATTTAGTTGCCTCCTTCGGTAGAGTTGGAGGCGCCCCTGGGAGGGCAAGCCCTCCAGGGTGATTGAAATGATGCATCCATCGCAATGCGATCGTCCGCGCATGGGACGCGAAGCGGACAGGTTTTCGGTCAGCCCGGCGTGTGCCGAACCGTAGCCTTGAAGACCAATGGCTACCTGGGCATGACGTCGATGGAATCGACGATCAGGACACGGTTGCTGCAGCAATGTCACCCCAATGGCGCATTTGCTGCCTGAGGGCCCATACGGCCCGATCGCGCCATGCTGGTGCCACGAGACATCCTTCGAGAAAGAGCAGACGATCGGCGATACGGTCCACGTGATCGCATCCCAGACGCTGCGCGGTCTCGCACTCGACCAGGTTGTCCTGGTGGATGAGCTCGACCGAGAGCCGCTCGATTTGCTGCGAGATGCTGCGCGCCTCCTTACGAGTGCGCGCAGGCATGCACCAATCCACCAGCTCGCCGAGCACGATGCCGCGTAGAATCAACGCTTCTTGGTCATCGAGGATATCCACATGCGTCGCCATGGCGACTGCGCTATCGGACTCGTATTGTTGCGCGTAGCGCCGCTCTGCCACGTAGCGTATCGACGCTTGCAAGGCGTCGGGGAGATGACCAAATCCCCCGATCTCCTCGGCGCAGGACAGCGTCCCATTCATAAAGTCGTGGGACGACGCGTCATCAACCAGACCATGGCAGATTGCGAGCAGCCTTGTCGGATTCGGTTGAGAGTGTGCACGTTTACTGGACATCGGGGTGATCCTCCTCTGCGATGGGGGATGAGAGCATGTCGATAGCCGATAGCAGCACATCGCCCGGAACCGGGCCTGGGAGCAGCAAGCTCTGGCCACTGTGGTTATCGATCAGGCGTAGCGAAGGTGTTGCTGTGATGCCTGATGTGATGGCTTCGTGCGCCTGTGTTTGTACAAGGCTCATGGCCTCGCCACTGCTCAGGCAGGTGTGGATGGCCTGGGATGCATCGGGAAAGGCCTCCAAGTCAGACACGCCCTGACCGCCAGTGCGGGTGTAGGTATAGATCCACTGAACGGCCGACCAAAACGCCTTATGCCCGCCAGCCTGGCCAACGCATTCCGCAAGCGATGCCTGGCGGCTTGCGGCCGGCTCATGCTTGGTCAATGGCAGGTGATGCCATTGCAGGTTGACGTCGGAGGTGGTGTCGATCCAGCGATACAGTTCCGGAAAATAGGCTTGGCAGTAAGGGCACTCAAGGTCGGCATACAGCACCACGGTGAAGCGCGCATTCGCCACCCCGTGGCGCCAGGGTGGGCCTTCGAGATGCTGCTGTACGGTAGAAGGTGTAGGCGGGCTGGTGGCATCACGCAGCGTGACGACAAGCAACGCCAACAGAAGCAGGATCAGGGTCATCACTGCGGACAGCAAACGCCGACGACGGTGCCACATGCGTTCGGGGGATGCGGGAGGTAGAGATCGTTGGGCAGTCATGTGAGGCTCCGTCGGTCAGGACAACACGTCGTCGAAAGCTAGTGGTGTGATGCCGCGGGCGCGGTCAATTTTTTCGGACACCTTGAACGCGGCTTCGAGCTCGCTAATGCCGAATTGCTGCATGAGTTGGTAGCGCTCGGCCTTCTCCTCGGGCTCGGTTTGCGCGAGTGCGAGGTAGAGGCTGGGTGGAACCGCCCGGAACAGCACTTCCATGCTCTTGGAAAGGATCACGCCTTCTGTGAATTTCCCGGATTCCTTACGAGCCGAGAGCATCAGCGCCTTTTGTGCGGGAGTGAGTTCCCTGAACCTAGCGATCTTCTCGACTTCGTCAGGGGGCATCGACAGACAGATCCACCATTCGATCATCGACAACATCGGCTCTGCGGCCTTCGGGAGATCGTCGACGTTTTGCGTAGCAAGCCAGAACCAAGCGCCCAATTTTCGCCACATTTTCGTGATCTTGACGATGTAAGGAGAAAGCAACGGGTTCTTCGTGATCACGTGCCCTTCATCGGTCACGTTGAGGATGGGGCGCCCCAAAAATTGATCACGCTCGGCGATATTGTTGACCGTGCTGATCAGCGAAATGTACGAGATGGAAAGCTGGGCGTTGTAGCCTTCGCGTGCGTACGTTGCCAGGTCGACGATGGTGATGTCGGCCTCCGGCCACGGCGTACCTGGGCGGTCGAACATCTCGCCATCGGTGCCTTGGCAGAACATATCCATCGCATCGGCCATTTCCAACAACCGTGCGCGGCGAGTCTCCGGCAGGGTCGCGTCGCGCCCGCGCTCGCGCAACGCATCACGAACGTCGCGGGTCAGTACGGTTCGGTCTTCGGCGACGCAGTGCTGAGCGGCATCGAGAATGCACTGGCGGATCAGCGAACGATCGGCGCGGGTCATGCGAGCTTCTTCGCGCTCTTCGCCCCCAGTGATCATTAGCCGAGCGGTGATTTCCAGCTCGCCAAGCACATCGCGCTGCTCGTCGGCTTCGCTGGTCTCGACCGGGATGGGCGGCTCGTCATCCAGCGCATCGGCATCAAGCGTCTGGACATCGCTGGGTGTTTCGATTAGACGGCGGGCGTCGGCAAAAGGAGCCAGGCTCACACCCGAACCAGGAGCCAGCTTGACCCGGTTGACTGTCATGCCAAGTTGCCGGGCAAACTCGGCAAACAGGCCAAACGAATTGCCTGCCTCGACGATGAAGATTCGCGGACGGTAGATGGCCGCGACTTGGTTCAACATGATGTTGAGCGTGGCTGACTTGCCTGAGCCTGTGGGGCCGAACAGGAAAAGATGAGCATTCATTTGCCTATCGAGGCGGTTGAACGGGTCGAAGGTGATGACGCCGCCGCCACGATTGAAGAAGGTGATGCCTGGGTTCCCTGTTCCCTCGCTGCGACCCCACACGGGACTAATGTTCGCTGCATGTTGGGCGAACATCAGTTGGGTGTACCACTGCTTGCGATCCTGAGCGGGGTTGTAGACGCCCGGCAACCAGCGTAGATAGCTATTGAGCGGGGCCACCTCGTCTTCTTCACGTACCGGCTGAAGGCCAGCGTTGAGCATCACGTTGGCCAGTTGCAAGCCGCGCCGATCGAGCTCGCTTTCATCGCGACCGCGCAGATAGAACGCGAGATTGCCGCGGTAAAGTTTGTGAGCGCTGCCGATCAGCGACCGGGCTTCGTTCACGTCGTTGAGCGTCTGCTCGGACGCCAGCGTGTCGCCAACCGCCTTCTTTGCCAGATGGTTGAGATGCGCCTCCAGCACGTCTTGCGGAGTCGCGACGAGTGTTAGGCACATGACCGTGTCTTCAGGCATTTGGTCGAACAGCGTGTTGATCGCGTCGCCTTTGCGAGTCTCCCCGGTCAAATGCCCGGTCGCTGGCGGCATGCGCAGGCGGTCCGTAACCATGACCCGATGCGGCATGTCGTCGAAGTACCACAGGCCCTGGGCGGCATCGGAGCGCGGCTGACCGAAGAACAAACGCTGGCTGAAATCCAGACCACTTGCCAATTCAATCTCTTCAGGCTCCAAGGCGTCTGGGTATGCGGTCAGCTTGTAGAATCGTTCGCGGTCTTCGGTGCTCGACCCCAGCAAGGCGGGGTGTGGATTGAACCAGCGCAGCAGCCAGTCATGAATCTGCGGTGCATCCAGGCGACGCGCGTGAATGCCGGCATTGGCCAGACCGCCGAGCAGGCGGTCGCAAACGACGTTCAAGGCTTGTTCGGGCGTTTGGCCACGCCGCGACACGCCTGCGCCCGCCCTGCGGTAAACCACCATGCGCACACGCCGGCTTTGGCCGCGCCAACCCAGGCGGGTGACCACCGTGTCCTCGAACAAGCCACCGGGTTTAGCCACGGCACGCAGGTGGTGCGCGAAGAAACGCAGATAAAAATCCGTGAAGCGAGTGTCCCGCGCACGGGGCTGCACGTAGTCGCGCAAGGTTTGCAGGTACTGATCGAAGTTGGTTTCGTCCTGGGCATATAGTTGCAGCACCCAAGGGTTTTCGTCCAACTCGTCGAAACTGTCCTGTAGGGCGTTCTCAAGCGAATCACGCGCCTGCGCCAGCCAGGCCGGTTCGCGGCCTTCGGTACCCAACGCGGTCAGCTCGAAGAAAGCCCCGACCGATTGCCCATCCTCCAGCAACATGCACTTCGATTCAGGCAGGTATTCCACCCAGGGCAGCAGTTCGACAAAGGATGGCAGCACACCGTACAGCGCCTGCTCATCGTCCAGTGTCGCCGGTCGACGCCCCTGCACGGCCGCACCGGGTTCCGGAATGCCGTGCTCGTTCAGGACTTCGACGTGCCGCTGCCAGGCGTCCGCTTGTGTATGTGCCTGGGTAATTCCGGCTTGTACTGAGGCCCGTTTGAACCACGGAAAACGACGGACCATCAGTAATCCTCCACACGCTCGCCCGGCATCGCGTACTGGACGCGCTGGTACAGGGGGAAGACCGTGGTGTAGCCGGGTACGGGCACCGGATCGGTGCCGGCCAGGTGTGGAAACACGTACATCTGCAGATCCGGATTCGGCAGCCGGTGGAACTGGCGGTGGATCTCGTTCGCTGCAGTACGTGTGTAGTGCATCTGTTCCACCGATGCGGTCTGTACGTCGGCATCGGTGAGTGGCCGACGCAGGCTCTGGCGAGCATCGAGCAATTGGCGGCGCGCTACTTGGCCACTGCCGCCTTCACCGTCGGCTTGGTACCAGATGTCCTGCATCGTGCGGTCACCGTGAGGCATCAATTCTTCCTTGCTGGTGGCGCAGCCGCTCATGGTTGCCACGGCCGCCGCCAGCAGCAGCGCTTTAATCCAGTTCGAGTGCATGGGTTTTTCCTGTGCGGTGATCGACTTTGCGACCCTCGGGGTCGTAGTCGATGGCAAGGGGTTTTTCGAGATGGACGGCGACCTTGGCGCCGGGTTGGACGTAAACGGCCGCGAAGGCCTGGCCGTACAACTTGTTGACCCATTCGGACATATCGTGCACGCCGCCGGCGAGGATGCGGCCCACGGCCTCGTTGCTGCTGATGCCCACGATGCCGATGGAGCCGTCGGCCCCTGCGTAGGACATCTGGCCGCTATCGGAGTCGATCAGCGATGCAGCCCCGGCGCCAGCCGCAGTGATCAGGGCCTGAGTCCCGAGATACTGTTGAGCATTGCTGCGACGCTCGCCGCTCACGCATGGGATACCGTACGGGTCGCTGATCCAGCCCAGCCCGTCTTGGTCGTTGTTCTGCTGGTTGCCGCGCTCGCTGTTTTCGGGGATGGTGCGGATGGTGCCGTCGTGGAACACGAACGTGATCGAACGCACCTGCCCCCTGACGCACGACAGCGTCCAGTCGCCGCTGGCAGTGCCGCTGAACACGGCACCGGCCACATCGGGAATATCAATGCCGTTCGCCGTCAAATTGTCGGGGCCGACCAGCACTTTGAACGGATACGGGTCGTTCACGGTTCCGTCGATCGGCACACGGCCAATCAATGCCGTCATCGCCACCGACCCCATGAGCGTCGAGTTTGTCGGCACCGTATAGACCGCCTTGGCCGTTGTGACCCCGGCTGCCTTGGCACCCGCATCGGCAACGTTCCCGACGGCGGTTTCCAGCGTCTTCTGCGCTGGCCCAAAACTGGTTGGAAAGCTCAGGGCGCTGTTGCTGTTGCGGCTATCGGCCTGCTTGGCATCGTCCGGCTCCACCCAGCGGATGCTGTCCTCGCCGCCGGATCCTGCGGCATCCCCATCACTCAGGCCCAGCCCCACAGGCAGATCAGGATGGTCGCCGCCACGTCCGCCGATGCTCTCCAGACGGCGCTGCAAGTCCTGTAACAAACCTTCGGTCTGCTGGCGTTCGCTGGCGAGCTGATCTTGGTCGCGGCGTAGGTTGGCGCGCTCAGTGTCGAGCGCGGTGCTGATCCGCTGGTCGATGGCACTTTCGCGCTGGCGTAGCCGCTGGTTTTCGTCGCGCTGGGTCTTGTTGTCGGTCGTCGCTGTCTGCAGCTCGGTGCGCAATTGCTTAACCTGGGCAACTAGTGTCGCGACCGTGTCGCGTGGGGTATCGCCTTCGATACCCAGTGCTTGCATTTCCTCGGGCGTGAGCACACTGCCCGCACCGGTATCACCCGACGCGGGTGAGCCGCCACCCGAGAACAAGCGGATACCGACGAACAGTACGAGCAGTGCGACTGGGATCATCAGCCACTTGAGCAGACCGTTACTGCGCATGATCGGTCTCCTGTGTGAAGTGCTCGGAGCCGGTCTGAGGCAGGTGCGCCGCCGGGTCGAAGCGCTGGATGGCTGGCAGCAGCGATTGCGCCAGGCCGCGTCCGCGCGTGACCAGGTAGAGGACGGTGGTGTCTTCTGGGGTGCCACGAGGACCAAGCGCCTCGTGTTGGAAAGTGGCGGTGAGGAAGTCGCCCTGCAGCAACCGAGGATCGAGCGTGAGCCAATCGCTACCGGTATGGGTCAGGCGTACAGCCGTTATCCACTGATCTTCCAGCCGCCATGACGCCAGTACGGCAGCGCGTACCGGCAAGGTCGGCAGCAGCGTGTCGAGCTTCAGATCACCGCGCAGGTTGACCCGTGTAATGCCGGGTACGGAATCGACCGTACGCAATGGAGCGTACAGATTCTGCGCTGCGAAACGCGTTAGCACGACGGGTACCGGGGTTTCGCGATGCGACAAAGGCGCCGAAGCCTGGCGCTCGGTATGGTAGGTCGATTCACCGTCGCTATCGCCAGCCTGTGGTTGGCCGTAGCGCTGAGGGATTGCGCTACCCTCGACGATACGCACCGGCTCCAGTGACGGTTCGCCGTCCTTGGAGGGATGGGCGGCGATGTCGAGCAGGATGAGCGCGCCATTGTCTGCATCTTGCAAATGCAGCCGCGTGGGTTCGAGGGGCGCGTTCGCACGCAGGTAGATCGCGCCGCCTGCGCTCTGTACACGCAGCCGGTCGCCGACACTGGTTGGCACACCGACACGCACATTCCTGTCGATGAACACGATGCGCTCCTGATCCACCACCAACGGCACGGCCAGCGGCAGGCGCTCCCAGCGGAGGATCTCCAAGGCCTGAGCGGCTGGAGTCAACGTCAAAGCCAGCACTCCCAACCACACCAAAACGTAGTGCTTCATGGCGTTTCTCCTTTCAGCTCCAGACCGCCGCGAATGGGGGCTTCCTGTGTGGGCGTGGTGATGCGCTGAGGGGCGCCGTCATAGCAGTCGAGGGCTAGACCGAATGGGTTGCGGGCTGGATCGACATCCATCCGCACGACTTTCACCGGGTAGCGCACCAGGGCGCGTTTGACTTGCTCCGATCCGTGGTACTCGTCTGCACTGAGATCGAGCGTCACGATCCAATCCCGGTCAGATACCGAGCGAACCCGCGCCGAAGGGTTGTCGCCATAGCCGCGGCCAGGAATTTCGTACACACCCCGTACGCGCTGGCGCAGCTCGCCGGTGCTGCGGCGGTAGTCATAATCCGCACGCAGGAATGCCTGGCAGGACGGCGTGAAGTAAGGCGATAGCGCATGCAGGTTGCGCGCATAGTCCTCTTCACCATTCGTGGGCCAACGGTTGAGCTGTTGGAACACGTAAAAGGTGAAGGCGTAGACCGATTCAGGTGGAACCTCCCACCATTTGCGCGTGCTGCCTGAGCGCAGGTCGGGCGGTACGTGGATCGTCAGGTCGCGCGGCGCGCTCCACCAACCACCGCCCATGACCAGGGCGAGCAGCAGCAACGCTGCAGCGCCGAGGCGCAAAGTAGCGATGTGCGCTTTCAAACTCGCGACTTCGTTTTTGAAGCGGCTCATCGCGCCGGCCTCCGATGAGACCAGTAGCCCGAGCGTGTAATCAGCACGTGTCCCCCGACCCAGCCGGCCAGCAGCGGAGAGCGGGTGGAGAGGCGCCACTGAAGTTGGCGGTACAGCCATGTGTCCGGCCGGCCACGTTTCTGCCGACGCAGAATGCCGCCACCGACGAACACTCCCAAGGCGATGCCGACAACGACGAAGGTTGGTGCCAACGCAATAGTGGAGAACAGCCACGACAGCGGCGCGCCAACCAGCAGGCCCGCCGCGCCGGACAGACCGCTGCAAATCCACAACTCGTCTGTTGTCAGGCCGCGCACGACGACTGGGTGACGATTTAACCGGTGCGGCAGAAACGAGAGGGTGCCATCCGCGCGGATATGCTGATGCTCGGACATGCGTCGGCCCCCTCAGAGGATCCCGGTTGCTTCGGTGAGCAACCAGATACCGATCACGAGCAGAATGGCGCCGACCGCGACAACCAAGCCAAACTGCCCCCAGGTTTTCCGACCGGTCTGCACCTCGGAGTACGTGCTGTAGGCGTGGTAGCACACGCCCACAAACATGGAGGCCACCACCAGCAGTGCGACCAGAAGAACAATGTCGTAGCCGTAGTTGCGGATCGTCTGCATGATGCCGCTGCCGGCACCCCGCGATGGGTTCTCCAACTGAGGCAAACCCTGTGCGAATGACAACGCAGGCAACGATGCGAGACCCAGCGCAATTGCAGTGCGCTGGACGAGACGAGCGGGGGAGAAGCGAGTTTCCATGGTCTGACCCTTTCTGGTTACGAGAGGAGGAAAAAAGTCAGCACCAGGTACATCGCGAGAAACCGCACGATGACGCCAAGGAACTGACGTTGATTAATCCGGTTCTCTGCCCAGCCGACGTAGGCCGTGCGAATCGCCCAGGCGCCCCACAGCAGCAGCACCGCGAACACCAGGCCGACCAGCACGGTCGCGAGGAGCGCGGGCGCAATACCGCTGTTGGCCTGAAAGGCGGAGAGTTGGGCGGAGGTCATGGCTGGCGCTCCCGGGAGGTGTCCGGGGCTGCAGCGTTGGCGCGGTAATCACCGGCCAAGTCGACGGGATCGCGAGGCTGCGCACGTGATGGCGTGAGGTGGGTCTGGATGCCGGCGCGTACCTGCGCCAAATCAGCAAGCAGGCGCGGATAGTCGAAGTGGTAGCGTTCGCCCGATGTGATCGGGGCGTTGGCAGCGCTTTGCGCAACAAACCGCTCCAGCGCATCAAGTTGCCGCATGGCGGCGACCAGCTCCTGGCGCTGCATCGGCGTTTCGGCGCTTGCGGTCATCGGCGCCACAGCCATCACAGTGGCCATGAACAGAAGGTATGCGCCGCGTTGCGCAGGCCTAATTGAGAGCACCATCGCGCTATGTCCTCGTTAGATCAGCAATGGCGTGATCGTGGCGAGACAGGCGCGCTCAGGCTGCAAACAATAGGAACTGGGAGGACACCGGATTCATGGTGTAACGCGCAGTGGAAGAGTCTGGACAGACGTGATGCGCGGATAGGCGGGGAGGCGCAGACGTCAAGGGGCTCGGAACCATGGATCCGTGCCGCAAGCGCAATAGCCTAATGAGCGGTTTGCACAAAAACCTAAAAATGGTTAAGCTCAATAACCTAATAATGATTCAGCGCCACAACCTAATGGAATTGCTCCATGGCCATGCCTTCAGACAAGCTTGCAACCGCCCTGGTCGCCCTCAAGCAGCTTCAGGATCAGGGACTTGTCGCCATCCGCAGCAGTCAACTCAGCCGCACCCACAGGGAGCGGCTGCAGAACAGCGGTTTTCTGGCCGAGGTGATGAAGGGGTGGTACATCCCGACGCGCCCGGACGAGACGCAAGGTGAAAGCACGGCCTGGTACGCGTCCTTCTGGGCGTTCAGTGGCAGCTACCTGACCGAACGATTCGGGGCTGATTGGTGCCTTGGACCTGAACAGTCCTTGAGCCTGCTCACCGGGGATTGGACTGTGCCTCGCCAGCTCATGGTCCGCTCGTCTAGGGGCGGCAACAAACCCTTGTCACTTCCGCACCAGACTTCGATCTTCGATATCCGAGTGGATTTACCACCGGATGCCGACTTGGAAGTGCGTGACGGTTTGCGTCTTTATACCCTGCCGGCTGCTTTGGTGACTGTTGGACCTGCGGCCTTCCAGACGCATCCCGTCACGTTACGCACGGCACTGGCTATGATCCGGGATGCCTCGGACGTTCTAGCGCGCCTGCTTGACGGCGGTCACAGTGTGGTCGCCGGACGGCTGGCCGGAGCGTTCCGCAGCATCGGCGGTGAACAGATTGCCAATGACATCGTCGACGCCATGCGTGCCGCTGGCTACGCCGTCAAAGAGACCAATCCGTTCGCGGACTTACAGCCGACCGTGGTCAGTCTGGGAGAGCCATCGCCCTACGTAAATCGACTTGGTATGACCTGGCAACGCATGCGAGAGCAGGTTCTGGATCATTTTCCACGTCCGTCCCAGACGTCGGTGGACAAGGATACCTACCTGAGGCAGGTCGATGACGTCTACATCACCGACGCTTACCACTCACTGTCCATCGAAGGGTACCGGGTCAGTGCCGAGTTGATTGAGCGCGTGCGATCCGGCTCCTGGAACCCTGACGACCAGGCTACCGATCGGAATCATCGAGATGCGCTGGCGGCCCGTGGTTATTGGCTGGCGTTCCAGCGCGTCAAGCAAAGTCTTGGAACCATCCTTGATGGCAAGAATCCAGGAGTGGTCGCGCAGCAGGATCATGGTGCGTGGTACCGGGAACTGTTCGCACCCAGCGTCACTGCTGGCATTTTGCGGCCAGGAGATCTGGCAGGTTATCGCAGCGGCCCGGTATACATCCGTCGTTCAAAGCATGTCCCGCCGCGCCATGACGCCGTGCGCGATCTGATGCCAGCATTCTTCCGGCTTCTTCAGGAAGAAAGCGACCCAGCCGTTCGAGTGGTGCTGGGACATTTCGTTTTCGTCTATATCCATCCTTATTTCGATGGCAACGGTCGCATGGGACGCTTCATGATGAATGCCATGCTGGCGGCGGGCGGCTATCCATGGACAGTGGTTCCGGTAGAGAGTCGCAGTGATTACATGGCGGCACTGGAGGAAGCGAGTGTCGAGGGCAATCTGGTTCCATTCAGCCAATTCATCGGGCAGCTAGTAGAGCGTGCGCCGGTGCACATTGGAGTCTCAAATCGTGCCGCGGGCGCGCCAGACCGGAACTAAGCATCCAAGTCGATCACCATGCGCGGAGACTGATATTTAAGGATCAATAGGCGAGTGCGTTTGCGCCTAAAGGTATTTTTTGAAACTGCCGGCCGTGAGATTCACCGCAAGCCCCAGTAAGGCAGCGCTGGGCAGCAGGATCCAAAGCGGGTGTAAGGAAATGGGCATTGCCAAGTAGACGATCCATGGCAACACTGCTAACGGCAGTAAAGAGGCTTTTGCGCGGTGGTAGATGAACCCTGATTCACGCCCCGCCCCGAACCGGCGCACATCGCGCCGAACCAAACCATCGATCAGGCCGACGAATGCAGCGGTGAGGATCATGGGCAGGGACAGCACCAGTACAAGCAGCCGCACCAGGAACGTGAGCGTCGTGAACGCAGCGGCAATCAGGTAGTTCTCAGACCAGACATAGACTTGGCTGATGAAGTACCGGAAGTTTCGTATCTCGCCCTGGCTTGCCGCACGGGCGTGTTCCGCGTTGCGGGTCATGCGATCGAGCAACCCCGTCCTGACGAAGACCCATTCGTAGCCAGTGTCCACCAATTGATGCGCTGTGCGCCCTGGCTCTTGAACAATCACGCTGCGAGTGAAGTGATTCGACAGATGGCTCAACTCGTACTGCAGCATGGATTGCGAATGGCGCCAGCCCTGATCTTTCCAAAACAAATGCATACCGACGCACTCCACGACAATCGAAATCAGCAGTGAGCCAATCAGTACTCCGACGATCCGAAATGGCAATGTGATGGTGCTGGCAATCAAGCCCTGACGTTGGTTCTGCTGTCGCTGGGCGGCCGAGGCAGCATCGCTCATGGTGCGGCCTCGTTGTTCTGGATTTCTTCATTGATCGTCGTGGTGGCAGTTGCGGTGGGTGTCTCGTCGAGTAGATCATCGGGCAATGGGTCATCCTGCAGTACAGGTGAGCCCAGGTTTTCCCACCAGTGCGCACTTTCGGTGTAACTCTGGCGCATGTAGCTTGCCAACTGTTGCAGATCCGCTGGCATCACTTCGTCTGGATCAGGGGCCGGTAATGGCATGCGCACTTTCCACAACTGCCCGCCTTGCATCAGGGCAAAGGCTTGGCCTTTCGGTAAGGCCACGATGTGCGATGGTTCAATCATCGGCACGCTCGACATGCTGATACGATCCTGGGTGTTCGAAGTGAAGTCAGTCGAACCGCGGATATCCGAGCTGTCAGTCGCACCGCTGACGATGGTTGTGGTGTAAACCTCCACTTTGGGCAGTTGCTTCGTGAGCAGCTCAGCGGTGGCGGTTTCCCTTACCCGGAGCATGATCAAATTATTAAAATTACCGATCACTTGGCCGGCTTTCGCCCTGTTACCGATACGCGCTTCGATGTCGCTGAGGGTCTGAGTGTAGGCGCTGACCTGAATCCCTGCGCCCCCGCCTTTGTTGATCATTGGGATGAACTCGCTACCCATCAGCTCGTTGAACTCGTCCGCATGAACGTTGATCGGTACCTTGGTGTTAGCGGATGCACCTGGTAGGCCATCGTCGATGCCATGCTTATAGATGTGCCCTGCAACCGACACCATGTCGCTAAACATGGAGTTACCGACCGCCGCTGCAACTTCTGCATCGGATAGAGCATCCAGGCCTATGTAGACGACGGCCCTTTTGCGGACGATTTGCATCCAGTCGAAAATGGGCCGGGGGTCGTTCAGATCCGAATAGTTCGGCGCCAACAACTGCGCGACCTTGCCGCTGGTGAGCTTTTCCAGCAGTGGCAGCAGGCTGGCGACGATCTTGTCGAAATACGTTTTGTCGTAGCGCACGGCACTACGCAGCCCGTCTAGTACTGGATCGTAGTTGCGCGCCTGCGAGAGATATTGCTCAAGCGCGATCACGCGCTTCTCGCGCCCGATCATGTTCCTGGGGATATTCTTGTCGTTCAGCTTTGCTTCGAGCTGGACAATGATTTCCCATGCCTTCGGCTCATGCTTTGCGAAGTAGTGCTGGGCATATTCCAGAAACAAAGCGTCGATGTTGATCACATGACGCTGGATCAGCATGTAGTCCGGGCGCTGCCCCAGCTCTACCAATGCCCGCGCGATGATGTTGACGAAGCGCCACGCGAACTCGCGAAATGCCGCTGAATTTCCCTCGCCCGAGAGCTGCCCTGCGATGCGTGTAGCGACTTCAGAGATGCGTCCGAACCGCCCTACAGCGTTGTAGCGTGCGGAAATCTCCGGCCAACCCAAGTGAAAAATATAGAACTCGTCTTCACGACCGGCACGCTTGGCTTCGACGTACATCCTTTTGAGCAAGTCCGCGTCGCCTTTAGGGTCAAAAACGATGACCACTTCATGCTCGCCAAGATGGTTCTTGCGGCGGATGTCTTGCGTGATGAACAACTCTGCCAGGCGAGTTTTACCCACGCGTGTGGTTCCCAGGATCAGCGAGTGTCCCACTCGCTCGCTCAGTGGCAGGCTGACGTCCACTTCCTCAGGTTCGATACCATGCAGGCGCGGCAGCCCACCAACGGGCGGAAGCGGCCGAATCGGATTGAACGGAACGTCCCAACTGGTGAGGCGAGGCAAGTACGAGAGGGGGAACGGTGCAAACTCCAGCCGCTCCTCCAGGCGGCGTGCCAAGCGGTACGCCGGCGTCGGCTCGACATAGCGCCGGAATTCGGGGCGATACGTCTGCATCAGCCGATGCGTGTGCTTCTGTTCCCAGAGAAAGCCCTTGCCGATGAACAGACGTTGCTGGCTGACCGGAACGTCGCGACTTGTCATCAAGTAACGGGGCAAGCGCCGGATATTGCGGCGATAGCGTAAGATCACCCTAGCGTCGCGCAGGCGAATGACCCCGAAGGTGGAGAATGCAAGCGCGCTGCCTGCGCCCATTGCTGGGCTTAGTGCAAGCGACCACGGTGCCGCGATACACAAAAAAGCGGCACCAGCACACGCTGCGACGGTGTATAGCTCCACTGCTGGGCGGAGCAGGACTTCCACGGGCTGGTTGCGCGCCATGGTGTCATTGCTCGATGCCGGTAGACGTGATCAGCACTGGGTAGTGGCGCAGCCCCAGACGCTCGGCGAGGTCGTCGGCGGCCACTGCCGACAACGGCACACCGGGAGCCAGATTGCGCAGACGCACCAGCCCCTGCGTGGTCTCGACATTGACCACTAGCCCGGCGGCACCGCGTTCACGCAATGATGTTGCGTGACGGCTTAGCCAGGTGCGCGAAATGTCGTCGTCTCCTACCAGGAAGAACGGCTGCAAGCCCGGCGCTTCGATGACCCGCCGCGCCACGACGCCTGGCGTAAGCTTTGCGCTGCGCACGGGCATCATGTCCGCCTCGTCCGCAGGTGTCGTCCGTGCATTGGGAATGACGATGGCAGGCTGCGTAGCGGTGCTATTACGCGGCTGTAGATCGAGCGCCTCATAGTACGGCAGCGCCGAAGTCCCTCCGCGATCTTCCACCACGATCAATGGCTCTGCGGCCTGCAATGGGCACAGCGGTGCGGTCACTAGCAGGATGGACAGGCCGCGCAGGGCCAGGCGGAATGTGATCATCGTACAGTCTCCTTGCGTGCGGTAAGTGCCGCACTGGATGGGGATTGGCCCAGCACACGGTTCAGGTGCTGGGAAACGCTGCGTCGGTAGCGCGCGGCGGGCTCGCCACCTGCGGGGCGGTGATACCGGCCGACCGCCAGTAGCCAGTCCTCGCCGGGGGTGTGTTGTTCGCGAAGGATGGCGGCGGCGATGGCGAGGTTGCGGTATGGATCGAGCAGGTCGCAGGGGCTGGTGAAGCGGTGTTCCTGGTAGCCGAGATTGATCTGCCCCAAGCCTGCGTCGATGCGTGTGGCAGGTGTATGGCGCAGCGCCTGTTTCAGGCCTTCGCAGGCTTCGGAACGTGTAGAGAATCGCTGTGAGGCACCGGCTACGTTCAGTGACCAAGGCCACGGGACGATGCGCCCGCTGCGCCGGACGCCGCTTTCCTGCAAGGCCACGGCGTAGAGCACCGTCGAGGGAATGCCGGCACGCTGCGCGGCGAGTTGATAGGCTGGCGGTGGAGTCTCTTGGGCATGAGCAATGCCAGCGAGCAGCCCCCCGGCCGCGAGAACTAGCGCTCGCAATGCCCGCACGGCGGGTACCGAAATCAAGGCAAACGCTGCCATTGACCGTTCACCTCGCGAACCGCTGCTGGCAGGTCGCCGGGCAGCCCCAGCGACAGCCAGCGCCCACCATCATGATTGAGTGTGATGCTGCCGCTGCGCACCCGTGCCGGGTCGATCTGCGCACGCCGGGCCCAGTCGCGGATGCGTGAATCCTCCTGGCGGCTGCCGACCATATACACATCGAACTCGGCTCCCGAGGTCTGCAGGCGCTGTACGAGCTGGCCACAAGATACGCAGCCGTCCCTCACGAAGACCGCAGTGCGGCCACTGCCACCCACGGCCGCAGTGCTCGGCGCGGCATCAGGTAGATTCACGCGCTGCATATCGGGATGCAGACGCTGCCAGGCCTCGTCGTAAGCGCGCTGGTATGCCAGCAATTTCTCGACACGGCGTGCCTCGGCCTGCACTTGCAATTCTGCATAGCGCCGCCGCTCCTCATCAGAGCGGGCCTCGACACCCAGCGCAGATAGAGGATCCAGATTGGGCGAGTAGATGCCGAGCGGCCCGTCCATCAGTGCACGGTAGCGGGTGAACTCTTCGTCTCGAAGGCCCCATGCCTTCGCCAACTCCCCGTCGCGGTTGTGTTCGATTTGGCTCAGTGTGTTGCGCGAGGGCTGGGCGTTAGAGGTTTGCTGTGCCGACGCTGGCAAATGCAACGTCGCCAGCAGCGACATGATCAGGATGGGATGGTGTTTCATCACATGGCCTCCGCGTCAGGGAATCGCAAGGCGGCGAGTCTGATCGCCGGCCTTGAACACGGCGGTCTTGCCGTCGATAGCCTGCAGGCGCCACTGGCCGACGACATCGCCCGGAAGCACCACCTGCACCTCGGTAGCGGTGAGTTCGCCCACGGCCGGTGCGATGGATACGCTGCGATGCCCAGCACGCAGTTCGACGCCCACTACGCGATAGGGAAACGGCGTCTCATGCGGCTTGGAGGCGGCGGGCTTGGGTGCGCGATTATTGGGTGGCAGAGCGGTGCGGGCGGCAGTCTGGCTCGCCTTGAACTGGTCGAGCTCAGAGCGAAGCGCCTGCAGATCATCCGTCGTAGCACGCGCTTCCAGCGCCTGCTCGATTTGCCCGATACGCATTTCCAACGTCTGACGGGCACTTTGCAGCGCAGCTTCCGTCGCCGGTACCGGCCGAGCCTCCAGAGCCTGCAAACTGTCCGCTAGCTCGGTGACCCGCGTCTGGAGTACTTGCAGTTGCCGCAGGCCAGTGTCGACGCGTTCCTGGTCGACCAGATCGGTCATCAGGCGATAACCCAGGCCCACCATGACGCTCAGGCCGATCAGCCAGCTCCACAGCAAGACCTGCATGACCAGGGTGGCGGTCGAACGTGAAGTGCTTTGCGCCACGGTCATGGTTGCCCCTCCATAATCGGAAAGGACTGAGCCGTGTCGTTTGAAGGAGATCCACTGTCTGGAACCTTCTCGACATCATCTTCTCCTACCCGCACGAAGCACACCTGACGCGCTCGGTCATCGACATGCAGATCCCAGGCGGGGCCGGCAAGCGTGAGCAGTGCATCGCGCAGGGTCATCGGGCCAAGTTGCAGATGTGCAGCCGGCAGCGGCAACGAGTACAGCTCAATGACGGTATGTGGTGTCTCGCAAAGTTGGTAACCGCTGCGCTTGAGGACGTGCCGCAGTCCGTCGCCAACCGAAGCGCGAGCGTCTTCGGGCATCGAGACATCGACGATTTGCAGCAGCAGGTCGCGCTGCGCCGGGGTGGGCGTTAGCTCCACAAGGCTGTAGCGACCGTAGCGAACCACCGGAATGAGCTCGGGGGTATCAAGCTCAGGGACGCGGAAGACCTCCTCGGTGTCGGAAGGCTCGACAGGCTCCGCGATAGTTGCGCAGCCCGTCACGGTCGCAGTGGCAACCTGCAGGGCGCAACCGATCAGACGCTGCAATGGGGAGATGGTTGGCATGGATCGGCTCTCTGTTGCAATGAGCCGATACCATCGCCGGGCGGGGAGACGCGGTCAGTAAAGAATACGAACTACGAGCGCGCCGTATTGTTAAGCCTATTTGAAAAATCGCGATAAGGTATGCAACGGTGATTAAGACATCCGATGGTGGGTATCTATAAACAAGACACCCCCTCCTTGAGATGAAAGAAGTGCAGCCATGCCCACGGGAATACGGACATGGCTGCAGATGAAAAGAAACGATAGAGCTGGCGGCACAAGGCCGGCGTGTGGCGGGAACTCTGGCGGCGACTAGTGGCAGGGTCATGGTGCTGGTTAAAAAGACTGGGAGCACCACTCCCAATGGCAGTGATGTACCCGCGTATAGAAGTAAGAAGCGGCGCAAGGCTGACTAGGAAAGATCAGTAGGTGTAACGAGTATTGCTGCTGAGTGCGTTAGCGCTCGGATGGCAGCGTGATATGCGTCTAAATGCGATTCGATTCGGTAAAGATGCGAATACTCAACTCACGATGTACTATCTAAAACGATTCAAGTGAGCCGCCCTGCTGCAAGAGGGGCCGCTGCCAGGTTGCAGGCGATGCTGGACTTGCCGACGCCATCTTTCTGATCGAGTATGACACGACGCATGGTGCAGTTCATCCCTGAAATGTGCTGCTCGGACGGTGCGCTGAGAATGTCAGATCAGGGACAATCCTATGAGGGAAGCATGACAGTAATAAGGCAAGCCTTGTTACATTGTGCTGCGGTGTGGTCAGTCGCCAGCTTGGCTTACGCTCACCTGATTGCGCCCAGCACGCTTGGCAGCGTAAAGCGCCTGATCGGCCTTGCTTAGGGTAGTTGCAGGCTGCTCATCGCCACTGGCCTGCCACTGCGCAACACCCAGCGAAACGGTCACCCCGCCAACTGGTGCAATAGCGGTGTCTTGTACGCAGATTCGCAGCCGCTGGGCGACGGTACTAGCGATTTCCAGCGGCGCGCCGGGCAGCAATATAAGAAACTCTTCACCGCCTGTGCGACACAGCACATCACCTTCGCGGCAGCAGCGGCGCATCAGCTCGGCCAACCGGCGCAGCACCTGGTCGCCAACATCGTGACCAAAACCATCGTTGATCCTTTTGAAGTGGTCGACATCCATCACGATGACCGAGAAGCCACGCCCCTCAGCCTCCAGCAGCGACAAGCTGAACTCTAGACTGCGGCGGTTGCCCAGCCCGGTCAGCGCGTCGGTCTGGACGTCGCGGTTGAGCCGGCCGATGCGTTCTTGCAGCAGATTGAGGCCAAACAATAAGGCGCGCTTGAGCTCGGCAGCTTCGAAGTACCAAGCCTTGACCCGGTGCAGCCGCTCTGCGGTTTCGGCGCGGTCCAGTGCACGCGCCCCGGCGGCCAATTGCCAGAGCGGGAGGGTGATGGTCAGCGCCAGCCACCACAGCAAAAGGCTGCCGACCAGCGCCAGCGGGACAGAGATAAAGATCACATTGAGGATCAGCTGGCGCAGCGGCGCTATGGTTTGCGTCAAAGGCTGTTGCGCCACCACCCCCCAACCAGTGCTGGGCACTGTGGCAAAACCGGCCAGCATCTGCACGCCGACGCTGTTGGTCAGCTGACGGGTACCGTCCTTGAGGGTGGCGAGCTGATCAATCAGTTCATTGCCGCTGACTACCGTGCCCACCCGCTGCGCATCAGGGTGATAGAGCAGGCGCCGGTTGCGGTCGACGACATACAGGTAGGAGCCGTCCTGGTAATAGTGCCGGCCGAGCAAGCTATTGAGGATGTTGTGCTCGCGCAGGTACAGGCTGCCGCTGACATAGCCCAGGTAATTGCCCTGGCTGTCGAACATCGGCTGCGACAGCGCCACCACCAGATTATTGGCTGATGACAGGAATGGTGTGGATACCAGCGCCCGGCGTTCACGCAATGCCTCTTGCGAGCCTGGAGAATGAACCGTGGAGCCGAGCAAGTGGCGCAGTGAGGCGGGCGAAACCGCTCGCAGCATGCCTTGTGCGTCTATGACGAACGTTGAGTTGAAGGCGCGGCTTTGGCGCAGCAAGCGTTCGGTTTCTTCCTGCAGCGCTGCCTTGTGGTTCAGTTGCAACGCTTGAACCGCGGCGCTGAAGCTTAGCTGTTGTAGACCATTGCCCAGGAAGGTATCGGTAATCGCCGCAAGCTTGGCGGCATACACCCGGTTGGACTCCAGTGAGTGGTCGATCAACAGCTGGCGCTGTACCCGGTAGCTGGCGAAGTAACTGGTCAGCAACATGAGCATGGCGGTAAGCCCCGAGAGCACTAGGATGAGTGTGCGCAGATCCAGGCGCAGTCCTTTTTTGGCGTGTGGCAATCCTGACCTCACTGACAGGCCGAGCGAGGATAACCTTACTCGCTCTGCGCCATCGCAGCTATGTGGGCGATGAAACAAGAAAAACTGATGGGGTGCGTGAGCAGCGGCTTTCAGAAAGCTCCGAAGTCACTGGCTCTGGTTCAATTCATTTTCCACTTGCTGCATGCGCTCCTGCGCCAGCGCTTGGACCTTTTCATCCCGGGCACTTTCGCGCATCAGCCCGGTGAGCTTCTCGCTCAGCTGCTTGCCCTCGGCAGTTTCCCCTAGTGCCTTACCCTTGGCTGGATCCTGGGTGGCCTGGACGACGGTGTTGAACTCGGCATCGCTGAAGTTCTTTTCGCTGTACAGCTTGAACAGGTCGTTGCGTTGGTCTTCGACGGTCAGGTATTTGCGCAGCACGACCTTGATCTGCTCTTGCGCCACCTGCGGATGGGTCATGGCGAGCAACGCGGCCATGCGCCCTATGTTGTGCTCATAGGCCTCCTGCAGTGGCAGGTTGGCAAGGATCTGCTCTTCACGAGTCGGTCTCTTGTCGCAAGCGGCGAGAGCACCGAGCAGGAGCAGGGGCAGCAGTTTGGGCAGGCGGATCATCGACAGGCAGGCCTTGGACGCGTGAGAGACGGCTAGTTTACCGGTTTTTTCCTCGCTAGCAGCACACGCCAGCCTGTCGGAATCAGTCCTTTTTTCGGCTTGGATTAAACGCATGGTTTTTTGACACCACCTTCCCGCATCCACCTGAATAGGCCAGAAATCAGGGGCTTAGGCCCTAATATGGCTATCGGGGAGAGACGCTATGAAAAGGTGCATGGTGCAGGGCGCCATGCTTGCAGATAGCACGTCCGAGCAGTCTCCGACGGTTACGTTGTGCAAGGCAAGGAGTGCATTCGCGAGGACGAGCAGTCAGGGCCAAACCGGCAAACTCTTGTAGTCGAAGTTGCCAACGACTGCGCGCTCAATGACACCTGTGAATGACACGGTAACCAAGCATGAACCCAACCATTTTCGGTGGCGCTGACGGTGCGCGGCTGATTGCAGGCAGGGCCGCCAACGCTCGGTACTGTTCGTTTCTGCATGCTTGCTGCAGCCGAGCAAATGTGATCATCCGCTGGCGCGTCGGCAACTGTACTTGAACTACGGTGCCTTGGGCCTGGCCACGCTGTGTGAGGTCAATGGCCTGGATACCATGATGGTACATGGCGAGCATGAACACCCCTCGCCGCTGGTGCTGCGCCTGCGCCAGTAGGGACGGATCAGTGCCGATACCCAGGTGTTGCTGTCGATCCCGAGTTTCTATGCTCTGGAGTGGTCGCGTCTTTTCTGTGAAGGAGTCAAGCATGCCGACCCGGGTGCACGGATTATGGTCGGTGGGCGCTGGTTACAGGTCCGGACAAGGCTTGGCTGCAGGGATTGCTGCCGCACGCGGATCTGATTGTTCAGGGGGGAGGCGAGGCGCTCTTGCCCAGGCTGCTGGTTTTCCATGGGCAATGGCGAGCGCCGGCTGAATCATCGCCTGGTCGAAGGCGATGCACGCTACCAGCCAAGCATTGAAACCTCTCGTGGTTGTGGCCGCGGCTTCGCGTTCTGCGAAGAGCGATACCCCTGGAGGACATCAAGGCTCCAGCGCTGATCGTCAAGGAGCTGTAACGCATCATCGCCGATTATGGTGATCAAACGGTGTGCTCGTACTTTCAATCATCCTACTTGGTGCCTAAGCGACGTTGGGCCGAGCAGCTTGCCGAGCAGGTGCAATGCGCGGGCATCAATGTCATCTGGCGCTGCGAAAGCCGGGTCGACAGCGCGAAGCCCAACGCCGTGGCCGCACTGGCGGCGGCCGACAAATGGCAGTTCGCGCCGCTTGAATAGGCGTGGAAGCATGATGATCAAGTCCTCAATGAAGTGAGGGGCGCACCGCCCGCAGGGGCAGTGAATCCCCGTGAGGGATGAAAATGCGCAGTGCCCGGAGCGAATGCACCGGCTGTGTCGCAGGTGACGTCAGGCTGTCAGTTCAGCGAACGAACCATCGGCCTCATGCTTGACGACACGGTTACCGATATTCCTTAGTGAATCGCGTAGAACTTGGGCGATCATGCTGGCCGGTACGACGATCCGAAAATGACGAAGCACTTCATCGAAGTACTCCAGGTCATGGCCGAAAGCATTGGCGTCGTACAGGTTGCTGTACAAGACCTCGTCGTCATGAAAGTACTTGGGGTCTCCCATCAGCTCGACCGGCTTCTTGATGACCAGAAAGAAGTGTTGCATCGGCCTGTCCCAGCCGAGAATGACGGTGATGGGAAATCCCTTGTGGGACGTCTCGAAGTAGTGCTGACTCATGAAGAAGCTCCTCAATTGAATTTTCCGGGAGCCTCCCCATCGGGTCGACCCGACGGGTGTGTGAGATAGCCACGGATGCGGCGACGAAAAACCAACAGAGCCTGCGTATCAGGCCACCAGCGTTGCTGCTGCTTCTGCGGACGAGCGGCGCTGCGCATGATAGGCACGGACTTTCTCGCGCCACTCGGGCGAGATTTCCTTGGCCATCTCCAGATAGCGCAGTGGGCAGGTGTAGTAGAACGGATGCACGGATTCGTCCATGCCCTTGTACCCCCACTGGCCGCCACTTCGCTGCAACAGATCGCAGCGGATGTAGCGGGTGGACTGACCTGGGGCAAGATCCTTGTGGACGCCCTCGGCTTTTGCTGTGACTTCGACGACGGACCAGAGCACATTGCCGCGCAGGGTGTGCGCAACAACGCATACGCTTGCACGCGCGTGGTCTTCGGGTTGAATCAGGTCGTGGATTAGTTCCGAACGGGATCGGGATGAGAAAAGCCAGCCCATAAGAGGCCTCCTGAGAAGTATCCGGAGTCCTCCCCGGCGGGGACGAGCCCCGGTGGGTGGATGAAGAAAACCGCAGGATGCAGCGCCCATGGTTCGGACGGCATCCGTTAGATGAAGAAGAAGCGGACCGCGCCCACAAGGGGCGTGGTCCATGGGCACTCAGGCCTTCAGTTGGCGTAGGCCTTCGGCTAACATCCACAACGATCGGTTGAGACGGACGTTCTGATCAATGCCTTGCACCTCACGGGTACGCTGGCGGCGGCCATTGGCCGTGCGGCTAGGAAGGCCGCCCTTGATCATGTTCTCCTGCACGCGATTGAAGGTCGCCCACAGGTCTGGGCGCCGGTCATCGAAGCGTCGAGGGAGCAGGATCTGGCTTTCCGTGACAGGCGTGGGCTTGTCGGGATCGTCGTATTTTAGCGCCAGAGCGGAGCGGGCGAAAACCTCGGCCTCACCTTCGTCGAGGGTGATAGCGCGCATCGCTTCGCGCGACTCCTGGACCCGTTCAAAGCCTTGCAGGACTGCGTAGGCACCTTCGATCACCTGCCCTGTCACATCACCCTTATGGGGTACGCGGATGTCGGCGGTGGTATCTCCGCAGACCAAGCCGTTGTGGCAGACAAAACGGAACAAGCCAGCGAGCATCTGGTAACTGCTCGTGCCGTCGTGACTGTTGAGAAGGATGATCTCGTTCGCTTCCGAGCCATTGATCTGGCTCGCATGACGCAGGCGAATGAGGTGTTTGGTGTACTCGCGCCGATCCTCGTTGCGGACGCGGGTCTGGCACACCATGAAAGGCTCGAAACCTTCGTCACGCAACTTGGTGAGTACGGTCGCGGTTGGTATGTAAGCATACCGCTCAGACCGGCTACCATGCGGAGCATCGGCGAAGATGGAGGGCGCGACGGCGCGGATCTGGTCGTCCGACAGCGGACGATCCGCGCGCAGCACGGGGGAACGATGTGAGAAACGGCTTGCAAGAGACATGACAGTTCTCCTGGATGAATGCAGCAGCTAGCGCGGCCTATAGGGGCCTGCGAGTTGCATGGGATGAAAAGACGAACGCATGCGCCTCCCCGAAGGGAAGTGCATGGGCTCTGGGAGGACGTGATAAGGCCCCTGAGGCGGGGCCTTGTCGGGTTAGAACGAAGCAGCCATCGCCGGCTCCAGTTCCTCCGCCGTGACTTCAGGCTCGCGCTCGGCGGGCTCGGGCTTCTGGACGGAAACAACGTTGTCGGCACTGCCATCGGATTCGGGCGCGGTTGCAACCTGGGCCGGTGGCGTCTCAGCTTCTGCCGGAGCGGCAGGATAGACCTGCTGGCCATCGACCTTGATCAGACCGATATGAACCAGCGTCGACTTCAGGCTTGCCGCCGGTTGTCCGGCTTTCTCACCCTTGGTGCGGATGTACGGATCGGCCGTCATGTCATTGAGACGGAAGGCGATAAGCACTTTGCGGTCAGCTTCGACAGCTTGTGCGTACTGACGGACGAGGTCTTGCGCATCCTCGGTAGTGACAACGGTATCGAAGTAGCGATAACGCCGCTTCTTGGCATCGACCTTGCCCGTCAACGCCGCGATGGTGCAAGCCAGGAATGGCTCGCCCTCGTTCGGCTTTACTTCGATCGGACGGCTCAGGTAGCCAATACCTCGGGTAATCAGCTCATGCTGCTCGATCTTCGCCAGTTCGACTCGATCGATCATCTCAGCTTTCAGCAAGCGGCCCTTGAGCGATGCTGCGACCTCGCCTTTGCGTTCGCCTCTGGGACGAATGTAGGCATCCGGCCATGAGTCCCCGATCCGAAACCGAACCAGGGGGCGCCGCTTGGGATCATCGACGCCGATATACTTGCTGACCAGTTCCTGGGCCTCGGCACCGGAAACCCTGACGTCGAAGTAGCGGTAAACCGGGTCGGCTTTGGGGCCGACCAGTGCCGCAACCGTAACAGATAGATAGGGGTCGGCATCTTCGACGTGAACTTCACGGGCCCGTTGCAAGAAACCGATGCCAGAGGTGTGCAGATCGAAGTAGGACTTGGCCTGATTGGATGTGGTGTTCATGGTGAATCTCCATACGATGAAAGCGGAGACACACCGATCCCACCATGCGGGGAGAGGTGCGTAACCCCGCGGTGGGTTGATAAGTCAAATGCATCCACCATCAGTGGGTTGATGGTCGTTCGCGAGTGGATGCGGTGCGAACTGGTCCGGTCACGCAGCAGGTGCTGCGCCGCAACCTGGAAGACCGTGGTTGCGTGGCATGTTGCTGACGACGTCAGCAGAACATGGAGATAGCCTGCCCGGATGCAGATAGCGATACGACGATCAATGCGAATCTGCGCATCCCCTATTTCGGAGCGCCAACTCAGACTGTGGGATAATTAGTTGATGGAACTGGGCGGGTTGGAACGCTGGTGTCGTACTGGTGTGACAGATCCTGATTGACACCCCCGCGTTCGGCGGAAGATCTACTGGTGACCGCTAGTTCATCTGCAACCGGCCATCGGATTCATCATGATTTAAGCCTTTTGCGAACCTCCAGGACAGGAAGCTGCCCTTGAGAAGCTGGATAAAAAAGCCCCTCGACTATCGAGGGGCGGTAGCGAGGTCAGAAGTCCTCATAGATGAAGTAATGCAGGCGCTGCGCCGGGAAGAACACATGCTTCCAGCGATCGCCATGGGTGTTGCCGCCGTCGAACAGCACCATCTCGTAGGTTTGGATATCTGCATCGAGTAGGCTGAGCGCCTCGATCTCGCGCATGCGCAAACTGCTATGGTCGCGATCAAATACCAAAGTCTGGCCCACGGCATCGTCCTGCGACATCGCGTTGATGCAGATGTCGAGTTGCTGGTCGAAGTCCGGCCCAAGGTCATGCTCGCGTAGTAGATCGGTAACGATGCCCTCTAGGTTGAGGGCATTGACCAGACGATGCTTGTCGAGCTGTCGGTAGCACAGGTCGCGGATGGTCTTCGCGAGCTGCAGCAGCAAGCTGTGCAAGGCCACGTTCTGATGAGACATATTGATACTCCTGAACAGTAGCGGGTCACCCCTTTGCGGGGGTGGCCCGCAAGGACGGTGGATTGCTCTTGTGGAGCGCAAAGGAAATACGGCTACAGCTTTGTTTCAACGATCCACCATTCCGACTTTGGCAGTGGCAGGCCATTGAAGGGATGTCTGTCGATCAATTCAGCGATTGCTGACCAACCGTGAGCCGGGCGATAGGCACGCACATCACCCCCACCATGCCAGCGGCGTGCGCGCACTGTGCCGGTGGGGTAAATGGGTTGCTAAGTAGAGGAAGTCGGTGGCTTCGCGCGTTTGCGGGAAGCACCATGGTGCTGAGACATGATGATGCTCCTGATATTGGAGCGGGCTACCCCCTTCTGGGGGAATCCGCAAGGACGGTGGAATGCCCCAAGGGGCATGATGAGGGCTAGCGGACTGGCTCGTCAGGCCTCGTCCTCATACACGGATAAGCCATCGAGCACCGAGGCGTCGGCATCGAAGACCAGGATGCGCACATCCGCCAGACCGGCCAGGTACAAGACGTTCGCCAAGTCCTTAGGCATACCCTTGGACAGGTGCTCCTGGCGCAACTGGTCAGCGGTGATGCCTTCGATGTCCATCAGATTCTCATCCGTCCAGGGCGTGGCGATCAGCTTGACACCAATTGCCGGGCTGTAGGGAATGCGGAACGCGACAAACAGGAAGCCGGTTGGCATGGCGATGTCCGCCATTTCGCACAGATAACGGCCTGAGACCTCGGTGATGTGTGCCGTGCTGATCTCCCAGGCACGGCTGTAAAAGCCCGTCTCGAACTGCAGATTGCGCACCACTGCCTGGGCTGATTCCAGTGTGTAACTGTTACCCACATGGATAAAGCCTCTATCCAGGGTTCGGCCATAGATGCTGTAGTAGACGGCCTGGACAGAACCGCTACCGCCGCAGAGAGCGTCGAGCTCGGGCGGCACCGCTTGCCCATAGCTGATCAGTGCAAAATCGTCATTGAAGATGCACGCTTGGTACACCACTTGGTCATCAGCTAGGTGGGCCTGTGACGGATGCAGTGGCAGAAAGGTTTGCGGGTGGCGCTCGTCATAGCTGATGACGACAAGGCGCTGAATCTCGAAACCGTAATAGCCGCATTCGAAAGGGTTGGATGAATGGTCCATGGGATGATTCTCCGGTGAGGATTGACGCAGGGCCAGCCCTACCGGGGATGAGCCCCGCCGGGAAAGAAGACAGCACCGGAATTCGGTGTGACTTCGATGAGATACAGACTGCTTTGGTGGTGCGATCTGTTAGCGCAGCAAGTCGGAAAGACGCTGTTTGAGTTGTGCGCGCTGTGCGCCGTCATTCACGCCAGCCAGCAAGCACTGGGTTTCGCGCACGAGCACGTCGGCGGCACCGTCAAGGTCGTTGACGAGCAATGCCTTGCGAAGGTCGTTGCCGAGCCGCAGCGACTGACCAGAGGTGCGGTACACCTCGCATTCGCGGCTGAGGAAGTACCCATCCCCACCGAACTCGAAGAGCCTTGGCTTGCTGGAATGCCAGCATCCCTCCATGCGGATTTCCTTAAGGCTGTGACCATCATTGAACCGCGTTGCGATCAGGAACAATGCGTCGAGGCTGATGGCATCTTCGAACGGGTGATGCTCGATCAGATTTTCCAGCTCTTCATCCTGATCAGCCCCGAAGTGCTGAGAGAGCACTTCTAAAACCTGATCTAGCGAAGGCGTCTGCTCATCGGGCATTGATAAACCCAGCGACATCGCCAGTGTTGCCAGGTCTTCGCAGATGGTGTCCCAACTTGGGCAACTCTCATCGTAGATGAGGCTGATGTAGGCCTGACCGTCGCCTGGATAAGAGGCATTCAGTTTCAGTCTGCCGAACAGTGCGGTGATGACCGGAGTAACTTGATCAAGCACGAGGACGCCGTTGGCATCGTAGTAGTTGTTTGCCATGGGATAGCTCCTTGGTAGATGAAGCGGAGCCAGCCCATGCGGGTATGGCATCCGCAGGGGTGAACCCGAAACCGTGGCTTCGGAAGTGGGGAGAAAATGCTATTCGCCGAAGTCGCTCTGGTCACCCAGGGATTGCAGCAGTTCGATCAGACCGCAGTTGGCCTGTAGATATATATCGTTGTAATCGTCACCAGTCGGCGAACGCTCTGCAGCGTCGATGTCGGCATCCAAATCCAGGATGGACTGACGCACACGATGGGCGATCGCCAGTGGAGCCGGCATCTCGTCCTGCACTGGTTCGTCCAGCGCAGCAAGAACGACCCTCGGTGACAGTGCATCCGGAAGGGACTCGAACACGGTGGGCGTGTCACTGCGGCATAGCGCTTCGGCTTTGGTATTGCCGATGTCGAAACGGACGATTTCGTCGTCGGCCGCGCCCTCGGTGTCATAGTCCACCACTACGAATGGTGGCAGCGGGAGATGATCGGGCCAGTCCTGCACGACAATGGCCTGAATTAGGCCACCCTCAAGGACGATGGCAAAGGATGGATTTTGGTACATGGAATCACTCCTGTGGGATGAATGGAGGGACACCGCCCCGAAGGAACGGGTGTCCCTCACTGGGGTGAAGAAAATGCGGGATGTGCCAGTCAAGCGCGCCAATGGCTGTAGTTCATTAGCAGGTCGGCGATGATCTGGCGCCGTTCCAGGTCAAGGTCTCCCAGGTCGGCAAGGCCCTCGAATCTGCAACGGCGCAGCATCGCGGCACCTTCACGCGCATTGAAGAAGCTGACCATTAGTGAAAGGAACAAGCCCTGGTTGCTGCTCAGGGTGCGGAGGGCGTCGTTGAGTCCAAGCATGTCGGGGCGTAGATCCTCAATGCTGACGGCGTGACGCAGGCCTTCGTGTGTTCCGTCGCCGAACCACTGCGGGCCGACCACTTTTACACCACGTTTCCAGGCTTGAAAAAATGCAGTGGGAGCACAGGCAAAATGCCGTTGCTCTCGTGCAAGCAGATCAATGACTTCCACAGGCAGAAGCTGACTCATAGCGTTCTCCTTACACAGTGATCAAGTGTTACGCAGTTGAGTCCAGCCACCCCTTGAAAGGGCTTGCTGGGCAGCGGCCGCACTGCGGAAGTATTCGGCGGACTCGCGAGAGACCGGACCTTCATGGTCACGCGTGCCGATGTAGTGACCTGCAGCGCTGTGCAAGACTTCGAGTGGCAAGTACTTGCCGGCGTAGTTGAGGGCCAGATGGCCGAACGAGGCTGGACGGGGCATGGGCATCTCCATAGCTGAGGCGGGGAGACGGCCTGATCCCTTGTCGGGATGGCAGCTCCCGCAAGGGTTGAAGAAAGAAGCATCGGCACCGCAAAGGTGCTCGTCCGCAGGGGGATGCGATGGCGGACTGGCGGGTCGAGGGGATTGTCCCCGGCGCAGCTTGAGACCCCGCTGCTGGCATGGCGCTGACAACGTCAGCAACACATGAGCGCAGATTGCCCGGCGATTCGGTGGGTGTCAGTTGGGAAAGGGAGTTCGTCAGACCCGCATTGATGAGGCTAATGTATCGATTGGGGCTAGAGATGCGTTTTCGGCTGTCCGGTGCGCCACGGACAGGATGCTCTTAGGCCTGGGGTGGAATGTGCTCAGAGTCCGGGAGGTAACTTGGAGGCCATCATGCGGCGGCGGTCATAGCGGCAGCCATCCGCGATGAAGGTTCCGTCGCCTACGGCATGGATGACGCGGCGCTCGGTTCGTTGACGGTCGAGGTAAGCGGCCAAGCCTTCCAGAATGATGATGCCGTGCGGTTCAACGATGTCAGTCACCCGACACTCGATGTTGGCAAGGCAGCCCAGGATCAACGGGGCTCTAACGTGTCTGGCTGGCTTGGTGGATAGGCCAAACGCGGTGAACTTGTCGGTGTCCGTCCCTGAGCAGATGCCGATGCCGACGACGGTATCGAGCATGTCGATGGTGGGGATGGCGATGACGCATTCACGCTGTTCGCGCAGGGCAATGAACGAGTGATTCCAGGCCCCTGTGGTGATTGCGAAGACCGGCGTGAAATCCACGACCATCGTCCAGGAGATGGTCATGACGTTGGCCTTGTGCCCATCGTACGTACAGACCAATACCACCGGGCCGGACTCCAGCAGGGTAAAGGCTTTGGATAGCTTGAGCGCTCGCATGAAATCTCCTTTTTGCCAGACAAGGAAAAGCCCCGACGAGCGGGGCTTGGGATCAGGCGAATTGCAGCCGTGCAATCGGCGGATGCTCGCGGTGCTCGGCTTGCCATAGGTCGAAGGCTGCCTGCTCGGCGAGATACTGCCGCGCACTGCCGAGACCTGCCAGTTCCAGCCGGTGCGCCAGATCCGCGCTGATCGCCGCGTGGCCGTTCAGCACGGTGGAGAGCTGCCCTCGCGAATAACCGATGTGCTGGGCCAGGCCCGCCACCGTCATGTTGATCGCTGGCAGAACGTCCTCGCGTAGCGATTCACCCGGATGGGGAGGATTGTGCATAGCCATGTGGGCCTCCTGCTCAGTGATAGTCGAGGTAATCGACCAGCTCCGCATCGGAGCCGTCGAACCGGAAAATGACGCGCCAGTTGCCTGACACACAGACCGCCCAGTAACCGGCGAGCTTCCCTTTGAGGGCGTGCAGCCGGTTGCCGGGACGATCCATGTTTGGGGCGTGGAAAATTGTGCACAGCCTGCTTCAGGCGGCCACGGTCTGGAGTTTACCTGCCTCATCGAAGATCAGGCGGACGATGGCACCAGCGAGTTTCGGTTGCTCGGTAAATCGCAACGAGTCCGGTAACAAGGCAGCGACAACGTGATCGACTGACTGCGAGCAACCTACGGCGATGAAGGTCATGATGGTGCGTGCGTCTTCATCTTCGCGATCCTCGTCATAGCGATCATCGAACACATAGTCAGAAACCAACTCGGTTCGCCCTCCAGCGTTCGGGGTAAGGAAGAGCGTGTTTCCCTTGCGCACGGCATCCACTGAATAGTCTGCATGCCCTGCAAGCCCGATACGTAGGGTTTCGACCAATTCCAGCTCCACCTCGTAGTCAGCCAGATATGGATTGGCGTCCCGATGAAGGGATGTTCCAGTCCTGACTTGGACTTGGCCTGGGGTGATTGGTTGGATCAGACGTTTGAGCCAATGCCCATCATCCAGACCAGGCTCATCGAACAGGAACGCTTTAGCCGCTTCCAGATAGACCTCCACAGTCGGACCGTCATCCCCATCAGTTTCAATCTGCCAGACGCCTAATTCTTCCAGGATTTCTCGGGCGATGATGCCGCTGGCACCATAACGCTGCCAGTCCCTGAGAAATCCTGCCGGCTCCTGTTCCCAGTCGCGGAACCAAGCTTTTGGGACGAAAGGAACATCATTAAGTAGATCGGCATTCGAAGAGTTCAAGCAAGCGTGCGCGTAGTGCGTGATGAAGTCATTGGCGGCCAGTTGCTCCTTCTTCTCGATCAGAGCCGCGCGATAGGCTTGGTCGACAGCCGCTTGGATGCGTTTGTGATCCTCCGCTTCGTTCAGCAGATGCTGACGGTCCGGAAGTTTCGCCAACGTTTCGTCGGGTAACAATACGACCTGATGATGGCTATAGAGTGGCGCTCTGCCAATGGGAAGTCGCTGCAAGAAGCACTTCCACTGGGTTCGCGAAGCGGTGAGGTCAAGCAGTACCTTACCCATGGCCGTCTCGCGCCATTGCAGTGCAGGAGATGCCAGAGGTCGAGATACTTCAACACCGTTGAGCCAGACCTGAACCGGAAAGGCTTCGCACAAGCGTCTGAGCTGCCGCTCCACCCAACTTGGCAGATCTTCTCCGGCCGCCACTGGCTTGACACCATCGAGACGAATCTCCGTACCGGTACGAGGAATCTGTCGCTCGACCTGGATAGGCCGCCCGGCAATGACCGATTCGGTGGGTGCACTGAAAGCCCGATCGCGGGAATGCACGCTGAGATTCTCAGCGAAGTACAGCGTGGAAAGGACGCCTAGCCCGAAGGCGTTCTCTCGGGACTTGAGGGACGTATCCCAACCCGATTCGGCGATGTGGATCAAGTTCTGCAGGTCGGCTATGCCACTGCCGTTGTCGCTGATGGTCAGACTGTCCTGGTTCACTGTGAAGTGAATCTCGCTGGCCTGGGCGCGCCGTGCATTCTGCAACAGCTCGCCCAGCATGGAAGTCTGATTGAATGCATGACGCAGGTTGGCGATCAACCGGTTTTGGTTGGTTTTGAGGCGAATGGTGCTCATTGGAAGGCTCCTGGGAAAAGGTTGCACGCCGTCAGGCGCAGGGATCGGAAAGACGCGCAGCCGTGCTCGACGCGATGAAGCGCGGTCAGGCAATTACCGATCTGGGATGGATTGGGCTGGGATGCCCGATGGAGATGCAGCATCGACGCCCGGGATGGGCGCGCGTCCGCGGCACGATGCGAAACGGACGAGGTGGTCGGCGCGGAAAGCTCCGCGGCGCAGCTTGAACGACCATAGCTACTGGCAACTGCCGATACGTCGGCAAATGCAGGCGTGAGGATCGCCTGGTTAGCTCAGTACGTCGCGTATCAATGCGCTGCAGCTTCCCCCCCGTTGTCCAGGCAGTGCGCTGCACACGCTGCCGTACTGAAGGGTGGGATGGTTCATGCGTCATCTCCTGATCTGGTGGGGCATAAGCGCCCTGGGGTGGCTCATCGCGGGGATGGCCGGTGTTGCAAAGAGCGAGAGAGATAACAGGACGCTGGAGGCAGAACGCCTCCAGCGGGGTAGGAAGAAACCACCCGTGGGCTGATTCAGGACCCGGTCGTCGCTAGAACCGTTCGCTGTCAGCAATCACACCCGACCCATGTCGTGGCTGGGGTCGGCATCGTCTGGCGCACATCCGCGCACAAAGGGAGCCCTGTGTTTCGCCGGAGGGCACCGGCGCTGAGTACCGTCGACCCGAAGGGTCTCCTGATGCCTCGCGTGATTGCGCGATTGCAAGGCATCAGGGGACCCTTCGTCATAAACGGAAAGATGCAGATGAGGAGAACGCGTGCATTTCGGTTCAGAGAGAAGCAACCTTCTTATCCCGCAGCCGGCCAGAACGGGCCAGGCGGGACACGCACACTATGGGGAAGGCATTGCGCGCTGGGTGTCCCGCAGGGTGTGCGGAACATGGGGCATTTCAGGATGCAGCAGGGCCGCTGCGGCGTTTGCTCGTGCCGCCGCGCTTACGAGGACTCGATTCGACCGGCAATGTACCTTTGCAGTCCGGGTAGCGGCTGCAAGACCAGAACGGACCGCTCTTGCCAGTGCGCTGACGCGTCGGTGAGCCGCACAATGGACAAGCAGGCCCCTGGGGAACCTTGATCGACAAGGACGTGCCGCGGTACTGAGCAACCAACTGCGTGATCCACGCCGACTGCTTAGACACAAATACGTCGAGCGAGAGCTGACCACCTTCGATCATGTCGAGCGCCTGCTCCCATACCGCAGTGGTACCTGGATCGGCAATGGCCGCCGACACGGTGTCGATCAGAGTGAAAGCAGCATCCGACGCACGAATACCACGCCCTTTCTTCAGCAGATAGCCGCGACCCAGCAGGCCACTGATAATGTTCGCACGCGTTGCCTCGGTGCCAATGCCAACCGTATCTTTCAGCTTCTGCTTCAAGCGGGGATCGGACACCAGCTTCGCGACGCCCTTCATGGCCTTGACCAATTCGCCTTGGGTGTAAGGGCGCGGTGGAAGCGTCTTGAGCGCCTTGAGATCGGTGCCGGTCACCTGGCAAGCCAAACCCTCGTGCAGTGCAGGTAACACTTGGCTGCGAGGTGCTGCGTCGTCACCGGTATCTTCTGGTTGCGGCTCAGCCATCAACAGCCGCCAGCCTGGGACGACGATCTGCTTGCCTACTGCCTGGAGCGTATGGTTCCCACACGAGAGGCTTGCGGTGGTGCGATCGAATTCATGATGAGGCAGGAACTGCGCGAGGTAATGCGCACGGATCAATCGGTAGACGGCTATCTCTTTCTGGCTCATGGCCGCCAGGTGTGCAGATTCTAGCGTTGGGATTATTCCGTGGTGCGCGGATACCTTACTGTCGTTCCAAGCGCGCGAGCGCTGGTTGCGATCGAGCTGGTCGATAATCGGACGCAGCGTGGGATCGGTCTTGAGCAGACTTTCGAGCACCACTGGCACTTCGGTGAGCATGCTCTCGGGTAGGTAGCCCGAGTCAGAGCGTGGGTACGTGGTTGCTTTATGCGTTTCGTACAAGGCCTGGGCAATGTCCAGTGTTTCCTGAACATCGAGCCCGAGCTGCTTGGAACAGACTTCCTGCAAAGTTCCGAGATCGAACGGTAGCGGTGGGCCTTCGCGCATCCGCTCCGTGTCGACCGAGAGCACCTGCGCGCAGCCGGCTGCGCGGATCTGCTGTGCAGCCGACTGCGCAATGGACTCCTGCAGGCAGCGGCCGGCTTCGTCGGCACTTGCTGCGGGTGCCAGCCATTGTGCCGAAAATGCCTGTCCGGCTGCAGACAACGCAACGTCGATGGCCCAGAACGGCACAGAAACGAACCGTGCGATCTCGCGATCACGATCGACAACGAGCCGCAGGGTTGGTGTTTGCACCCGGCCCACAGACAGAACGCCGTCATAGCCAGCCTGGCGTCCGAGCACTGTGAACAGCCGGCTGAGATTCATGCCGACCAGCCAGTCCGCCCGGGAGCGTGCCAGAGCCGAGTAGTACATCGGCAGTGTCTCGGCCGAAGGCCGCAGCTTGTCGAGTGCCGCGCGGATCGACGCATCGTTCAGCGCAGACAGCCACAGCCGTTGGATGGGGCCGCTATAACCACAAAGCTCGATGATCTCTCGGGCGATCAGTTCGCCCTCGCGATCGGCGTCAGTAGCGATTACCAGTTCAGTCGCCTTGGCCAGCAGCGCCTTGACGACCTTGAATTGCGAGGCGGTCTTTGATTTGACTTCGACGCGCCAACGTTCGGGAATAATGGGTAGCTGCTCAATGGACCAGCGCTTGTACTGTTCACCGTATGCTTCGGGCGGCGCAGTCTCGATGAGATGGCCGATGCACCAGGTGACCACGACCCCAGAGCCGTTGAAGCAACCGTCGCCTCGTTGCGTGGCACCAAGGACCCGGCCGATGTCTTTGCCTTGTGAAGGCTTCTCGCACAGATATAAGCGCATGCTGCTCCATCTGAATCACGTGTGAATGCAATGGAAAGCAGCTTGGCAATGAAGCAAGGATCGATCAGCAAACAAGCTGCACACCACGTAGCCGCATTCACGGAGTGGGCGAGCAGTAGATAGAGTTGGAGAGCAGCCGAAGAACTGCACAAAGGGAGTTTCCAAATGCATGGGCGCGTGGAACTCCATGGACGTCAGTGGAGCTATCCCCAGGGGATAGTTCGACGCTGCAGGACCGTCCGAGACAGGAGCAGCGACACGAGGCCGCCACTCCTGATGGTGCTATTCGCCCTCGGGCTGCGTTTCTGCGTTCGATGGCTTGGCGCTGAGCTTCACCGCCTCGACGCGGAACGGCAGGATTCCGATGCGCCGCGCCTCGATCTTGAAGGTCACACGCTCGTTCTCTTCAGCGTCCTCCCACTCGTCGCGTACCGTGCGACCTTCCACCATCACGCGCATCCCCTTTTGGTAAAGGGTGGCCCAGTGCTCGACGTCGCGATGCCACAGTTCGACCGGAGCCCAGAAGCCGCCGCGGTCCTCGAACGTACCGTCCTTCTTCGGCACGGGATTGTCGAAATACACGTTGAGGCGTAACAGCCTGTTGGGCTCGTCGTTGCCGTTAGGAAACTCGCGCGACTCGGGAATCGAGCCGATGTTACCTTCGCCGTAAAAATGGGTGCTCATATCAAAATCTCCAGAGTGGTTGAAATACCCGCGACCGAAAATGCCGCGGGGGCTTGCGGAAAAAGGTGGCAGTAACTGGGCTTGCACTCAGCGATCGCGTCTTGCGGCAGCCACGATCTTCAGCCGGCGCAGGTAAACGTCTTCGGCCTGGGCCAGTTTGCTGGCGCATTCCCGGGCCTGGCGCCCGAGGGTGTGCATGAGGCTGATCTGCATGTTCAACACAACGCGCTGCTGCTCAATCGCATGCAGGTCCCCCAGCAGGTTGATGGGCGTGCCGGTGCCATCCATCAACGCCTGCCACAGCGCCACGCCCATCGCCGACCTGTCCGGCTTGCGCCAGCGCAAAAAGGTCGTGCCTGCGCCAGTGTTTTGCTGGGCCAGTTCAACGGGAAGCAGGTGGAAGGGATGGCTGCTCGCCTGTGGCAGCACCTGCCGTTGCGCCAGCGCGATGAGGCTGTCGCGCAGCTCGAAGCATTGGCTGGCCCAGGTCTCAAGAGCCCCCTTACTCTTAAAAGGCCTTAAAAGGCCTTTTAGATAGGCCGCGTGTTCCAGCCGAAGGAAGTCTGCCTGTTGCAGTTCCTGGAAATGGCGCCGAGGGTTCTGATCCAGATCATTCATCCGGCGCATCCTCGTTGGCGCCAGGCTCAATTGGATCATCCGCAGCATTCGGCCAGATGCCTGCGTTGTCAGCCTCATCGGCTTCGACTTCACTGTGCTGTTGCAAGCCACGACGCACGGGTGGAGGCGCAAAACGGGAACGCCGCGTGCCTTCGAGCACGTCCTGGGGCAGATCGCCGTACTTCTCGATGGCCGCCCTGGCTGCGGCATTCTTCGCCGCGAAATCATCGCGGCGACAACCCGAGTAGCGATACTGCTGCGCCAGGGAAAATAGACTACGCAGCGCATGTGCGCCGTCGTGCAGCCACCGTTCGAGGGTACTGCGGTCAATCAGGGCGGTGTGATGGGCCAAGATGAGTTTGCGGGCGATATCGTCGTAATCAGCCAGCAGGTACACGGCAGCGAAGCCCAACTGCGCGTTGATGAACAGCGGCAGCTTGACGGGTTGGACGTTGAGGTTTTCGCCCAGGGTCAGCGCTGCCGGTACACCGGCCAATGCTTGGTCGACCTGTTCGCGCAGCAACTGCAAGGTGGAGCGGGTCTGCTCCAGCTTCTCCTCAATGCGAAGCATCCACCAGTCAGAGTAAGGATCGTCCTGCTCCGACCCTCGTTTCATTTTGTTCATGACGGCGACGAAACCGTTGAGTCCGACGATGGCCGCGCGCCCATCCGAGGCAGTCCGGCCGTGCCAAATGCGCGAAGCATGGTGGGTGTGAAGCGTCAGCGACATTGCGCTACGCAAGGATCCGAGATTCAGTTGTAGGGGTTCATTTGTAGCCATAGTGACGACTCGCTGTTGGATGACGAGTCGCCAGCTTCGGCAGTATCCGGAAGGCCGTCAGTCAACAAACCGCACTCGGTGCAACCCCGGTTGTGGTGCTTAGGTGGGATCAATGCACCATGTCACCACCTGCTTCGTCGTACATGGAACTATCCCCAGGGGATAGCTCCATGGAACGCCATAGAGCGCTATTCGGACGGCACTCCCGGTTATCCGCCCGTGGGGGCGGTCCGTAGCTGCTGCGATCGCGATGACACCACACGGGCATATCCTTACCCCAAGCCGAAACACAACTATCCCCAGGGGATAGCTCCATCAACGTCCACGGAAGGCTGATGCATCGGGTTACCGGGCAATAAAAGGACATCCGCATCATTCCATCCTGTTCAACCACTCAGTTGCTACGAAGCAGATCGCGTAACCTGTTGATGTGCTCCTTGGCGACCTCTGGCGGTGCGACGGCATGCTTCGGCCCCGGATCTTGCTGTGTCGTGGGCGGTGTCGTCGTCTTGGTTTGCCCAGCCCAGGCTTTGAATTCGCCGTGGATAGCACGCTGGATGATGCCGAACAGATAGCCTGCGGGATTGCGAACGGTGCTACCTCGACAACGGGCAGCCCATTCGTCGAGCACTGCCTGCCGTAGTGACACATCTACCTGCTGCAGCGCCACCAGTGCGCCGGCCTGCTGCTCCTGCTTCAGGCCGATGAACCGGTCAGGCAGTTGCAGATCCTGGGTTCCCTTCGTGCGCGGTACTGTACGTACTTCTTTAATACTTTCTTTACGTACAGTACGGTCCGTCTTCGGATTCCGAAGAGAGCCGTCTGACGCGGGTTTCACCCCTGCTTCGGAATCCGAAGACAGGGGGCCGAGAATCCGAAGTGGGGCTTCCGCGCCTTCTTCGGATTCGTGGATGGCGCCTGCCTGTGGATAACTTTCGAACGGACCTCCACCTTCCAATGCCATGCGTTGGGTCAACACTTGCAGACGTGAAGGCAAGGTGCGGCCGCTCAGGAGAGGATCCTCGGCAATCTCCTGTAGCGTGTTGAACCCAACGATCTGCACGGCCTTTGCAGAGTGACTGAGGGACTGACTGACGAGTTGCAGATAGTCGGGGTCGAGCTGCATAGCCTCGAACGGTGTTAGCGGCTCATCATGCAGCACATAAAGATTGCCGAGGATTCGGCCTGTCTTCGGGTCACGCCGGCGACGCACCAGGCTGAGCCAGCGGGTCAAGCGTAGCAGTGTGAGTGCCCGCGCCACCGTCTCGTGCGAGGCTTGCGCGCTGCATGGCATTGACGCCAGCCAGGGGCGCAGCTGCTCGTAGGTTGGGAATGCTGTGACGCCATCATCATTGAGCTGGAGTCGGAATACTTGCCATGCGTTGCGTTCTAGCGGCGTCAGTCGCCGATCAAGGAACAAGCTGCGCGGAACGCTCTCATGGCGGTTGCCGCTAAAGAGGAACGCATCGCTTGACGTGCTGGCAGCGGCATTTGGTTGCGGTGCCAGTTGCTTCAGAGCACTGTCGAACAGATCGGAGAGCGCAATGGGGCCTTGGCGTCGTGGTGCATCATCCACCGCCATGGCTACCCCAGTCCCTGGTCTACCCAGGTTTTGATGGTGGCCCAGACTACCGACAGCGGCAGTGACATGCTTTCGGCCAAGTCCATGGCGGTGTCCAGAACTGATGCGTCGTCATCAAGTTCGACGCCCCTTGTGGTGGTGAGAGATTTCCACTGTTTCCACAGTTCGGTGTCTTGCTGTTCGTCAAGTACGGGGTGGCGACCCTTGCGCTTGGGCAGGCCCAGAATTTCTCTCCGCAACGCGACTTCTTGATGGGTCAGGCCGTAGAAGCGGCTGACCATTTCAGTACTGCCGCCGAGGCGCAGCATACGATCAACCGTGGCGATCTCTTTCTCCACATCCTGCCCCTGCTTCAGCAGGCGTAGAAGCACATCGCGGTTGATAGATACGGTGCACCAAGACACAGTGGCATTTGCAAGAACACTCACGAGGGCAGGATGCTTCAGAGCATCCAGATCGTCCTCGGCAAAGCCCATGGCTTTGCAGCGACGCAATTGGCCGTTCCGTAGATCAAACAATGCCTGCGCGATGACGGCTTGGTTCAGTGGATGTGATGCTGACATCAAGGCCTCCCCCGCTCAGGAACCGTGATCTGGACTACCAGCTTCCAGCTCAAGAAGACGCCTGGCCAAGCGCAGCAGGCGAAACAGCTTGACCAGCGCGGTATCGCTCAATTGCTTCCCTGAGTCGCCATGGCCATGCAGTAGTGCCGGGAGGTCGGCATCGAACGGCGCATCGTCGAGACCACTTTCTGCCAGGCGCTTTCCGCTGAGGGAAACCAGCAAGGCCAGGACGGCGCGGCCCGCCGGAGACAAACCATCCCGTGTCACTGGACATACGAAACCGATGCCGTCGGTGCTGTCCTCGATGCAATCCGCTAGAGAAGCATCGGCAGCGATCTCACGAGCAAACTGTGCAATATGAATGCGTAGCCGGTCGGGCGTGTCGAGGCCGGGGTCGATATACCAGACATCGGAAATTGGATAGAGCCCGCCAGCTTGTACGGGAATCGACTGCAAGACGCTGGCTACGAAGTCCGGTGGCAGTGCATCACCCAGCTGCTCTGCCATCATGCGTTGGATCGATTGCAGCCGCTCCGTGGTGGGCGCTTGGGAAACGATGTGCCCCTGAAGCAGATCCGAAGTGGCTGTGGGGTCATCGACGGAGACCTGCCCGGACTTCTCGCTGGTTTGGTTTGCAGGCGTTGGCTCGGGTGGAGCTGATGCCACGGGCGATGTCTCGACTTGGCTCCGTTGGGGTGTCGCAGGGTCTGGCAGCACAGGAGGTGTCGAGACTGGTGTCGGATCGCTGACCAGGGCACGGTGCCGGCTCTCGGACTCGGTCAAGTCCAGGCTGAGTACGTCATAGTCGATACCGAGCAGATCGGACATTTGGCCGATCAGTTCGTCCTGAATCCGCTGAGGCGAAAACTCATCGCCCTGGGAGTCGAACTGCGCCAGTACGTCCTGGAAGAAGCTGTCAAAGTCGATCGAAAGGCTCTGCCCCTTCGCGTAGTGCTCCCATGTGCGTTCACATGCCTTTCGCATCACTGCGAGGCGCTCCACCTGATGGCGGCCGAGTCCGGCGTAGAGCACGGTCGGAATCGCCGGCAGCAGATAGCGCACCGCGTCGCTCATACGGCTGACGTGCGATTGCTGCACAGGGTATCCATCAGCCGCTAGGCGACGGGCAAGTTGAGACTGGCTCAGCGAACCACCGCTTTCCTGCTCGTAGAATTCGCGAGCTTTTTCGACACCCAGTGCGCGCTCAATAAATGTCAGGCCACCGCGCAGCTCATTCTCCGCCAAGTGCCCGGTCAGCGCGATTATCTCCCCACGCTCAGGCCACGGACGGAACAGGCAAGGTATGCGGAAAAACCGTTCATCCTTGGTCTCTGCCCATAGCTCGCGCAGTATCGCAAGACGGGTGTTCCCGCCATTACGAATGATGTAGTGCGATTCACCGGGCCGTCGAGTAATCGCAGGTGGTGCGTCCAGTCCCCGCTCGCGTATGGAGGCTTTGATTTCTTTATAGACCGGGTTGCGCTTCACACGCGGGTCGTGGTCGTAAGGACGCAACTGATCCAGGGTGACTACCATGGGCGTGTCGGCAATCGGATCACTGAGCGCCTCAGCAGATGGACCACTGCGCTGGAATCCCGCAGCCAGCAACTTGCCGGCCATGTCCTGAGAGGTCATCTCAGCCATGATTCGCTCCCAGGCCCGACTGGTACACCCGGTCAGCGCGGCGAATCTGTGCTCGGGCATTCAAGCTGGCCCTATGGTCGCTGGCGGTGGAACTGGTATAGATCGGCGCGCAGCCATTCTTAGTGAACTTGAGGTGCCCTCCAGAGGTGCGCTTGACGTGCCATCCTTCACCGATGGCAAACTCGATCAGGGCACGCAGACGTTTATGACCGCGGGCTAGCTCATGCGCGTTTGCCATGATGCGTCCTCCCGGATTGAGTGGTTCCACGTGTGCGTCCCGATACAAGGAGCAGTTGGTCCCTCCATTCAGGGAAGAGCTCGCAAGCGAGTGATCGCATGGTGTCGAGTGCAGCTGGCGCCACTCGGCCCAAGGGTTGCCGATATTCGACGCGATGCACGGGCAGGCCGCGGGTCGAAGCGCGGGGATAGGCTTCAAGCGCAGGCACGTCAGTGTCCAGAACACGAATGCCATCGTGATCTCGGAACAGGTCACGAAGCGCCTGCTGGATCAGCCTTGCGTTTGAGGAAACGGGATGCACCCGGTTGATGAGCAGATTCAGAGGCGGCGGCTCGATGCCAAGATGACGGTACGGCGCAATGTCTTCGATTAATTGCATGGTGCCGCGCCGCAGCTCCCGTGCTCCTAAAATCTCGGGGGTTACTGGTGATAGCGCTAGGTCGGAGGCCAGTACAGCCATTTCCAACAGCACACTGCGCGCACCCTGGGTATCTATCAGCACTAGGTCATAGAGTGGCGCCAGTACTGGCAGTAGGTGGCGCAGCCGTAGGCGACCATCGGGTGCATGCAGCAGTAGCGTGTTTAGCTCACCCCGATCGTCATTGGACAGTACCAAGTCCAAGCCTGTAATGATCGTGCGTGAAACCAATTGCTCAATGCGCCGTTCGTTGAACGCCAGCAGCTCATAGATACCCCCTGGGGCACGATGCGCAAGCTCATAATATGACGACAGTGTGGGTTGGACATCGAGGTCAAGCAGCAGTACACGAAGACCCGCATCGACGAGGAGTCCACCCAAATTGGCCGTGGTCGTCGTCTTGCCTACGCCGCCCTTTGTCGAAATGATAGATACGACCTGCATAAGGCTCTCCTCAAGATTCGCGTGGGAGAGTCGGTTGCACCCGGTTTTTCAGCCGTTCGCTGATCCACAGGTCTACCTCAGCCGAGTCCCAGCCAACCGCGCGGATACCGAGGCGAAGCGCTTGAGGGAACTGGCCCTTCTTCATCAGGGCATAAATGTGAGCACGTTTGAAACCAGACTTTGCCTCAACTTCGTCGAGTCGAAGAATGCGGCGCTCGCCCGGCTGTAATACAGACATCTGCGACATAGAGGTCACTCCTTAACGCTCGGTGGCGTTTGTTGGCGTGACCTCTATTCAATAGACATGGCAGGGGAAGTACATTGCAAATGCAGTTTCCGGGACTGCAGATACAAGCTGGACTTCCTCATCACATTGCATTACGTAAATTCCGTTTTGCACTGGCGAACTTACCGTTCAACGTTCTTTCCGTGATGCCCATCGCACCTCCATGGTTAGCGACCATCGCGCTGACGATAGCTTCTTGTGTCCTGAAGCTGGAGTACGGCACTCCTGAAGGTGACTGGCTGAGCATCAACTCAAGCATCCCTCCTATGATGTTCAGGTAAGTCGTCTCTGCGCGATCACTGATGGGGCATTGGTTGCAGGCGGGAATAACGGTGGATTGTTTCAGCAGCCCGTCATACCTTTCCTGCAGTTCCTGCATTTGTCGGCGGCACTGCATCAGGTCTGCCTTCAGGGCCTGCCGCTCAACCAGTAGTGCCTGGCCGGTTTCCAGAGTGATGACGGGATGCGCAATGCGTTCGCTGCGACTGAAGAGAAACGCTGGTCGGTGCTCTGGATAGTGCATACGCATCCAGCGTTTTAGATCGACGTGGCGGACCGTCAGGTCATCGCTTTCGAGCAACGCTTCGTCATTCAGCGTGATCCCGTTACGCCCATAGGACAGTTCCTGGTTGATGATGGCATCGTAGATGCGATCAGTGCACAGCCGGAGTTCATCCCATCGAGGGCATTCAAGGGTTAGCGGCAACTCTCTTGGTGACGAGATGGCGGACAGAATGTCCTGTTTGTATCGCAACAGACCAGCCCAACGTATGGCAGCTTCGATTGGTCGATAGAAGACCTTCGATACTGGGGGATCTTTATGCATGCACCTATCTCCTTGTGGGAGCGCTACATCACAAACACCTCTGCTACCAACTCAACGTTGGCCTGTTCTACCTGCTTGAATAGGCGTTTTAGGGGCGCTTGCGCGTCGTACTAAAACGCGAGTTCACATACCCTTAAAGGCAAGTGGCTATCACGCGCTCGTTGTGTGAAAATAAAGTCGTGGGTCTGTTGAACAAACCCCGACCGCAATTGCTTGATGCTTGTTCGCATACATCAGCGTCATAGGCCTTGGTCATTTCATCAAGACCCGTTGTGTATTCCCTGGTCATCTGTATGTCTAACTGGGCTGCGTGGAGCTGTACCCAGTTGCGTATGCGTGGGAAATCCGGGGAAAAAGCGGGCCTGTGAGACCTACCTGGAATGCTGATAGACCAACACGGAAACTCAAGTGAGGGGGTGTGTTGCTTCAGCGGATGGGGTGGCTGGAGCGCGAGAGGACGCGTGCAAAGTCTTGGCCGCGCTTGCAGGTGATTCCTTGCAGGCGGACGGGGAGGTGTGGATGTTCTTGGACATCCATGGACGTCGGTGGACTATTTTTCGCGTTCGGGCTTGCTGTCGGCCCAAAAGTAGTCCATAATCTTGTCCATCCTGTTTGGCGGGATTTTTAAAACTCTTTATCAATCAAAGAGTTGTGAGTCGATCCAAGGACTCGTTTCCCGCTCCAAATTTAAGCAGTGTTGCCCTCGGGCGGCACTGAGTGAAACCAGGGCATGGTCTTCGGACCTAACCTCTGGACACTGAAATACACACCATGTGTTTCAGTTGTGTGTCCCCTTCGTCTAGTGGCCTAGGACACCGCCCTTTCACGGCGGTAACAGGGGTTCGAGTCCCCTAGGGGACGCCATTTGCGGGAATAGCTCAGTTGGTAGAGCACGACCTTGCCAAGGTCGGGGTCGCGAGTTCGAGTCTCGTTTCCCGCTCCAATTTAAGCAGTGTGGCCTTCGGGCGGCGCTGAGTGAAACCAGGGCATGATCTTCGGATTTAACCTCTGGGCACTGAGATACACACCATGTGTTTCAGTAGCGTGTCCCCTTCGTCTAGTGGCCTAGGACACCGCCCTTTCACGGCGGTAACAGGGGTTCGAGTCCCCTAGGGGACGCCATTTGCGGGAATAGCTCAGTTGGTAGAGCACGACCTTGCCAAGGTCGGGGTCGCGAGTTCGAGTCTCGTTTCCCGCTCCATATTCAACAAAAACGCCGATCAGAGATGATCGGCGTTTTTGTTTGTGCGCAATTTGTGCAACGGCCTACAGCCAGTTCGGTGGATAGGGGTGGGTGTGATAAAAGTCGCGCAACGCCACCACATCGCGTTCGAATGTCGTCTGTACCCAGGCTTGATAGGCCGCCTGCACCGTTGCTTCGTCAACCTGCCCCGACAGGCAGTCGATAATCGCCGAGGCGGCTTGCATGCCTGAGATCAATGCCTTGATAACACCATGGGACGCGCAGGGGTCCAGCGTTGCAGCTGCATCGCCGACTAGAAAATATCCCGGTCCTGCTGTTTTGTGGCAACACCTCCAAGACACGTCTGCTCCCCGTATGGGCCCTATCGCTGCAAGCTGATCGAGTTCGCGCGGGCAGGAAGCATGCCGGGTGCCCTCGACAAAATACAGCTGAGTCCAATGCAGGCACGAGCGGTTGATACGGGCAATCCAGTGCCAACCTTGTGCATGAGCAAAAAGCCCAAGGCGGTCATGTGCGAGTCTCTCGTCGCGACAGTAACCGTACCGCGCAATCAGCTTCGGTGAAAATCGCAGCCAAGGTGTTCCCAGTTGACGTTGCATCCAGCCATTTCGCCCCGTGGCATCTACTACATAGTGCGCTTTCCAAGGGGTTGCATCTGCCAGCACGCCTTGCGCCCGGCGGTGCTCAAACAGCACCTGGTGGAGGCGACGTGGATGAAAGACCTCTACGCCCGCATGGTTCGCCGCTTTCAACAGGTGCTCATCGAGCGTTGCTCGATTGATCTGGAAGCCGCGCCATCCATCCTGGCCGAATGATTGGAAGCGTGGCGGCCCATCCCAGTGCACCCAGTGACCCGCATGTCGCAGGCACTCCTGGCTGTTTGTAAGTGCCGAGACCCCCAGTTGTTGCAACAGGGGTTCGACTCCGGGGTGCAAGGTTTCTCCCGGCCTGTGCCGAGGGAACCGGCTGGTCTCCAGCAACGCGATGCGCAGGCCTCGCTGTGCGCCGTAGATAGCCGTTGCACAGCCCGCCGGCCCGGCCCCCACGACGATCACATCAAAACGGTTCATCGACTCGTCGCCAGAGCCCTTCGTCCTGGCGCATCAGCAGCGCGTCCGCGCTGACATACAACTGGACCTGTTGGAGCATTTCGACATGACGAAGCTTGAAGTTGTCCGTTGGAGTGCTGATAGATCCGCGTTTGTAGAACCAATAATGTTGCACATTGCCCTCCAGTTGAACGTCGGCCTCCTGCTGCGCGGCTTCGAATGCCGCGTCTGGTCGCTGTACCAGGGAAAATGACAACAGCGGCCAGAGCTTTCGTAGTTCTTTGTCTGACCCCGCACCGATGGCTCTGTACGCGCGCCACATGCCCAATACGCGCTGATGATACTGCTCGGTGCCGGTGTGCCCGGTAACAGCAAGAGACAGTTGGCCGTCCAGTGCCGCTTGTGTGTAGTCGCTGTATTCATAGGCGTGGTACTGGACCAGCATGCGCCCCTGCACCTCGACCAATATCGGCCCGCTGCGACCATCCCAGCCGGGGCTGCCGTTGAGGCCAATCTCGGTATCGGTCAGCGGAATGATCGTGGTGGAAATAGCTCGCGGTTCGAAGGCACGGGTTGAGTCCGGCGCTACCCCTGGCCAATAAGAACCCAGCGCGGCACAGATACGGGCGTCTTCCGTGAAAGGGCTGGCCAGTTGATAACCGCACAACATATTCGTGAACGGGGCATCTACCAGGCCTCGACCTATTTCCCAGCCCGGACCGAACACGCCGCTGGCGAAGTCCGGTAGCCAGGATTGGCGTTGGGCGCGCGCTACCGATAGGGCAGGACCTGATGTCGCGGTGGTTTGAGCCAGGGCGACAATTGCTGTCGCACCTCGGTCATCCGCAGAAAAATAGCCACCGTGAAGCGACTGATTGACATAGAAACGCACATCAGAAAGCGGATTGACCCGCGTGTGCCACACCTCAGGGCAAGGTGGCGCAGGGCAGGGGAAAACACCGGGTGTGCTGGACCATTCCTTGAGTTCCCGCTGCCCGCACAGCGGGAAAAAATCCGGCGCGCCGATGATCGAATAGGCCGCGACGCTCTCCAATGCCAGCGCGGGGCAGTGCGCCCTTACCCAACCATCGGCCATTGCGTCCTGGTAGTGCAGGGCACGGTAGCCGCCGGCGTTGACTATTTCATCGACATCTTGCCGGTCGTTGAGATCTTCAACTGAACCATCGTCGCGAACGCGGTGGCGTCCATGGATCAAGCCGCCGGAGTTGGGGGGCATCATGAAAGACAAGGGCTCCCCTTTGTAGTGGGCCAACTCGACGAGTGTGGGTTTGGCGTCGGGGATCAGTAAGCCGGGGCCGAACCGTGTGCAATCGCCCCAGTGACACAACTCCTGCGTGATGACGAAAGGAGGGTTCAAGATGTCGGGTTCCTGCCAGCCGGTATGACGAAAGCGCATGTGGATCTGGCGGATTTTTTCGTTGATCTGGTAATTTTCCAGTTGCACGTGCAAGTCCAGTCCCGCTAGGCATTCAGGACCATCGAACAATTTGTGCAACGGTACCCAGAACTCAAGCGCGGGATCGACGTCTGGCTGAAATCCCATCGGGCCAAATTGCACCTCGTTGCCGGTTTGCCGCATGGCGATGAACGCGCCGTACCGAGCCGGTATCACGCGCATGCGCTGCGGTTGCCCTTCGACAAAAGGTAAAAAACCGCGCCGCTGCGCGTCATAGAGTGCGGGCGCGGTACCGACGCGAGCCACACCGGTGCGGGAAAAGCACAGATCGGCCTGACGTTTATGCACAGTCTCCGGTTGTGGTCGGTACTCGTACGCAAAGATGACAATCGCCAGTGGCGCATCGCCGGCTTGTTGTTCAAGCGCTGCGAGGCTAGGCGGTGTGACGCCATAGACGTAGTTGAGGACGTGCTCAATCTCGGCCGCCGTGGGGAAGCTCGTCAGTGGGCTGCGGTTGATTCCGGTGAGAACGTTCGGTGACGCGAGCGCATGAAATAACAGGCTTTCTGCCGGATTCGAAGGCGTAATCCCTTGGGTGCCAGTCATGGAAAAGTCTTCGAACCCTTGCAGGCTACGATCAATGTGCAAGGGTTTGGCGAGTTCTTCCTCCAGTGGGATAGCCGTGATGTCCAGGCCATGTTGCAACAACAAATCGCGCCAGCCCCTTGGGGCCAGGCGCCGGCAGAGTTGCTCCACATGACTGATCAACGACATAGACTGTCCCTCCGGTTACGAGCTGGAGGGACAGTGTTCTTGGCGGCAGCTTTAGAAGATATCCAATAAATCGGATTTTACGTGGGGGGCCATTAGAGCTTCGGCAACTGCCCCACCCGCCCCATCATTTCGGTCACGATCTGCAAGTCCAGCAAGAACTGCTCAACCGTTTTGAACTCATTGTCAGTGTGCCCGGTGTATTTCACTTCCGGACGCGCCAGGCCGAATTGCACGCCGTTGGGCAATTCATGCACAGAGGTTGCGCCGGCCGAGGTGCCGAACTTGTGTTCCATACCCAGGTTCTCCGTGGCCACCGCCAACAAGGCTTTGACCCACTCACCTTCCGGGTTGCGGTACATCGGTTCGGCAACCGAGTAGGTGAAGCCCACCTTGACCTTGGTTTTCTTGTCCCAGGCGTTCAATTTGTCGGCAATCTCGGCTTTCAGTTTTTCTGGCGACTTGCCCTTCGGCACCCGCAGGTTCACCGCCAGTTTGAACGCCTTGTCATCCAACCCGACAAACGTCAGCGACGTGGTCAGCGGCCCCATGAAGTCATCGGAGAAGCCCACGCCCAACTTGCCGCCCAGGTAATCCAGGCCCCAGTTGTCGGAGGCATAACGCGCTGCATCGGTGATGTGGTTGTGCTTGAGCGCGATCTTGCCGTCGATGCTATGGATCAGCTCCAGCATGCGCGATACCGGGTTGATACCCGATTCCGGTTCGGAGGAGTGCGCGGAAACACCGGTCACCGTCAGCTTGACCTCTTTGCCGACCACCTTGGCGGCCACTTCGAAATCAGCACCGTTGGCCTTGACGTATTCCGCGCCGGCTTTTTGCAGGCTGGCTGCCAATTCGGCAGGCTTGTCGGTGACGAACGTTGCGACCGACGCCGACGGAATCTGGTTGGTCGCCATGCCACCGGTCATCGAGATGATTTCCGCACCTTGACCTTCACCCTTGCGACGGGGGAAGGTCGCCATGACGGTGCCATAGCCTTTCTCGGCAATCACTACGGGGTAACCGCCATCCAGCGCCAGGTTGTACTGCGGCGTCGGGTTGCGTTCGAAGTAGTAGGGGATTGCATCACCGGAGGTTTCCTCGGTGGTGTCCACCAGCAACTTGAAGGTGCGCGCCAGCGGCAGCTTTTCTTCCTTGATCACCTTCATGGCATACATCGCGACCACGATGCCGTTCTTGTCATCCTCGGTGCCACGCCCGTACATGCGGTCGCCGATCAGCGTGACCTTGAACGGGTCGAGCTGGGTGCCATCCTTCAGCACCCAGTTCTCCGGCGTCACTGGCACCACGTCGGCATGGGCATGGATGCCGACGACTTCATCGCCGCTGCCTTCCAGGGAAATTTCATACACCCGGCCATCGATATTGCGGAAGTTCAGGTTAAAGGCCTTGGCCAGCGCCTCGATCTTGCCGGCGATCTTGATGAATTCCGGGTTTTTATACTGAGGCACGCCGTCGATGTTGAACGTCGGGATCTCCACCAGTTCGCGCAGGGTCTCGGTGGCGGCCTTGCCGTACTTCACACGGGTGTAAATACCCAGCAGGCGGTTAATGTCGTTTTGCTGCTCGGCGTTCAGGGGTTTGTTATCCAGAAAGGCGCTAATCGACGCGGCCTGTTCACCCTTGGTCAGCGTGCCGAGGAACCCGCGGAAATCTGTGACGGATTTTTCGTTGAAGCTTTGGATAATCGCCGCACTTTGTTCCGGTGTGATGTTGGCCAAAGCGGAGGTGGTAACGGCTGAAAGGCTGGCGGCGAGCAGGGTGGTCGCCACCAGTTGCTTGAGTGGAAAGTGCATTGCGGGTGCATTCCTTTGCAGGTAGTGAGTAGGACGTTTCTGATCAAACCGTCAGAAACATTTCCACACACTACCACTACTCAGGTGCGTACCGTCAATGCTGGCCCGGGTGGGGCGCGGGGTATTCATCCGTGACACTCAAGGCCTTGGCGTAAGGCCCATCCCACAGCTGTTCATGCAGATCGCCTACACGCTTGGCCATCGCTTCGTTGTGCATCACCACTTCCAGATTGCGCGAATTATCCAGGTAGCCGCCCAACCAGTTGCTGGTGCCGATCCACGCCACTTGGCCGTCGATTTCCATGGTCTTGCTATGGATGACCCGCGCGTAAGGGATGAAGCCTTGCTTGGCTTCGGGCAGGGTAACGATTTTGACCTGCACATTGGGCAACACCGCCAGGCTCTTGAGGTAGGGCAGTTCCAGCTTGTCGGTGTTCCAGTTGGACACCATCAGCTTGATCGACACACCCCGTGCGGCGGCTGCGCGTACCGCATTGTCGATCACCGCGTAATACGGACGGGTGCGGTCGGGCCCATAGGACAGCGGCGCGTAGTCCAGCAATTGCACGCGCACTTCCTTCTTCGCTTCGCCCAGCAGGCGCGGCAGTTCCAGTTGAGAATCGCCCACGCCCGGCGGGTTGTAGCGTTGCGGGCTGGCCACCAGATAGTTGCCGGTGCGCGCTGGCTCTTTGCTTGCCGCCGGTAATGGCACCGGTTTGTTCTGGGCCAGTGCGGCCTGGGCCTGCCAGTCCTGATTGAAGATCGCCTGCACCTGGCCAGCCACGGTCGGGTCGCTGATGCGCAGCCCGGTTTCGTGGATGTGCTCCAGTGAACGCCAATCGAAATTCTGGCTGCCGACAAACGCCTGTTTACCGTCTACCACCATGTATTTGGCATGGATGATCCCGCCGCTCAATTGGCCGTATGCGAGCACGCGGAAGGTCAGGTTGGGGATCGCACGCAAACGCTCCAGGGTGGAGGCCTCGGACAATTTGATGCCCTTGTCTTCCAGCAAGAAGCGAATGTTCACACCGCGTTTGCCGGCGGCTTCCAGGTGTTCGATCACGGTGTCCATCACTGAGCCTGGATGGTCGGCGGCGTAGAACTGGCCAATATCAATGCTGCTTTTGGCCCCATCGAACATTTCGATCCATACCGGGCCAGGTTGGCGCAGGTCGGCAGTCCCCAGGGCAGTGTCCACCGGCACGGTGTGCACCAGTTCAAACCCCGGAATTGAAAAGTCCGCCTGGGCAAGCGGACTGAGGAGCAGGCCAGCGAGACCTGCGATAGCTAATTTCAAGGAGGTGGACATAAGACTCTCTTCATTGAGCGTTGTAGTGAGCGGGCTTGCCCCGCGCTGGGTGGCGAAGCCGCCCCAAATCCATCCACCGCGGTCTGTCTGAAGCACCGCGGTACCAGGGTTTAGGGCGG
>NZ_QUZT01000031.1 GCF_004682045.1 Pseudomonas nabeulensis
GACACCTGAAATCTGCCGTCAACCTTTAATTTTGATTTTCTATCAACAAACCACTATTGATTAAAAAACAATCAAAAAGAGCCCCTGCAATAGAAAAGACCGCTTAAATAACGCCCGACGCCCTTAAGGCAGCCACATTCGCCTCCCCCAGACCCAACACCGTCTGCAGCACCTGAACCGTATGCTCCCCCAACAGGGGCGGCGCGCTGCGGTATTCCACAGGCGTCTTGGATAGCCGTATGGGGCTTGCAACCTGAGGCACCATCCCCGCCAATACATGAGGCAACTCCATCGCCAACCCACGCGCCCGAACCTGCGGATCAGCAAACACCTGCGCCAGATCATTGATCGGCCCACAAGGCACGCCAACCTGCTCCAGTTGCGACACCCATTCAGCCGTAGTCTTGAACACCGTAGCCTGACGAATCAGCGGTATCAGTTCAGCCCGATTGGCCACCCGCACCTTATTAGTAGAGAACCGCGGGTCATCCGCCCACTGCGGCTGACCAGCCACCTCGGCAAACTTACGGAACTGCCCGTCATTACCCACCGTGAGGATGAAGTCGCCGTCAGCCGTAGGAAAATCCTGGTAAGGCACGATATTCGGATGAGCATTGCCCAAGCGCTTGGGCGACACACCCGTCGTCAGGTAATTCATCGCCTGGTTCGCCAAGCAAGCCACCTGTACGTCCAGCAATGCCATATCAATATGCTGCCCGCCGCCGTCATGATCCCGATGCGCCAGCGCCGCCAGGATCGCCACGGTCGAGTAGAGCCCGGTAAGAATGTCGGTCAGCGCCACCCCAACCTTTACCGGCCCAGCCCCCTCATCACCCTCGGGCCGACCGGTCAGGCTCATCAGGCCGCCCAAACCCTGGATCATAAAGTCATAACCAGCGCGTGCCGCGTAGGGGCCCGTCTGGCCAAACCCCGTGATGGAGCAATAGATCAGCTGCGGATTAATCGCCTTGAGCGACTCATAGTCCAGGCCATAAGCCGCCAAACCACCGACCTTGAAGTTCTCAATCAAAATATCGGACTTGGCCGCCAGATCACGTACCAGCTTCTGGCCCTCCGGTCGCGTGAAGTCGATTGTCACCGACTCTTTGTTGCGATTGGCCGACAGGTAATAAGCCGCTTCACTGGTGCTATTACCATACGCATCCTTTAGAAAGGGTGGCCCCCAGGCGCGCGTGTCGTCACCGCTACCTGGTCGCTCGACCTTGATCACCTCAGCCCCAAGGTCCGCCAGTATCTGCCCGGACCAAGGCCCCGCCAGTACTCGCGACAAATCCAGTACCCGCAGATGCGAAAGCGCGCCCATGCCTATGCCCCTATTAATAGAACGCTTGAAGACCGGTTTGCGCACGACCCAAGATCAGCGCATGTACGTCGTGAGTACCCTCATACGTATTCACCACCTCAAGATTGACCAAGTGACGCGCCACACCGAACTCGTCGGAGATACCGTTGCCCCCGAGCATGTCCCGCGCCATACGTGCGATATCCAGGGATTTGCCACAGGAATTGCGTTTCATGATCGAAGTGATTTCAACCGCCGCCGTGCCTTCATCCTTCATGCGCCCCAGACGCAGGCAGCCTTGCAGGGCCAGGGTGATCTCAGTCTGCATATCGGCCAGTTTTTTCTGGATCAACTGGGTAGCCGCCAACGGACGCCCGAACTGCTGGCGATCAAGGGTGTATTGGCGGGCGGTGTGCCAGCAGAACTCCGCCGCGCCCAGCGCACCCCATGAGATGCCGTAACGCGCCGAATTCAGGCAAGTGAACGGGCCCTTCAAGCCACGCACGTCCGGGAAGATGTTCTCTTCCGGCACGAAGACGTTATCCATCACGATCTCACCGGTGATAGAAGCGCGCAGGCCGACCTTGCCGTGAATGGCAGGCGCACTGAGACCTTTCCAGTCTTTCTCCAGGACAAACCCGCGAATATCGCCGGCATCATCCTTACCCCACACCACAAACACATCCGCGATCGGGCTATTGGTGATCCACATCTTCGCGCCGGTCAGACTGTAGCCACCTTCAACTTTGCGCGCACGAGTAATCATCGCGCCTGGGTCGGAACCATGGTTAGGCTCGGTCAGACCAAAGCAACCGATCCACTCGCCAGAGGCCAGCTTCGGCAGATACTTTTGCTTCTGCGCTTCAGTGCCGAATTCATTAATAGGCACCATGACCAGTGACGACTGCACACTCATCATCGAGCGATAGCCGGAGTCGACGCGCTCCACTTCACGGGCAATCAGCCCGTAGCTGACGTAGTTCAAGCCACTGCCACCGTACTGCTCGGGAATCATCGCGCCCAGCAGCCCGGTTTCGCCCATTTCGCGGAAAATCGCAGGGTCGGTCTTTTCATGGCGGAAGGCTTCAAGTACACGCGGCGCCAGCTTGTCCTGGGCAAATTGCTCGGCGCTGTCACGCACCATGCGCTCTTCTTCGGTGAGCTGTTGATCCAGCAGCAGCGGGTCAATCCAGTTGAAGCTTGCCTTGCCAGCCATGAATAAGTCCTCGCACAGAATTCAGAAGTCGTCGGAAGAGACTAGGCGCGGCGGGCGAGGAGGGCAAACGAGGTTTCCGCATAGGGTTGTGCTAATTTCTCACTTCGAAACAAATAAGAGCGGCGTATGTACGCTTCTCAAGTGAGGACACGGTACATGCGCAGAAAAATCCCCAGCACCACCGCCCTTGTCAGTTTTGAAGCCGCGGCCCGCCATGAAAGCTTTACCAAGGCCGCGCTGGAGCTTTCCATCACCCAAGGCGCCATCTGCCGGCAGATAGCCAGCCTTGAAGAGTTTTTGAATGTCGAACTGTTTCGCCGCTCACGGCGCGGAGTCAAGCTGACAGAAGCAGGGCTGTCCTACAGTCGTCGCGTGGCCGCTCAACTGGACGCGGTAGAACGCGACACCTTGTCGGTCATGGGCCAGCAAGGCGCGAACGTAATTGAGCTGGCGGTTGTACCAACCTTTGGAACTCAGTGGCTGATACCTCGCCTCAAGGACTTCCAGCACCAACACCCGGAAGTGACGGTCAACCTCACCAACCGTACGCGCCCGTTTCTCTTTGCCGATACCGAGTTCGATGCCGCGATCTACTTCGGCGATGCCGATTGGTCGGGTACAGAATCCCACCGCCTGATGGGAGAAAACCCTGTCCCCGTGTGCAGCCCCCGCTTACTCGGTAGCCGCACGCAACTCAGCCCCCAACAGATTGCGCAACTGCCACTGCTCCAGCAAACCACTCGACCCTACGCCTGGCGCCAGTGGTTCAACACCCAGCAACTGAATATCCCCCGCGACATGACAGGGCCGCGTTACGAGCTATTCTCAATGCTGTCCCAGGCTGCAACACATGACATGGGCGTCGCGCTGATTCCGCCGTTCCTTATCCAGCGCGAACTGGAGGAGCGCCAATTGGTCATCGCGAGCCCAGAGGCGCTGACCAGCTCGAAGGCTTATTACCTGATGATTCCCGACAGAAAAGTCGAATCAGCCTCGCTGCATGCATTCAGAGACTGGCTGATTGATCAGTCACGACGTTACATCCCCAACGTTTAAAGGCTTTAATCGCTTTATTGACTTTGTAGTCAGCTAAATCATAAGCCTACAGATATACGTATATGTCGCATTTCGACAGACTGTACCTGCCAGTTGAAAATCAACCTCTACGCGTTGATTTTCAAGGCCTTCAGCGACTATTACATGCCAATACCCGCCTATTCATATGAACGATGACAAAAGCCTCTATAAATGCCTGCAGCCCTTTAAACCCATGTATTTGAAGAGGTTATTTCAGAGTGTTGCGACAATCAGTCACAGGGTGACTTGTAGTTAATTTTTCGTCACCCGTCATAATCCCTTGAAGGCCGTAAAGTTCGCCTGCAAAATGCCGCGCCCCGCTGTCATTTCAGCGGGATCGTGCTGATCGGCCGCCCCAGTTGCGCCACTCGCGGTGCACTGGCCTTTTTACAAAAAGATCAAAAGCAAAAAGATCATGCAGGAGATTTGACGTGCACATTGGTGTTCCTCTCGAAACCCAGACCGGTGAAACGCGGGTGGCTGCCACCCCGGAAACCATCAAGAAGCTGATCGGCCAGGGCCATAAGGTCACTGTACAAAGCGGAGCCGGTATTAAAGCCAGCGTCGTCGACAGTGCCTATGAAACGGCAGGCGCGACCATTGGCAGTGCCAACGACGCGTTTGGCGCCGAGCTGATTCTCAAGGTGGTAGCCCCTAGCGACAGCGAACTCGCGCTGATCAAAAGTGGCACCGTATTGGTGGGCATGCTCAACCCGTTCAGCAACGAAACCATTGCCAAGCTCGCCGAGCGTGGCATCACCGCCTTTGCGCTCGAAGCTGCGCCGCGTACCTCGCGGGCTCAAAGCCTCGACGTGCTGTCGTCCCAGGCCAACATCGCCGGCTATAAGGCCGTACTGCTCGCCGCTCATCACTACCCGCGCTTCATGCCGATGCTGATGACCGCTGCCGGTACCGTTAAAGCCGCCCGCGTGCTGATCCTCGGCGCCGGCGTTGCTGGCCTGCAGGCGATTGCTACGGCTAAACGCCTGGGTGCCGTCATCGAAGCGTCTGACGTACGCCCGGCTGTGAAAGAGCAAATCGAATCCCTCGGCGCCAAGTTCGTCGACGTGCCTTACGAGACCGATGAAGAACGCGAATGCGCGGTCGGCGTCGGCGGTTATGCCCGCCCAATGCCGACCAGCTGGATGCAGCGCCAGGCCCTGGCCGTGCACGAGCGCGCCAAGCAGGCCGACATCGTCATCACCACCGCCCTGATCCCCGGCCGTAAAGCGCCAACCTTGCTCAGCGCCGACACCGTCGCGCAGATGAAGCCCGGCTCGGTGGTCATCGACCTCGCCGCTGCCCAAGGTGGCAACTGCCCGCTGACCGTCGCCGACCAAGTCGTGGTGGAAAACGGCGTGATCATTTGTGGCCCGACCAACCTCGCCGGTGCTGTCGCCGCCGACGCCTCGGCCTTGTATGCGCGCAACCTGCTGGACTTCCTGAAGCTGGTCTTCACCAAGGAAGGGCAGTTTGAAATCAACCTCGAAGACGACATCGTCGCCGCGTGCCTGATGTGCCGCGACGGCCAAGTCATCCGCAAAAACGCCTAAGCAGGGATTCAGACGATGGAAGAGCTTATCTCCCCCGGTATCTACAACCTGATCATCTTTGTGCTGGCGATTTATGTCGGTTACCACGTGGTCTGGAACGTGACGCCCGCACTGCACACGCCATTGATGGCGGTGACCAACGCGATTTCCGCAATTGTGATCGTCGGCGCCATGCTGGCCGCCGCCCTCACCGTGACCCCACTGGGCAAGACCATGGGCACCCTGGCCGTGGCCCTGGCAGCAGTCAACGTATTCGGCGGCTTCCTGGTTACCCGTAGGATGCTGGAGATGTTCAAGAAGAAAGCGCCCAAAGCTGCGAAAGAAGAGGTGCAGAAGTAATGAGCATGAATCTGGTAACGACGCTCTACTTGATCGCGTCGATCTGCTTTATCCAGGCCCTTAAAGGCCTGTCGCATCCGACCACTTCGCGTCGCGGCAACCTGTTCGGCATGCTCGGCATGGCGCTGGCGGTACTCACTACCGTGGGCCTCATCTATAAGCTGGGTGCCGAGCTCGCAACGGCTGGTATCGGTTACGTGATCGTCGGCCTGCTGATCGGCGGCACCGCCGGTTCGATCATGGCCAAGCGCGTAGAAATGACCAAGATGCCGGAGCTGGTGGCGTTCATGCACAGCATGATCGGCCTGGCAGCGGTATTCATCGCCATTGCCGCGGTGGTCGAGCCGCAGTCCCTGGGCATCGTCAAACACTTGGGCGATTCGATCCCTGCCGGTAACCGTCTGGAGCTGTTCCTCGGCGCGGCCATCGGTGCCATCACCTTCTCCGGTTCGGTGATCGCGTTCGGCAAACTGTCGGGCAAGTACAAGTTCCGTCTGTTCCAGGGCGCACCGGTACAGTTCGGCGGCCAGCACAAGCTCAACCTGGTGCTGGGTTTGCTGACACTGGGTCTGGGCCTGGCGTTCATGTTCACCGGCAACCTCACCGCGTTCGCACTGATGCTGGCCCTGGCGTTCGTGCTGGGTGTGCTGATCATCATCCCGATTGGCGGCGCCGATATGCCGGTCGTCGTGTCGATGCTCAACAGCTACTCCGGCTGGGCAGCGGCGGGGATCGGTTTTTCGCTGAACAACTCGATGCTGATCATCGCCGGCTCCCTGGTGGGCTCCAGCGGCGCGATCCTGTCGTACATCATGTGCAAGGCGATGAACCGTTCCTTCTTTAATGTACTGCTCGGCGGTTTCGGCAATGCGCCAGATGCCAGTGCTGCGGCAGGCTCTAAAGAAGCACGCCCGGTCAAATCCGGCTCGGCTGACGACGCGACTTTCCTGCTGACCAACGCCGACACCGTGATCATCGTTCCAGGCTACGGCCTGGCGGTAGCACGGGCACAACACGCGCTCAAGGAGTTGACCGAGAAGCTGACTCACCACGGCGTGACCGTGAAGTACGCGATCCACCCCGTAGCCGGTCGTATGCCTGGCCACATGAACGTGCTGCTCGCCGAGGCCGAAGTGCCTTACGACCAGGTGTTCGAGATGGAAGACATCAACTCCGAGTTCGGCCAGGCCGACGTGGTGCTGGTGTTGGGCGCCAACGACGTGGTCAACCCGGCCGCGAAGAACGACCCCAACTCACCCATTGCCGGCATGCCGATTCTCGAAGCCTTCAAGGCCAAGACCATTATCGTCAACAAGCGCTCGATGGCCAGCGGTTATGCCGGTTTGGACAACGAACTGTTCTACCTGGACAAGACCATGATGGTCTTTGGTGACGCAAAGAAGGTCATCGAAGACATGGTCAAAGCCGTCGAGTAACCCTGCTACAGCGCAATACTCGAAACCCCGGCCTAACGTAGGCTGGGGTTTTTTATTGCTTCATGAAACCCGACCAAAGGCTCTAAATCGCTGCCCGGCATTCGACCATGGTAGCGGGCCGTTTTTTTTTGAAATCACTAAACTGCGCACCTTGCTTCCGTAGCCTGAGATAAGAATCCATGTACCGTGATCGCATCCGCTTGCCTTCGTTGTTGAACAAGGTCATGAGCGCGGCAGACGCCGCCGCACTGATCGAAGACGGCATGACCGTCGGCATGAGCGGTTTCACCCGTGCCGGTGAAGCCAAAGCCGTACCTCACGCCCTGGCCGAACGCGCCAAGACCTCCCCGCTGCAAATCACCCTGATGACCGGTGCCAGCCTGGGCAACGACCTGGACAAGCAGCTCACCGAAGCCGGCGTACTGTCCCGACGCATGCCGTTCCAGGTCGACAGCACCCTGCGTAAGGCCATCAACGCCGGCAAGGTCATGTTCATTGATCAGCATCTGTCGGAAACCGTTGAGCAACTGCGCAACAACCAGCTCAAGTTGCCGGACATCGCCGTGATTGAAGCGGTGGCGATCACCGAGCAGGGCCACATTGTGCCGACCACGTCCGTGGGCAACTCGGCCAGCTTCGCGATTTTTGCCAAGCAGGTGATCGTCGAGATCAACCTGGCACACAACGCGAACCTGGAAGGGTTGCACGACATCTATATCCCGACCTACCGCCCGACCCGCACACCGATCCCACTGGTGAAGGTCGACGACCGCATTGGCAGCACCGCAATCCCGATCCCGCCGGAAAAGATCGTCGCCATCGTGATCACCAACCAGGCCGACTCCGCCTCCACGGTGACGCCGCCTGACAGCGACACCCAGGGCATCGCCAATCACCTGATCAACTTCCTCAAGCAGGAAGTGGACGCCGGGCGCATGACCAACAAGCTCGGCCCACTGCAGGCCGGCATCGGCAACATCGCCAACGCGGTAATGTGCGGCCTGATCGAATCGCCGTTCGAAGAACTGACCATGTACTCGGAAGTGTTGCAGGACTCCACATTCGACCTGATCGACGCCGGCAAGCTGAGCTTCGCCTCGGGCAGTTCGATCACCTTGTCGGAGCGGCGCAACGCCGACGTGTTCGGCAATCTGGAGAAGTACAAGGACAAACTGGTCCTACGCCCACAGGAAATCTCCAACCACCCTGAGGTGGTACGCCGCCTGGGGATTATCGGGATCAACACGGCGCTGGAGTTCGACATCTACGGCAACGTCAACTCCACCCACGTCTGCGGCACGCGGATGATGAACGGCATTGGCGGCTCCGGGGACTTCGCGCGCAACGCGCACCTGGCGATCTTTGTCACCAAATCCATCGCCAAGGGTGGCGCGATTTCCAGTGTGGTGCCGATGGTCAGCCATGTGGACCATACCGAGCATGACGTCGACATCCTGGTGACCGAAGTCGGGCTGGCCGACCTGCGCGGCCTGGCACCACGGGAGCGGGCACGGGTGATCATCGACAACTGTGTGCATCCGGCGTATCGCGACGCGCTGAACACCTACTTCGATGCCGCTTGCGCCATTGGCGGGCACACCCCGCACATCCTGCGCGAGGCACTGAGTTGGCACATTAACCTGGAAGAAACCGGGCATATGCTCAAGGCGTGATTGATACAGATTCGGGCTGATGCAAATACAGTTTCATCAGCCCGGATGCCTCTCGCTTGGTTCTGACAAAAACTGTACTGCTGTACCGGTCTTTTCCTACCGAAATATCCCACACCACTTCCCGAAAATGCCCATTTCGCACTGTTTCAGTGCGCATAGGTACAGTTGCCCCATTTCCGTACAGTACAGCACCCTTAAACAGTTAACTGGCCCCTCACAATACAGGTGAACTGTATCTAGAGAGTCTTGCGCCGGGAGAGGATCATTGGCATCAGTTAAACCACTACCTAATCCCGCCACAAGCGGAAGGATGTCATCATGGAACGTACACTCAGTTCCGATCTGTTCTTCGAAGAAAAAGCTGTAAACACCCAGGCCTCCCTGCCTTTGCGCGTTATCGCCAACCTGATGTTGTGGCAGCGCCGCATCTCCAGCCGCCACCAATTGGCTCGTCTGGATTCGCGTCTGCTGGCTGACGCTGGTATCAGCGAAGCTCAACGCTACGAAGAGCTGAGCAAGCCGTTCTGGCGCTAATTTAGCGCTCGCTGGCCCTGACCTCTCGGGTCCACCGCCAGCAACCAGATTTGTCACAACAAAGCCCGCTCCGGGTAACCGGAAGCGGGCTTTGTTTTGCCTGGGATTTTCCTCGAAAAGGCAAAACAGTACAATTTTATAAAAATCAAAAACAACCAGTACACTTTAAATAGAATGCCTAACTGCCCGCTCGCGGATTAATATCCCGCCCTAGCCGTTCATTAAAAGGAGTCTCCTATGTCCCGTCTTCGCCTGCTGAGTGCCGCTGCCCTGTTGGCTGTGGCTGCAAACGCCCATGCGACCAGCCTTATCGTGACCACTGACTCGATCGTTGGCGCACTCAAAGCCACCTCTGACGCCACTTCCGATGCCACCTCGTCCCTGCGTGACAACAAGGTCGTCCGCGCTGCCCGTGATGACGCCGCCAGCTTTGTCGCCACCAACGGCGCCATCCGCGGCGTGAAGCTGGAAAGCGCCCTGGCTCAAATCCGTCAACAAGCTCCACAACTGAACACTGCGACTGACGCGCAACTGGCCCAAGCAATCCTGGCTATCTGACCGCGGGGCTGATGCCTGGGCGCTGGCTCTCGCCCGGGCATTACGCTAGCCTTGGCGCTCGTTTTCAGTTGTCGAGTCCCATGGCTTTTTCATACCGTCTGTTAATCGTCCCCGTGTTGTTTTCCGCTGGCTGGTCACCCTTGGCTTCGGCCTTTGACCTGACCACCCAAAGCACTGTCGCGACCGCGTATGCCACCAGCAAGGTGACGTCTGCGCCGTTCGACAGGAAAGTGATCGTAGCCGCCCAGGATGACGCGGCCGCGTTCATTGCCACAGACGGCCAATGGTGCGGGGCGCGGCTGGAATCGGCGCTGGATTATCTGCGCCGCACCCAGCCAAAACTTAACGCCAGCGACCGTGAACTGGCACAAGCAATTCTCGTCCAATAGTTATCTTTGTATTTCGGAGTCATTCCATGCGTAGCCCGCTGATCGCCGCCACCCTTGGCCTGCTGTTGTTGGCCGACGTTGCCCAGGCGCATACCCTGGTGGCCACCAGTAACATCATTGTTCGCGCCTCTGGCCGTACCATTGATTTCACCTCGGACACCACCACCTCCATCCGCGATTCCAAAGTCGTGCGCGAAGCCCACGATGATGCCGCCAGTTTCGTCGCCAGCAATGGCGAGATCCGTGGCGCACAACTGGAAGCGGCCTTCGACACCATTCGTACACGCATGCCCGAAACGCGTGACGTCAGTGACCAGAGCCTCGCCGAAGCTATCCTCGCGCTGTGAGGCGCCTCGCCGCCTGGCTCTTGGCGTGGGCTGTGCTGCTCAGTGCAGGCGCAGCCCAGGCCAGCCTGCAACTGCGGCTCAAGACCGAAGGCTTGAGCGCGGCCCAACAGCAGGCCAGCCAGGCGTTGCTCGATGAAGCAATGCGCTCGTTGCCACCGCGCTTCATCGAGCAGTTGGATCGGCGTATCGATGTCGGCTGGACCGACAAGATGCCCGAGAACGCCTACGGCCAGGCGTCCCTGGTGTCCGAACTGGACCTCAACAGCAACCTGCTCGCCAGCCTGACCGACGGCAGCGCTGCCACGCAAAAAACCCATCGTCCCCACGGCACCGTGCGCCGGGAAATGCTCGCCACCGTGCTGCATGAACTGACCCACATCTACGACCGTGCGCGCCTGTGGTCCAACGACGAGCGCCAACTGATCAACCGTTGCAGCCGCCAGAACAACATCACCGGCCTGATCGGCCTGCCCGACCAATGCCGTGGCCAGAATGACCGCCGCTTCACCTTGAGCGACGACCCGCGCCTGCTGGATCTCGCCGGCTGGCCGCAATACGTCGGCCGCCGTGGTGAGCGAGAACAGCATAACCATCAGGTTGCCCGCAGCCCGGACATCTACGAAACCACCAGCCCGCTGGAATTCGTTGCGGTCAACATGGAGTACTTCCTGCTCGATCCCAGCTACAGCTGCCGACGCCCCGCGCTGTTTCGTTATTACAAGGAACACTTCGGCTGGGCACCGCCCGAGCAGGACGCTTGCGCGAAGACCTACCCCTTCCTGAACGCCGGCAACGACTTTGCCAAGACCCCGCTGGGCCAGATTGACCCGGAGCGCGTCTACGAAATCGACTACCTGCTGGCCGAAGCCAACCAGAACCTGGTCAGCCGCTGGGGCCACAGCATGTTGCGCCTGGTGATCTGCGCCCCCGGCCGCCCACGTGGTCCGGATTGCCGGTTGGACCTGGACCAGCACCTGGTGTTGTCCTATCGCGCGTTCGTCGGTGACGTACAACTGTCGAGCTGGGATGGTTTGGTGGGCAAGTACCCGTCGCGACTGTTCGTACTGCCGCTGGCCCAGGTGATCGACGAATACACCAAGACCGAACTGCGCGGCCTGGCCTCTGTGCCCCTGAAACTGACGCGCCAGGAAATCAACGACACCGTCGAGCACGCCGCCGAGATGCATTGGAGCTACGACGGCAATTACTTCTTCATTTCCAATAACTGTGCAGTGGAGAGTTTGAAACTGTTGCGCAGCGGCAGCGCCAATCCGCAACTGACCGGGCTGGACAACATCACCCCCAACGGGTTGCTGGAAGTCCTCAGCGCCCGCGGCCTGGCCGACACCAGCGTACTCGACGACAAACGCAACGCCCTGCGCCTGGGCTATCACTTCGACTCCTTCCGCGAACGCTACCAGGCGATGTTCGACGTACTGCGCAAGCATCTGCCGATCAAGCAGACCCAGGTCGAAGACTGGCTGTCCCTCAGCGCCGCCGAGCGCCGCCCATGGTTCGACCAGGCCGACCTGCGCACCAGCGCCGCACTGTTGCTGCTGGAACAGGCGAGCTACCGCAAGCAATTGATGCTCGCCCAGGACGAAGTCAAACAGCGCTATCTCGGCGCCCGCGAGCTGAAAAACGGCGGCATGGAGAAGGCCAATCACACCTTGCAACAAATCCTCGCCAACAGCGGCTTCCTCAGCCGCCCGGCAGAACTGCTGGACAGCGGCGGCTACGGCTTGCCGCAACCGTCTGAAGCCAAACGCCTGGAATCGGAAAGCGCCGAGCGCCAGAAGCAGCTGCAATCGCTGACTGGCGATTTGGATAAAGAGGTGAGGGCGCTGCTGGACCCGGCCCGTGCGGATGAGATTGCCGCCTGCGAGGCTAACCTCAAGCAAGTAGGCGAACACTTGCGCAAGCTTCACAAAGCCGCCGGCGGCCTCGAACTGCCCTAAAGTAAACACATATCCAATGTGGGAGGGGGCTTGCCCCCGATAGCGGTGTGTCAGCCACCAGATTTATTGGCTGATCCACTGCAATCGGGGGCAAGCCCCCTCCCACATTTGATCTCTATATGTCCAAAGACTGTGTGTCTTCCCTTTATCACCTGTTTTTCCAGCGAAAGCTGGCTGAAAGCTTACCCGTCTAGGATCGCCCCCAACTGCCGGCAACAGACCGGCTGTACACAACAACAATGGTGATTCCCGATGTCCGCTCGTACCCGCCTGTTTGCCCCAACTCCCCCCGTACGCCTCGTGCCTTTCGTTCTGCGCTGAGCCCCATCCGGTTCGCCATTCCTTAGCCGCGCTACGCCTGGAGTATTCCTATGCTGACTTTCCTTGGCTTTGCCATGGTCATCACGTTCATGTTCCTGATCATGACCAAGCGCCTGTCCGCGCTGATCGCCTTGATCATCGTGCCTATCCTGTTCGCGCTGTTCGGCGGTTTCGCGCCGGAGATCGGCCCGATGATGCTGGCAGGCATCACCAAGCTTGCGCCAACGGGCGTGATGCTGATGTTCGCCATTCTCTACTTTGCCCTGATGATCGACTCCGGCCTGTTCGACCCGGCCGTGCGCAAGATCCTCAAGATGGTCAAGGGCGACCCGCTGAAGGTCTCGGTCGGCACCGCCGTGCTGGCTCTGGTGGTTTCCCTCGACGGTGACGGCGCCACCACCTACATGATCTGCGTAGCCGCCATGCTGCCGCTGTACCAGCGCATCGGCATGAGCCCACGGATCATGGCCGGCCTGATCATCCTCGCCGGTGGCGTGATGAACATGACCCCTTGGGGTGGCCCAACTGCCCGTGCCGCCAGTGCGCTGCACGTGGACCCGTCGGATATCTTTGTGCCGATGATCCCGGCCATGGCCGCCGGGGTCGTGGCGATTCTGGTGATCGCCTATATGTACGGTAAGCGCGAACGTGCCCGCCTGGGTGAACTGCACCTGCAAGGCGATGAGATCGACCACAGCGAAATCAGCGTGTCGCAATACCCTGACGCCCGCCGTCCCAAGCTGATCTGGTTCAACGGCGCGCTGACCTTCGCCCTGATGTGCACCCTGATCGCCGGCCTTTTGCCGTTGCCAGTGCTGTTCATGGTGGCGTTCAGTATCGCGATGATCGTCAACTACCCGTGCCTGCAGATGCAGAAAGACCGCATCGCCGCCCACTCCGGCAGCGTACTGGCAGTGACCGGGCTGATCTTCGCCGCGGGTATCTTCACCGGCATCCTGTCGGGCACCGGCATGGTCGATGCCATGTCCAAGAGCCTGCTGGCGGTCATTCCTGACGCGTTGGGCCCGTACCTGGCGGTGATCACTGCGTTGGTGAGCATGCCGTTCACCTTCTTCATGTCCAACGATGCGTTTTACTACGGCGTACTGCCGGTGCTGGCCGAAGCCGCCAGCCATTACGGCATCACCGCCGTGGAAATGGCCCGCGCCTCCATCGTTGGCCAGCCGGTGCACTTGCTCAGCCCGCTGGTGCCGTCCACCTACCTGTTGGTGGCCCTGGCCGGTATCGAATTCGGCGATCACCAGCGCTTCACCCTCAAGTGGGCAGTGCTGGTGTGCCTGTGCATAATGTTCGCCGCGTTGCTGATGGGGATTTTTCCTCTGTTCAGCACTCTATAATCCTACCGACTCACCGGGCGGCGCTGCAGCTTGCCCGGTTTAACACTTGCTCAAAGGAATACACATGGAATGGCTGACCAATCCGGAAATCTGGATTGCCTTCTTCACCCTGACGGCCCTCGAGATCGTCCTGGGTATCGATAACATCATCATGATTTCGATCCTGGTCAGCCGCATGCCCAAGCATATGCAGGCGCGCACCCGGATCTTCGGCCTGGCGCTGGCCATGGTCACGCGAATCCTGTTGCTGCTGTCGATCACCTGGGTGATGCAACTGACCGCCGACCTGTTCGTGGTGTTCGGCCAAGGCATCTCCGGTCGCGACTTGATCCTGTTCTTCGGCGGCCTGTTCCTGCTGTGGAAAAGCTCCCAGGAGATGTACCACGCCCTGGAAGGTGAAGACGAAACCCACGATGAGCCGAAAGGCGCCGGTGGCAAGTTCATCTACACCATCATTCAGATCGCCATCATCGACATCGTGTTCTCCCTGGACTCGGTGATCACCGCCGTCGGCATGGTCTCCCATGTGCCGGTGATGGTCGCGGCGATTGTCGTGGCCGTACTGGTGATGATGCTGGCCGCTGGCACCATCAGCGAATTCATCGACAAGCACCCGTCGCTGAAAATGCTCGCGCTGTCGTTCCTGCTGGTCGTGGGTACGGTGTTGATCGCCGAAGCCTTCGACGTGCACGTGCCAAAAGGCTACGTCTACTTCGCCATGGCGTTCTCCCTGGCGGTAGAAGCGGTGAACATCAAGATGCGCACCGCCATCGCGAAAAAGAAGAAACAGCAGGATCCGGTGAAACTGCGCAAGGACATTCCGGGTCAATAAACCCGAGCCAGACCAAAAGGGGCTTTTTATAAGCCCCTTTTTTTCATCCGTAGAAAGCTGATTTCATGACACTTTTGTTTCAATCCCCACTTTAGCTATGCGATGCTGGCGCAGAGCCCATTCGCCAACTACAGCTTAAGTACAAGAAGTAGAACGGCACGCGGCAAACTTCCTTCGCTCTTTTTCGAGCGCACCCACACGGGGGGCCGAGCATGCTGACCTTGCTCAATCTGCTTTCCGCCGTGACCCTGCTTATCTGGGGCACGCACATCGTCCGAACCGGCATCCTGCGGGTCTACGGTTCCAACTTGCGCCAAGTCATCGGGCAGAACATGTCCAAGCGCTGGCTGGCGTTTGTCGCCGGTATCCTGGTGACAGCCATGGTGCAGAGCAGCAACGCCACGGCGATGCTGGTTACTTCGTTTGTCGGCCAAGGCCTGATGGGGCTGACGCCCGCACTGGCGACCATGCTCGGTGCCGACGTCGGTACGGCGTTGATGGCGCGGGTGCTGACCTTTGATTTGTCCTGGTTGTCGCCGCTGCTGATCTTTCTCGGGGTGATTTTCTTTCTGTCGCGCAAACAGACGCGGGCAGGGCAGATGGGCCGCGTCGGGATCGGCCTGGGCTTGATCATTCTTGCGCTGCAATTGATCGTCGAAGCCGCCGGGCCGATTACCCATGCCCAGGGGGTCAAAGTCATCTTCGCCTCGCTGACCGGCGACATCATGCTGGACGCCTTGGTCGGCGCGCTGTTCGCCATGATTTCCTACTCCAGCCTGGCTGCGGTGCTGTTGACCGCCACCCTGGCCGGTGCCGGAGTGATCGGTTTGCACGTGGCCATCGGCCTGGTGATCGGCGCCAATATCGGCAGCGGTGTGCTGGCGTTCCTCAGCACCAATATGCAAAACGCCGCCGGGCGCCAAGTGGCCCTCGGCAGCCTGTTGTACAAATTGATCGGCCTGTTGCTGATCATTCCGGTACTCGACCCCCTCGTACGCTGGATGGACGGCTTGGACTACAGCGCCCAAGGCATGGTCATCACCTTCCACCTGCTCTACAACGTCAGCCGCTGCCTGATCCTGCTGCCCAGCATTGGCCCGATGTCACGCCTGTGCGCCTGGCTGCTGCCGGAACAACCGGAAGCCAACGGCAAGGCCAAGCCGCGCCACCTCGACCCGACCGCGCTCGACACCCCAAGCCTGGCCCTGGCCAACGCCGCCCGCGAAACCCTGCGCCTGGGCGACCTGATCGACAATATGCTGACCTCAATGCAGGAAGTGCTGCGCGGCAAACAAACCGCCATCACCCAGGAAATGCGCAGCCTCAGCGACGACGTTGAAGCGCTCTACAGCGCGATCAAGCTCTATCTGGCGCAAATGCCCCGCGAAGACCTCAGTGAACAAGACAGCCGCCGCTGGGCCGAGATCATCGAACTGTCGATCAACCTGAAACTGGCCGGTGACCTGATCGAACGCATGCTGCGCAAAGTCCAGCAGCAAAAAACCTCCCAGCGCCGGCAATTCTCCGAAGTCGGCCTGGAAGAACTCTCCGGCTTGCACAGCCAGTTGATCGCCAACTTGCGCCTGGGCCTGTCGGTATTCCTCAGCGCCGACCCGGAAAGCGCGCGCCAATTACTGCGTGAGAAGCGTCGCTTCCGCGCCCAGGAACGCCGCCTGGCCCACGCCCATGTGAGCCGCCTGCAACGCAAGATCGTACAGAGCCTGGAGACCAGTTCCCTGCACCTGGAGCTGATTGCCGACATGAAACGCCTCAACTCGTTGTTTTGCAGCAGTGCGTATGTAGTGTTGGAAACGTCCGACACCGGCGCGCTCTCCGCCGACGATATTGCCGACATCACACATTCGCCCTGAACGGATGATGGCCCGTGAAGTCAGTTAAAACTGACCTCACTCGCCAGGAAGCTAGTTATGCGTCGCCTGTTATTCGCCTGCCTGCTCATGGGTTCTGCCCATGCCTTTGCCTTTGACCGCTTGCAAGTCGAGGGCTATACCCTGCCCAACGGCCTGCAATTGCTGCTCAAGCCGGGCACCGAACGCGGGCATGTGGCGATCCGGTTGGTGGTGGGCGTAGGCCTCGACGACTTCCCGTGTGAGGAAAAGGAACTGCCACACCTGCTGGAACACTTGCTGTTCAGCGGCATCGACGGCGGAGGTGAAGGCGACCTCGAAGACCGCATGCAAGCCCTCGGCGGCGAGTGGAACGCCTACACCAGCAATGCCGACACCACCTTCGTGATCGAGGCCCCGGCGCAAAACCAGCGCAAGGTGCTGGACCTGCTGCTGGCCATCATCACCCGCACCGAGCTGACCGACGCCAATATCAGCGCCGCCAAGCAAGTGGTACAGCGCGAAGACGGCGGCCATTACTCGCACCTGCAACGCCTGCTGGACCGCCAGGACCTGGGCCACACCGCCAGCAACCAGCTGGCCGTTGAGCTGGGCCTCAAATGCGCCGAACGCGCCGAGGTCGATCACCTGACCCGCGATCAATTGCAGGCCCTGCGCAACAACTGGTACGCCCCCAACAACATGACCCTGATCATCGTCGGCGACCTCGACAAACTGCTGCCTGCCTATCTGGAACGCACTTACGGCGAACTCGATCCGGTCGATCCCACCGAGCACCCGGCACTCCCGGAAATCCAGCACACCGCCGCCAGCCACCGCGAACTGATCCACGGCTGGATCGGTGACAGCGCCAAACTGCACTGGCTGTTCCCCGAACCGGTGCTGGACGACCAGCACGATGAAACCTACGACCTGCTCAAGGACTACCTAGACTGGGCGCTTTACCGCCAACTGCGCCTCAAGCACGCCTTGTCCTACGGCCCGTGGAGCGAGCGCGAAGTGCTCGGCGGCGTTGGTTTCCTCAGCCTGAACGCCGACCTTGAGCGGGAAAACCTCCCCGAGGCCGAACAGGTACTGCAAGACCTGCGCGCACAATTGCTCAAGAACGGCCTCGACCCTGCGGTATTCGCCCGCCTGCAACAAGCCGCCATCGCCCGACAGGCCTGGGCAGTGCAGGGCAACAGCGCCCTGGCCGACTACTACTGGAGCGCCGCCGGCGACTACAACAACGGGCATTTCAGCGACCCGGTCAAACGCATCAAGGCGGTGAGCCTGGACCAGACCAACCAAGCCCTGCGTGAGGTGTTCAAACAACCCGGCTACTGGCGTATCGAAAAGCCTTTGCTGAGTTACGACGCCCTCAGTTGGATCGGCGTCGGCGTCGTCGGGCTGATCGCGATTGTATTGATCGGCGTGCGGGTTTATCGCAAACGGATCACGTAATCAGGCACCGAAGACAGGGCTAAGACGTTATTCTGTCGGGGATTTTTTCCTACAAAGACTGCGAACCGCCGAATGCAAAACCTGACCCGCTTGATCACCCGCATCCTCGAACTGATGAAGCGCTACCCAGGGGTGATTGCACTCGGCGGCTTCATCTCGGGGGTGTGCAGCTTCATCCTGGTGGACCGCCAGCAAGGCATGGCCAGTTGGATCGCGGTGATCATGCTGGTGAGCTGGTTGTGGCTGATGCTGGAAAACAGCTTCACCCAGCTGTTCACCAAAGTGTTCAAGCGCGAAATCCCCGAACCGCTGCTGCGCTATGCGACGCAGATGATCCACCAGGAAAGCCTGTTCTTTGTACTGCCATTCTTTTTCGTCACCACCGCGTGGAACAGCGGCCAATCGGTATTCACCGGCCTGCTCGGCGCAGCGGCCCTGGTGTCGATCACCGACCCGCTGTACTACAAGTGGCTGGCACCCAAGCGCTCGCTGTTCCTGGCGCTGCACACCCTGACCCTGTTCGCCGCGCTGTTGACCGCGTTGCCGATCATCCTGCACCTGACCACCGCCGAGAGTTACAAACTGGCCCTTGGCGTGGCCATGCTGTTGTCGATCCCGAGCCTGGCGGTGAGCCTGCCGCTGCGCAGCGTCAAAGGCTGGGCAATGTTACTGGGGGTCACTGCCGCCATTGGCTGTGCCGGCTGGTTCCTACGCAGCTGGGTGCCACCGGCTACGTTGTGGATGACCGAAGTGGCGATCAGTACCTCGCTGCAAGACCGCACGCCAGGGGATGACCTCAAGGAAGTCAGCGCCGCCCAACTGCGCAGCGGCGGGCTGTACGCCTACACCGCAATCAATGCGCCGCGCGGCCTGGATGAACGGATCTACCACGTGTGGCAATTCAACGGCAACGAGGTCGACCGCATTGCCCTGGACATTCATGGCGGGCGCAAAGAGGGTTATCGCGCCTGGACCCACAAGCAGAATTTCCCGGCCGATGCCGTGGGCCGCTGGCAGGTGCGGGTGCTGACCGAAGATGGTCAAGTGATCGGCGTGCTGCGCTTCAAAGTGACTGACACAGCACAAACGGACAACCCAAAGTAGGCTGTATCGTGCTATTACGTAGGAATTGTGGATAGCCAAACAAGCTCGGAGCTTATGACCAGTAGTTCAACGGCCGGCGCAGCCCAACTCGATACGTCCACCACTCCGCCGTTACTCCGGATTACGGGGGACTGGACGCTTGCCCACTACGCCAAGCTGAAAAAGCTGTCGGACAAACTCGACGGCCAATACGACGCCGGCGCGCGCATCGACCTCAATGGCCTCGGCGCGCTGGACACCGCCGGTGCATCGCTGCTGGTGGAACTGCTGGGCCCGACCCGTATCGAGCAATCCGCCGAGCAAACCGATTGCAGCTTGTCCGCCGCCGACCGCGCATTGCTCAAGACGGTCTATCGCTCCCTCAATGATTTTTGCGTACCCGATAAAGCCCCGGAAGAAGCCGCTGGCATTCAGGTATTGGCACGTATTGGCCGGGCGGTGGATAAAGTCTGGCAAGACAGCAAGCAACTGCTGGGCTTTATCGGCCTGATCCTGGAAACCTTCGCCCGCGGCATTTTCCGGCCCAAGCGCTGGCGCATCACGCCGATGGTTGCGCATATCGAGCAGACCGGCCTCGACGCGGCGCCGATCGTGGCCTTGCTGACCTTTCTGGTGGGCGCCGTGGTGGCGTTTCTTGGCGCCACGGTACTCAAGAGCTTTGGCGCGACGATCTTTACTGTCGACCTGGTGGCGTTCTCTTTCCTACGGGAATTCGGTGTATTGCTCACCGCCATCCTGATCGCCGGCCGCACCGCCAGTGCCTTTACCGCACAAATTGGCTCGATGAAGGCCAACGAAGAAATCGACGCCATCCGCACCCTGGGCCTGGACCCGATGGAGCTGCTGGTGCTACCACGCGTGTTGTCGCTACTGGTGGCGCTGCCGATGCTGACTTTTTTGGCGATGCTCTCGGGCATTGTCGGCGGCGGGGTGGTGTGCGCCGTGGCGTTGGATATTTCACCGGCCATGTTCTTGTCGCTGCTGCAATCGGATATCGGTGTGCAGCACTTCCTGGTGGGCATGGTGAAAGCGCCGGTCTTCGCCTTCCTGATTGCCGCCATTGGTTGCCTGGAAGGCTTCAAGGTCAGCGGCAGTGCTGAATCCGTCGGCGCCCACACCACCTCCAGCGTGGTGCAATCGATCTTTGTGGTGATCGTGCTGGATGCGGTCGCCGCGATGTTCTTTATGGAGATGGGCTGGTGAGTCGTCTACACCGAGCGCCCACTGAGGCGGTGATTGAAGTGCGCGGCCTGTGCAACCGCTTTGGCCGCCAGAGCGTGCACCAGAACCTCGACCTGGATTTGTACAAAGGCGAGATCCTGGCGGTGGTTGGCGGCTCGGGCAGCGGTAAGTCGGTATTGCTGCGCAGCATCGTCGGCCTGCGTCGGCCCAGCGAAGGTGAAGTGCGAGTGTTTGGCAAGAACCTGCCGAGCCTGTCGGAACATGAACGCTCGCTGGTGGAACGGCGCTTTGGCGTGTTGTTCCAGAAGGGCGCTTTGTTCTCCTCGCTGACCGTCACCGAGAACGTCGCGCTGCCATTGATCGAGCATGCAGGCCTCAGCCGTCGCGATGCCGAGCACTTGGCTGCGGTGAAACTGGCCCTGGCCGGGTTGCCGCTGTCGGCCGCCGATAAATACCCGGCCTCGTTGTCCGGCGGCATGATCAAGCGAGCTGCCCTGGCCCGCGCCCTGGCCCTGGACCCGGACATCCTGTTTCTCGACGAACCCACCGCCGGCCTCGATCCGATTGGTGCGGCGCAGTTCGACCAACTGATCCTGACCCTGCGCGATGCGCTGGGCTTGAGCGTGTTTCTGGTCACCCACGACCTGGACACGCTGTACACCATCACCGACCGCGTGGCGGTGCTGGCGCAGAAGAAAGTGCTGGTGGCGGATGCCATCGATGTCGTCTCGGAAACCGACGACGCCTGGATTCACGAATATTTCCACGGCCCCCGAGGCCGCGCGGCATTGGATGCCGCTCAATCGCTCAACGAGGTATGACATGGAAACCCGAGCCCATCATGTGATGATCGGTCTGTTCAGCGTAATCGTGGTGGTCGGCGCGATGCTGTTTGGCCTGTGGCTGGCCAAATCCAGCGTCGACAGTGCCTTCCAGGATTACGAGGTGGTGTTCAACGAGGCGGTCAGCGGCCTGTCCCAAGGCAGTTCGGTGCAGTACAGCGGGATCAAGGTGGGCGATGTGACCGCCTTGCGCCTGGACCCGAACGACCCGCGCCGCGTACTGGCACGTATCCGCTTGTCCGGGCAGACGCCGATCAAGGAAGACACCCAGGCCAAGCTCGCCCTGACCGGTATCACCGGCACGTCGATCATCCAGCTCAGCGGTGGCACACCACAAAGCCCGGAACTCAAGGGCAAGGACGGCAACCTGCCGGAAATCATCGCCTCGCCATCGCCCATCGCGCGCCTGCTCAATAACAGCAACGACCTGATGACCAGCATCAACCTGCTGCTGCACAACGCCAACCGTATGTTCTCCCACGAGAACGTCGACCGCTTGAGCAACACCCTGGATAACCTGCAACAAACCACCGGCGCCATCGCCGAACAACGTGGCGATATCAAGCTGGTGATGCAGCAACTGATGCAAGTGAGCAAGCAGGCCGGCGCTGCCCTGGAGCAAACCACCGTACTGATGCGCAGCGCCAACGGCCTGCTCAACGATCAAGGCAAACAGGCCTTCGGCAGCGCCGAGCAGGCCATGAAGTCCCTTGAGCAAAGCACCGCGACCATCAACACCTTGCTGACCAACAACAAGGACTCGGTCAACAGCGGCATGCAAGGGCTTAACGAACTGGCGCCAGCCGTACGCGAGCTGCGCGAAACCCTCGGCTCGCTGCGCGCCATCTCCCGCCGCCTGGAAGCCAACCCCAGCGGTTACCTGCTGGGCAGCGACAAGAACAAGGAGTTCACGCCATGAAGCGTGCTTACCAAATGATCGCCCCCATGGCCCTGGCACTGATCAGCGCCTGCTCGATCCTGCCCAAGCCGGACCCGTCAGACGTGTACCGCCTGGCATCGACGCAAACCGCCAGCCAAGGCACCCCGGTGGCCTGGTCGCTGCGTGTGACCAAGCCGCAGACCAGCGAATTCCTCGACAGCCCGCGCATTGCCGTGGTGCCCAATGGCGATCTGATCAGCAGCTACGCGAATTCACGCTGGAGCGACCCGTCGCCGGTGCTGTTGCGCAACCGCTTTATGGATGGCTTCCAGCGTGATGGGCGCGTGACCTTATTGAGCACCGACGAGACCAATCTGCAGGCCGACTATGAGCTGGGCGGGCAGTTGCAGGCGTTTCAGAGTGAATATCACGGGAATGCCGTTGAGGTAGTGGTTCGCCTGGATGCGCGGTTGGTGCGCGGCAGTGATCAGCGGATTATTGCCAGTCGGCGGTTTGAAGTGCGTCAGCCGGTGGGGGATACCAAGGTGCCGGCGGTGGTGGCCGGGTTTGGACAGGCGGGGGATCAGTTGAATAAGCAGGTGGTGGATTGGGTGGTGCAGCAGGGCAACAGTGTTGTGAAACATTAAGGGCCTCATCGGGGGCAAGCCCCCTCCCACCTTTGACTGTGTTCACACATAGAGATCTGTGAACCCAATCCACTGTGGGAGGGGGCTTGCCCCCGATAGCGATCTCAGCCTCAGCCAAAGAACCAGTAGCACACCGCAATAGCCGCCACCACACCAGCCAGCTCAGCCAGCAGCGCACACCCGACAGCATGCCGCGCACGCTGAATCCCCACCGACCCAAAGTACACCGCCAGCACATAGAAGGTGGTCTCGGTACTGCCCTGAATCGTCGCCGCCACCAACGCCGGGAAGCTGTCCACGCCTTGGGTCTGCATGGTCTCGATCAACATCGCCCGCGCGGCACTGCCGGAGAATGGCTTGACCATCGCGGTCGGCAACGCATCGACAAAACGCGTATCCATGCCGGTCCAGGCCACCAGATGGCGAATGCCTTCCAGGCCGAAATCCAGCGCACCCGAGGCACGCAGCACGCCGACGGCACACAGCATCGCCACCAGGTACGGCAACAGGTTCTTGGCGACGTCAAAGCCCTCTTTGGCGCCTTCGACAAACGCCTCGTACACCTTGACCTTGCGCAGCGCACCAATCACCAGGAACAGCATGATCAGGCCAAACAACGTCAGGTTGCCGAGGATCGAAGACAAGCCGGCCAGCGCCGTGGCGGACAAGGTCGCCAGCAGCGCCATGAAACCACCCAGCACCAACGCGCCAGGAACCAGATAGGCCAGCACCACCGGATCCCACAGCCGCAAGCGCTGCATGATTGCCACCGACAGCAGGCCCACCAACGTCGAAGCACTGGTGGCCAGCAGGATCGGCAGGAACACCAATGTCGGGTCGGCGGCGCCTTGCTGGGCGCGGTACATAAAGATGGTCACCGGCAGCAGCGTCAGCGAAGACGCGTTGAGCACCAGGAACAGGATCTGCGCGTTGCTGGCAGTGTTGGGGATGGGGTTGAGTTCCTGCAGCGCCTTCATGGCCTTCAAGCCGATAGGCGTGGCTGCGTTGTCCAGGCCCAGGCCGTTGGCGGCGAAGTTGAGGGTGATCAAGCCGATGGCGGGGTGGCCGGCCGGCACTTCCGGCATCAAGCGGCGGAACAGCGGACCGAGGGCCTTGGCCAGCCAATCGACGATCCCGGCTTTTTCGGCGATACGCAAAAAGCCCAGCCACAAGGTCAGGGTGCCGAACAGCAACACCATCACTTCCACCGAGAGCTTGGCCATGGCGAAAATGCTTTCGACCATCGCCGCAAAAATCCCGGCGTTACCGCCCACCAGCCATTGCGCCAGTGCTGACACCATTGCCACGACAAAGAAGCCAAGCCACAGGCCATTGAGCATCAGTTAAATCCCCCAAAAGATGGGCCGAATGATAGCGGGGCTGACAGAAACGACAAACCCCGGATTTCCCGGGGTTTGTGTTTAGGCAGGCGAGGTATCAGCTGCGGGTCGCTTGAGCGGCCGGCGCGGCTTCCTTGCTGCGCCAGTGCGGCAGGGAGTTCCAGTAGCGCTGGCCCTTGGCATCGTCGTACATGCCTTCCCAACGGGCGATAACCAGTACGGCCAGGGCGTTGCCGATCACGTTCAGGGCGGTACGCGCCATGTCCATGATGCGGTCGACACCGGCGATGAATGCCAGGCCTTCCAGCGGAATACCGACGCTGCCCAGCGTGGCCAGCAGCACCACGAAGGACACACCCGGCACACCGGCGATGCCTTTGGAGGTGACCATCAGCGTCAACACCAGCATCAGTTGCTGGCCAACCGACAGGTCGATGCCATACAGCTGGGCGATAAAGATCGCGGCGATGCTCTGGTACAGGGTCGAGCCGTCGAGGTTGAACGAGTAACCGGTCGGCACCACAAAGCTGCAGATCGCTTTTGGCGCACCGTAGGCTTCCATCTTCTCGATCACGCGCGGCAGCACGGTCTCGGAGCTGGCGGTGGAGTAAGCCAGGACCAGCTCATCCTTGAAGATGCGCATCAGCTTGATCACCGAGAAGCCAAACAGGCGTGCGATCAGGCCCAGTACTACGAAGGCGAAGAACAGAATGGCGACGTAAACCAGGATCACCAGCTTGGCCAGTGGCAGCAAGGAAGCGAAACCGAAGTTCGCCACGGTCACCGCGATCAGTGCGAACACGCCGATTGGCGCGTATTTCATGATCATGTGGGTGACTTTGAACATGCTCTCGGACACGCCCTGGAACATGTTCACCAGCGGCTCGCGCAACTCAGGCTTGAGGCTCGACAGGCCCAGGCCGAACAGCACCGAGAAGAAGATGATCGGCAACATTTCGCCACGGGCAACGGCAGCGAAGATGTTCGATGGGATCAGGTTGAGGATGGTCTGGATAAACGCATGCTCATGCTGCACTTCGGCGGCGGTGGCCGTGTATTTGGAGATATCGACGGTACCCAGGGTACTCATGTCGATGCCGGCGCCGGGGTGGAACAGGTTGGCCAGCAACAGGCCAACCACGATGGCGATGGTGGTGACCACTTCGAAGTAAAGGATGGTTTTGACGCCGATACGCCCGAGTTTCTTCGCGTCACCGACACCGGCAATGCCGACGATCAGCGAGGAGATCACAATCGGGATCACGATCATCTTGATCAGGCGGATAAAGATATCGCCCGCTGGCTGCAACACATTGCTGATCCACCAGGCTTTTTCAGCACTGAAATGGTTGAGCACTGCACCGATTGCGATCCCGAGTACCAAACCGATGAGGATCTGCCAGGCGAGGCTTAGCTTTGCCTTCTTCATGTCATTACCCTTACTTCAAGTGGACGTATGGCAAATGCGCCAGCTGCAACGCTCGAGAGCGAAAAAGTGTGTGCATCTGCCTCCATGGAAGGTCACCGCAGCGTGGCCGAAATGGCTTACTGGCAGGCGAAAAAAGGCGCAACTATTCCGATGCAAGAAGGCGGCGTCTAATGCCGTAAACGCCTACCCTATGCCGAATCGGCATGGGTTTTTTTCATAATAACTGTCCAAACGGTCAGTTCAAATGCGACAAATTGTCCGGCAAAGATGCCGTGAACCTGCCAAACCCGGCTCGCTCAGAGAATCAGGACGTCTTCGATAGGCTGGCAGAAATGCCTGAGATTTCAGTGGACTCTTGTCAGAAATGTCCTATAGCTCAGGCAAAAATTTATCGATAGGTGGTCACCCCGACACAACAGGAAATGGTTGGGGATGAGCAAAAATGAAATTTGCGGCTACGGGAGGTATGAAGGGCGATCAATGAGAGTCACAAGCCCGTCGCAAGTTCAGCAAGCCGTGAGCTTGTGAACCTGCGTCGCAGCTTTTCGCCTGACCCGGCCCTTGCGCAGGCACTCCCTGTGCCCGTAGGTCACGCCGATCCCATTTGATCAGAGCAACCCGGCCCCCTGGTCATGCACCCCTCTTGGCGAGCGGTGCAGACAGAAAGAAGCGAGGGCTTCTTTCTATGGACGCTGGGTTCGTAGACGACAGTCGCGTCGGACGAACCCTAGTACCAATTCGGATCTTTCTTAAGCTGCTCCATCAGCAGCTTCTGCATGCCTTCATCCGGCTTACCGATAAAACGGTAATCGGCGTGCCGCGTTGGAGATTTATCCGCCGGCAGACCGGCCGGGACCTCCACCAACATCGCGTAGGCATCTTTCTTGTCGAGGCTGAAAGCAACGATCAGGCGCTTGTTCAGGCAGGTGTCCGCAGTTTCGCAGAGTGGCCCGACCAAGTACTTGTCGCCGTCCTCTTCCACGGCATTCATTTGTTCGGCCGTACCCGACAGGTTCATCACCCATTCGGGCAGGCGCTCTTCTTTCTTCACCACGTCTTGCCAGGCTTCGCGGTACTGCGGGTCCGCGCTGAGCAATTCGTTGACCCGGGATTGGCCGTCGTTGGCGGCCATCGCCAAGCCGCTGCCGCCCAAGAGCAGGGCGGCAGCCATGGCTTTAAAGGACAAGGAGGTCATATTCAGCCTCGGCCGCGACGACCAAAGAAGAACGAAGCAATGAACATCACCAGGAAGACGACGAACAGGATCTTGGCGATCCCCGTGGCGGTGCCCGCGATACCACCGAAGCCCAGGACTGCAGCCACAATGGCGATGATCAGAAATGTGATTGCCCAACTCAACATGGTGATTCTCCTTACGCTTTTATAGAGGTAACAGCGGTAGTGCCGTACGGGCGCTAAGTGCAAGCGACCGCTTTCTTGCCTAAAACACCCAACGCTCTTGCGCAGGCAGCTCGCCCAAGGTGGAATCCTGGTCGGCAACGCGCAGTTGCGGGGCGGTTGAATCGGCAGACGCACTGCCAATCGAACTGAAATGGGTCTGGATCATCACCGGACGTTCGAATTGCGGGACTTGCTGCGGACTCTGCTGCCAATGTTGCAATTGCTGGCCGCCAATCAGCGTGACCATCAGGGCCAGGCTCGCAAACAGGCCTTGTTGCAGGCGCAGTGGCGATACACGCAATTGGCTGAGGCTTTGGCGAGTCATGCTGCTGTTCTCCCGCATTCTGATTATTCGTTGGGAGAGCTATTGCAGAGCGCATGCCAGCTTTTTTACAAAATAAAACCTAATAAAATCAGTAGTTTATATATTTTGATTCGATTCATTGCCCAGCATCCTGCACGATGCCCCCATGAGGGCCGTGCGAAATGCACGATGGCCAGCGGTCGGATCAAGGGATCGAATCGGATGGGGATGCTGCCGAAGTGGCAAGACGGCATGAAAACGCCACCAGCGGGGGCTTTGTAGGAAGGGACGCAGATTCCTGCACGACGTCGCCTTTTATCGATCAGAATAAACCATGCAACTTGCCCGATTATTCCGGGACTAAACACCATCATTCATAGTTAAGGAGCGCGGGACAGATGGAATCAGCCAAGGAACTTCAAGGCCGCATTCTTTTAGTGGATGACGAATCCGCGATCCTCCGCACCTTCCGTTATTGCCTGGAAGATGAAGGCTACACCGTCGCTACCGCCAACAGTGCCGCCCAGGCTGACGCACTGATGCAACGCCAAGTGTTCGACCTGTGCTTCCTGGACCTGCGCCTGGGTGAGGATAACGGGCTGGATGTGCTGGCCCAGATGCGCGTCCAGGCACCGTGGATGCGCGTGGTGATCGTCACCGCGCATTCGGCGGTCGATACCGCAGTCGATGCGATTCAGGCCGGCGCTGCCGACTATCTGGTCAAGCCTTGCAGCCCAGACCAGTTGCGCCTCGCCACGGCCAAGCAGTTGGAGGTACGCCAACTTTCGGCGCGCCTGGAAGCACTCGAAGGCGAAGTCCGCCAACCCAAGGACGGCCTGGACTCCCATAGCCCGGCCATGAAGGTGGTGCTGGAAACCGCGCGCCAAGTGGCGGGCACTGACGCCAACATCCTCATCCTGGGTGAGTCCGGCACCGGTAAAGGTGAACTGGCCCGTGCGATTCATGGCTGGAGCAAACGCTCGAAGAAGTCCTGCGTGACCATTAACTGCCCGTCGCTGACAGCAGAGCTGATGGAGAGCGAACTGTTCGGGCATAGCCGTGGCGCGTTTACCGGGGCCAGCGAAAGCACCCTGGGTCGCGTCAACCAGGCGGATGGCGGCACCCTGTTTCTCGATGAGATCGGCGACTTTCCCCTCACGTTGCAACCCAAGTTGCTGCGGTTCATTCAGGACAAGGAATACGAACGCGTGGGCGACCCGGTTACCCGCCGTGCCGACGTACGCATTCTCGCGGCGACCAACCTGAACCTGGAAGACATGGTGCGCGACGGTCGCTTCCGTGAGGATTTGCTCTACCGCCTCAACGTCATCACCCTGCACCTGCCTCCGTTGCGCGAGCGCAGCGAAGACATCCTGACCCTGGCCGACCGCTTCCTGGCGCGCTTCGTCAAGGAGTACGCCCGACCGGCGCGAGGGTTCAGCGATGAAGCCCGCGAAGCGCTGCTCAACTACCGCTGGCCTGGCAATATTCGCGAACTGCGCAACGTGGTGGAGCGCGCGAGCATTATCTGCCCTCAGGAGAAGGTCGAAATCACGCACCTCGGCATGGCCGAGCAGCCGACCAACAACGCTCCGCGTATCGGCGCGGCGTTGAGTCTGGATGAGCTGGAAAAGGCCCATATCGGCGCAGTTCTGGCCACCGCCGATACCCTGGACCAGGCGGCCCGTACCCTCGGCATCGACGCGTCGACCCTGTACCGCAAACGCAAACAGTACAACCTGTGAGCGACACCTTATGAAGCTCGCGATGAAACTGCGCACTCGGCTGTTCCTGAGCATTTCAGCGCTGATCACCGTCGCCTTGCTGGGTTTGATCCTGGGTTTGGTCAGCGTCATGCAAATGGCCAAGACCCAGGAGTCGTTGATTCGCAGCAACTTCGTCACCCTGGACCTGGGGCTCAAGCTGCGCCAGAGCCTGGGCGACCAGTTGATCATGATGCTCGAGGAGCGTCCGGACCCGCAGGCGTTGCAGGCGTCGAAACAACGCTATTTCGATCTGTTGGACCAAGGCATCGCCCATGAACAGAAAGACGGCAGGGGGACGGGATTCAGCCAGGCCAAGGGCGAATACCAGAACCTGCTTGAGGCATTTGACCAATCCCAACAAACGCAGCCGCCGCCGGGGAGCAAGGAGCAGCTCACCGAAACCTTCAACGTGCTGCGCAACGGCCTGATCGCCGAACACAAGCAGGCCCTGGAAAACATCAGCAACAGCGAGCATCAATCCCGTGAGCGCGCCTTGCTGATTGCCGGCCTGCTCGGGCTGGTGGGGCTTGCGGTATTGATCATCGGGTTTGTCACGGCTCACGGTATCGCCCGCCGTTTCGGTGCGCCTATCGAAGCGTTGGCCAAAGCGGCGGACAAGATCGGTCAGGGAGATTTCGAAGTGACGCTGCCGATTTCTTCGGCAGCGGAAATGAACCAGCTGACCCGTCGCTTTGGCATCATGGCCGAGGCGTTGCGCCAGCATCAGGCAACCAATGTCGACGAGTTACTGGCCGGCCAACAGCGCCTGCAAGCGGTACTCGACAGCATCGACGATGGCCTGCTGATGATTGATCGCCAGGGCCGCCTGGAACACCTCAACCCCGTGGCACAGCGCCAGCTGGGCTGGGACGAGGAGAGACTCGGCCAAGGCTTGGGTGAGGCGTTGGTACGCCCGGAACTGGACGAACAGCTGCAACTGGTCTTGCGTGGCGGCAACCTGGAACGAGCACCGGACGATCTGGAGGTGGAAGTCGAGGGCGAACTGCGCCTGCTGACCTACAGCCTGACACCCGTGAGCCACACCCAGGGGCATATCCTGGGCGCGGTGATGGTGCTGCATGACGTAACGGAACAACGCGCGTTTGAACGAGTGCGCAGTGAGTTCGTGTTGCGCGCCTCCCATGAGTTGCGCACCCCCGTAACCGGCATGCACATGGCGTTCGGGCTCTTCCGCGAACGCGCGAAATTTCCAGCGGAGTCCCGCGAAGCGGACCTGCTGGATACGGTCAATGAAGAAATGCAGCGGCTGATGCAGTTGATCAACGATCTGCTCAACTTCTCGCGCTACCAGAACGGCCTGCAGAAACTCACCCTGGGGCCCTGCGATGTCACCGACCTGCTTGAACATGCTCGTGCGCGTTTTGCAGAGCCCGCCAATGCGCAACACATCGAACTGCTCGTAGAAGCGCAGTCCGACTTGCCCAGGTTGTACGCCGACCAGCCGCAATTGGAGCGCGTGCTCGACAACCTGTTGGGCAACGCCTTGCGCCACACCGCCGACGGCGGGCAGATTCGCCTGCAGGCGCGTCGACATGGCGAGCGGGTGATCATCAGCGTCGAGGACAACGGCGAAGGCATCGCCTATGGCCAACAGGGGCGGATTTTCGAACCTTTCGTGCAAGTCGGTCGCAAGAAAGGCGGCGCCGGCCTGGGGCTGGCGCTGTGCAAGGAGATCGTGCAACTGCACGGCGGCCGCATGGGTGTGTATTCACGGCCGGGGCAGGGGACGCAGTTCTATATGGCGTTGCCGCTCTAAGCGCTTCGCTTGTTGTGGCGAGCAAGCTTGCTTGCGCTGGGGTGCGAAGCGCCCCCTGGAAGCTGGCGCCTGCTTCGCAGTCGAGCGGGAGCAAGCTCCCTCGCCACAACAAGCCAGGCTCCGCCGGTCAAGTGCGGTTCAAGGCCCGCAGGATCGCGGCACATTCCGCATCCGGCGTGCCGTCAAACAGCGACGGCCGGAAATGCATCTGGAACGCCGCGATTACGTGACGTGTCGCGACATCCAGCTCACCGGTCTGCGGGGTCTGGTAGCCCAATCGGGCCAACTCTTCCTGGAACCAGGTAATGCTCGGCAGCTCACTGGCGTACTGCACCTGGAACCGCGCCACGGCCTGGGCATCGGGCCACACGCCAAGCCCTTCAGCGGCCAGGCGCTTCCACGGGAACAATGGGCCCGGATCCAACTTGCGCAGTGGCGCGATATCGCTGTGGCCGATGATGTTCTTGGGGTCGATGCCGTTGCGCTTGCTGATGTCCTTGAGCAACACCACCAGCGACTGCACCTGCGACTCTGAATACGGGTACCACACACGACCGGTCGGCGTGTCGCGGTAGCCGGGGTTTACGATCTCGATGCCAATGGAGCTGGAATTGAGCCAGGTGCGGCCCATCCATTCGCTTTCACCCGCGTGCCAGGCGCGCTGGCTCTCGTCGACCAACTTGTAGATGGTGGCCGAGGCGTCGTCGCCGATAAGGTAGTGGCTGCTGACCTGGCCATGGGTGAGCAAGGCCAGTGAGCGTTCAAGGTTGGTGGAGGTGTAGTGGACGATGACGAACTGCACGCGGTTGTCGTGGTTCACCGAGGGATGGCTGGTGTCCAGGCGAGGGCCGCTGGCGCAGCCGGCGAGCAGAAGAAACACAAAGGCAAAGTACAGGGATTTCATGGCAGGGGGACGCTACGCTGAAGACGAGTAATGCAACAGTGTAACGTACCGCCTGCGAGCCGACGGTCAAATCACAAAATGGAACATCTTTTACGCCGCCTGCACCTGATTGCGCCCCGCCGCTTTGGCTCGATACAACGCCGCGTCGGCACGCTTGAGAACAGCATCGCTGCGCTCTCCGGGCTGAAACTGCGCCACGCCCATGGACACGGTGATCGTCACCGGCTCGCCCTTGAAATGAAACGGGCAGGCTTCAATCGCCGCACGCAGCCCATTGCCGACGGCCAGGGCATCGGCCAAGGAAGAATCGGGCATCAGCAGCACAAACTCTTCACCGCCAAAGCGCGCGATAAAGTCCGTCGGACGTAGCCGCTTGCGCAGCACATTGGCGATGATTTTCAGCACTTTGTCACCGGCCAGGTGGCCGTAGCCGTCGTTGATACGCTTGAAGTGGTCCAGGTCCAGCATCGCCAGAGACAGGCTGTTGCCATGCTGGTGCCAGGCGTTGACTTCCAGGTCGAGGCGCTCGCTCCACGCGGCACGGTTAGGCAGGCCGGTGAGTGGATCGATCAAGGCTTTCTGGCGCTGGACCTCCAAATGCTCACGGTAGCCCTGGGCTTCCTGCTCCATGTTCGCGACCCGCTCGGCGAGGCCTTTCAAGCGCTCAGCCACTTCTTGCTCACGCTGGTCCCGCTGCTGCTGGTGCTCGTCCATGGTACCGAGCAGACCTTCGAGGTGGCTCTCCAGCACGTGTTTGAGACTGTCCAGGTCAGCCGCCTCCTGGACGCTGCTTTGCAGCCCGTCGACCTGTTCGCGAATCTGCGTGTCCAGTTCCCGTGCGGCGGAGCGGCTGTCGGCATGGCCTTCGCTGGCGACCTGCAAATGGCCTTGGAAGGCTTCAAGGCGCTCATTGAGCTGCTTGAGATAGGCTTCGAATTCATGCTGACCGCTGTCGGTAATCGCCAGCATCAACACGGCCAGGTCATCCAGGATCGGCAGCAACTCGTACCAGTTCAACCCATGGGCCAGGCGCTCGCGCATGGCTTCGGCCTGAGGGCGATGGCGTTCGGGCAACGACAGCTCGTCCAGCAGGCCGAGCAGGGTGTCTTCAATGTGCTTGGCGACAGAGCTGTAGGACGGCTCCGGCGAATCCGGCAGGGAATATGGACCGTCCGATTGCAGTTCGTCGGGATCAGGCTCCTCGGCTTCCAGCACCGGCGGCAGCGACAAGCTGCCGATAGCCGTTTCAGACGGCGCCTCGGCCTGAGGCTCCGGCGCTTCGATAAACGCAGCGAGGGCACTTTCGGGCGCAGGTTCTTGCGCCTCGGGCTCAGACAGCGTGGGTTCAACACGTGCTATAGGCGCTTCAACGGGCGCCTCGTAGACAAATGTTTCACTGACGGTTTGCGCTGGCGCAGCCTCTGGTGCTTGCGCTTCTGGAACGGGCGGCGCAAAGGCGCGCAGCGCTTGCGTGAGTTCTTCGGACGGCTCGGGTGCTTGAGGTTCGGCAGCGGTTTTCAGGGCTGCGGGCTGGGGCGCAGGAATGACTGCTGGCTCTTGCGCCACCGCCTCATTCGCCTCCTCCTTGCTGCCAAACAGACGCTGTAGAAGCCCCGGGCCAGGGCGTGCAGCCTCGGCGTCCGGCTCCAGCTTATCCAGGGCCTGCCCTTGCAGGTTGCTCAATTCGCTGAGCAACAACGGAATCTCGCGGGCCTGGCTGACGCGCCCATCCAACTGCTTGGCGAAGGTTTTCAGCGGACGCGCCACCTCACGGGGCAGCGGCAGTTTTTGCAACTGAGCGACCAACGACGTGAGTGCGGTACTGATCTGGTCGACCCGGGTTTCGCGGCGCTGTTCCGAATCCAGCACAGCCTTTTCCAGGCGTGGCAGCAGGGCGGCGAGGGCGGCGTCCATGTCATCGGTGCGCACCACGTCGCGCATTTCCTTCATGCATTGGTCGACCGCGCGGTCGGTGCCTTCGGCCGCCAGGGTGCTGCGCACCAGCCCACGGCGCAGCAAGTCGAGGCGGGCAGCCCAACGGCGCTCGAGCTTTTCTTGTTGCTCGATGCTTTTAAGGTATTTTTCTTTCCAGCGCTGGGCGTCGTCGCTCATGCAAGGGGTCCGCGAGGGCCTGGGCTCAACGCGGGCAATGCATCAGCCGTGAGCGAACCCGGCAGACGAATCTCTACCGCGACCGGCAGGTGATCGGAGATGGGCTGCGCCAGTACCTGCACACTTTCGAGCGTGAGGGTTGGACTGAGCAGGATATGGTCAAGACAGCGTTGCGGACGCCAACTGGGAAACGTGGCTTCGACTTGCGGCGCCAGCAGCCCGAGATCGCGCAACGGGGAATTTTGCAGCAGGTCGTTGGCGTGGGTGTTCATGTCCCCCATCAACACCTGGTGTTTGTAAGTGCCAATCAGCTCACGGATGTAAGCCAATTGCATGGTGCGGGTGCGGGCACCCAGCGCCAGGTGCATCATCACCACCACCAAGGCCTCAGGGCCTTCACCAAAACGCACGAGGATCGCGCCCCGCCCCTTGGGGCCCGGCAACGGATGATCTTCGATAGCGCTGGGTTTCAAGCGGCTGAGCACGCCATTGCTGTGCTGCGCCAGGCGCCCGAGGTTGCGATTGAGCTGCTGGTACCAGTAGGGAAAGGCACCGAGCTGGGCCAGATGCTCCACCTGGTTGATGTAGCCGGAGCGTATGCTGCCGCCGTCGGCCTCCTGCAGGGCAACCAGGTCGAAATCATTCAACAGGTTGCCGATTTTTTGCAGGTTGCCGGCACGCCCATTGTGGGGCAGCAGGTGCTGCCAGCCACGGGTGAGGTAGTGCCGGTACTTCTCGGTACTGATGCCCACTTGGATATTGAAGCTCAACAGGCGCAGGCGGCTGTCTGCCGGCAGGCCGCTGGACTCCAAGTGGTCTTCGTTGACCTGCGGATCGTGCAGGCCAACGACGCGTTCAGTACCCCAGCGCATGGCAGACCCCTTACTTCGCGGCACGCTCTTTGGCGATCAGCTGGTCAGCCACGTTGAGGGTCGCTTCAGGACCACCGGTGGTGCCCAGGTCGAAACGGTATTTACCGTTGACGATCATGGTCGGTACGCCTTGTACGCCGTACTTCTGCGCGAGTTCCTTGGCCTGTTTGATCTGGCCCTGGATCGCGAAGGAGTTGAAGGTGGCCAGGAACTTGTCCTTGTCGACACCTTGGGTGGCCACGAAGTCAGCCATTTCGTCCGGCTTGGTCAGGCGCTTGCCTTGTTTCTGGATCGCGTCGAATACGGCGTTGTGGACCTTGTGTTCCACACCCATGGCTTCCAGAGTCAGGAACAGTTGGCCGTGGGCATCCCAAGGGCCGCCGAACATGGCCGGGATACGCTTGAAGTTCACGTCTTTAGGCAGTTTCTCAACCCATGGGTTGATGGTCGGTTCAAAAGCGTAGCAATGCGGGCAGCCATACCAGAACAGCTCCACCACTTCGATCTTGCCTGGCTCCGAAACCGGAACCGGGTTGGGCAATTCAACATAGGTTTTACCGGCTTCAAGCGGCACGTCGGCAGCTTGTGCGGTCATGCCGAAGAGGCTGGCTGTGACGAGAGCGGCGCTGAGGATCAGATTACGCATGCTTTACTCCTGGACAAATAAAGTCGCCTCACGCGACCTTTGTTGTGACAGGTCTACGCGGGCATGAGTTCGTTAGTGTAACGGCAGCGGCCACAAAAAAGGGCGGCCTGGGCCACCCTTTTTATGCTTGCATCGACGGATTAATCGAGCGTTAACGTAGAACCTGGATCAGTGCAGGCCCTGGATGTACTGGGACACGGCTTCGATGTCCTTGTTGCTCATTTTATTGGTGATGGTTTGCATGATCTTGGCATCGCCGTCGTTGGTGCGATTGCCTTCACGGAAGTCGGTCAGTTGCTTGGCAACGTACTGCGCATGCTGGCCGCTCAAGTGCGGGAAGCCTGCCTCGGCAAGGCCCGCACCGTTAGGCGAGTGGCAACCGATACACGAAGGCATGCCTTTTTCCAGGTTGCCGCCGCGGAACAATTCTTCACCGTGAGCCACGGTTTTAGGATCAGCAGCTCCCACACTGCCTTTCTGGCTGGCAAAATACGCCGCGATGTCGGCCAGGTCCTGATCGCTGAGGTTGGCCAGCAGGCCGGTCATTTCCAGTACCGTGCGCTTGCCGTCCTTGATGTCGTGCATCTGCTTGGTCAGGTAACGTTCACCCTGGCCGGCCAGTTTGGGGAAGTTCGGCGCCGGGCTATTGCCATCCGGTCCATGGCAAGCACCACACACGGCGGCTTTCGCCTGGCCCGCTGTAGCGTCGCCTGCAGCATGGGCAACACCGGTGATGCCCAGGGTCAACAGCAGACTCACGATCAGTTTGTTCATCAGCTAATCCAACTACGGCTAAGGGGTTTAAGAGTTATCTACCGGGTTTACTCACCATCAACTCAATGACGGCCTGGTAATCCTCAGTACTGCAGTCCATGCACAAACCACGCGGCGGCATTGCCTTGAAACCCTGGGTCACGTGTTGCACCAGCGTGTCCATGCCTTGCGCCAATCTTGGCGCCCAGGCTGCCTGATCACCCCGTTTGGGGGCGTTGGGCAACTGGCCGGCATGGCAAGCTACGCAAACTCGGTTGTACAGCGCTTCCGGATCCTGTGTAGCCTGAGCGCCGTAAAGCGGAATCAGGACACCAAAAGCGAGCAACCATCTGGTCATACGTCGACCATTTCAGGGTTTGAGAGCGTTTTGCGTTCTAATGCGCAATAAAGGTCTTTCGCTCCCGTGAATCTCATCCTTCGCTGGGACAAAACACACACAAAATCTGCGGCATTATATACTGGCGCTACTGAAACGGAAACGACACCGCTTGCCGCACCCTTTTTCGGCATCGCCCACATCGGAAATCTCATGCAACTCAAGAATCCCATCCTCGGCCTGTGCCAACAGTCCACGTTCATGCTCAGCGCCGCCAAAGTTGACCAATGCCCCGATGACGAAGGTTTTGAAGTCGCCTTTGCCGGTCGTTCCAACGCCGGCAAGTCCAGCGCCCTGAACACCCTGACCCACGCCAGCCTGGCACGCACCTCGAAAACCCCGGGCCGCACGCAACTCCTCAATTTCTTCAAGCTAGACGATGATCGGCGTCTGGTCGACCTGCCGGGCTACGGTTACGCGAAAGTGCCTATCCCGTTGAAGCTGCACTGGCAGCGTCACCTGGAGGCTTACCTGGGTGGTCGCGAGAGTTTGAAAGGGTTGATTTTGATGATGGACATCCGTCATCCAATGACCGACTTCGACCTGCTGATGCTCGACTGGGCCGTTGCCAGCGGCATGCCGATGCATATCCTGCTGACCAAGGCCGACAAACTCACCTACGGCGCAGCCAAGAACACCCTGCTCAAAGTGCAGTCCGAAATTCGTAAGGGTTGGGGTGACGCGATCACCATTCAGCTGTTCTCGGCGCCAAAACGCATGGGCCTGGAAGAGGCATACACCGTGCTGGCGGGCTGGATGGAATTGGCGGACAAGGGCGCAGACGTCGCGGAATAACTTTTCTGCGGGCAAAAAAAACCCCGGACTTCTTATGGGGAGGGGAAGTTCGGGGTTCAAGTACTGGACCGCTAGGGCGGGGTCCAGATATCTGCCAACACTTAACACAACATAGGAGCATTGAAGGGCTTCACCACCCATTCAGTAACTCTGAGTAGCAGTTCACGGGTTAAGTTCCGGCAGGTTCAAAAAACTATTGGAAATAACTGACGGCGACATCTGATCTAAAGCACTCTGCCACCACCCGAGGCGATGGCAGAGCCCGCGCAATCAGTGCGCTTCGTCCCAGTTATCACCTACGCCCACATCCACCACCAAAGGCACATCCAGTTTCGCCGCCGCACTCATGTGCTCGCGAATCTTCTCGCTGACCTGCGCCACCAGATCCTCACGCACCTCAAGCACCAGTTCGTCGTGCACTTGCAGGATCACCTTGGCATCCAGGCTAGACTCGGTCAGCCAGTTATCCACTAACACCATCGCCTTCTTGATGATGTCCGCCGCCGTCCCCTGCATCGGTGCGTTGATTGCGGTACGTTCGGCTGCCGCACGCTCCTGTGGCTTGTTGGAGTTGATATCCGGCAGGTACAGACGACGCCCGAAGAAGGTTTCGACATACCCCTGATCGGCAGCCTGGGCGCGGGTGCGCTCCATGTATTCACGCACGCCAGGGTAGCGGGCGAAGTAGACATCGATGTAGGCCTTGGCGGTCTTGGTGTCGACGCCGATGTCCTTGCCCAGCTTTTGCGCACCCATGCCGTAGATCAGGCCGAAGTTGATCGCCTTGGCGCTGCGACGCTGATTGGAGGTGACCTCAGCCAGCTCAACCTTGAACACCTCAGCCGCCGTCGCGGTGTGCACGTCCAGGTCGTTGCGGAACGCGTTCATCAAGCCCTCGTCCTTGGACAAGTGCGCCATGATCCGCAACTCGATCTGCGAATAGTCCGCCGCCAGCAGCTTGTAGCCCTTGGGCGCGACAAACGCCTGGCGAATGCGCCGCCCTTCGGCGGTGCGCACCGGGATGTTCTGCAAGTTCGGATCACTGGACGACAACCGCCCGGTCGCCGCGACGGCCTGGTGATAAGACGTATGGATACGCCCGGTCCGTGGGTTGATCTGCTCCGGCAAACGGTCGGTGTAGGTGCTTTTCAGCTTGCTCATGCTGCGGTACTGCATCAGCACCTTGGGCAGCGGGTAGTCATCTTCGGCCAGCTTGGCCAGCACTTCTTCAGCGGTGGAAGCCTGGCCCTTGCCGGTCTTCTTCAACACCGGCAAACCGAGTTTTTCGTAGAGAATCGCACCGAGCTGCTTGGGCGAGCCCAGGTTGAACGCCTCACCGGCGATCTCGAACGCCTGGCGCTCCAGCTCAACCATCTTGTCGCCCAACTCGATGCTCTGGATACCCAGCAGCGCCTTGTCGACCAGCGCGCCCTGGCGCTCGATACGCGCCAGCACCGGCACCAACGGGATCTCGATATCGGTCAGCACACTGGCCAGGCTCGGGATCGCCGACAGCTGCTTGAACAGCTCCTGATGCAGACGCAAGGTGATATCCGCATCTTCGGCAGCGTAAGGGCCCGCCTGCTCGAGCGCGATCTGATCGAAGGTCAACTGCTTGGCGCCTTTGCCGGCGATGTCCTGGAAGGCGACGGTGTCGTAATCCAGGTACTTCTTGGCCAAGCTGTCCATGTCATGCCGCGTCGCGGTGGAGTTCAGCACGTAGGATTCAAGCATGGTATCGAACGCGATGCCGCGCACGGTGATGCCCTGCGCCGGGTCACCACCGATGGCGCAGTTGGCCAGGATATTCATGTCGAACTTGGCGTGCTGGCCGACCTTTAGCTTGGTCGGGTCTTCCAGCAGCGGTTTCAGGGCGAGCAACACGGTGTCGCGGTCCAACTGCTCCGGCGCACCGATGTAGGAATGGGTCAGCGGGATGTAGGCCGCTTCATGGGGTTGCACGGCGAAAGACACGCCGACCAATTGCGCCTGTTGCGCGTCGATACCCGTGGTTTCGGTGTCGAAAGCGAACAACTTCGCCTCGCCAAGCTTCTTCAACCAAAGGTCGAACGTGGCCTGGTCAAGGACAGTGGTGTAAGTCGTTTCTACAGGCGCGGCGTTCTCTACTACTTCCTCGGCGACAGGCGCTGCCTTGAGCTCGACACGCTTGGCGTCGCGCTGAACCTCATCGATCCAGCTCTTGAACTCCAGCAGCGTGTACAGCTCCAGCAGTTTTTCGCGGTCCGGCTCGATCAGGTGCAGGTCATCCAGGCCCACTTCCAACGGTACATCGCACTTGATCGTCGCCAATTGGTAGGAAAGGAACGCCATCTCGCGATGTTCTTCCAACTTGGCCGGCAGCGTCTTGGCGCCTCGGATCGGTAGGGTCGGCACGATGTCCAACTGCTCATACAGCTCTTTGATCCCACCATTCACACCCACCAGCAAACCAGACGCGGTCTTGGGACCAATGCCCGGAACGCCCGGAATGTTGTCGGACGAATCGCCCATCAACGCCAGATAGTCGATGATCTGCTCCGGAGCGACGCCAAATTTCTCCTTTACGCCGTCGATGTCCATCGAACTACCGGTCATGGTGTTGACCAAGGTAATGTGCCCGTCCACCAGCTGCGCCATGTCCTTGTCACCGGTCGAGATCACCACCGGTCGGTTGGCGGCCGCGCTGCTGCGGGCCAAGGTGCCGATTACATCATCGGCCTCGACGCCTTCGACACACAGCAATGGGAAGCCCAGGGCAACGACGCTCTGGTGCAGCGGCTCGATTTGCACGCGCATGTCATCGGGCATGCTCGGTCGGTTGGCCTTGTATTCGGCGTACATGTCGTCGCGAAAGGTCCCACCCTTGGCGTCGAACACCACCGCGAACGGGCTGTCCGGGTACTGCTTGCGCAGGCTTTTGAGCATGTTCAACACGCCCTTGACCGCACCGGTCGGCAGGCCTTTAGAGGTGGTCAGCGGTGGCAGCGCGTGGAAGGCGCGGTACAGATAAGAAGAACCGTCCACCAGGACGAGGGGGGCTTGGCTCATGAGCAGGATCAACCTTTTCGGCGGGTCAGGCGCTAGAATAGCCGGACCAATGACGACAAAGGGACAAGGTTATCATGCGTACATTCAATCGCCTGCTGTTCACTGGCTTGATTGCACTCGCTCCGATGGCTGCCATGGCAGCAGACAGTGCCCCATCGGGCGATCCGGAAGTTACCATTCGCACGGAAGGCGATAAAACCATCCAGGAATACCGCCAAAACGGGTTTCTGTACGCGATCAAGGTAACACCGAAGGGCGCGCCACCGTATTTCCTGGTACGCGCCGACGGAACCGACGCGAACTTCATCCGCTCTGACCAGCCGGATATGCTGATCCCGTCATGGAAGATTTTCGAATGGAAATGATTTCTTAACTTCAATTGGCGCCGCGCACCGCGGCGCCCGTACTGGCAGTTTTAACCATGTCTGTGTTCACCCCCCTGGCTCGGCCCGAGCTGGAAACCTTTCTCGCCCCTTACGGGCTCGGCCGCCTGCTTGATTTCCAGGGAATTGCCGCCGGTAGCGAAAACACCAACTTCTTTATCAGCCTGGAACAGGGCGAGTTTGTCCTGACCCTGGTTGAACGCGGCCCCGTGGCGGAGATGCCGTTCTTCATCGAACTGCTCGACGTGCTCCACGATGCAGACTTGCCCGTGCCCTACGCCCTGCGCACCACCGATGGCGTGGCCCTGCGCGAGCTGAAAGGCAAACCGGCGCTGCTGCAACCGCGCCTGGCTGGCAAGCACATCAAGGAGGCCAACGCTCAGCATTGCGCCCAGGTTGGCGAACTGCTTGGCCATCTGCACCTCGCGACGCAAGGCGACAAGGTGCTGGAGCGCAAGACCGATCGCGGCCTGGATTGGATGCTCAGTGAAGGTTCTCAGCTGATTTCACACCTTGAAGAGGTGCCGCAACGCCTGCTCCAGGACGCGCTGGACGAGATCGAAACCCATAAGGCCCAGATCCTCGCCCTGCCACGCGCCAACATCCACGGCGACCTGTTCCGCGACAACGCGATGTTCGAAGGCACGCACCTCACAGGCCTGATCGACTTCTACAACGCCTGTTCCGGCCCGATGCTGTATGACGTGGCGATTGCCCTGAATGACTGGTGTTCGGACGAAGAGGGCGTGATCGAGGGGCCGCGCGCTCGCGCGATGTTAGGTGCCTATGCGGCGTTGCGCCCGTTTACCGCGAAGGAAGCCGAATTGTGGCCAGTCATGCTGCGCGTGGCGTGTGTGCGGTTTTGGTTGTCGCGGCTGATCGCGGCTGAATCGTTTGCCGGGCAGGACGTGTTGATTCACGACCCGGCGGAGTTTGAGCACCGCTTGTCGCAACGCCAGCAGGTGACGATCCAACTGCCGTTCGCGCTCTAACAGACAACCGGGATTAAAATGTGGGAGGGGGCAAGCCCCCTCCCACATTTGATTTTCACCAGTCTTTAGAGCGACTCCAGGCAACCCGCCAGGTCATTGCCCAACTTCTCCAGCACCTGCTCATAGCCTTGTGCTGTAGCCGGTGTATACCCACCCAACGCATCCAACTCCGCCAACTTCACCGGTAACCCAGCCACCAGGGTTTCGGCCAAACGCGGACGCAACGGCGGCTCACTGAACACACAGGTCTTGCCCACTTCCTGCAACCGCGTACGCATGGCGGCCACATGTTGGGCGCCGGGCTGTACTTCGGCGGCAACGCTGAATACGCCGGTGTGCTTGAGGCCGTAGGCATCCTCGAAGTAATCGAACGCTTCATGGAACACGAAGTAAGGCTTGTCGCCAATCGATGCCAGGCGCGCTTTCAAACGGGCATCCAACGCATCCAAACGCTCATCGAACGCCTTGGTGTTGCTCTGGTAACGCGCGGCATTGGCCGGGTCGGCTGCGCTGAGGTCGGCCGCCATGCGCGCGGCGATCACCCGGGCATTCACTGTCGACAGCCACAAGTGCGCATCCAGGCTGCCTGGACGGTGATCATGATCATGCTCGTCGGCTTCATCGGCGTGGGAGTGGCTATCTTCGGCGAAACGGCGCAGTTTCATCCCCGAAAGATCCTGAACCGCCACGGTCGGCAAGCTGCGGCCCTTGAGCACGCGGGGCAGGAAGCTTTCCATGTCCGGGCCGATCCAGTACAGCAGGTCTGCCGACTGCACGCGCCGTACGTCGGATGGGCGCAACGCGTAGTTATGCGGCGAAGCGCCCGGCGGCAACAGCACCTCGGGAACGGCCACGCCGTCCTGCACAGCAGCGGCAATCAACTGCAGCGGCTTGATGCTGGTCAGCACCTTGACCTCGGCCTGAGCGGCACCAGCGACGAACAAACTGGTGATGAATACGACAAAAACAGGAAAAAGTCGGGACACGATGACCACTCGATGGTGTAGGAACGGGTAACATAATAACGTCTCTATCAAATGTCTGTCGCCGCTCATGCCTAAAACACCGCTTGCCAGCCGTCCCCACGACCACTCTCACTGCGTGCATACCGCACTGTCGGAGGCCGATACCCTGTGTGCACAGAAGGGTTTGCGCCTGACCGCCTTGCGTCGCCGCGTGCTGGAACTGGTGTGGCAGAGCCACAAGCCGCTGGGCGCCTACGATATTCTCGGCGTACTCAGCGAGCAGGACGGCCGCCGCGCCGCGCCGCCGACCGTGTACCGCGCGCTGGACTTCCTGCTGGAAAACGGCCTGGTGCACCGCATCGCCTCGCTCAACGCCTTCGTCGGCTGCAGCCACCCGGAACACGCACACCAAGGCCAATTCCTGATTTGCCGCGAGTGCCACGCCGCCATCGAGCTTGAACAAAAAAGCATCAGCGACGCCATCATCAAAAGCTCCGCCGAGGTTGGTTTCCGCGTCGAAGGGCAAACGGTCGAAGTGGTCGGCCTGTGCTCCGGTTGCCAGGGGGCTTGATGAGCAACGCGTTAATCCGCCTGGAACAGGTTGGGGTCACGTTCGCCGGGCAAGCCGTGCTGGACAACATCGCGCTGAGCGTGGAGCCCGGGCAGATCGTCACTCTGATCGGCCCCAACGGCGCCGGCAAGACCACTCTGGTGCGTGCCGTGCTTGGCCTGCTCAAGCCCGACAGCGGCAGTGTATGGCGCAAGCCCAAGCTGCGCGTGGGCTACATGCCACAAAAACTACACGTCGATCCGACATTGCCATTGTCCGTGCTGCGCTTCCTGCGCCTGGTGCCCGGTGTGGACCGCGCCCGCGCCCAGGCTGCGCTCAAGGAAGTGGGCGCCGAACAGGTGATCGACAGCCCTGTGCAAAGCATCTCCGGCGGCGAAATGCAGCGTGTCCTGCTCGCCCGCGCCCTGTTGCGCGAACCGGAACTGCTGGTGCTGGACGAACCCGTGCAAGGCGTCGACGTCGCGGGGCAGGCCGAGCTGTACAGCCTGATCACCCGTCTGCGCGACCGCCATGGCTGCGGCGTGCTGATGGTTTCCCACGACCTGCACCTGGTGATGAGCACCACCGACCAAGTGGTATGCCTCAACCGCCACGTGTGCTGCTCCGGCCACCCGGAACAGGTCAGCGGCGACCCGGCGTTCGTCGAACTGTTCGGCAAGAATGCCCAGAGCCTGGCGATCTACCACCACCATCACGACCACGCCCATGACCTGCATGGCGCTGTCGTCGATGATCCCGCTGCACCTCACACCCACGTTCATGGAGATGGCTGCAAGCATGGCTGATTTTCTGCTGTACGCCCTGCTGGCAGGCTTGGCTTTGGCGTTGGTTGCGGGCCCATTGGGCTCGTTTGTTGTATGGCGGCGCATGGCCTACTTTGGCGATACGCTGTCCCACGCGGCGTTGTTGGGCGTGGCCATGGGCTTCTTGCTGGATGTGAGCCCGACCATCGCGGTGACCGTGGGCTGCCTGCTGCTGGCGGTGCTGCTGGTGACCTTGCAGCAGCGCCAGCCGCTGGCCTCGGACACGCTGCTGGGCATCCTGGCGCCCAGCACACTGTCATTGGGCCTGGTGGTGCTGAGCTTTATGCATGAAGTGCGCATCGACCTGATGGCCTACCTGTTCGGCGATCTGCTGGCGATCAGCACCACCGATCTGGCCTGGATCCTCGGCGGCAGCGCCCTGGTGCTGGTGTTGCTGGTGGCGTTGTGGCGACCCCTGCTGGCGATCACCGTGCACGAAGAGCTGGCCACCGTCGAAGGCCTGCCCGTACCGACCCTGCGCATGGCCCTGATGTTGCTGATCGCCGTGGTGATTGCTGTCGCGATGAAGATTGTCGGCGTATTGTTGATCACGTCGCTGTTGATCATTCCCGCAGCCGCCGCCCAGCGCCATGCTCGCTCACCGGAGCAAATGGCGATTGGCGCAAGTCTGTTGGGAATGCTGGCAGTGTGCGGAGGGCTGGCATTGTCCTGGTTCAAGGACACGCCGGCCGGGCCATCGATTGTGGTCACGGCCGCTGCCCTCTTTCTGCTGAGTTTTGTCCTGCCCCGTCGAGGGGTGTAGACTTGCTCGCTTTTTGCGCAAATAGAGAGTCGCAGGAATGAAGCCGTTCACCTCCCGTTATCTGCTCCTTGCCGCATTTTCCCTGCTGCTGGGCGCCTGTCAAAGCACACCGCCCGCGGCCACAGAACCGCCGGACGCCCGCGCTGCGGCCATCGCACAGCTGGAGCAAAACCTGGCCAGCAGCGAGTTGGCCACTGCCGAAGACGAGTTGGCGGCGCTGCAAGCCCAGTCGCCCAACGACCCGACCCTGGAGCCTTACCAGCGCCAGTTGGCCGAAGCGTACCTGCAGCGCAGCCAGATCGTGCTGCAAAAAGGTGATGTCAACGCCGCCGCCACTGCCCTCAGCCGTGCCCGCGCCCTGATGCCCAAGGCCCCCGCGCTGACCGGTGGCGTCAACAGCGCCATCAGCCACGCCCGCAAAGCCGAGCTGGATAAAGCCGAAGCCGCCTTGAAAGCCGCCGAAGCCAAGCCTGCGGCCAAAGTGATCGACCCGGCGGCAGAAAGCACCACCGTGGCGCTGAACCTCACGGATATCCAGGAACTGCGTCATCAGCTCGATGCCATCGCGACCGATGTGGTGAATTACCAGTGTGATGTGAGCATCCAGGTGCCGCGCACCGAGGATTACCCGTGGCTCTCCACCCTGCTGACCAAGCGGGTGAAGCGCATTGATTCGGCGTATGACTTGAAGATTCACCGGCAGATCTTGAAGAAGATTCCGGCGCAGGTTGTTCTGATTCCGCGCAAGGCTCAATAAAGCCATCGGGGGCAAGCCCCCTCCCACATTTTGACCTGTGAACACATTCAAAGTGTGGGAGGGGGCTTGCCCCCGATAGCAATCTAACAGCCAACCAAAAAGCTTAAGCCGGAATCGCCTTGGCCCTAGGCTCACGATCCCACACCCGATGCTGCCCAATCGCGGCAAAGAACGCCTTGAACGCTTTCCCATCCGCCCCCACGATCAGCCCCGCATCCGCCTCAAGCTTGAGCAGGTCCAGCAACGACTTCGCCTCACTGGCGACGGCAATCGCCTTAAGGTGCTTGTACGCTTCCAGGACGTAATGCAACGCGACCCCGTCGCCGCTCAGCGCCTTCACCGAATCCTTGCCACCCGGGATGAACACCGCGTCAAACGCAATGGAGGGCAACCCTTCCATCGATGCATCCACCGGCAAGCGCTTGCCATCCGCCGCTGTTACCGGGGCCGACGTCGGCCCTAGCAATTTGGCATGCGCGCCCTCAGCCTCCAGCGCCTTCTTCAACGCAGCAATTGCCACACCATCCACGCCATTCGCCGCCAGGATCGCCACCTTGCGCGTTTTGATATCCGCCGGCAGCAAGTTCGCTTGGCTCAACGCGGGCGAGCGTGCCAACGAGGTCTTGCGCTCCTCTACCGTGCCTTTTTTCGGCACCGGCAAACCAAGGTTTTCAGCCACGCGCTTGGCCAGCTCCAAATCGATATTGGCCAGAATCTCGTTAACCTGCCGCGCACGAATAAACTCACGCTCCACCTTGCCCAGCTCAAAGCTGTAGGCCGAAATGATGTGCTCTTGCTCGTGTTTGCTCATGCTGCGGAAAAACAGGCGCGCCTGGGAGAAGTGATCGCCGAACGATTCACTGCGCTCACGCACCTTATGCGCATCGATGCGCTCGTAGTACGACTCGAACCCACCGTCTTGTGCTGCCGCCGGCGCTTCCTTAGGCCAGCCACCATCAATCGAATTCGGCTCATAGGCGGCGCGGCCTTTATCGATCACGGTGCGGTGCATGGCATCGCGCTGACCATTGTGAAACGGGACGACCGGGCGGTTGATCGGCAACTCGTGAAAGTTCGGGCCACCGAGGCGACTGATTTGGGTATCGGTGTAGGAGAACAGACGCCCCTGCAACAGCGGGTCATTGGAGAAGTCGATGCCCGGCACAATATGTCCGGGGCAGAACGCTACCTGCTCGACTTCGGCGAAGAAGTTGTCAGGGTTGCGATCCAGCACCATTTTGCCGAGCGGAGTGATCGGAACCAGCTCCTCCGGAATCAGCTTGGTGGGGTCCAGAATGTCGAAGTCAAAGGCGTGCTCCTTATCTTCAGGAATGACCTGCACGCCCAGCTCCCATTCAGGGTAATCGCCGGTTTCAATGGATTCCCACAGATCGCGACGGTGGTAGTCGGTATCTTTACCCGCGAGCTTTTGCGCTTCATCCCACACCAGGGAGCAGGTCCCCGCCGTCGGACGCCAGTGAAACTTGACGAAAGTGGAGACGCCTTCGGCATTGATAAAGCGGAAGGTATGTACGCCAAAGCCCTGCATGCTGCGCAGGCTTTTCGGAATTGCACGGTCGGACATGGCCCAGATGACCATATGCGCCGACTCCGGCTGCAGCGAGACGAAATCCCAGAACGTATCGTGCGCCGACCCCCCCGTAGGAATTTCGTTGTGCGGCTCAGGTTTTACCGCATGCACGAAGTCAGGAAATTTGATCGCATCCTGTATGAAAAACACCGGCATGTTGTTGCCCACCAAGTCGAAGTTACCTTCGTCGGTGAAAAACTTCACAGCAAAACCGCGTACGTCCCGCACCGTATCGCCGGAGCCGCGCGGGCCCTGCACGGTGGAGAAACGCACGAACACCGGGGTCTTGTGCCCTGGATCACGCAGGAAACCGGCCTTGGTGAGTGCCGAATGGTTTTCGTAACTCTGGAAATAGCCGTGCGCCCCCGTACCACGGGCATGCACGATGCGCTCCGGGATACGCTCGTGGTCAAAGTGCGTGATCTTTTCACGCATGATGAAGTCTTCCAGCAGCGAAGGCCCGCGCGCGCCGGCCTTCAAGCTGTTCTGGTTGTCAGAGATTTTTACACCCTGGTTAGTTCGCAGGGCTTGGCCAGTGGCATCGGAGCGAAATTCCTCCAAAGCCTGCAATTTGGCGTTGGTGTTCTTACGGTCCAAGGTATCGGTTCCGGCGAGTTCGCTCTTTGGCTTTTTCGTGCTCATCAGTCAAAACTCCTTATTCAGACCCAGGCACGGCACCCGGGCAATCGAGTTGCTTAAGTAGTGACTGACGGGGTTTTGGGCCGTTCCTTTTTTATGACCTTTGATCGCGTTATTGCCAAATCGCTGGATGAATACGAAATAAATGCTAAGAAACACTAGATGGACAGGCTAAAATGCGCGCCCGGCTAACCGCTGATCCCTTTTCAATGCGCCCCACAAGGTTCGCTACGTGATCGAGTTTCATAACGTCCATAAAACCTACCGCGTCGCCGGTAAGGAAATCCCCGCGCTGCACCCCACCAGCCTGACCGTCGAGAACGGCCAGGTGTTTGGCCTTATCGGCCATTCGGGTGCGGGCAAAAGCACCCTGCTGCGCCTGATCAATCGCCTGGAAGAACCGAGCGGCGGCCAGATCAGCGTCGACGGCGAAGAAGTCACTGCCTTGGACGCCAACGGCCTGCGCCGTTTTCGCCAGCAGGTCGGGATGATCTTCCAGCACTTCAACCTGCTGGCCTCCAAGACCGTTGCCGACAACGTGGCCCTGCCACTGACCCTCGCCGGCGAGTTGTCCAGCCGCGAAATCGACCTGCGCGTTGCCGAGCTGCTGGCCCGCGTCGGCCTGTCGGACCACGCCAAGAAGTACCCGGCGCAGTTGTCCGGTGGCCAGAAACAGCGCGTCGGCATCGCCCGCGCCCTGGCGACCAAACCCAAGATTTTGCTGTGCGACGAAGCCACCAGCGCCCTCGACCCGCAGACCACCGCCTCGGTGCTGCAACTGCTGGCCGAGATCAACCGCGAGTTGAAACTGACCATCGTGCTGATCACCCATGAAATGGACGTGATCCGCCGCGTCTGCGACCAAGTGGCGGTGATGGATGCCGGCGTGATCGTCGAGCAAGGCTCGGTGGTCGACGTGTTCCTGCACCCCAAGCACCCGACCACCAAGCGCTTCGTGCAAGAGTCCGAGCAGGTTGACGAAAACGAGCAGCGCGATGACTTCGCCCATGTGCCGGGCCGCATTGTGCGCCTGACGTTCCAGGGCGAAGCGACCTACGCGCCGCTGCTGGGTACCGTCGCCCGTGAAACGGGTGTGGACTACAGCATCCTCGCCGGTCGTATCGACCGCATCAAAGACATCCCCTACGGGCAATTGACCCTCGCCGTCACCGGTGGCGACATGGAAGCCGCGTTTGCGCGCTTCACCGCCGCTGACGTCCACATGGAGGTCCTGCGCTAATGGAAGTCCTGTTGAGTTTCTTCGCCAATATCGACTGGTCGGAAATCTGGCTCGCCACCGGCGACACCATGATCATGCTGTTCGGTTCGCTGTTCTTCACCGTGGTGCTGGGCTTGCCACTGGGCGTGCTGCTGTTCCTCACCAGCCCGCGCCAACTGTTCGAGCAAAAAGGCCTGTACGCACTGCTGTCGCTGATCGTGAACATCCTGCGTTCGCTGCCGTTCATCATCCTGTTGATCGTGATGATCCCGTTCACGGTGCTGATCACCGGTACTTCGCTGGGTGTGGCCGGTGCGATTCCGCCGCTGGTCGTGGGTGCAACGCCGTTCTTCGCGCGCTTGGTGGAAACCGCCCTGCGGGAAGTGGACCGCGGCATCATCGAGGCAACCCAATCGATGGGCGCCACCACGCGCCAGATCATTACCAACGCCTTGCTGCCCGAAGCCCGTCCCGGCATTTTCGCAGCGATTACGGTGACGGCGATTACACTGGTGTCCTACACGGCCATGGCCGGTGTCGTCGGGGCTGGCGGCCTGGGTGACCTGGCGATCCGTTTCGGCTACCAGCGCTTCCAGACCGACGTGATGGTGGTCACCGTGGTGATGCTGTTGATCCTGGTGCAAATTCTGCAAACCGTCGGCGACAAGCTGGTGGTGCATTTTTCTCGAAAATAACGGCCATTGCCGGCCCCCGCCGGCACATGCCCGAACAAGGAGCTTGTTGGATGAAAAAACTACTGGTTGCTTTCGCCGCCGTTGCTGCGTTTTCCGCCCACGCCGAGACCATCACCGTCGCCGCGTCGCCGGTGCCGCATGCGGAAATCCTGGAGTTCGTGAAACCTGCACTGGCCAAAGAAGGCGTCGACCTGCAAGTCAAAGTCTTCACCGACTACGTGCAGCCCAACGTGCAAGTGGCGGAAAAGCGCCTGGACGCCAACTTCTTCCAGCACCAGCCGTACCTGGATGAGTTCAATAAGGCCAAGGGCACTCACCTGGTGAGCGTCGGCGCGGTGCACCTGGAGCCCCTGGGCGCCTACTCCAGCAAGCACAAGAAGCTGGACGAACTGCCAAATGGTGCCAACGTGGTCATCCCGAACGACGCCACCAACGGCGGCCGTGCGCTGCTGCTGCTGGCTAAAGCGGGCGTGATCACCTTGAAGGACCCGACGAACATCCTGTCGACCATCAAGGACATCACCGGCAACCCGAAAGGCCTGAAATTCCGCGAACTGGAAGCCGCCACCCTGCCGCGCGTGCTGACCCAGGTCGATCTGGCGCTGATCAACACCAACTACGCGCTGGAAGCCAAGCTGGATCCGTCCAAGGACGCCCTGGTGATCGAAGGCAACGACTCGCCTTACGTGAACATCCTGGTGACCCGCGAAGACAACAAGGATTCGGATGCGGTGAAGAAGCTGGTTGCAGCCCTGCACACCCCGGAAGTGAAGAAGTTCATCGAAGAGAAGTACAAAGGCGCGATCAAGCCGGCGTTCTGATCTGACTCGATCTCCCAAACACCGGAGATCAACATGTGAGAGGGGGCTTGCCCCCGATAGCAGTGGGTCAGCCACTAGATGCAGTGACTGACACTCAGCAATCGGGGGCAAGCCCCCTCCCACATTTGTTTTGTGTTGTCTGTTAATTGCGGTTCAGCAACCCTGGCAACTGCGCCACCAACTTCTGATTATTCAACGGCGCCCGAATAAACCCTCGCTGCGTCCCATCCGGCCCGATCACCGCCAGGTTGCCGCTGTGGTCCACGGTGTAGTTCGGCTTGCTGGTGTCCGCCGGAATAAACGGAATGCTCACCGCATTCGACACCTTCTGCACCTCCTCCACATTCGCCCCGGTCAGGCCGACAAACTGCGGATCGAAGTAGCCCAAATACTGCTTGAGCTGGGTCGGCGTATCGCGATGCGGGTCGACGCTGACCAGGACCACCTGCAACTTATCCACAACATCCTTGGGCAGCTCGCTCTTGATCTGGCGCAGCTGGGCGAGGGTGGTCGGGCAGATGTCCGGGCAGAAGGTGTAGCCAAAGAACAGCAGGCTCCACTTGCCTTTCAGCTCGTTGACCAGCACGGGCTGGCCGTCCTGGTTGGTCATGCTCACCGGCGGCAGTTGACGGCTCTGCGGCAGCAGGATGATACCGGCGTCGATCAGCGCGGTCGGGTCGCCCTGGCCTTTGCCATTGAGCACTTTGTTGACGGTCAGGCCCATGATCAACGCGACGATGGCCACCAGGATAAAGACGGTTTTTTGGGTTCGGGTCATAGGTTCAACAATAGGTAATGGTCTACGAGCAGGGCAATAAACAGCAGCAGCAAGTACCAGATAGAGTACTTGAAGGTGTTGATCGCCGCGTGCGGCTGAGCGCCACGGTACAACACCCAGGCCCATTGCAGAAAGCGCGCGCCCAATACCAGCGCGCACGCCAGGTAGAGCAGGCCGCTCATATGGATGACATAGGGCATCAGGCTCACCGCCAGCAGGGCGAAGGTGTAGAGCAGGATATGCACCTTGGTGTAGTGCTCGCCGTGGGTGACCGGCAGCATGGGGATATCGGCCTTGGCGTATTCCTCCTTGCGATGAATCGCCAGCGCCCAAAAGTGCGGCGGGGTCCAAGCGAAGATGATCAACACCAGCAACAGCGGTTCAGCGCTGGCATGCCCGGTGACCGCGACCCAGCCCAGCAACGGCGGGGCCGCACCGGCCAGGCCGCCGATGACGATATTCTGCGGCGTCGCACGCTTTAGAAAACCGGTGTAGATCACCGCGTAACCCAGCAATGAAGCCAACGTGAGCCATGCCGCCAAGGGGTTGGTGAACGCCAGCAGCAGGGCCAGCCCCGCCACCGCCAGAAACACAGCAAACGCCAACGCTGCCAGGGGCGACACACGCCCCTCAGCCAATGGCCGCTTGTGCGTACGCGCCATCACCGCATCGATGCGCCGGTCCACCACATGGTTCACGGCCGCCGCGCCACCGGCACACAGGGCAATCCCCAGGTTGCCGAACACCAACACCGTCCAGGGCACTCCGGCGCGGGTCGCCAGGAACATTCCCACCAGGGAGGTGATGAGCATCAGCACCACCACTTTCGGCTTGGTCAGCTCCAGGTAGTCGCGCCACAGTGCTCGGCCGTGGCGGGCGCCGATCAAGGTCGCCATGGCATTTCTCCTTTAAGGGTGATCAGGCCCGATACATGTTTACGCGGGATAAAGCGCCAGCCGAACGGCAGTTGGTTACGCACGCGGACCAGGCTGGTGCGGGCGTGGTAGTTGACCAGCACCAAGGTCAATAGCAACGCCGCGCCGCCCGCGTTATGGGCCACGGCCACCGGCAGTGGCAGATGGAAATAGACATTGCTCAGGCCCAGGCAGATTTGTGCCGCCAGGGCGATCAGCAGCAAGCCCGCCAGGCGCGTCATGCCCACCACCTTGAGTTGCCAGGCAAGGCCCAGCAGCACCAGCGAGACCACCACGGCGCCCACACGATGGGTCAGATGAATCGCCGTGCGCGCCTCGCTGTCCAACTGCCCGCCGAGGTAATTCGGACCGATATGCTGGGTGAGGTGAAACCCATTGGCAAAATCCGCCGCCGGCCACCACTCGCCATGGCAGGTCGGCAAATCGATACAGGCCACTGCCGCATAGTTGGAACTCACCCAGCCCCCCAGCGCAATCTGCCCGATCACCAACACCAACCCTGCCGTCGCCCAATATTGCAGGCGCTTGGGCACAATCAACGCGGGCAACACGCCGGACAAGCGTAGCGTCAGCAGAAACAGCAGGCTCAAGGTGGCAAAGCCGCCGAGTAGATGGCCCGTTACAACCTGAGGCCACAGCTTCAATGTCACCGTCCACATGCCAAATGCTGCCTGGGCAAACACCACCACCAACACAAACAGCGGCAGTTTCACCGGCTGGCCCGGATCACGCCGATGGCTCCACGAACGCGCGGCGAGCATCACGATCAACAGACCCAAGGTGCCGGCGAAGTAGCGGTGCGTCATCTCTGCCCAACCCTTGTCCGCCTCCACGGGGGTATCGGGAAAATGCAGCTCGGCATGGGCCAACTGGGCTTCGCTCTGGGGCACGCTGATAAAGCCGTAGCATCCCGGCCAGTCGGGGCAGCCCAGGCCGGCGTGGGTCAGGCGGGTGTAGGCGCCCAGCAGCACGACGATCAGCGCCAGCAAGGTGGCAAACAACGCGAGGCGAAATCCAGGTTTGGCCATGACGATGCCCTTATCCGATGTTCGACAGTTTCAGCAGCAGGCGCAGGTCGTTGAGCAAGTCCTTACCCTTGACCTTGGCGTCGTAGCGCAGCACCAGGTTGCCGTGGGGGTCGACGATCCACAGCTGTGCATCACCCGGCGCGGCGGCGTCTTTGGTGAAGGTCGTCAGGTCCAGCGGGTAGCGTTGCAGTTGCGGGTACTCGACCTTGAGTTTGGCTTCGTACTCGGCACTCACAGGCTGGGCGCTGGCCAGGGCATGACGGGCGCGAGAAGCATCGCGGCCCAGGCTGATTTGCAGCTGGCGCGCCAGGTACACCAACTGCTGGCAATCGGCGGCGCAGGCGGTGGGGGCGGTCACCAGCAGTTGCCAGCGATCCTCGTCGGACTGCACGCCGATATCGGCGCGGGTCTGGCCATTGCCGATCATCTCGCCGTGATAACTGCGGCTGTCCGGCACCCAGAATTGCAGCTTGTACATAAAGGTGGCCAGCGCCATCGGGCCGATCACCATCATCAGGATCAGGATCAGTTGCCAACGACCTTTGCGCCGGCTCGGCAGCTCAGACACGTTGAGTGGATTCATGGCCGCTCCCATGGGGCTTCTCCTTTTTTGTGGTGTGCCATCCGAGGTAGAGGTAAAGCGCGAGCAACGCCGACGCCATGGCGAACCACTGCACGGCATACCCCAAGTGTTTTTCCGGGCCCATGGCGACCACGGCCCAGTCGGTGTCGTACGTGCCAAGGCCGGGCTCGGCGCGCAGCTCGTAGGTAAAGCCGCTGCGGCCCAGTTCGGCCCACAGAGCCGCGGGATGCAGGGCCGTGAGCAGGCGCGGCCATTGCGCGGTGGCCGGGTCGGCATGCAGCTGGAAGGTTTCGCCGGGGGCGACGTAGACCCAGGCGTCGAGATTCAAGGGCTGTTCAGGCGTGGTGAAGACCGGCGGGGTGCGGCGGTCCGGCCAAGGCAGCCAACCGCGATTGAGTAACAGCCATTGGCCGCTGGCCTGGTCGTGAAAGGGTTGCAGCAGCTCAACGCCGGCCTTGCCGTTGCGCATGCGGTTGTCGAGCAACACGCTGTGCTCGACATCGAATTGCCCGCGTAGCCGCACGCGGCGAAAGGCCGGATCAGCCATCTCAGCGAGCTGCACACTGCTGACCGGCTCAGCCAGGCGCCGCTCGGCATAGCTGTCCACCAGCAGCTGTTTTTCATGGCCGCGTGACAGCTGCCAAAAGCCCAACCCAACCATCAACGGCAACAGCAGCAACACCACCAGTGTCGGTGCGAGCCCTGGGCGAAAGCGTTGTGCGGCGCTGGCTATACTTGTTTTCATTGCCTCGCCTTTCCCATAAAAGCCCCGTGGAGCCAGACCATGCTCAAAGCCGCCATTGCCCTGATGCTGATCGCGACCGTGGTGAGCCTATTCAGTGGCTTGTTCTTTCTGGTCAAGGACGAGGGCAACTCCAATCGCCTCGTCAACGCCCTGACCGTGCGTGTGGTTCTGGCCGTGATCACCCTGGCGCTGATCGCCTGGGGCTTTTTCAGCGGCCAACTGGTATCCCATGCGCCGTGGTAACCCGCCTCACAGCACGTAAACGAAGAAAAACAGCCCGATCCACACCACATCCACAAAGTGCCAATACCAGCTGGCCGCCTCAAAACCGAACTGGTGCTCGGCATTGAAATGCCCGCGCTGGATGCGCATCAGCATCACGAACAAAATGATCGTGCCAATGGTCACGTGGGCGCCGTGGAAGCCGGTGAGCATGAAGAACGTCGCGCCGTATACGCCCGAGCCCAAGGTGAGGCCCAGCTCTTTGTAGGCGTGGATATATTCCTCAGCCTGGAAACCCAGGAACGCCCAACCCAGCAAGACCGTCAGCGCCAACCAGATTTTCAGCGCGCCGCGATGGCCTTTGCGCAACGCATGGTGGGCAATGGTGATGGTCACGCTGGAGCTGACCAGCAGAATCGTGTTGATCAGCGGCAAGCCCCACGGGCTGATAGTGCCTTCCGGCGCCGGGTACAGCTTGGGGTCCGGGTTATTGAGCAACGGCCAGGTGAACTCGAAGTTCGGCCACAGCATGTGCGCGATGCCCTTGTGCCCTTCGCCGCCCAGCCACGGACCTGACATGTGGCGGACATAAAAAAGCGCACCAAAGAATGCGATAAAGAACATCACTTCGGAAAAGATGAACCAGGTCATGCCCCAGCGGAACGAGCGGTCCATCTGCGGGCTGTACAAACCGGCGCGGCTTTCCTTGATCACCGCACCGAACCAGCCGAACAACATGTAGGCCAGCAACAGGCCCCCGACGAAAAAGATCCACGGCCCGTGGGATTCCGGGCGCGCCGCCTTGAGGTCGTTGAACCACACGGCCAGGCCGTACACCGTGATCAACAGGCCAAACGTAGCAATTATTGGCCATTTGCTTTGCGCTGGTACGTAGTACGTATCATGAGACGACATGTATTCGCTCTCCTGATTGAGGGGCCAAACAGTAGCTAGCCGCCGCTGTGGACGGCCACCGGCGGTTGGCGCGCAGTGATATCAAACAGCGTGTACGCCAGGGTCAAATGCTTCACATCCTTGGGCATCGCCCGGTCGACGATGAAGCGCACAGGCATCTCGATACGCTGGCCGGGTTGCAACACTTGCTGGGTGAAGCAAAAACATTCGGTTTTATGGAAGTACATCGCCGCTTCAGCCGGGGAAATACTCGGCACCGCCTGGGCGGTCATGGGCTTGTCGGTGGGGTTGTAGGCGACGAAGAGCATCTCGGTGACCGCGCCTGGGTTGACCACCACTTCGTCGGCTTTGGAGTGAAACTCCCAGACCATGTCGATGGCGTTGGTGGACAAAAACTGCACCCGCACCTGGCGCGAAGGGTCAACGGTTTGCTCGCCTTCGTACTGCCCGGCGGTCTTGCCGTTGATGCCGAACGCCTTGCACATCACGTCGTAGATCGGCACCAGGGCGAAGCCGAAGGCGAACATGGCCACGACCAGGATCAGCAGGCGGGTGACGAGGCGGTTGAGGGGTACGGAGTCAGCCATAACGATCACCCAAGTCGAACGCGGTCAATGTGGGAGCGGGCGGTGCGACGATTCGACTTGCCCCCGATAGCTGACTCACAGCCAATGATGATGTCGGCTGACACACCGCCATCGGGGGCAAGCCCCCTCCCACAGGGGATGTGTGGTGGCCTGTTCATTTGACCTCCGGCGGCGTAGTGAAGGTGTGATACGGCGCCGGCGAAGGAATGCTCCACTCCAGCCCTTCAGCCCCATCCCACGGTTTGGCCGGTGCCGGCGGGCCGCCACGGATGCACTTGATCACGATAAACAGGAAGAAGATCTGCGTAGCGCCAAACATGAACGCGCCAATCGACGAGACCATGTTGAAGTCGGCGAACTGCAGGTTGTAGTCCGGCACCCGGCGCGGCATGCCGGCCAACCCCACAAAGTGCATCGGGAAGAACGCCATGTTCATCCCCACGAAAGACAGCCAGAAGTGCAGTTTGCCCAGGGTTTCGTCGTACATGTGGCCGGTCCATTTCGGCAGCCAGTAGTAGGCCGAGGCGAAGATGCCGAAGATCGCACCGGGCACCAGTACGTAATGGAAATGCGCCACCACGAAGTAGGTGTCGTGGTACTGGAAGTCCGCCGGGGCAATCGCCAGCATCAACCCGGAGAAGCCGCCGATGGTGAACAAAATCACGAAGGCCACCGCGAACAACATCGGTGTCTCAAAGGTCAGCGAGCCTTGCCACATGGTGCTGACCCAGTTGAACACCTTCACCCCGGTGGGCACGGCGATCAGCAACGTGGCGTACATAAAGAACAGCTCGCCCACCAACGGAATGCCCACCACGAACATGTGGTGCGCCCACACGATGAACGACAGGAACGCGATGCTCGCCGTGGCGTAGACCATCGAGGTGTAGCCGAACAAGGGCTTGCGCGAGAAGGTCGGGATGATCGAGCTGACGGCGCCGAACGCCGGCAGGATCATGATGTACACCTCAGGGTGACCGAAGAACCAGAACACATGCTGGAACAACACCGGATCACCGCCGCCGGCCGCGCTGAAAAAGCTGGTGCCGAAGTGAATATCCATCAGCATCATGGTCACGCAACCCGCCAGCACCGGCATCACTGCGATCAACAGGAACGCCGTAATCAGCCAGGTCCACACGAACAGCGGCATTTTCATCAAGGTCATGCCGGGTGCGCGCAGGTTGAGGATGGTGGCGACCACGTTGATCGCGCCCATGATCGAACTGATGCCCATCAGGTGAATCGCGAAGATAAAAAACGTCACGCTTTCCGGCGCGTAGGTGGTGGAGAGCGGCGCGTAGAAGGTCCAGCCGAAATTCGGCCCGCCGCCCGGGGTGAACAGGGTCGAGACCAGTAGCAGGAACGCTGCCGGCAGCAGCCAGAAGCTGAAGTTGTTCATGCGCGGCAGGGCCATGTCCGGCGCGCCGATCATCAACGGGATCATCCAGTTGGCCAGCCCGACGAACGCCGGCATCACCGCGCCGAACACCATGATCAACCCATGCATGGTGGTCATCTGGTTAAAGAAAGCCGGTTCGACGATCTGCAAACCGGGCTGGAACAACTCGGCACGAATCACCATGGCGAACGAGCCGCCGAGCAAGAACATGGTGAAGGCAAACCACAGGTACATCGTGCCGATATCTTTGTGGTTGGTGGTCAGCACCCAGCGCATCAGTCCCTTGGCGGGGCCGTGGGCATGGTCGGCGTGACCATGGTCATCGATCACAGTGCTCATGGCCGTTCTCCTGCAAGCGGGTGGGCGGGGCGGGTCGAGTTAAACGCCTTGAAAGAGGTCATTTGCTTTCCGCCTGCTTGATGGCCAACACGTCTTTGGGCGTGACCATGTCGCCTTTGTTGTTGCCCCAGGCGTTACGCTCGTAGGTCACCACGGCGGCGATATCCACCTCCGACAGTTGCTTGCCGAACGCCGCCATCGCGGTGCCGGGCTTGCCGAAATACACGCGGTGCAGGTGGTCTTCCTTGGGCCCGGTGGCAATCGGTGAGCCCTTGAGCGCCGGGAACATCGGCGGCAGGCCCTGGCCCTCAGCCTGGTGACAGGCCACACAGGTGGTGTGGTAGACCTTGTCGCCCCGGGCCACCAGTTCTTCCAGCGTCCACTCTTTGGAGGTCAGTTCCTTGAGCTTGGCCGCTTCTTCCTTGCGCTCGCCGAGCCAGGTGTCGTAGTCAGCCTTGGACTTGACCTCGACCACAATCGGCATGAAACCGTGGTCCTTGCCGCACAGCTCGGCGCATTGGCCACGGTAGATGCCGGGCTTCTCGACGCGGGTCCAGGCCTCGTTGACGAAACCGGGAATGGCATCGCGCTTGACCGCAAAGGCCGGCACCCACCAAGAGTGGATCACGTCGGCAGCCGTCACCAGAAAGCGCACCTTGGCCCCAACGGGCAGCACCAGCGGCTGGTCGACTTCCAACAGGTAATGCTCGCCCTTGGAGGCCTGGTTATGAATCTGCTCGGCAGGCGTGGCCAGGTTGCTGAAGAACTCCACATCCTGGCCCAGGTATTTGTAATGCCACTTCCACTGATAGCCGGTGACCTGGATATCGATATCCGACTCACTGCTGTCGTAGATGTTGATCAGGGTCTTGGTCGCGGGAATGGCCATCGCAATGAGGATCAGCAAAGGCACTACGGTCCAGAGGATTTCCACGGTAGTGCTCTCGTGGAACTTCGCCGCCACCTGGCCCGTGGACCGGCGGTGCAGGATCATCGACCAGAACATCGCGCCAAACACAATGATGCCGATGACCACACAGATCCAGAAAATGGTCATGTGCAGGTCAAACACGGCGTGACTGACTTCTGTAGCCCCTGGCGCCATATTCGTTGTCCAGGCGGCGTGCGCCTGACCGAATACCGACCACAACAGTAGGCCCATCCAAACGTGTGGATGTCGCGTCATTGCGGGTTCCCCTTATCGTTCTTGTTATCCCGCCGGTTTGCACCTGCGTCGAAGGGAGCGGCTTCCATACTGCTTACAACCGCTTAGCCTCACCTGCTTATGCAGTCTGGCGTCATCAGCTAATTGCGTACAAATCCGAGTATAGACAGGCTCTGCAACCCCGCAATGTGTAGGGACAAATCAGCAAAAACGGACGGGCGGAGCCAATAAAACCGGGCGCGGAATCGTTTATCCGACGAACGATGGCAATTCGATATAACAGCGGCGCATAACCATGAAATAATTATGACAAATGCGTCTTAGGGCCTCGTATAAACGAGCTACCTTATCCTCTCCCTTTTCCTACGCCTGCATCACTGGAGCCTTCATGAACACCGCCGCATTGCGCGAGCAGATTTCCCGTGCCCATCAACACGAAGCCAGCACGGGCCAACTGGCCCAGCAATTGGAAACCCAATTGCCGCACCTGCATTCGGCCATTTCATTGGCTGACGGTGACCGCAACATCGTGATGACCCGCTTCGTCACTGCCTACATCGACCTCGTCCCGGACCTGCTGGACGCCGCCAACGACGTGGCCCGCGAGGCCGGCATCGAAAGCCAGATCAAGCCGGTGCTGAAAATCGCCGAGCATTTCTTCCTGCAACCGCCTGCCATTTTGGCTGGGCATGAAGGACTCGACGGCCTGTTGGACGAGGCCTACCTGGCTCATCGACTGGTGGAAGAAGTAAACGATCTGTATATCAAGCACTTTGGTCAGCCGTTGATTCCGGCGGACACCACCGTGGCCAACTTGATAGCCCACCAGTTGATTGGCGAAGCATTTGCCAACCAGTTGGATGAAGCCGTGCATTTGGCGGTGGATGAAATGCTCAACGAAGACAGCTTTGCGCTGGAGTCGGTCGAAGCCTACCGTGAAACCCTCAAGAGCCCGGACACGGAAGCCGCGTGGAAACGCTGGCCATGCCTGTCGCGCCAGCTGGGGGTTGAGCTGGCACTGGATCAACCTGCCTGATTTTCAAGGCTGGTGAATACCACATGTGGGAGGGGGCTTGCCCCCGATAGCAGTGTGTCAGTCAAAGTAAATCCAACTGATCCACCGCTATCGGGGGCAAGCCCCCTCCCACATTTTTCATCCGGTTTCGTCAGTTGACCGGTGCCGCGGAGCCTATCCCTGTCGTAGTACGCACCCGTCCTTCCAACCGACGCTTCAACCCCCGCGCCTCAATCACCAGCGTCGAACCCTTCGCCGCATTAGCCCGCCCCCATTCCTCCAACAACTCCAGGCACGAATGGTCGATGTAACTCAGGTTATTCAACGGCACATGCATCGTGGTCCCCTCGGGCACTGTCGATAACACCTGGGTCAACGCCGGTACTTTCAGGAAGGTCGCCGCACCGCTCAGGCGCAGCTCCATCTCGCCGTCCTGAGGCAGGTCGATCAGGCTGATTTTCAAACGCGACGCCTTGAACGCCAGCTTCACCAACGTCAATCCAAAGCCCACCAACACACCGGTCAGCAGGTCGGTAAAGATGATCGCCAACGCAGTGGCCGCGTAGGTGAACATCGGCATCCGCCCATATCGACCCAAGGCCTTGAACGCCTTGACGTCCACCAGCTTGATCCCGGTATACACCAGCACACCCGCCAGGCTCGCGACCGGAATGCTTTGCAGCACACTCGACAACAACAGCACGAACGCCAGCAGCCACAGACCATGGAACATCGCCGAAAATCGCGTGGTGGCCCCAGCCTGCACGTTGGCCGAACTGCGTACGATCACGCCGGTCATCGGCAACGCGCCGACCAGACCGCAGAGCATGTTGCCCACACCTTGCGCGGACAATTCCTTGTCAAAATCCGAACGCTGGCCGCTGTGCATGCGATCTACCGCGGCTGCGGAGAGCAGCGTTTCGGCACTGGCGATAAACGCCACGGCAAAAGCGGCAATCAAGATTTGCGGATCGGCCAGGTTCAGCAGGTCGCTGGGACGCAACCAGTCGATGGCGTCGGCAAGGTTTTCCGGGACCTCCACGCGCTTGACCTGCAAAGCGAGCAGTAAGCTGACGCCGGTGGTCAAACCCACGCCCAACAACGCACCGGGCACAAAGCGCAGGGTTTTCGGCCGAAGTTTGTCCCACAGGTACATCACCAACATGGTCGACAGCCCAAGCAAGCCGGCCTGCCAGCCCAGACTCGGTATGGCTTGCGCGACGGCCGCCGGGAAGCCCGCCAGGTTATCCAGCCCGGACGGCTTCGGCGCGCCATCGAGCATCACATGGATCTGCGACAGCACAATCAGTACGCCGATCCCCGCCAACATGCCGTACACCACCGCCGGCGCCGTGACGCGAAACCAGCAGCCCAGACGCAAACGCCCGGCCACCAGTTGCAGAAAGCCCGCCAGCAGCAGGATCGGCCCAAGCATCAACATCCCGTGCTGGCGCACCAGTTCGAACACCAACACCGCCAGGCCCGCAGCCGGACCGCTGACTTGCAGCGGCGACCCCGCCAGCCAACCCACCACCAGCCCGCCAATGATCCCAGTGATCAGGCCCTTGGCTGGCGGCATGCCGGACGCAATCGCGATCCCCATGCACAAGGGCAAGGCAACCAGGAACACAACCACCGAGGCGAGCAGCTCCCGTGGCAATACAGCTTTCAATTGAGCAGCACGCATGATGACTCTCCCGAGGCATTCGCCGGGCGCGGCAAAGCCTGGCTGCATCCATGGCAGCCACCGCTTTACCCGGCAGGGAAGTGTTTTAGAAGCGCGCTTTAGGCGTCGCGGAAGGAATCGGGCCTTCGCCGTTCAACGGTCGGAACGCCGATTGGTCCGCGTCGAAGGCGCGGATTTCGCTGGTCTCGATGTTGTAGATCCAACCGTGGATAAACAAATGACCATTGGCCATGCGCGAGGCCACGGAAGGGTGGGTGCGCAAATGCTGCAACTGGGCGATGACGTTCTCTTCGGTCAACAGCTTCATGCTCTCGCCTTCATTGGCGCAGTCGCAGTTGTCATGGACCATGGTCTTGGCGACCTCGGCATGCCGCAGCCAGGCCTTGACCGTCGGCATTTTCTCCAGGCTGTCGGGGTTGAGCACTGCGCGCATGGCGCCGCAATCAGAGTGCCCGCAGACGATGATGTGCTGCACGCCCAGCGCCAGCACCGCGTATTCGATCGCCGTGGAAACACCGCCGTTCATCTGGCCGTAAGGCGGCACCACGTTGCCGACGTTACGCGTCACGAACAGGTCGCCAGGGGAGCTTTGGGTGATCAGCTCGGGCACGATGCGCGAGTCGGCGCAGGTAATGAACATCGCGCGCGGGCTCTGGGCCGTGGCGAGTTTCTTGAAGAGTTCTTCCTGCTGGGGGAAGACGTCGTGATGGAAATGCAAAAAGCCGTCAACAATATGCTGCAGCGCTGCATCGGCGGTTTCCGCCACCGGAGAGGCAGAAGCCGACGCAGCCAACGGCTGTTTATCCTTGTCACTCATGATTCATCCTCTTGATTAATGCAGGGGAGTATTCAGGTCAGTTCGACGCCAGGCCAGTGGAATAGTTGTAAACGCCACAGGGCAGGCCGCCGACTCATCAGTCACTCGCTGAACAAGGTAACCGCCGAAACTTAACTCAAACTGAATGAACCGCTCTAGATCGCGGGTTTCAGTGATGTCAAAACGCGACCATTCCTACAGGAAGAGTGCATTCTTCCTATCAGTCTACAACAAAGCCATCTGTCTGCCCGGCGGACAAAACGCGGTGCAATCCAGATTGAACCCCTCTCGCCGGTTCAGCCCCAGGCGCTTGATCGCCTTGCTGAACCGCTGGGCGAGCAGATCGGCGAACGGCCCCTCACCGCGCATGCGCACGCCGAAGCGGCTGTCATACACCTCGCCGCCACGCACCTGGCGGACCAGGCTCATCACATGGGCCGCGCGCTGCGGGTAATGCGCCGCCAGCCATTCTTCAAATAGCGGCGCCACCTCCAGCGGCAGGCGCAGCATCATGTACGCCGCACTCTGCGCGCCCGCCGCGTGAGCTTCGGTGAGCAGGCTTTCCAGCTCGCTGTCGTTGATCATCGGGATCATTGGCGAACACAGCACGCCCACGGGGATTCCGGCCTCGCGCATCACCCGAATGGCCCGCAATCGCGCCTTGGGAGCCGCCGTACGCGGCTCTAGGATGCGCTTGAGTTCGTCGTCCAGGCTGGTAAGGCTGATCATCACAGCGACCAGTCGCTGACGTGCCAACGCCGTGAGCAGGTCAAGATCGCGCAATATCAGCGAACCCTTGGTGATGATGGTCACCGGGTGCCGATAGCGCAGCAGCACCTCCAGGGTTTGCCGGGTGATCGTGTATTCACGCTCGATGGGCTGATACGGGTCGGTATTGGAACCCAGGTTGATCGGCGCGCACACATAACCGGGCTTCGACAGTTGCTGTTCCAGCACGTCGGCGGCATTGCTCTTGGCGATCAATTTGGTTTCGAAATCCAGCCCCGGCGACATGTCCCAATAGGCATGGCTGGGCCGCGCATAACAGTAGATGCACCCATGCTCACAGCCACGATAGGGGTTGATCGAACGGTCGAACGGCAAGTCCGGTGAGTTGTTGCGGGTGATGATGGTCTTGGCCGTTTCGATCCGCACTTCGGTGCCCTGGGTCGGCGGCACTTCCTGGAACCAGCCGTCATCCTCGGCCACGCTGACCGTAGGCGCAAAGCGGTTGTGCAGGTTGGTGGCGGTGCCCCGGCCACGGGGCGGCAGCGGAGTAGACATGAAAGCGCCTCGATACTGTTTTTATATACAGTATCGAGGCGCAAGGCTTCTGACCAGTGCCGTTTGGCGGTCAGGACGGGATCAGTGCTTTTCTCGCAGGTTTGCTACATCGCTGGCCTTGACCGGCGCGCCCTTATTGCCCCAACTGCCACGGACGAAACTCACCACATCCGCCACTTCCTGGTCCGACAGGCGCCAGGCGAACGCCGGCATGGTGAACGTAGACGGCGCCGTATGAGTGGCCGGCAATGTACCGCCCTTCAACACAATGTTGATCAACGACGTAGCATCCGCCGTCTGCAACACCGGATTGCCCGCCAGCGCCGGGAACACACGGGTATAACCGTGGCCGTCAGTGCGGTGGCAGGCAGCGCAGTTGTCGATATACACCGAGGCACCCGGCTTGCTGTCGTCACCTTTCCACAAGGCGTCGGCGACTTGCTTGTCGTACTGATGCGGCTGGTCCTGCGGATCCACCGCCGGCAGGGTCTTGAGGTAACGGGCGATAGCGGTCAGGTCATCTTCCGACATGTACTGCATGCTGTGGACGACAACATCACTCATGCCACCAAACACCGCGCTGCGGTCACTGCGGCCGGTCTTGAGAAATTGCACCAGTTGCTCTTCGCTCCAACTACCCAAGCCATCCTTGTGATCGCCCCGCAGGCTTTTGGCGATCCAACCTTCCAGCGGCGCACTGCCAGACAGGAACGCGCTGCCATCCGTGGCGCTCAGGGCCTTTTCCTGCATGGTCAGGGCCCGAGGTGTGTGGCACGCGCCGCAGTGGCCAAGGCCTTCGACCAGATAAGCGCCACGGCTCACCACCGGATCGGCAGCAGCTTGAACCTGAGGTTGCTCGACTGTCGGCGCAAACATCCAACGCCATGCCGCCAGCGGCCAGCGCATGCTCAAGGGCCACGGAATATCGCTGTCCTTGTTCTCTTGCGCGACGGGCTCCACACCCTTCATGAAGTACGCGTACAACGCCTGCATGTCGCTGTCGCTGACGCGTGCGTAAGACGGATAGGGCATCGCCGGGTAAAGCGTACTACCGCTCTTGGCGACGCCATGGCGCACGGCCTTGTCGAAGTCTTCGAAGCTGTAGTCGCCCAGGCCGGTCTTGTCCGGGGTGATGTTGGTGGAATAGATCACGCCGATGGGGGTTTCCATCGGCAGGCCGCCGGCAAAAGGCTTGCCGCCCTTGGCGGTGTGGCAGGCCACGCAGTCACCGGCGCGAGCCAGGTATTCGCCCTGCTTGATCAGGTCGGTGTCGGCAGCGCTGACAGAACAACTGCTGAACAACGCCAGGGAGGCGATAACGAATGCTTTCATGGTCATCGCTCCTTATGCCTGAACCAGTGGGCCGGGGTTTTTCAGGTACTGCTCACGGATCGCCCGCGCCGACCAATAGGTCAGCGCCGCCACCAGGCCGGTAGGGTTGTACCCCAAACCTTGTGGGAAAGCGGACGCGCCCGGAACAAACACGTTGTGCACATCCCAGCACTGCAGGTAACGGTTCAACGCACTGGTTTTCGGGTCGGTGCCCATGATCGCGCCACCGTTGAGGTGGGTGGTCTGGTACGACGCGGTGTTGAAGTGTTCACCGACCTTTTTGCCGAGCACGGCAATGGCCTTCGGGTTCATCGCCTCGGCCACCTTGCCCATTTTCTCGACCATGAAGCGGTTCATCTTGATGTCGTTTTCTTGCCAGTCGAATGTCATCCGCAGCAGCGGCAGGCCGTAGGCATCGCGGTACACCGGGTCCAGATCGAGGTAGTTGCCCCGGTAGGATTGATGGGCACCGTGGGCATCCATCGACACCTGGTGGGTGTAGTAATCGGCAGTGGCGCGCTTCCACGCGCTGCCCCAGGCCGGGGTGCCCGGTGGGTTGGAGGTGCCGGCAATCGGCCGACTGCCCGCCTGGTTGACCCACATCGGCGAACCGCCCACAAAACCGTGGGGCCCGTGGTCGAAGTTATCCGCGTTGAAGTCATCGATGGCCACGCCGTTGCCGCCCGCGCCGATGAAGTTGTTGGTGTGGGTGTCCTTGTCGAAGAAGGCCTTGATGGTGGCCATGTTCTGGTAGGCGAAGTTCCTGCCGACCACGCCTTCATTGGTGATTGGGTCGTAAGGCTTGCCGATGCCCGACAGCAGCATCAGACGCACGTTGTGAAACTGGAACGCGCCAAGAATCACCAGGTCCGCTGGCTGTTCGCATTCGCGGCCCTGGGCGTCGATATAGGTCACGCCGGTGGCTTTGCTCTTGGTGCTGTCGAGATTGACCTTGAGCACGTGGGAATTGGGCCGCAGCTCAAAGTTCGGCACCTGGCGTAGCGCCGGCAAAATGTTCACGTTCGGCGAGGCCTTGGAGTACATGTAGCAAACGTAGCCGCTGCAAAAACCGCAGAAGTTGCACGGGCCCATCTGCGCGCCGTAGGGGTTGGTATAAGGCCCCGAGGTATTGGCCGACGGCAGGTTGTAGGGTTTGTAACCGACATCACTGGCCGCTTTCTGAAACAGCTGTGCGGAGACGGTGTTTTTCTGCGCCTCCAGCGGGAAAGGGTTGGAGCGATCCGGCGCATAAGGGTTGCCACCACGGCCTTCGCCGACCAACTGGCCCTTGACCGTCCAGGCTTGGCCGGAGGTGCCGAAGACTTTCTCCGCGTAGTCGAAAAACGGTTCCAGCTCTTCGTAGCTGACGCCGAAGTCCTGGATGGTCATGTCCTTGGGGATGAAGTTTTTGCCGTAACGCTCTTCGTAATGGCTGCGCATGCGCAGCTCAATCGGGTCGACCCGGAAATGCACGCCTGACCAGTGCAGGCCAGCGCCGCCCACACCATTACCGGGCAGGAACGCACCCAATTGACGGTTGGGCAGGGCAACGTCATTCACGCTATGGCGAATGGTCACCGTCTCCTTGGAAATGTCCTGGAAGAGTTTTTTACGCACGCTGTAGGTCAATTCATCAATGACCTGGGGATAGTTGCCGTCCGGGTAGGTGTCCTGCATCGGGCCGCGCTCCAGCGCTACCACGTTGAGGCCCGCTTCGGTCAGCTCCTTGGCCATGATCGCGCCGGTCCAGCCGAAGCCTACAATCACCGCGTCTACTTTCTTCATGATGGTCGCCACGTTTATGCCCTCTCGCCGCGAATGGAAACTGCCGGGAAGGGGTATTGCTCGTTGCGTTCAACCCAGTCCATGAAGTCGGCGCGGGCGCCGGGGAAGCCGATCATGGTCCAGCCGACCATGCCTTTGTTGCCACCGTGGATGGGGTCGCAGAAGAAGCCTTCCTTGGTGTTTTGCAGCAGCAGGTTGAAGAACATCTTCGGTGGCACCGCCTCGAAATGGGCAGCCACTTCACTGCCGCCCGCCTCCAGGCGACGCAACATATCGTCTCGGGTAGCGCTGTCTTGCGCAGCAAAGACTTTGCCGTTGAACGCCTTCGACCAGGCATCCGTGGCAGCAATGCCCAGGCGATAGATCTCCTTGGGGACCAACTTGGACTGCCAACCCATTTCCGGCGCGGCGTCAGCGTTGAACGGCCCTTGCATGAACCACAGCGCGCCACTGGCGTACGGGGTGTTCATCTGACGGTCAATGTATTCCGGCGCGCCCGCTTCCAGGGCGCCAGGGCCTTGGGCATCGGCGGGAATCAACTGCGCGACGGCGGCGTTGATAAACGCCCATTCTTCGGCAGTGAAATAGCTCGGCTCATACGGCTTTTCGCTAACCGGCGCCTGTGCCGGAGCAGCCTGCGCCGGCTCGGGCGTGGCCATCAACATCGAGCCGCCCAGGCCCGTGCTGGCAACCGTGACCACCGGGATCAAGGTCAAGGATTTGCGTAAAAAGTCACGCCGGGGGTTGTCTTGATCTTGATCAGACATGGGTGCACCTCATCATGTGGTCACGGATTGGTTCAGCCGCTTCTGGGAGCAGCGTGAATCTGGCAAACAATAGTTACAAATGATAGCAGCCTAAGCATCGAGATGAACCGCTTCAGCGGCAAAAACCGCCGATCAGCCCGGATGATTCACGATTCTTTGACGAGTACCTCACACGGCGTTGATCCCTCTTAGGCGAACCTGCGGCCCATCAGCCCTTTCCCTATTCGGTCACCATGCGCATGTTCAAGATTCGATTGCTGCCTGCCCTCGGCCTGGCGCTCATGGCAGTGTTCACCACCGTCCACGTCCAGGCAGACGACAGCCCGTCACTGCGCTCACCCGAATGGGCCCAGCCGGTCGGCAACCAATTCAATCTGCACCAGATGACGCCCACGCTGTATCGCAGCGCGTTACCAGACAGTGGCGCGGTGCCGACATTGGAAAAGCTCAAGATCGGCACCGTGATCAATTTCCTGCCGGAATCGGACGCCAACTGGCTGAAGTCTTCGGATATCAAACAGGTACAGCTGTCCTATCGCACCAATCATGTCGACGATTCCGACGTGCTGGCCGCATTGCGCGCCATCCAGCAAGCCGAAGCCAACGGCCCTGTGCTGATGCACTGCAAACACGGCTCGGACCGCACCGGCCTGATGGCGGCGATGTACCGCGTGGTGATTCAAGGGTGGAGCAAAGAGGATGCGCTGAACGAAATGACCTTGGGCGGCTTTGGCACCAGCAATGGCTTCAAGGACGGCGTTCGCTACATGATGAAGGCCGATATCGACAAGTTGCGCATAGCTTTGGCGAATGGCGATTGCAGCACCAGTGCGTTTGCACTGTGCTCGATGAAAAGCTGGCTGAACCCAGCCAAGGATGACGCGGTAGAAGAAAAAACCGCGTTGGTGATTACCCCCTGAGGTGTGACCCCAGGGGGTAACTGGATCAGTCTTTTTTCAGCTTGGGATTCGGAAAGAACTGCACCGCCTGCACTTTCGGGTCCGGCGCTTTCAACGCTGAAGTATTGACCCGCGTGCCCAATTCCTTGGGCACCGACAGGCCTTGGTCATTCAACGTATCGGTGTAACCGCAGGCCACACACTCACGGTGTGGCACGTTGTCTTCGGTCCACATCTTCAACTTGTCCGGCTCGCTGCACGCCGGGCAGACCGCCCCGGCGATAAATTGCTTTTTGGTAATCACAGGCCCTTCACTCATGCTGCCGCGTCCTCACTCAGGCCGCTGTGGCGCAAGAGTGCGTCAATCGACGGCGCACGTCCGCGGAAATCGACGAACAGCACCATCGGCTCCTGGGAACCGCCACGGGCCAGGATCGCCTCGCGGAAGGCACGGCCCGTCTCGGCGTTCAGCACGCCGTCTTCTTCGAACTTGGAGAAGGCATCTGCCGACAACACTTCGGCCCACTTGTAGCTGTAGTAACCCGCCGCGTACCCGCCCGCAAAGATATGCGCAAAGCTGTTAGGGAAGCGGTTGTAGGCCGGCGGACGCATCACCGAGACTTCATCGCGAACGCCTTCCAGCACCTGGGCCACGCTGCGGCCATCACCGTGGGTGGCGTGCAATTCAAAGTCGAACAGCGAGAACTCCAACTGGCGCACCATCATCAGGCCGGACTGGAAGTTTTTCGCCGCGAGCATTTTTTCCAGCAGGTCCTGGGGCAGCGGTTCACCGGTTTCATAGTGACCGGAGATCAGCGCCAGGCCTTCGGGCTCCCAGCACCAGTTCTCCATGAACTGGCTCGGCAATTCCACCGCATCCCAGGCTACGCCGTTGATGCCGGAGACACCGGCGTGTTCAACGCGGGTCAACAGGTGATGCAGGCCGTGGCCGAATTCGTGGAACAGGGTGGTGACTTCATCGTGGGTCAGCAGGGCAGGCTTGCCGCTGTCGGCCGGGGTGAAGTTACACACCAGGTTGGCCACCGGGCTTTGCAACACGCCATCAATCGTGCGGCGACGGTCGCGCGCGCCGTCCATCCAGGCACCGCCACGCTTGTTGGCGCGGGCGTACAGGTCGAAGAAGAAGCGGCCAACGTGCTGGCCGTTTTCCTTGATTTCAAACAAGCGGACATCCGGGTGCCAGGTGTCGAAGCCTTTTTGTTCGGCAATCTCGATGCCGTACAGACGTTGCACGATGGCAAACAGGCCGCCCAGCACTTTATCGATAGGGAAGTAGGCGCGCAGGGCTTCCTGGGACACGCTGTAGCGCTGCTCGCGCAGTTTTTCGCCGTAGAAACCGCTGTCCCAGCTTTGCAGGTCGGCGCAGCCTTGTTCGGCCGCGTAAGCCTTGAGCTGTTGCAGGTCCTGAGCGGCAAACGGTTTGCTGCGCTTGGCCAGGTCACGCAGGAAGCTCAGTACCTGGTCGCTGGATTCGGCCATCTTGGTGGCCAGGCTCAATTCGGAGAACGAGGCGTAGCCCAACAGCTTGGCCAGTTCCTGACGCAGGTCGAGGATCTGCTCCATCACCGGGCCGTTATCGTTCTGACCGGCATTCGGGCCTTGGTCCGACGCACGGGTGCAGTACGCCGCGTAGACTTCTTCGCGCAGGGCGCGGTCGTGGGCGTAAGTCATCACCGCGTAGTAGCTGGGGAATTCCAGGGTGATCAGCCAGCCGTCGAGGCCCTTGGCCTGCGCAGCGGCGGCCATTTGCGCCTTGGCCGAGTCGGTCAGGCCGGCGAGGGTGGCTTCATCGGTGACGTGCTTGGTCCAGGCCTGGGTGGCGTCCAGCAGTTGGTTGGAGAACTTGCTGCCCAACTCAGAGAGTTTGCTCTGCACTTCGGCGTAGCGTTTTTGCTGCTCGGGCGGCAAGTCGATACCCGACAGGCGGAAGTCGCGCAGGGAATGTTCCAGGATGGTTTTCTGCGCCACGTCGAAACTGGCGGCTTCCGGGCTGTTGGCCAGGGCTTCGAAGGCCTGGAACAGTTCACGGTTCTGGCCCATCTCGGTGGAGTAGGCGCTCAATGCGGGCAGGCAGCCTTCGTAGGCTTCGCGCAGCTCGGCGCTGTTACACACGGCGTTGAGGTGGCTGACCGGGCTCCAGGCGGCGCCCAGGCGATCATTCAGTTCGTCCATGGCCAGCACCAGGCCAGCCCACGTCGGATTTTTTCCCTGGCTTTGCAGGATGCCTTCGATGGCCACGCGGTTGTCGGCGAGGATCTGTTCAATGGCCGGCTGGACGTGCTCGGCACGGATCGCCGAGAACGGCGGCAGGTCGTAGGACTGCAGAAGAGGGTTGTTCGCGCTCACGGTTGGCACCTTGGCTGAAGAAACATGTAAGAACAAAGATGGGGCCATCTTAATTACAATCAACGCCCACCGCAGCTATCAGCAGAAGAGAGAGAGGCTATCGTGACCCTTCGCACCTATCAGAACCACACGCCAACCCTGGGCGCCGGGGCTTTTGTCGATATTTCGGCGGTGGTGATCGGCGACGTCGAAATCGGCACCGACAGCTCGGTCTGGCCGCTGACCGTCATTCGCGGCGACATGCACCGCATCCGCATCGGTGCGCGCACCAGCGTGCAGGATGGCTGTGTGCTGCACATTACCCACGCGGGCCCCTTCAACCCGGATGGGTTCCCGCTGCTGATCGGCGACGACGTGACCATCGCCCACAAGGTCATGCTGCATGGCTGCACGGTGGGCAACCGCATCCTGATCGGCATGGGCAGTATCGTGATGGACGGCGCGGTGGTGGAAGACGACGTGATCATCGGCGCCGGCAGCCTGGTGCCGCCGGGTAAAAAGCTGGAAAGCGGCTTCTTGTACGTGGGCAGCCCGGTTAAACAGATCCGCCCACTGACTGACAAGGAACGCGCCTTTTTCACCTACAGCGCGGCGAACTACGTGAAGCTCAAAGACCTGCACCTGGCTGAAGGATTCGATCAATGACCCTGCATTACTCAACCGTCCTGTTCGACCTGGATGGCACCCTCACCGACCCGCGCGAGGGCATCACCCGCTCGATCCAGTACGCCCTCGGCAAACTGGGGATCGACGAGCCGGACCTGACCAAACTTGAACACTTTATCGGCCCGCCGCTGTTGCAAGCGTTCATGCAGTTCTACGACTTCGATGAGGCCAAAGCCTGGGAAGCGGTGAATTTTTACCGTGAGCGCTTCAAGGTCACCGGGCTGTATGAAAACCGTGTGTTTGATGGCGTGATGCCGTTGCTTGAAGACTTGAGCAGCCAAGGCCGTCAGCTGTATGTCGCCACGTCGAAGCCGTGGGTGTTCGCCCGCGAGATCGCCCGGCACTTTGATTTTGCCAAGCACTTCAAGGTGATCTACGGCAGCGAGCTGGACGGGACGCGCACCAACAAGGTCGAGCTGATTGCTCATTTAATGAGCGAAGAGGGCCTGGACCCAACCAGCACCTTGATGATTGGTGACCGCAAGCACGACCTGATCGGCGCACGCAGCAATGGGCTGGACTCGGCGGCGGTGGGGTATGGGTTCGGCAGTTTTGAAGAGCTGAATGCCGAGGCGCCGACCTGGCATTTTGAGACGCTGGATGAGATGCATCAGGCGTTTTTGCGGCGTTCTTGAGGATGCCATCGGGGGCAAGCCCCCTCCCACAGAAATGTGGGAGGGGGCTTGCCCCCGATGAGGCCCTAAAGCCCACCCACCTCCAGCTGCCTCAACGCCGCCCTGCGCTCCTCCACTGGCAACCCCCCCATCTTCTCCACCGCTGCATAAAACTTCACCCAATCCCCACCTACCTGAGCAAACAATGCCGCAAACGCCGGCACCCACTGGTCATACAGCCCAAACGGCAACAACCGCGCATTGTTCATTGGCTGGTTGATCCACACGTCATAACGTTTATCCCCGGCCCATCGGCTATCCCGCAGCACACGATAGTCACTGCGCAAACGCTCAAATTCCACGGCCTTGGCGCGTCGCATCACATCGGCGGACAGGGGTTGGGCATACAGCTTTTCCAGGCGCTGGCGAGTATCGAGAACCAACTGCGTGAACTCGTCACGCTGCTTCACCGCAGACAGGCTGAGCGGCGCCAACCCCCGCGCCGCACGCCATTGGCGCGTGCCTTCCTGCTCGACGAAGTTGGCGTAGGACTCGTTGAACTCGGTGTCATCCTTCACATAGAAGCGCTGGTGGGCCAGCTCATGAAAAATCAACGTGGCCAGGCGCTCGTCACCCCAGTTCATCATCGAGTTCATGATCGGGTCGTTGAACCAACCCAAAGTGGAGTAGGCCTCGACGCCGCCAATCGACACGTCCATGCCCTGTTGCTTCAACAGCGCCGCCTCGCCACGTGCCGCGCCCTGGTTGTAATAGCCGCGATAGGCCACGCAGCCGGCGATGGGGAAGCAATGGGTTTCGGGAGAAAGGGAAAATTCCGTCGTCGCGAACACATTCCAGACCACATAGGGCCGGCCAATATCAGCGTACAAGCGGTAACTCTGATTGTCAGGCAGGTGCAGGTGTTCGCTGGCAAAGGTGCGCGCTTTTTGCGATTGCACCAGATGGTCCCGCAACAGCTGGGGACGAGAAGCATCGGCAATGACCTCGGCAACCGGCTCCCGCGCCCGCAACAATTGCCACTGGCCGCTGGCCAATTGGCTGTAGTAACTGACGCTGGAACAGCCGCTGAGCAGCACCACCATCAACGCTGGAAGAAAACGCCTGACCATGCCCGACGGCTCCTGGGTAATTGGCTCGCCAGACTATCGCGCCTGTGCGGGACTTTTCCACGGCAGGACCTGTTTATACTCAAGGTATTCCTTGCGTCGAGTGTCCGCCATGCGCCAGTGCTTGCTTCCCATCGCCGTCCTGTTTCTCAGCGCCTGTACCTCGACGCCGCTGCCGCCGGTAGACCCGCAGCAGGCCTGGGTCGATTTCGCCACCCCGACACCGGGCGCCAAATTGGTCATGGCCCAGCGTCTGGACGGCAAAAACCTCAATGACGGGCGCTTTTTCCAAGTCCCACCGGGCCGTCATGAATTGATGGTGCGTTTTGACTTTGAGGTGCCCACCGGCGGAAGTTTCAGCGGGTTTGGGCAAACCAGCGACCGAACGTGCTTTATCACGCTTGAGTACGATCACTTCGAGGCTGGCCAACGTTATCGCCTGGAAGGGCGCTCATTGGCCTATACACCGAACATCAGGCTATACAACGCCGCCCGCCAATTGCTGGCCGAAGAGCGCAGCGTCAACTGCCTGTGATCAGTCGTTGTTTCTCTGATAGATGATGGCCTTGGTGCCGTTCTCACAACTGCCGACGACCATGGCTACGTCGTGCTTCTCGGCCTCTTCCTTGCTGACGACTTCCAAGGTGTAGGACGGTACCGCGTTAGCCTGGATCTTGACCTCGATTTCCTTTCTAAGCTCTTCACAATCTTTTGGCGCGGCCACGGCCGACGTGGCCAACACACCGCAAATGATCGCCAAGGCAAAACGTTTCATGAGTGAAGCTCCCTGAATGCACTGCGCACGGGTGTGCGCCTAGGCAGTAATGGCTATTCGACCACAGTTTGTAGAGGCGAGTTCTGATCTAACACAAAACCAAATGGGGGAGGGGGCTT
>NZ_QUZT01000032.1 GCF_004682045.1 Pseudomonas nabeulensis
GGGCTTGCCCCCTCCCACATTGGTTTTTCGTATCCAGAGAAAAATTTTATAAATTTATCTTGCGCGCTAAACATTAGCGCTATACATTCACTTCACCAACTACTTAGCGCACAAACATTTAGCACTACATACCAAGAGGACCACACCATGCAAACTCTCTACACAGCAGTAGCTACCGCAACCGGCGGCCGTGATGGTCGTGCGGTTTCCAGCGACAACATCCTCGACGTCAAACTCTCCACCCCCAAAGAACTCGGCGGCGCTGGTGGCCAGGCTACCAACCCTGAGCAACTGTTCGCCGCCGGCTACTCGGCCTGCTTTATCGGCGCGCTGAAATTCGTCGCCAGCCAGACCAAGCGCAAAATCCCGGATGACGCTTCGATCACTGCCCACGTGGGTATCGGTCAAATCCCCGGCGGTTTTGGCCTGGACATCGACCTGCACATCAGCCTGCCGGGCCTCGCCCAGGACGACGCGCAAAGCCTGGTCGACGCGGCTCACCAAGTCTGCCCGTACTCCAACGCCACCCGCGGCAATGTCGATGTACGCCTGCATGTAACCGTCTGATCAAACAGACTCCCATAAAAAAACCCGACTCTAGAGTCGGGTTTTTTTCGTATCGGCGAAGCCAGAATTACTTCTTGGCGCGGCCTTTGTACGAACCGCCTTCGCGGGTGTCGATCTCGATCATGTCGTCGATTTCGATGAAGTCAGCCACTTGCAGCTCGGTGCCGTTAGCCAGCTTGGCAGGCTTCATGACCTTGCCCGAAGTGTCGCCGCGAGCGGAACCTTCGGTGTAGGCAACCTTACGCACGATAGTGGTTGGCAGCTCTACGGAAACCAGACGCTCTTCGAAGAATACGGCTTCGCAGACGTCGGTCATGCCTTCTTCGATGAACGGCAGAACGGCTTCGATGTCTTCAGCGTTCAGTTCGTACATGGTGTAGTCGGTGGTGTCCATGAACGTGTAGGTGTCGCCGCTGATGAAGGACAGGGTCGCTTCTTTGCGGTCGAGGATCACGTCGTCCAGCTTGTCGTCGGCGCTGTAAACGGTTTCGGTCTTGTAACCGGTCAGCAGGTTCTTCAGCTTGGTCTTCATGATTGCGCTGTTACGACCAGACTTGGTGAACTCAGCTTTCTGAACCAACCAAGGGTCGTTGTCGATACGGATCACGGTACCGGGTTTCAGTTCTTTACCAGTTTTCATTACGAATATCCGAAATTTGGATGGGATTTACAAAATTCAAGGTCGCGTATCATATCCAACTTTCATGAAAGTTCACCAGCGCCGTCGCAAGATCGGCCTGCAAGGCCTGTTCCAGACACCAGTTTTCGGCGTGCTGGTTCAGCTCGGGCCAGTGCTCCAGCAGCATTTTCCACGCCTGGCCCATATCGCCATCCGTATTCCAGGCTTGCCACAGCGCGATCAGCGCAGCCCTCGCAGCCGGGGATAACGCGGCGGTGTAGAGCTCCAGAAACGCATCGAGCTTGTCGAGGTGGATGTCTTCGTCCTGCCGGTAGATGTGCCACAACAGCGGCCTGCCCGCCCACTGGGCACGTACGAATGAGTCCTCGCCACGCACCGCGTTGAAGTCGCAGCACCACAGCAGGCGGTCATATTGTTCCTGCCGCACGAATGGCAACACCTGCACGGTCAGCGCCCCGCGCACGTGAACATCCCCCGCCACCAGCCCTTCGGCACCGAGCCAGCGCTGCACGTCACCGAGGATGCGCCCCTCCGGGACCAACAGATGAGTGGCACGCCCGTCCGTCGATAACACGTCCAGCCAACCGGCGAGCCCGGCGTTTTCGTAGGCAAATAACGAGATCAACTGCGCACCGTCAGCGGGAAACACACCCAGGGTCTGCAAGAATTGTCGCTGCGCAGCGCCATCCTGCTGAAACGCCCGACGCGCCTCCAACAACCCCGCCTCGCGCAATAATCCGCCCGTGCCCGGACGGAAACCCGGAAAGAAGAAATACTTCTGTACGCCCTTGAACTTCACCGACGGCAAACGGTGACACCCTACCACCCACTCTTCGGCGCTCAGGTAATCCAGGTTCATCCACAAGGGCCTGCGTTCGGCCATGGCTTCCATATAGTCCGGCGGCAGTTGGCAGGCAAACGCGGCAATCACTACATCCGCGGCGGTTGCGCCCATCCACTCAGACGGCCAATGCCGCACTTCGACGCCTTCTTGCCATTGCTGGTCCAACTGCACATCGATTTCTGGGCACATCCGTTCAAAGGCGCGCAGATCATCGACCCACAAGCGCACCTCACAGCCATGCTCCGCCACCAATTGCCGGGCCAGGCGCCAGGTCACGCCGATGTCGCCGAAGTTGTCGACGACGCTGCAAAAAATATCCCAGCGGGCTTTCATTCCGGGCTCCCACACTCAAAGGCTCGATTGTCCGCATAAATGCGCCGATGCAGAAGGCTTGATCGCGATTATTCTGCACAGCGGCTGTGCGACAATCGCCGCCACGCTGCAAATGCCTGCCAGGAGGCCATCATGTCTGATCGTCCGTTGTCGCTGCTCAAGCTCTGTATTGCCATCGCCCTGGGCGTGTGGCTGGGGTTTATTGCCATTGCGCTGACCACTTGGCTGGCGTCGCGCTACCTCTTCCCGCAAAGCCTGGCGCCGGTAGCCCAGGCGGTTGAGCAACTGGGCAAACCGGTGGTTGTGGCACCTGAACCACCGAACCGCCTGTTCGAGCAATACCAGCAGAACCTGCAGAAGCAGGAACAGCAACAAACCCTGGACCAGGCTCGCAACAACGCGCGCAACCTGTCCAACCCCAAATGCCAGTTCTGGCTGCAACAAGACCAGAACGCTCCCAACGAAAAGACCCGGACCAATGTCCTGCAATTCTGCGATTGATGACCATGAATAAACACGCCGTGCACCTGCTGGTCCTGGAAAAGCTCAGCGTCGACCTCGACATCGCGCAACGCGCTGCGCAGACCGCCTATGAAACCGCGACCCACGAAGAAAATATCGCGGAAAACAAATACGACACCCTGGGGTTGGAAGCTTCATATCTCGCCGCCGGCCAAGCCAAACGCGTCGAGGAAATCAAGCAGGCGCTGGCGCTCTGCCAGAACCTGCAATTGCGGGCGTACGATGATCAGCGTGGGATAGAAGTTGGCGCGCTACTGGGCCTGGAAGACGAGAACGGTCGCCAGCAGTGGTTGTTCCTGGCGCCGGACGCGGCAGGCTTGAAGGTCGATGTGGTGGGGCAACCGGTGACCGTCATCACCCCGCGCTCACCGTTGGGCAAGGGCTTGCTGGGCAAGTTCGAAGGGGATGAGGTGGAGATTCTGGTGGCGGGCGCTCGGCAACTGTTTACGGTTACCGAGGCCAAATAAGCCACTTTACGCAACACGCTCGATGTGGCGAGGGAGCTTGCTCCCGCTGGGCTGCGAAGCGGCCCTGAAAACATGCGGGCGCTGCGCACCCGAGCGGGAGCAAGCTCCCTCGCCACACAAGTGCATGCTTACCACTATTGCGGTGTCAGTGAACGGGCAACTCTACGCCGTCAAACAGCTCTTCCAGTTCTTGCTTGTTATGGCACTGGATCGCCTTGGCCATGACTTCGCGCGTCAGGTGCGGCGCAAACTTTTCGATAAAGTCGCACATGAAGCCACGCAGGAAGGTGCCGCGACGGAAGCCGATCTTGGTGACGCTGGACTCGAACAACTCGCTGGCGTCGAGCACGACCAGGTCTTTGTCGAGGTTGGTGTCCACCGCCATCTTGGCGACGATCCCCACGCCCAAACCCAGGCGCACATAGGTCTTGATCACGTCGGCGTCGGCGGCGGTGAATACCACTTTCGGTGTGAGGCCACGGTGGCTGAACGCCTCGTCGAGCTTGGAACGGCCGGTAAAGCCGAAGACGTAAGTCACGATCGGGTATTCGGCCAAGGCTTCCAGAGTCAGCTTCGGCAGCTTGGCCAGCGGATGACCCTGCGGCACCACCACGCAACGGTTCCAGCGATAGCACGGCATCATCACCAAGTCACCGAACAGCTCCAGGGCTTCGGTAGCAATGGCGAAATCCACGGTGCCATCAGCGGCCATCTCGGCGATCTGCATCGGCGAACCCTGGTGCATGTGTAGTGCAACATCCGGATACTGCTTGATGAAATCGCGGATCACCGGCGGCAATGCATAACGCGCCTGGGTGTGGGTGGTGGCGATGGACAGCGTGCCCTTTTTCTCGTTGGAGAACTCCTGGGCGATCTGCTTGATGCTTTCGACTTTGCGCAGGATCTCACCAGCGGTGGTGATGATGCGTTCACCGGCCGGGGTCACACGCGTCAGGTGCTTGCCGCTGCGGGCGAATACTTCGACACCCAGCTCGTCTTCGAGCAGGCGGATCTGCTTGCTGATACCGGGTTGCGAGGTGTAGAGGCTTTGAGCGGTAGCGGAAACGTTGAGGTCGTGGTGCGCCACTTCCCAGATGTAGCGCAGTTGTTGAAGCTTCATATGTGTCCCTCAAAGCAAATAGACGCCACGGGTATCAGCGACGGTATATAACTATATTAAAGGTCTGACAGATAAATCTAGAACTTTTTATCGTTTTTTACCCATCACACGTCATCACTGCGTCGACGCTGTAACGAAGGCACCAGGTAAACCGGCACGGTAGACAACTGCAACACCCGTGCTGCGGTGCGCCCAAGCGGAGTGGTCGCCGACGTTGCATGGCTATGGCTACCTACGATCAGCAGATCGACGGAAAGTTTTTGCAGTTGGTCGAGAATCACCGCGCACGGATCCCCCTGGATCACTCGCACCGAGCGGATCAATTTCAAGTCGTCCTCGGCATCCCCCAACTCTTCACGAAAGTTGTCCAGCACCTTTTGCTCGATCGTTGCCATGACCGTGGTCAGCCCCTGGCTCTGCCACTCATTCAAGGCCTTCTCATCAAGGTAGCTCTGCAACACCGATTCGGCGAACAACCCGATGGGCTCGACCACGTGAATCACATACAAGTCCGCCTTGAACGTTCGCGCCAGCGCCAGTGCATGTTGCATCACATAAGGCGCATACAGACCCAGGTCCGTGGCGTACAACATCGAACGAATCATAGAACCTCCTGGACTGCCAGGATGGCGGAGATGAACTGAGCTTAGCAGCGACTTCAGCTCTCGGACTGAACCCTTATCTCGTTACTGATGCCATGGGGCACATGCCCGGTGGCCACTACCTCCCTGGCCTTCTCGCAATGACCGGCCTGGTCATCGAAAAACACATCGGCGGCGAAAGCCTCAAGAAACGCCGACTTCTCCAGGCCACCGAGAAACAGCGACTCGTCCAGCCGGATATCCCACTCGCGCAGCGTGCGAATCACCCGCTCGTGGGATGGCGCCGAACGGGCGGTCACCAATGCGGTGCGGATCGGGCACGCCTCGTCCGGAAACTCACGTTGCAACAGGTTGAGTGCCGCCAGGAAGCCTTTGAACGGGCCACCGTGCAAAGGTTGACGTGCCGATTCGCGCTCGCTGGCCTGGAACGCTTCCAGCCCTCCAGCCTGGTACACACGCTCGGACTCGTCGGAGAACAATACTGCGTCACCGTCAAAGGCAATTCGCAGCTCCTCGCTGGACGCCCGGCGCGCGCCGCCGGACAAAATCGTCGCCGCCGCGAAGCCAGCATCGAGGGCACTGCGCACATCCTCGGCATGGGTCGAAAGAAACAGATGGCAACCAAAGGCGGCCAAATAAGGATAGGGACTACGCCCGCCAACGAACGCGGCGCGGGAAATATCCAGGCCGTAAGACTGGATCGAATTGAACACGCGCAAGCCGGTGTCAGCACTGTTACGCGACACCAACACCACTTCGACCCGAGCCCGTCCCAGGCTGGCGTTGAGGCTCAGCAGCTTCTTGACCAGCGGAAACGCGTCGCCGGGCTCGAGGATTTCTTCCTCGTGCTCGATCTGGTATTTGCGGTAGGCCTCGACGCCTTGGGCCAGGTAGACCTTGTGGCTGTCGCTCAGGTCGAACAGGGCCCGCGACGAAATCGCCAGCACCAGTTTGTCGCCCAGTCCCTTTGCCATGGTGTGCCCCCTCCCAATCAGCGGTTGTGCCGATCAATAAAACTCAAAGCCTGAAACAGCGCCTGCATACGCGGCAGTTCACAACCAGCGGCCCGGGCGGCGGCTAAAGGTCGCGCGTAGATCGCCTGCAGCTCCAGCGGGCGTTTGTGAATATGGTCGTGGTACATGCTCGGCAGGTAATCGTCCATGGTTTCGGTCATGGCAAACATCTGCTCGGCGTAACGCGCGGGAATTTCATGGCCACAGGCGTGGGCGCCCTGCACCACTTCAGCCATCAAGGCCTGGATCAGTTCGCGACTGGATTCATCGGCCATCATTGCGGTGGTGCCAGCCCCCAACAACACCGAGAGCCCGTTATACGGCACGTTCCACACCAACTTGTGCCAACGCGCCACATGCACACTGGCCATGGCCTGTGACTCGATGCCGGCCTCATGGAACAGCGCGGCGCCAGCTTCGACAATCGCTCGCTGCTGGTCCTCATCATCGGCCGCGGTACCGCTGTGATAGCCCAGGTTGACCCGGCCCAGAGCCTGATGCTCGACCACGCCAGGTGCGGAGCGATGCACGCCGATATAGCACAGCCCACCCAGCAGATGCAGCGACGCTGGCAGGTGTTCGCGCAGGCTGTCTTCAACATCCAGGCCGTTCTGCAGCAATATCACCTTGGCATCCGGTGCTGCGACTTGGGCGATAGTGGGAGCCAGTTCTACGTTACCCGTGGATTTGGTGCCCACCAGCAACCAATCGCACGGCGGCATATCCGCAGCGTGGGCATAAGCCTGCACCGGATGCAGGTGCAAGGGGCCATGCACCACGCTGTTCACATGCAAGCCATGCTCACTGACCGCCGCGTATTCGCTGCGCAACAGGAAATGCACATCGAAGCCGGCGCGCGCCAGCATCAGGCCGTAGAAACCACCGATGGCGCCGGTGCCGATGATGCCAATGCGTGGCGACTGGGGAGCAACTGCTGTCATGGCAAATCCTCTGGTATCCGGGTGAGCGCCTGTTTTACGCCTTCGGTAAGGTCAGTGAGCGTAAGACGTGTCTGTATTTGCCCAAGAAACTGACCCTCGCACACCACGAACAACGCGGGCAAATGAAAGATCTGGTAGCGTTCGACCGCGCCGCCGTTGTGCCCGGCATCCACCCAGCACACCCGGTCCACCGGTAGCCGCCAACCCGGCAGTTGCTGGCGCGCCCAACGACAGCTGGAACAACCGACGCTGGTAAACACCACCAACGAAATACCTGGCAATCCCAGCAACTGCTGGTCAATATCCAGGTCGGTCAATTCCAGTTCCTTCACTATACTGCTGCTGCCGCCGTCAACTGGACGGTGCTCGGAGTCCGTGTACATGGGTCGTTTTTTACCTCACCCTGATGATGTCGCTGTCGAGTTAATCCAACGTCCCACCCCTGCCATCCCGCGCCAACGCCTGCTCACTTCCGGCCTTGGCGGCATTGCCTGTAACTGGCCGCGTGCCTGGCGCCAGGGTACGGCGGTTGATCTGCATATCCCTTCGCTGGGCGCCAGCGCCCGTTATCCAGGCTATGTGGCCTGGTGCCGTAAGGTCGAAGACGGCTATCGCATCGGCATCTCGTTTACCGATGAACATGCACTGTTCGGTGCGCGCATGGGTGAACAAGCATGCCGGATTGAACGCTATTGCCGCCAGCACGAAGACGCCGAACCGACGCCCCAGCAACTTGAAGCCCTGGCTCGCGAGTGGGTATCGCGCCATGCCGTCGAGTTCTCCCACGAGGCATTTGTGGCGCCAGCGCTGGATTAAAGCGGGTTTTGCCCATTGTCGCGGGCCCGTGTTACGCGCTAAGGTTCCTCCCCCCTGCATTCAAATCATGCTGTGCTCCGCCGCACGGGGATGGCTGGCGGCCGGCACCCGTGACCCTGACGAGTAACACGATGGCTGATTTACCGATCAATGACCTAAACGTCGAATCCAACGAGACGCTGATCACACCCGATCAGCTCAAGCGCGAAATCCCTTTGAGCGAGGCTGCCCTGCAGACCGTGACCAAGGGCCGCGAAGTCATCCGTGACATTCTCGACGGCACCGACCACCGCCTGTTCGTCGTCATCGGGCCTTGCTCGATCCACGACCTCAAGGCGGCACACGAATACGCCGAGCGCCTCAAGGTGCTGGCGGCAGAAGTGTCGGACACCCTGTATCTGGTGATGCGCGTCTATTTCGAGAAACCGCGTACCACCGTCGGCTGGAAAGGCTTGATCAACGACCCGTACCTGGACGACTCGTTCAAGATCCAAGACGGTTTGCACATTGGCCGTCAGTTGCTGCTGGACTTGGCGGAGATGGGCCTGCCCACCGCAACCGAAGCCCTCGACCCGATTTCCCCGCAGTACCTGCAGGACCTGATCAGCTGGTCGGCGATTGGCGCGCGCACTACCGAATCCCAGACCCACCGCGAAATGGCGTCCGGCCTGTCGTCGGCCGTCGGCTTCAAGAACGGCACAGACGGCGGCCTGACCGTGGCGATCAACGCCCTGCAGTCGGTCTCCAGCCCGCACCGCTTCCTGGGTATCAACCAGGAAGGTGGCGTCTCCATTGTCACCACCAAGGGCAATGCCTATGGTCACGTGGTGCTGCGCGGTGGCAACGGCAAGCCTAACTATGATTCGGTCAGCGTCGCCCTGTGCGAACAGGCATTGAACAAGGCCAAGATCAAGCCGAACATCATGGTCGACTGCAGCCACGCCAACTCCAACAAGGACCCGGCCCTGCAACCGCTGGTGATGGAAAACGTCGCCAACCAGATCCTGGAAGGCAACCAGTCGATTATCGGCTTGATGGTCGAGAGCCACCTGAACTGGGGCTGCCAGGCGATTCCAAAAGACCTGGCCGACTTGCAGTACGGCGTGTCGATCACCGATGCCTGCATCGACTGGGCAGCCACCGAAAACACCCTGCGCAGCATGCACGCCAAGCTCAAGGACGTATTGCCGAAGCGCAAACGCAGCTGACCCTGTCGAACTGCGCACACAAAAACGCCGGGCTAAGCCCGGCGTTTTTCATACTGCTGTTTTTATGCCTTACAGCTTCGCGGCATGGCGCTGGTGACGCTCCATGTAGCGCTCCACATAGGAGCAGGACGGGATCACCGTGTAGCCGGCCTCTTCGGCGAACTTCAAGGCTTCCTCGGTCAGTGCCGCCGCGATACCCCGGCCCCGCAGTGCGTTGGGCACGAAGGTCCGATAGATATCCAGGGTCTGTTTACCAAGGTCCATATAGGTCAGATAGGCACGATGACCGTCCACATTGGTCTCGAACTGATGACCAGCCTGGTCATGGTGGATGGACAACGCCTCGCTCATCACTACTCCTCGCGGGTCTTGGTTTCTGACCCCTACCTTACCGATGTTTTTCCGGCGAAGGAACATCTACGCCACCCCGTGCCGGTTTCGACAACGAGAAAACCTTGAGCGCTCACACCTGCACGTAGGGAAATAGTAGGCACCGATCCTGCATTTGCTCAAGGCGCACTCGTCATCCCCTGCCGTGGGTGGATATAGAAAGGGCCTCGATCAACCAGTGATCGAAAGCCTGAACATTGCCGGCAGTTGAACCTTATGACGAACAGGCGCTCTTAAAGTCACCTCTACATGCGCAAAAGATGCAGGGTGCGCCAAACCCAAGCTGAACGAAAGTGTCAGCGTGGATATATAAAATTCCACCGGCTTACAGGGCTCGACACATGCGGGCCGGACCTTTCAGGCTAGGTGATACTTTTGCCTGTTTGAAAAAAATTGGACGGTTTTTATACAAACCTCCAAAAGGTTAGCCAAAATAGATTCAGCGTGAGAATTTTTTTTGCTTCTTGCGCTACGTCAGTTTACTTACTACAAGTAATGGGTAGTATGTACGCCGGCTGTTAGCTCACGTTGAGCAAGTAGCCACTTAATAGAAAGTCCTTGAAGGGGAACACGATGAACAACGTTCTGAAATTCTCTGCACTGGCTCTGGCCGCAGTTCTGGCTACCGGTTGCAGCAGCGTCTCCAAAGAAACCGAAGCACGTCTGACTGCAACTGAAGACGCAGCAGCTCGCTCCCAGGCTCGTGCAGACGAAGCCTACCGTAAAGCTGATGAAGCTCTGGCTGCTGCTCAAAAAGCACAACAGACTGCTGACGAAGCTAACGAGCGCGCTCTGCGTATGCTTGAAAAAGCTAGCCGCAAGTAATAATCCCTCGGGGTTGTTATCAAGCCGATCCATTTATGGGTCGGCTTTTTTATTGCCCGGATTTAAGAACACAAACCAGGGATTGCTTCTGTGGCGAGCGGGCTTGTCCCGCGCTGGGTGGCGAAGCCACCCTAAACTCAGGCACCGAGGTATTTCAGTAAGACCGAGATGGATGGATTTGGGGCGGCTTCGCCACCCAGCGCGGGACAAGCCCGCTCACTACAAGGGATCGATCGGAGTGCTGGCGGCGACCGGCGCTGCGCCTGGTACACCAATCTCGGTCGGCAGGCCGTCTTCAGCCGCGACCACATCCCGTACCTGATCCCAGTTAACCCGCAAGTTATTGGCCAGGTCCTCACGCTTGAGCAAGGCGTTGATGACCGCCGTGTGCTTGTCGACCACCGACGGCGTGCCGTCGTCATTCAAGGGCGTGTGCGCTTCAAGGTAAACCTTGCCGCCGCTGCTGCCGAACTTGTAGGCATCATTGATGATGCGCACCGACGTTCCTACAGGCACCATGCCAGCCATTTCCAGCACGTTGTTGTTGAACATCCGGAAGCAACCGTGGCTGGTGCGCGTGCCGATCCCGAACTTCATGTTGGAACCGTGTATCAGGTAGCCCGGCGTGCCCAAGGTGAACTTGAACGGGCCCAGCGGGTTGTCCGGGCCGGCTGGCACCACGTTGGGCAGCGGGTCACCGTTGGCGGCGTGCTCGGCCTTGATCGAGGCCGGCGGGGTCCAGGTCGGGTTCGGCGTCTTGGCGATAATGCTGGTGTGGGCGATAGGCGAACCCCAGCCCTCACGTCCAATCCCCAACGGGAAGGTGTAGACCACATTCTGGCCCTTGGGATAGTAGTAGAGCCGGTATTCCGCAAGGTTGATCACGATGCCTTCACGTGGCCCCGGCGGCAGGATGAAGCGCGTCGGCAGCACGATCTCGGTGCCCGCACCCGGCAACCAGGCATCCACGCCCGGGTTGGCCGCGACCATCTCGGAGTAGCCCAGGTCATAGGTGGTGCCCAGGTCGGCGAAGGTGTCTTCGTACTTGGCCTTGATCACCTGGACCTGGCCGACGATGTCTTCACCCGGTGGTGGCAAGGGCAACTGCAAGGCAGACGCAGAGCCCGCCCCACAGAGTGCAGCGAGAGACAGGCAGCAGGTGACGACGGAAAGGCGCGACAACATCCGGAAAATCCTTCGCAGAACGACGGGTAGGTAAAAAACGATTGTATACGTGAAGCAGGCTTCTAGCTGCCCCTACAACTCGAAACGCAATTCCGGCCAGATCGGCGGCGTGCCACGCTTCTGGGATTCGAGGATCGCCCGGCACAACGGGCAGAGGCGCTGGTCCTGGAAGATCGAACGATCAACCCGTGACCAACGGGGCTGCGCAGGCAACAGCGTGCCACACAGCGTGCGATCGATGGAGCCGCCCAGTTCCAATTGACGCGCAACCAGATGCACCCGCACTTCCTGGCAGGCGAACAGATCCAGCTGCTCGTCCGGCTCGATCAGTTGGTAGTTAAACAGGGACCAGGCAGGACGCGACATCAGGGGCTCCAAATCGGGGGGGCGCCACCTTAGCCGAAAGCCTGCCGGTAGAAAAGCGTCATAGCAGCGGTTTTAGCGTCGGCCAGACATTTTCCAGCAACTTGCCCTGGGCACCGACCGCCGGGTGCAGTTGGTCCGCCTGCATCATCTCCGGGTGACCGCCGACGCCATCGAGGAAAAACGGCACCAACGGCACCTCTTTCTCCTTGGCCAGGGTGCCGTAGACCTCGGCAAATGCGTTGGTGTAGCGCGGGCCATAGTTGGGCGGCAATTGCATGCCCAACAACAAGACCTTGGCGCCAATGGCCTTGGAGCGATCAATCATCGAAGCAAGATTTTGTTTCAATTGCGCTGGAGGCTGGCCACGCAGGCCATCATTGCCACCCAACTCGATCACCACTACGTCCGGCTTATGCTCTACAAGCGCCGCCGGCAGCCGCGCCAGGCCTCCGGCACTGGTGTCGCCACTGATGGAGGCATTGACCACTTTATCGTCGAAACCCTCAGCCTTGAGCCGTTGTTCCAGCAGGGCCACCCACCCTTTGCGGGTATCCAGGCCGAAACCGGCACTGATACTATCCCCAACGATCAGGACTGTACCCGCCGCTGCGTTCTGGGCCATGCACATCAAGGCCAGGCCAGCACTCAAAAACCACATTCGCATCGGATTCTCCATGGGCGCACGCATTCTCACCGCGCGGAACCTTAGCAAAGTGGTTCCCAGCGCGGAAGGTGAACTGACTATCCTGCACGAACTGAGCCTGGAACTGAACAAGGGTGATAGCCTGGCTATCGTCGGCAGCTCCGGTTCCGGCAAATCCACCCTCCTCGGCCTGCTGGCTGGCCTTGACCTGCCCAGCAGCGGCGAAGTCACCCTGGCCGGCCAGGCCCTGAGCACCCTCGACGAAGACCAGCGCGCGCGCATCCGGGCCGAGCACGTAGGCTTTGTGTTCCAGTCATTCCAACTGCTCGACAGCCTCAATGCCTTGGAAAACGTCATGCTGCCACTTGAGCTGGACGGTCGCAAAGACGCCCGCGAGCGCGCCCGGCACCTGCTGGAACGCGTGGGCCTGGGCCAGCGCCTGACTCACTCGCCACGCCAGCTTTCGGGTGGCGAACAACAACGAGTGGCCATTGCCCGCGCTTTCGCCGCAGAGCCAGACGTGCTGTTTGCCGACGAACCCACCGGCAACCTCGACAGCCACACCGGCGAGCGCATCAGCGACCTGCTGTTCGAACTCAATAAAGAGAGCGGCACGACCCTGGTGCTGGTCACCCACGACGAGCGCCTGGCCCACCGTTGCCGACGCCTGATCCGCCTTGAAGCCGGCCTGATGGTCGCGCCCCTGGAGCCTTGATGGCACGTTTGCCGCTGTTGCGCCTGTTCAGCCTTGCCATGCGTCAATTGCTGCGCGATGCCCGCGCCGGTGAATTGCGCGTGCTGTTCTTCGCCCTGCTGGTGGCCGTGGCTGCCAGCACGGCCATCGGGTACTTCGGTGCGCGCCTGAACGGCGCCATGCTGTTGCGCGCCACCGAGTTCCTCGGCGCCGACCTGGTGTTGGAGGGCAGCTCGCCGGCCCGGCCCGAACAAATCAAATCCGGCACCGAACTGGGCCTGGATCACGCCCGCGTGGTGGAGTTTTCCAGCGTCATCGCCACCGATAATGGTATCCAGCTTTCCAGCATCAAGGCCGTGAACGAGCAATACCCACTGCGGGGTGAGCTGAAAAGCGCCGCTGCGCCCTTTGGTGAAGAAACACCAGGCGGCGGACCCAAGGCCGGCGAGGCCTGGGTGGAAGCGCGCCTGCTGACGGCGTTGGACCTCAAGGTCGGCGACAGCATCGATGTGGGCATGAAGACTCTGCGTCTGGCTCGTGTCCTCACCTATGAACCAGACCGCGCCGGTAATTTCTACAGCCTTACACCACGGGTGATGATCAACCTGGCCGACCTGGATGCCACCGGCGTGGTCCAGCCCGGCAGCCGGGTCAGCTACCGCGAACTATGGCGCGGCCCCCAGGGCAGCACCGTACTGCAAACCTACCGTGACTTGATCAAGCCAGGCCTCGCCGCGAACCAGCGCCTGCAAGACTCACGCGACGGCAACCAACAGATCGGCGGCGCGCTGGGCAAGGCCGAACGTTATCTGAACATGGCCAGCCTGGTGGCGGTACTGCTGGCCGGCGTGGCCGTGGCGTTGTCGGCGAACCGTTTCGCTACCCGCCGTTTCGATGCCAGTGCGTTGTTGCGTTGCCTGGGTCTCTCGCGACGCGAAGCCATGTTGCTGTTCAGCCTGCAGCTGAGCGTACTGGGGCTATTGGCAAGCCTGGCTGGCGCCCTGCTCGGCTGGCTGGCGCAATTTGGCTTGTTCTATTTCTTGCACGACCTGCTACCGGCAGACGTTCCTCCAGGTGGGCTGCTACCGGCCGTTGCCGGGATCGGTACTGGACTGGTCGCTCTCGCTGGTTTCGCTTTGCCTCCCCTGGCCGCACTGGGCCGGGTACCACCGCTGCGGGTATTGCGTCGCGACCTGCTGCCGATCCCGTCCAGCACCTGGATGGTCTACGGTGCGGCGCTGTTCGCGCTAGGCCTGATCATGTGGCGTCTTAGCCTCGATCTGGTGCTGACCTTCGCCTTACTCGGCGGCGGCGTGGTGGCGGCGCTGATCCTCGGCGGCCTGCTCCTGCTACTGTTGCAGAGCCTTCGACGCTTGCTCGCCCGTGCATCCCTGCCGTGGCGCCTGGGCCTGGGCCAACTGCTACGCCATCCATTGGCCGCCGCCGGGCAGTCCCTGGCGTTTGGCTTGATCCTGCTGTCCATGGGTTTGATCGCGCTGCTGCGTGGCGAGTTGCTCGACACTTGGCAGAACCAATTGCCCAAGGATGCCCCCAACTATTTTGCCCTGAACATCCTGCCGGCCGACAAGGACGCCTTTGGCGCCCGCCTGTTGGAAGTGCAGGCACAATCGGCGCCCTTGTACCCCGTAGTGCCGGGCCGTCTGATCAGCATCAATGGCGAGCCGGTTCAGGAGATTGTCAGCAAGGACTCCAGCGGTGACCGCGCCGTACAACGTGACCTGAGCCTGACCTGGGCCGCCGATCTGCCGCCGGGCAATGCCCTGACGGCCGGTTCGTGGTGGTCGCAGCAGCCCACCGATGAAGTTCCAGGCGTGTCGGTAGAAGCCAAGGTAGCGGAAAGCCTCAAGCTCAAGCTCAACGACCACTTGGTGTTCACGGTGGGCGGAGAAAATCGCGAAGCGCGGGTGACCAGCCTGCGAACCATCAACTGGGATAACTTCCAGCCCAACTTCTTCATGATTTTCCAACCGGGCACCTTGAAGGACCTGCCGGCGACGTACCTGACCAGCTTCTACCTGGCTCCAGGCCATGACCAGCAGATCGTCGATCTGTCGCGGGCGTTCCCGGCGGTGACCATCCTGCAGGTCGAGGCACTGCTGGAGCAGTTGCGCAGCATCCTCGCCCAAGTGACGTTGGCGGTGGAATATGTGCTGCTGTTTGTGCTCGCAGCGGGGATGGCGGTGTTGTTCTCAGGGCTGCAAGCCACACTGGACGAACGTATCCGCCAGGGGGCGTTGCTGCGTGCACTGGGCGCCGAGCGCAAGCTGCTGGTCAAGGCCCGGCGCATCGAGTTCGGTTTGCTGGGTGCCGTCAGCGGCTTGTTGGCGGCGCTTGGAACCGAGCTGGTGACCTTCGTGTTGTACCGCTACGCGTTTGACCTGGCCTGGCACCCTCACCCGTGGCTACTGCTGTTGCCATTGATCGGTGCCGTACTGATCGGTGGTGCCGGAGTGTTTGGCACGCGCCGAGCGTTGAATGCCAGCCCACTGACCGTATTGCGCGAAGGCTGAAACGAAGCGGGCCCGCACTCCTGATTGGAGGCGGGCCCGCATGGCTTACTTCACGTACTCGATGCCGGTAATCCACCAGCACACTTCACCACCCGGGGTCTGCACGATGGCCTCGTCGTCCACTTCTTTGCGCAGAAGCGCACGAGCCATCGGTGAATCGATGGAGATGTAGTCCATCCGATCATAAATCTCGTCGTAGCCCACTATTCGAAAACGCTTGGTCTCGCCCTGCTCGTTTTCGATCTCGACCCAGGCGCCAAAAAATACTTTGCCTTCCTGCTCGGGCATGTACTCCACTACGCGCATGTCTTCCAGGCGTTTGCGCAGGTAACGCACGCGTCGATCAATCTCGCGCAGCAGCTTTTTGTTGTACTGGTAATCGGCGTTTTCGCTGCGGTCCCCCAATGAGGCCGCCCAAGTCACCTTACGGGTGGTGTCAGGGCGCTTCTCTCGCCAGAGGTAATCCAGCTCCTTTTTCAGCGCCTCATGACCTTCTTTGGTTATCAGCTTGGTACTCAAACGCTTGCGTCCCCTGGCAATGTCCATTGGCACCGATGCATACAAGGTTTGTACCCTGCGATCGGCCGGCAGGCATTGATGATAAATGAACCCAGGAAACTAGCCAGACCCGTCAGCTCTCCAACGCCAAATCCAGGTCATGCAACATACTCCGCAGGCTCTGGCGCATCGTCGACACCTGCGACACCATGCCTTTTATCGCTTCGGCCTTCTGGTTGAGCGCCATCGACTGGTCATACAGTTCGGTGGCGCGCTGCTCCAACTCCCCGGCTCGCTCGTCCAAGTGGTTCTGTTGCTGCTGCAATCGGACCTGCCATTGCTCAAGGGCCACCTCCCGTTCAGTTATCGCGAGTTTCTGCTGACTCAGATCCTGAGCGACTCGAGCGAGGCTGCTCAGCGTGCTGTCCACCTCAAACAAGGCATTTTGCTCCGCCGGTGCAGGGAGTTCTGGTGGTGGCGATACTTCCAGCACACTCGATGCAACAGGTGCAACCTGCAACGTCACCAAAGGCGGTTCGACAGAAACGTTTTGTGGCTCTTCAACAAGCGGTTCATCTACAGGCAATTGAACCGGTTCGGGTGGGCTCGATACCCTGGGAAGCGAGCTCATTTGAGACGAAAAACGAATCGAGGGTACGATCAATGCTGCGCTTTCGATTGCGGGCAGCGCGGGAGCGGACATACCCAGGGAAATCACTTTCATCACCAAGGCTTTTTTGATGATGACCGAGTGGTGATCCTCGGGCCTGGCAGGTGGCAAGCTACACCCTTTCAAGTCGACAAAATGATAGGCAACCTGGCCATCGGCTACACCACCGGCCTTGGCGCCCGACGCCGCCAACATCAGGATTTGTTTGAAAACACCCATGGCAACCTGCAAGTCTTCCTTCGACTCGACAGCCCCCAGAAAATAGCGATCAGGCTTTTTGCGTAACGCTGCGATATAGACCCTGGAACTCCCCGGCTCGACTTCCTCATCCAGGCTATACACTAGAAAGTTGGAGGCGATCTGGCCAACCGCAAACCCGCAGAGCAATGCACCATTGACTGGCGCATCCTGGCCATCGCGTTCAAGAACAAGGGTACGTAGAAGCATCATGGTTGCTCGGCTCTCAATATAAAGTGCGGGAGGCTATATAAATACCGCATAAAATTTCTATCGAAAAAGATCGAAAAACTTAAATTAATTATTTCAGCTCCGACCAAACCTGCACGTAGGAAATGTCTCTATTACACACGAGAGCGTTCCAAAAATTTAACTTTGACCGTACTCTTTTTTCCCACTACGTCGCCAGACAGTGGCTGAGCGCTACAGCGCGTGAGCGTTTGAGAAATCGCTCACACTCAAACACAACGCCCGACTTAACTCAGTAAGAAAATGATCGAAATAATCAATCTAATTAAATGTCAGGGCACTCGAAAAATCATCAACGACGTTTCATTCAGTGCTCAACACCACGAATGCCTAGGGCTATTTGGTGAAGACTCTATAGCCAAGACGGCACTCTTGTACCTGATGTCCGGCTCGACACTTCCGTCTAGCGGTCATGTCACCATCGAGGGGTTCAACACACAGACCCACCCCTTAAAAGCCAGGAAGTCTGTTGGATACCAATTGGACCAAGACCTCGCCCCCCCAAAGATGTCCGTCAAAGAGTTCCTTCACTTTATCGCTGAAGTTCGCGGGTTCCATGGCATGGAAAAACGCGCACGGGTCGAGCATACCGTTACTCGCATGGAGTTACAGCCGGTTCTGAACGCTCCCCTTGACGCCCTTTCCATTGGTTTTAAACGCAAGATTTCGATTGCCCAAGCCATTCTTCACGATCCGGCCCTGCTCCTGTTGAATGAGCCAAGCAAGGGTTTTACACCAGATGAGAAACATGGCCTGAAAAAGCTCATAGAGACCCTGAGGCAGGAAATGACCGTGATCATTGCCTCCCGTGATTGCGATGAACTGTCCGAACTCTGCACACGTGCATTGGTTATCGCGGGTGGCCGCCTCATGGCCGACACCCCACTGCCCGATCTGCAACGAGACTCGCGTCACTACCAGGCTGTCACGCTGACGGCAGACACGCCCTTGGACCTGCTGGCACTGGCTGTACTTCCTGGGGTAGCGGGCATAGAAGAACATCGACATGCGCCCGGAACGGTGACCGTCCTCGCCATGCCGGGACACACGATCTACTCGCACATCAACGCACTCATCGCCAGCAGACGCTGGAAAATAAACTCAATGTACCTGGAGCCGGGTCGTTTGAACGAGGTGGTTCACCAACTGAGCCGGGAGACACCTGCGTGAAATTGCTGCCGATTATTCTCAAGCGCCAACTCGTCAGCTACGCCTACGCCCCTGCCACCTACCTTAGCGTTGCCCTATCTCTGGGGCTGTCTACGGCCTTGGGGTTGCACATTAACCCATGGCTGGAACAAGACAGTGGCGATCTGCAGGTTTTTTTCCAACTGCACCCCTGGCTTTACTTATTACTAACACCTGCCTTGGCAACACAGCTGTGGTCGGACGAATCCGATGCCGGTTTCCTTGAGTTGGTGAAGATACTGCCCATCACCACGGCTGAACTCGTTATCGGAAAATTCATGGCCGCCTGGATAGTTTCGGGTACGGCATTGATATTAATGTTTCCGCTTATACTCGTTGCCAACTACCTGGGCGACGCAGACAACGGCGTCATCGCGTCACAATTCATCGCCAGCTGGCTGTTGGCAGGCAGTTATATGTCGTGTGCGTGTTTGATTTGTACATTTGCGCGCCAGCGTGCCGTTATATTTTCCCTGACATTATTCTTATTACTTGCAGCCAGCGGACTTTCTTCAGTCTTGGATGCCCTAGAACACCAAGCCCCTATCTGGGCAATCGACAGTTTGACGTCTCTTAGTCCACTTTCGAGGTTCAACGCCATCGACAACGGCAAATTCACACTGAGTGACAGCCTGTATTTTATTAGCATGATACTTGCTTGTCTCACGGCAACGATTGTCAGGCTCAACTACAAACACAGTTGAGATGTGAGGCCCTCTATGCGTTCCGCCCTGCGTACCTATCTGACACTCGCCGTCATAGCCTTACTGTTCCTGGCGTTTAACCTGGTATGGATACCCAAGCTTCCCGATGTGATGTGGGACTTTTCTCGACAAAACGTGCACACCCTATCCCCCGCCGCCCGGCAATTGCTCACGTCATTGGAGCACCCGTTGGATTTGTATTACTTCAACGCAAGCCACGCCCCGGAGAGAAGCTACGCCTTGAATCGCTATGGCAAACGCATCGAGGACCTGCTCAAGCAGTACGAAAAAGCGGCTAAAGGCATGATCAATCTGCACATTATCGAGCCCGCACCCTTTTCAGAGGATGCCTACAAAGCCGAGCTGTTTGGCCTTGACGACAAGGCCGGATTTCTGGGGTTGATCGGCACGCGCGCCGGTCAGGGGGCGCAGCGTATCGAATCGTTCAACCTCGACCGAGAGCCCTTGCTTGAATACGAAATCGGCCACCTGATCTACAAATTGCAGCACCCTGAGCGCCCGGTTGTCGGGTTGCTGCCGGGCGTGCCAATGGAAGAGTCGGCCGGTAGATTGATGAAAGAGCTGCACCGGCACTTCGACCTGGCCACCCTGGATTCAACCATCGTGTACGTGCCCGCGCAGATCAAAACCCTCATGGTCGTACATCCGCAGGCGCTGTCGGAGCAAGCGCTGTACGCGGTTGAACAGTTTGTATTGAGAGGCGGTAAATTGATCGCGTTTATCGACCCGGTCAGCGAGATCGGCGCGGATACCCCTTTACTCAGCAGCCGGTTGGACGAACTGCTGGCCGCGTGGGGCATACACATGCCGAGGGACAAGTTACTGGTGGACAAACTGTATGGTGCCTCCGCTATTGCTGGCGCGGGGAAGCCTGTGGTGCGCCATCCGGCGGTATTGAACCTGCCCCGGCAGGCAATGAACACCCACGATATCAGCACCTGGAAATTGGACACCGTGACAGTTTCCAGCAGCGGTGCACTTTTCCCTCACAAAAAAAGCCAGACGACCTTCACGCCGCTCCTGCACAGCTCCGTGCAATCTGCACTGATAGACACGACGCTCTTCAGCGACGCGACCGCTTCCGGTCCATCGCCCGACACCCTACAACGCCACGTGATTGCCGCCCGTATCGAAGGGCTTGGGCACTCGGCATTTCCAGAAGGTTTCGCAGGGACGGCGCCTGCTCTGCAAAAAACGGCGAACATCCATGTAGTAGTGGTCGCTGATACGGACTTGCTGGCGGATACCTTCAACAACGGTGCTGCCGACAGCAACGCGCTGTTTATCTTGAATACGCTGGATAACTTCTCCGCACCGGATGTACTGGCCAGCATTCGGCCTCGGGCGGTGGCGCAAAAGTCACCCACGGCACTGCAGACAATGCGCAACGCGGCAGAACTGGCGTATCGCGAACAAGCTGTTGAACTGGAACAGCGCCTGTTACAAACCGAGCAAGAATGGCGACTGTTGAGCCCGCAGGGCGTCCCGCTCGGAACCCAGGCAGTCGACTCCACAACCCAACTGCAAGCGCTCAACAAGGAACGCCTGCGCTTGCCCATGGAATTACATGCCCTGCAAGTCGAGGCGTACGCCCAGGTACATCGCTTGGAGCAATCGATAAAACTGGTGTTGATCCTGGCCATCCCACTGACGTTATGCCTGGTCAGTTGGCTGGTCTTCCTCAGCCAGCTAAAGCGCCGTTCGAGAGCCGGCAGCCTGTTTCAGTGATGACTCAGCGCCGGGCAATCAGCCCCTGCCGTGCAATGCGGGTCAGGTGACGAATCACTGCATCGGCATCGCAAGCGCGGGGGGCCTGGACAACCGCCAAATCAAAGCTGTTACTTGCAAAACGGGCCAAGGAGTCGCCGTCTTCGACAAACTGGATCAGGAACGCCGATGGTCGGCCGGTGCGACGGGGCCAGCCATCCAGATAACGCAATAGCGTGGGCTGGTGCTTGCCGCCCAGAAGGATTTTAGGATTGCGTTGAGTGAGGTCCGCGGTGATCGGGGCCAGGCGAATCAGGGGGCGTAGTGCATTCATCGTGTCGAGTCTCTGCCTCAAAAGTCTGCGGGCAGGTGAGAGGCAACACCGAACCAGCGCTTTAGCGGAATTTCGAAGCAAGGTGAATGCTTCTGTCGAGACCGTTAACAGTCCCCATGGCGCCCCGCAATTAGCTGTTTAAATCGGCGCATGAGCGGCATCCTAGAGAAGCCGCTACTGTGGTGTCAAGAATCCCAAGCAGCAAAAGGCCCGCGCGTGGCGGGCCTCTTGAAGGTTTTAAAGAGCGATCAGTTGGCGATGGCACGGTCGGCAGACAGTTTGCCCGCGCCTTCCAGCAGCACTGCCAGCGAGCCGCCCAGCAGGGCCAATGCAAACTCATAACCGTTGTTGGCCATGAACAGACCGTTATGGATATGCACCGAGAAGATCGCCACCAGCGACAGAATGGTCAGGCCCAAGGCCGCAGGACGAGCCAGCAAGCCGATGATCAGTGCAAGGCCGGCGAAGAATTCAGTACCGCCCGACAGCAACGCCATCAGCGTGCCCGGCGCCAAGCCGATGCTTTCCATCCACTGGGCAGTGCCCGCCAGACCGTAGCCGCCAAACCAGCCGAACAGTTTTTGCGAACCGTGAGCGGCGAAAATAATGCCGACCACAATGCGCAGAAGGGTCAGGCCGTAACCGGCGCGGGTGGACAGGATGTTTTTGATCAGTGGGCTCATGGTGATAATCCTTTTCAAAGTAGGGGTTGGTTGGCCGCTATATTAATCAGATTTCAGAATGATAAAAGCCGAAAAAATGCCTTATTAACATCGATAAAATCGATTATTTACGAGAGGCAATTTTGGGCGCTGGCGGCTCCAGGGACTCCCGCTCCCGATCAAACGCCAAATAGTATTTGTTGACGCTATTAACATAGCTGACGCCGCCCATTCCCACTTGCTCCATGGCAATGCGCTCGACCTGGAAGAACCACTGGTTCGGATTCAGCCCCCTGCGCCTGGCCTCGGTGCGCATGCCCTGCACCCGCTCCGGCCCCATGTTGTAAGCCGCCAGCACAAAGGCCATGCGCTCGCGTTCGTTGAGCTTGGGACTGGCGAAGAACTTGCGACGGATCATCGCCAGGTAACGCGCACCGGCCTGCACATTGCTGTCGAGACTCTCGATATTGTTGACGCCCACCCGCTGCGCCGCCGATGGCGTGATCTGCATCAGGCCCGTGGGGCCGCCGCTGTTGCGCGCGCCGGGGTCCAGTGCGGACTCCTTGAAGGCCAGTGCGGCCAGGTTCAGCCAATCCATGCCCTGCTCGCGGGCATGCTTTTGCAGAACCGGCCGCAGTTTTTCCAGACGCTGGCGGTCGACGCGTGCCAGCGGGTTGCGCACTTGATAGAGACGTCGATAAATACGCTGGAACGCCACGTCCTGATCGGATGGCGTTCGGTAAGTCTTGAGAAATCGATCGATACTCGCCCGCAGCATGGAGGCGTCCTGACGCACGAACCAGTATTCGTCGCCCGGCTCCTTGATTGCCACCTGCTTGTCAAAACGCAGTTTGGGCAGGATTTTCGACCAGCGCTCGGCAATCGGCTTCTCGACGATGGTCAGGTGAAAAATGCCGGCCTGGACCATCTCCAGCACATCCTCCACGGCCAGTGTCGGGTCAACCCACTCCACCTTCACCGGTGGCCGCTTATGCAGGGCCAATTGTTGGTTGACCTGGCTGATGGCATCCGCCGCCGCGCTGCCGGTGGTCAGCGCCAGGGTACGCCCGGACAGTTGCTCCAACTTGGTAAAGCGTCGTTCGCCTTTCACCCCCACCAGCCACAGAGGGATGCCGCTGGCAATCGGGTCGCTGGTGCTGATCTTGTGAACGGCCTTCACATCCAGCAATTCGCCAGGGGCCACCAGGTCACCTTCGCCTCGGGCCAACGCGCCGAGCAATTGGTCCTTGGCCTTGGGAATGATCTTGAGGTTGATTTCCTGGCCATCGCGGGCATGGCCATTGAGGTATTGCTCGAAGGCGCGCAGGCGATGGTATTCGACACCGATGGCCTGGCCTTGCACCTCGCCGGAGCTGTTGCGGCTCTGATTGACCAGTACGCGCAAGGTGCGACTGGAACGGATCTCCGCCAGATCGCGCACTTTGCTCGGTTTGGTCACCTCCAGCGGCCCATCCAGGCGCGCCACCGCCGCCATGGGCAGCAGTAGCGTGAGGCATAACATGAGCAACGCCGAGGGTCGGATCATCCGCGCTCCGGAAAAATAGGGAAAGGCATTCAGCCCACTGCAATAAACGGGCGACGTTCAAAGACAGCTATAACTCGTTGTAGTTCTTCGATTTTCTTATAAATCTACAGCTCTGATATGCTTTCCGGCCGCAGGCGGAGGTAGAACCATGCAACTCATTGATATCGGCGTCAACCTGACCAACCCCAGTTTCGACGAGAGGCACCAGGCCGTTCTCGACCGCGCCTACGCCGCCGGCGTGCAACAATTGGTGCTGACCGGCACCAGTGTCGAGGGCAGCGAACAGGCCCTGGAGCTCAGCGTAAAGCTGGATGAAAGTGGCCAGCGCTTGTTCAGCACCGCCGGCATCCACCCCCATTCCGCCAGCGACTGGAACGGCGACAGCGCCCGACGCTTGCGCGACTTACTCAATGAAAGCCGCGTACGTGCGGTGGGCGAATGCGGTCTGGATTTCAATCGGGATTTCTCGCCACGCCCCCAGCAGGAAAAAGTCCTCGAAGAACACCTCGCCCTGGCCGTCGAGCTGAAATTGCCGGTGTTCCTGCATGAACGCGATGCCAACCAGCGCCTGCTGGAGATCCTCAAGAACTACCGCGACCACCTCACCGCTGCCGTGGTGCACTGCTTCACTGGCGAACAACAGGCGCTGTTCAGCTATCTCGACCTCGACTTGCACATCGGCATCACCGGCTGGATTTGCGACGAGCGCCGTGGGACACACCTGCATCCGCTGGTCAGGGAAATTCCCCGAGGCCGTCTGATGCTGGAAAGCGATGCACCGTACCTGCTGCCGCGGACCCTGCGCCCCAAACCGAAAAACGGTCGTAACGAACCCGCGTATTTGCCCGAAGTCCTGCGTGAAGTGGCGCTGCACCGCAACGAAAGCGTGGAAGACCTGGCCCAACACAGCACTGACTGCGCCCGTGCCTTTTTCGGGTTGCCTTCCTTGGATTGATGCGGCGCATTGACCCACGTCAAAACGGTCTTGCTGAATAGCGGCACAATAATGGCACCTTGCCAATACTGTTTCCGCTATCAGAGAAAACCTTCCATGGGTGCCTGGCTTAGCAATATCTCGCTCAAGTACAAATTCTGGGCCGTCAACGCGGTCGCTTTCATCACCACGCTGTTGCTGGTGCTATACGCCGTACAGCTTGAACAACAGGCGCGCAGTGAGGCGTCCCAGGCGTCGGCTCAAGCGCAGGGGCGCTTGCTCAGTGCCTGGCCCGCCGACAAAGCATTGCCCAAAGACGAGCATTGGCTGACATTCGCTCAAGGCCAAGTCCCACACCTGGCCGACATGGATCTGTCAGCCCTGAGCAGCGCCAGCGGTTGGGTCGAACTCAATCACATGCCCTTGTTTGGCGACAACCCGTTGATGGGTGCCGAAGTGATCACCCGCTCTGACGGCCAACAGGTCGCCGTACTCGCCTACACGCCTAGCCTGAGCCAGGTATTTGGTGAACGCTTTGCCAATTACGCCGTGGCCGTGGCGATCCTGATGCTGGCCATGCTCGGCGCCTCACAACTGCTGATCCGCTTCCTGCTCAGCCAGCTCAACACCCTCAAGGACGTGATGCTGCACGTGGAAAAAACCGGCGACCTGGCGGCCCGCGTGCCCCTGGCGTGCAAGGACGAAGTCGGCCAGATGGCCAGCGCCTTCAACGCCATGCAGGCCGGCTACCAGCGCGTGGTCAACACCGTGGCACACACCGCCCGGCAATTGGATGATGGTGCCGCACGCCTGGCCAGCAGCATGAACGAGGTGCAGCACGGCATGCTCGGGCAGCAAAGCGAAACCGACCAGGCCGCCACCGCCATCAACGAGATGACCGCTACCGTCTACCACATCGCCCAACATGCCGGCGCCACTCGCGACCTGTCCCAGACCGCCGACACCCTCGCCGGCAGCGGCCAGGAAGTCGTAACCCGCGTACAGCGCTCGATTGCCGGGCTGTCCACCGGCGTGCAGCAAACTGCAGAAATGATCCAGAAACTCGCCGAGGACAGCCAGAAAATCAACGGTGTGGTCAGTGTGATCCACAGCATCGCCGAACAGACCAACCTGCTCGCCCTCAATGCCGCCATCGAAGCCGCCCGCGCCGGGGAAATGGGCCGTGGCTTTGCGGTGGTCGCCGACGAAGTGCGCAACCTCGCCAAACGCGTGCAAAGCTCCACCGACGAAATCACCCGCATGGTCTCGGCACTGCAAGCCGGTACCCGCGACGCGGTGGACTTCATGCAGGAAAGCTCGTTCAAGGCCGACGATTGCGTGCAGCAAGCCCAGGAAGCCGGCGTCGCACTCGCCGAAATCACCGGCGCTGTGGCACAGATGCGCGAGAGCAACACGCAAATCGCCGTCGCTGCCGAACAACAAAGCCACGTTGCCGAAGAGATGAACCGCGCAGTGGTGAGCATTCGCGATGTGACCGAAAACACCGTGCACCAAACCGTGGATTCGGCGACCACCAGTCACCAGCTGGCGACGTTGGCTGGGGAGTTGAGCAAAGCGATTGGGCAGTTGAAGTTGTAGGACTGTTGATCCTGTAATCCGGCGCCTACATCAAAACGTCGGTTTGCCCGACGTTTTGGTGAAACGTCCTAGCCATCCTCGCGAATAACGCCGACTTCTTTTTCTATCGAACCTCTGCAAAGTCCCTCGCCTGAATACACAGCGCGAGGGATTGCAGATGGACTTTCTTGTTAATGGGCCAGCCTCTTGATCGCCGCGACCAGCCAAGCCATTGGCTATCTGGTGCTGGCGGCCATGGATTCGAAGGCGCGCGACGTCGAATCCGTTATCCGCGACTTCAACGGCTGCCTTAATACTTACGAGGCCTGGGCGGAGAGTTTCTTCAGCCTCTCGGCGCTTGATGTCGAGCAGGTATTCAGGGTCGGGGATGAGGTGGCGCTGGTGGCGCCGATCAATCGGTCCATCCTTCCCAACACCACCACGGCGACGTGCCAGGCAAACGGCACGTTGACCCTGGTGCACATGTTCCAAAGCTCCCGCTTCGTGCCGATTGGCAATACGCCAGTGATGTTGCAGCGCATCGATCCCAACGGTGGACCACTGGGCGAGCCGCTCCATAAAACTATCGGGCCCAGCGGCATCCTGGAAGTCACCGAGTGTGATCGTAACCAGCCGTATCGGGTCAGCTTTTACCCCAACGTTTCCAAGGCGCATTTCACGGCGCTGTATGCCTCTTATCAGTCGGTCATTGCCCCACTGGAAACCTGGCTGCGCAATGAATGGACCCGCACGTTCGAACCCCTGTGGAAAGACTACACCGAAGCAAACTTTCTCAAGCGCTACCTATCGCTTCATGACGCCTACGCCCGCGGATTCAGCGACGCGTTGTACTCGCTCTGGGACAAACTGAAGCAGTTGTTGCAGTGGCTGTCAGCGCCTTTGGTGCATGCCGAACAACTGTTGCATTACCTGTCTCAGCTTGAGTTTGAAACGCTGCTTGAAGCCAGTGCCGAATCCATCGCCAAAGGCTTGCTGGTGCTGAGTGATGAACCGCTGCTGTTCATCTATTTGTCGGTGCTGGTCAGTTGGATGCGGATGTTGCCGCCGCCGTACATGAACGAATTGCTGGGGGAAATCAGCGCCGAGGTATTGATCAATTTGTTGTTGTGTCTCGCCACCGCCGGGATGGGCATGGCGATACGCATGAGCACGAAGGTGCTGGGAAGCATTAAGTCTCAAGGCGTGCGCAGGTGGCTGGATCATATCGCCCGGCAGTTTGGCAAAACGCGTGTGGATGAGCATGCCGAACTGGCCAAACCGTTTCTGCTGGGGAGTCATGCGACGCCGGTCAAGGTGATTCCGGATGTGCCGTTGAAGGTCGGAGATCAAGTGGTTTTGAATCCGGTGGCGCTGGTGCGGGAGAAGAGTAGGCCGCGCTCGGCGCTAGTGCGGTCGGAGCATGTTGATGATGTACCGGTGTCGGGAAAGAACCCGAACGGCGAAGCGGCTACCAGTGCGGATAAAACCGTGACCAACGGTTGCCCGGTGTCGATGGTTACCGGGGAAGAGTTGCTGACCCTTGTTGATGGTGCGCTGGACGGGATTTTGCCGTTCGAGTGGACACGGTTGTATCGCACCAGTGCGGTGGAAATCGATTGCGGGCTGGGGTTTGGCTGGAGCCATTCGCTGGCGCATCGGCTGGACGTTTCAGGTGATTCGGTGGTGTGGACCGATCATGAGAATCGGTCGACTGCCCTGCCCTTGCCGTCTTCTTCGCGGCCGGCGATTACCAATAGCCTGGCCGAAGCGGCAATCTACTTGGGCTCGGTGCCGGATGAGTTGGTGCTGGCGCAGGCGTCGCGTTTCTACCATTTCCGTAACGGTTTGCTGACAGCGATCAGCGACGCGTATGACAACCGGTTGCGTATTTCCCGGGATTTCTTGGGGCGTATTGAGCGGGTGTCTAACGGCGTTGGGCGTTCGCTGTTCTTGCGCTATTCGTCAGATCGCATTGTTGCGGTTGAGTACCAGATTCAGCGGGCAAAGGGGTATGAGCCCTACGTCTGGGTCACTGAGCTAATCGTTGTTTCCTACGCCTACGACGAACTTGGACGGTTGGTTTCAGCGACCAATGCCGTAGGCGAAAGCGAGACTTACCGGTACGACGATCAGCACGTGATTCTTGAGCGTGGTTTGGCCGGTGGGGCGAGTTTCTTCTGGGAGTGGGAAAGGTCCGGCAAGGCCGCGCGATGTGTTCGGCATTGGGCGAGTTTTTCCCAGATGGACACGCGGTATGCCTGGGATGACAACGGTCGCGTCACGGTGTTTAACGCCGATGGCAGTCAGGAAGTCTATGTGCATGACTCGCGTGCGCGGTTGGTACAGCCCAGCACTTCAAATCCTACGACGACAAGGGCCGGCTGACGGTTGAACAGGACCCGCTCGGGGCGGTGACGGCGTATCAGTACGACGAAGCCGGGCGTTTGGTGGCGTTGTTTCCGGGGGACGATGAGCCAACGTCCTACGAGCATGACAACGGGTTCGTACGGGTTGTGCGGCGGGGTGAGGCGGTTTGGAAGTACGAGCGTAATGATCAGGGCGATGTCATGCGCAGGATCGATCCTGACGGGCATATCACCGACTACACGTACAACAAATACGGGCAGCTGATTGGGGTTTGGTATCCCGATCACAGTCGCCAGCGGTTGGTGTGGAATGAGCGTGGGCAGCTAGTTGAGGAACAGCTGCCCAATGGCGGGATCAAGCGTTATCGCTATGACGAACTGGGGCGGCAGATTGCCCGCGAAGATGAACATGGCGCGCTGACTCAGTATCAGTGGGATGGCGTTGGGCGCTTGGTTCGGGTGGTTCTTCCGGGTGGGGCTTGCAGGGAATATGGCTACAACGCTTACGGAAAAATCACTGCTGAACGGGACGAGTTAGGGAACGTTACCCGTTACGAATATGCGGATGGGTTGCACCTGATCAGTCGTCGCGTCAACGCTGACGGCTCGCAGATCAAATACCGTTACGACAATGTGCGGTTACTGCTGACCGAGATTGAAAACGAGGTGGGTGAAACCTACCGACTGGATTACCACCCCAATGGGCTGATCCAGCAGGAGATTGGGTTCGACGGTCAGCGCACTGCCTATGTTTATGACCTCAATGGCAACCTGCAAGAAAAGACCGAACATGGCGATGACGGCAGTCAGTTAGTCACCTGCTACGAGCGGGATCATGCCGGGCGGCTGGTACGAAAAATCCTTCCCGATGGGAAATCCGTCGACTATACGTACGACCGCCAAGGCAATCTCCTAAGCGTCGACGATAGCCACTGGTTTCTCGCCTACGAATACGACGCGCAAAACCGCCTCACCGCCGAACACCAAGGCTGGGGCACCCTGCGCTATGGCTACGACGTCTGCGGCCAACTTCAAAAGCTGCGTCTGCCTGATAACAACCGCGTCGTTTTCAACCACGCCAAGGGCGGCCATCTCTCTACCGTCGAACTGAACGGTGAAACCCTAACCTCTCACCTCTACAAATCCGGCCAGGAACACCAACGCCAACAAGGCCAACTCCTCAGTCATTACCACTACGACGACCAACAGCGCCTGCACGCCCACGCCGTCACCCAGCAGGACCATTACCTTTTCCAACGCCAGTACGACTACGACAAATCCGGCAACCTCACTCGCCTGCTGGATACCCGCAAGGGCGAACACCACTACCACTACGACCCGCTAAACCGTCTCACCCGCGCCAACCACTCCCAGGACGTGCAAGAACGTTTCGGCCACGACCCGGCGGGCAACCTGCTGATGCACGACCGCCCCGGCCCGGACATCGTGGCGGGTAATCGTTTGATGAGTCAGGGTGATAACCACTATGACTACGATGCGTTCGGCGATCTGATTCGTGAGCGGCGCGGCAAAGGCCATGCGCTGGTCACTGAATACCGCTACGACTGTCAGCATCGGTTGATTGGTGTCATCAAGCCAAACGGCCAAACCGCCAGCTATCGCTATGACCCATTTGGGCGGCGAATCAGCAAAACCGTAGACGGCATCACTACGGAATTTTTCTGGCAAGGCGACAAGCTGGTTGCCGAACATCACGCAGATCAGCATCGCAGCTATCTCTACGAGCCGGATAGTTTTCGCCCACTGGCGCTACTGGAAGGCTTCGGCCCAAAAGCAGTAAAGCCCTACCACTACCAACTCGACCACCTCGGCACGCCGCAGGAGCTCACTGACACCGATGGCGAAATCGTCTGGTCCGCCCACTACCGCGCCTACGGAGAAATCAGCCGCCTTGATGCCGGAAAAGTCGACAACCCAATAAGGTTTCAGGGTCAGTACTTCGACCAGGAAAGTGGGCTGCACTACAACCGTCATCGCTACTACAATCCGGATATTGGTCGCTACCTGACGCCGGACCCGGTGAAGTTGGCGGGTGGAATCAACGCATACCAGTACGCAGCTAACCCTACAGGGTGGGTAGATCCGCTGGGTTTAAGCAGATGCCCAGGCGGAGACGGCTGTAAACCTACGCATCGCACTGATGACCCAGCTGCCAAAGCCCGAGTCAAAAAAGAGGATGATGCGCAAGCCCCTAAAGGCGCTGATAGCGAGTTCTCAAGAAATGGTGCATTCAGAAGAGCAAAGGCTATAGGCGGTGTTCCCATGAACCAACAGCCACAGAGCGTTTTCCGAGAAACCATCACGGACCAAGATCGTTATATTCAAGGAAGAGTTTATAAATTTGAGTTACGAGGTAGAGTTGTTGAAATTCGAGAACACTCTTTGGGCCACGAAAAAGGCAACCATGCTCCACATTTCAATACCGAAATCAATATCGGCGACATTAAAAGGCCGCTGACTATCGGTGATGACTCCCATACTTACTTCAGGAGATAGAAAATGAAGACGGTTTTTATATACGAAGTCGGCATACGCCCCTGGGATCAGATTCAACATACAGAAAACTCTGAGTACACCACGATATCTCTACTCAACCAAGACTTTGGTAGCGTATGGAAAACGTGGCGTATGCTTGCATCTTTGTTGACACATGAATGGCCGACAATAATAAAATGGTACACCACGAGCTCACCCCAATACAGCAAAACACATGAATATCAAACGCTAAAAGATTTTTCAAAAAAATCTGGACCAAAAGATATATTCAAAAAAAATGAAGAAACACTCATTTATTCAGGAATAAAGCACCTAAACTCCAACCCAGAAAATATAGACCCCATAGATCTTAAAGTGTACAGAGTATCAACAACCTTAATGCTAAAAGAGAAAGGCAACCAAATAGAGCAACTGTGGCACCGATTAAGCCACCTTAAACACATTTCCACAACTGAGGATTTCAAATCAATACTCGCAGACAACGAAATTCTATCGTTCAGATTTTACGATTCAGAAACGTTTGGAGCTGCTCAACTCATATGCCACTCAGTGCACGCCCCCAAAATAATAGATGCTCTTGCTAGCCTTAAAACAGATGAGATCCCTAGAGCCGGGGTTTACAAGTACATTCACAGCTAACTTAAGCAAAGCCTTTTAACTGCATGACCTAAAGACCACCCCAAACTGACCGTATCGAAATACCACGACAGTAAAACTTTTGATAGAAATCATCTCACCCATGAACAACAAAGAGATATTCAGCAAAAAAATTATCAACCCAGCCATCACGAAGGTAAACCATCTTGAAAATGAGATAGATGAAACCTTCGAAAACATGAAGATCACTCATAAAAAACTTGATCAAGAAGAACTCTCAACAATAATAAACACCCTCACGAAAACTTTCTTCAAATCAGAGAGCAACCTACTCAACCCGACCGAATTGAACGAAAAAAGCACAGAATACAACCCAAAATTCTGGCGGGAAATACAACATCGCATTCACCAAAAACATCTGATCCTTCTAGTCTATGACTCTGCGTACAGAGCTTGGGAAGTCGGCGATGCACAAGACGTGGCGTCAATCCTGCACGAAACGACCGGATACCCATTCTGGGTAACGGATAGTGAATTCACGTTTTTGGTGCATATGGATGATCATGACTGTATCCATTGGGCTTGAAAAACGCCAAAAGCGGAAAGACTTCTAGAGGATGATAAATGGCGACGCTACTGACAAAACCATCAGACCTTACAGCAAGTAATTATAAAAAAGCTCGAATTCTGGCGTTCAACGAACACGTAGAAGAAGATGTCACTTTGCTCGTAGACGGGACAGTCGTAAATTGCTTTATCAGCTACTGCCCCTATGAAATAGAAGTTGGAAAATTCTACGATGTGGAGCTAACCATGAATCTCGCGGATGACTACGAGCTAGACCCGGTAGAGCCAAGCGGGCTTTCCGCCGTGAAAATAGACCCTGGCTTTACCTACCTTCTATACGGTGAACTCTATGACGATAAATTTCTCACCTTCACATCACTGAACGATGAAGGGATACATTACGACCATCCAGACTGCAACGAGCACTTTGTCAGATTAAAAGTTGAAAGGATCGACGCCAGTTTTCGCTAGACGCCTGAAATTCCGTACGACCGGTATATAAGGGGGTATAGGTACGCTATGACCCCCATAGCCAGCCCCAATTCGCCACCCCACCCACCCCCACCTAGACTCTGTCCAAGTTGTTTCAACGGACAGAGGATTCACCATCATGGGCAAACGTCACCCCAATCTCCCCGCCTGGCAATGGCGTAGCTACCCACAAAACCACCAGCACCCGACCAACCTGGCGTTGCACCTGATTGCCGTGCCGCTGTTTATCATCGGGTTTCTGTTGATTGTGTCCGGGGTATTCAGCCTGAGCCTGGCCAGTTTCGCCGTTGGCGTTGTCGGTATCCTGGCGGGACTGGCGTTGCAGCGTCATGGTCACAGCCTGGAAGCCCAGGCCAGTGAGCCGTTCAGTGATCGCACAGACGCTGTGCAGCGCCTGGTGGTCGAGCAGTTTGTGACGTTTCCGCGCTTTGTGTTCAGCGGTGGCTGGTGGCGTGCTTGGCGGCAGCGCCATCGCCACTGAGGGTCAGGCGAAAACCACCACAGTCTGGCGGCTGATGGCGATCAATTCGCCGGTCGGGCTCCACAGTGCGGCGGCGGCGTGGCCGTAACCGTCGCGGGCGTGTTCGATGGTGACGTGGTACTGGCACCAATCAAGGGTCGTAAGAGCCTGCAACGGCTGGATGAACTCGATGGTCCAGGTCAGGGTGCTGCCCGGCGCTGGCTTTTTGAGGTGCGGGAGTAAAGCGGGCGGCCAGGCATCGACCAGGGCCAGGATATGCGCTTCGGTCAGTGGTTCTTCTTTCACGTCCCCACGCAATCGAACCCAACCGCCCATTTCGCGGGATTTATTCCCGGTAAACGGCAGACCGCCCACGCTCCAGCGCATCGCCAGGTGGCGCATGAACTCCGGCGTTACGCCTTTGATATACGGCAGTTCCTGGCACTCATCCCAATGTTTGAATACCGGTGGCGCTTCGCTTTCCACCACGATTTCCGATTCGCGGGACGCACCGAAGCTGGCCTGTACCAGGGTCGCCACTTCGCTGTTTTGCACCACCCGGCCTAACAACTGACTGACCGCCTTGCCTTCGCGCAGGACTTCAACTTGATAGCTGGCCGGTACGTCGGGGGCCACCGGGCCAACAAAGGTGATCGCCAGCGAGCGTAAAGGTCGATCCTCTGGCACCTGGGCACGCAGCGCTTCGTACTGCAACGCAGCCACCAGGCCACCAAAGGTCGCGCGACCTTGGGCCCACTCGGCAGGGATGGTGACATCCAGCGGGTTGCTACGGGCGGCGTCGAGCAAATCACTAAAGCGCATGGTGACCTCACATCAAAAAGAACAGAAGGAGGATCTTAACCATCGTGCCCGTCAGGTACAGCGCTTATTCCGGCCAAAAGCCGGACCGTTTCAGAAACAATCCGCGCTGAGCTTGTCCAGAACGCGGTCCGCCTTAACGGCAGCCTTGGCCATGGTGCGCTGCCATACCGCAACGCAGGGCTGCAAATCCGGCTGGTGTTCGGCCTGGGCCAACCATTGCCAGCAGTCGTGCCAGTCACCCAACGCGCCTTGGGCTTTCTTGAGGCGCGACATGGCATTGGCGGGGAGTTTGTCCAGTTCGGGATAGGCTTCGGCGGCATAACGCACGCGCTTGATTAACAACCGCAGGCGGTGGCGATCATGGCTGGGGTCCTTGAGCGCTTCGTCGAGCGTGTGCCATTGCTTGGCCAGGCGTTTCTCGATGCGCGGACGCAAACCCTTGAGCAGTTTTTGATGGTGGGACGCACGGACAAAACGTGGGAAGGCATCGAGGATCAGCAGAAGCTGTGCCAGCTCCGCGCTTTGCGCCACCTGGCGATAGGCCTCGGGCTGCAAACGCAGGCGCCGATTCGCAGCGTCGTGATAACCATGCTGGCGCAAGTACGCCGCCATGACCTCACGGTCGCGTAGCGGCGTCGTCAATTGGCCGACCGCGCTGGCAGCCGACTCCAGCTGTTCCACCCCTGGCAAGCCGCGCAAAGGGCGCAACAAGCTGCGCAGACGCCGCACGGTGGTGCGCAGGTCGTGCAAGGCTTCATCATCGGTGACGGCGGCGAGGCGAGCCTGGCAGCTCAGTAACCCTACTTCCAGGCCAATGACCTGAGCGACTAACTGATCGACCAAAGCTGACATTCTGCCCTCACCTGCTGATGAAAAATCCTACCCGCCCCACAGGTTAACGCCCGGCGCGAGACTCACGAATATAGAACCGCGCTTTCTCGGCCTTGTTGGAGCAGCCTTCAAACGCTTCGAATTGTTGCTGGGTCTTGGCGCCGGTCAACAGGGACAGGGCCTTGGAGTAGCTCACGGTCCCGGCGAAACCTTCGGCCTTGGCCAGGTCCAGCTCATGCCATGCGGCATCCAATTGCGTGCCGCAGCTGTCGCGGTATGCGGTTTTCCCGGCACAACCGGCCAGGGCCAATGCGATCACAGGCACACACATCCAGGCTTTCATCGATGACACCTCAAATAAAGAAAAACAGTCGTACTGTGTAGACGTTGCCTACAAAGAAAAGTGCCTTGTCCTCATCCTGAATTCGAAAGCCCCTATCGCCAGAGCATACCCGAGTAGCGTGGCTATCCTGGAAAAATAGTGTAGTCGTCCACGAAGATTGAAGCGGCTTGCTCATGGGTGCATTGTGGGCACCTGCCTTGGGGAGGACATGGACCATGAAAAAGCGTGTGGCCTTGGTGCTGGGTTCCGGCGGAGCCCGGGGCTACGCCCATATCGGGGTGATCGAAGAGATCGAACGACGCGGCTACGACATTGCCTGTGTCGCCGGTTGTTCCATGGGCGCCGTGGTGGGCGGGATCTATGCCGCGGGCAAACTCGACGAATATCGAAACTGGATCGAGAGCCTCGACTACCTCGACGTGCTGCGCCTGGTGGACGTGAGCTTTCGTCTGGGGGCGATTCGTGGGGAGAAGGTCTTCGGACAGATCCGCAAGATCGTCGGCGAACTCAACATCGAAGAGCTGCGCATCCCCTACACCGCTGTCGCCACGGACCTCACCAACCAGCAGGAAATCTGGTTCCAGGAAGGTTGCCTGCACCAGGCGATGCGCGCTTCGGCGGCAATCCCCAGTCTTTTCACCCCCGTCATGCAGGGCAACCGCATGCTGGTGGACGGCGGCCTGCTCAACCCGCTGCCCATCGTGCCGGTGGTGTCGAGCCACTGCGACCTGATCATCGCGGTCAACCTCAACGCCACTAACCAGAAGCACTACCACCTACCCGTAATCCAGCGCCCACCAGCGTTTAAAAGCCGCTTCAATAACCTGGCGAAGTCACTGGGCTCACACCTGCCATTTCGTCGCAAGCAGGCTGAGCAGTTGATGAAGCTGGAGCAGGAAGCCTTGCAGGCCGAGGCAGCGGAGATCAACCCGTGGCTGGAGTCAGCCGAACCGGAATCCCAGCAGCCTGCCGCCGCGCCGGAAAAAGAAGGGGCGCCTAAGTCGGCGACGGGATCATTCATCATTGATAACGTCGGGCCGGCGTCATTGCTGGATTTGATCAACCAGAGTTTCGAGGTGATGCAGACGTCGTTGGCGCAGTACAAGATCGCGGGGTACCCGCCGGATGTGCTGATCAACGTGCCGAAGCGGGTGTGCCGGTTTTTCGAGTTCTACAAGGCGCCGGAGTTGATCGCGTTGGGGCGGGAGATTGCCAGTGATACGTTGGATCGGTATGAGAGTGAGCAGCGCTGAAATTTTTGGTGTTGCTGATGGCGCCATCGGGGGCAAGCCCCCTCCCACATTGGATTGGGTTCACATAGTTCCATCTGTGAATACGGTCAGTGTGGGAGGGGGCTTGCCCCCGATGAGGCCAGACCAGACACCACACAACTATGCACTCAGCAACCGATACCCCACCCCCGCCTCCGTCACGATAAACCGCGGCTGAGTGGGATCATCCGCCAGTTTCTGCCGCAGATGCCCCACCACAATCCGCAGGTAATGGCTGTCCTCGGTATGGGTCGGCCCCCAGATATCCTTGAGCAATTGCTGCTGGGTAATCACCCGCCCGGGATGTCGCGCCAATTGCGCCAGCACCGCGTACTCCTTGCGGGTCAGCGCGACTTCGACACCGTCCAGCAGAACGCGTCGATAGGCCAGGTCCACGGTCAACGGGCCAAATTGCAACGCCGCTTGCTGGGTTTCTCCCGCCGGCGCCTGGCGCAACAAAGCACGCACGCGGGCGAGAAATTCCTGGATGCCAAACGGCTTGGTCACGTAGTCGTTGGCGCCACCGTCAAGGGCTTCGACTTTCTGTCCCTCGCTGGCCCGCACCGACAGCACCAACACCGGCACCGTCGACCACTCGCGAAACTCACGCAACACTTGCTGACCGTCCATGTCCGGCAGGCCGAGGTCGAGCACCAGCAGGTCCGGCTTGCTCAACGCCGCTTGCGCCAACCCTTCGTTGCCGGTGCCGGCCTCGATCACCTTGTAGCCCTGGGAGGCCAGGCTGATGCGCAAGAATTTGCGGATCTGCGGCTCGTCATCAATGACCAAAATCGTCGCGGTCTGGCTCATGGTGTCTCATCAAAATCCGTGAAGAAAACAGGGTAGCTCATGCCTCGCGTTCCAAGCCAGGCTGGGCCGGCAATGGCAAGAACAAGGTGATGCAAGTGCCACGCCCGTCTATACCTTCGGCCACGCTGATATGCCCACCGTGGGCACCGACCATGCCCTGGCAGATTGCCAGACCCAGGCCGGTGCCCTGCCCGCCCCGATCTCCACGAGCTGCGGTGTAGAACATGTCGAAGATCTTCGCACGCTCGTCTTCGGGAATGCCCGGCCCCTCATCGGCCACGGCAAAAAACAGTTGCTCATCCGATACACCGGCGGTCAGTTGCAGCCGCCCTTGAGGGGGCGAAAAACGCGCAGCATTTTCCAACACATTGACCAACGCCTGCTCGATCAACGCCGCGTGCACATACAACAACGGCAACTGCGCCGGTACATCGGTGTGCACGTGCAATGGCGCCAGCACAGCACGCAAACGGCCAAGGGCACTGCCGACGATATCGCCGGGCGACACCCAATCGCGCGCCAGCTTCAAGGCCCCGTGGCCCAGACGGGTCATGTCCAGCAGGTTCTGGATGTAACGGTCGAGGCGTTCGGCTTCGTCGCGGGTGCCTTCAAGCAACTCGCGGCGGTCCTCCAACGGGATGGCCTCACCGAGGGCGAGCAGGCTGTCGATACTGCCGCGCATGGCGGTCAGCGGCGTGCGCAGATCGTGGGACACCGACGCGAGCAAGGCGCTGCGCAGTTGCTCGGTTTCACCGTGCAACCGGGCGGACTCCAGCTCCTGCGCCAGTTGCGCCCGTGCCAGCGCCTGGGCCAGTGGCTGGCTCAAGGCGGTGAGCAAGCGGCGCCGTTGCCCGCTCAATTCCAGGCCCGGTTTGGGGCTGACCCCGAGCAAACCCAGCGGGCCTTCTTCACCCGACAACGGCCACCACCACCAGCGCCCAAATGGCAGCGTGCCGGTGCCCATACCCGCCGGCTGGTCGTGTTGCCACGCCCAATCGGCGGCGGCGCGCTCGGCCTCGGTGAGGGTCAGCGGTGCGCCGGTCTCGACGGTCCAACCGCCCTGCCCATCACGATTGACCAGGCATAAATCCAGGTCGTTCCAGCCTTCCAAATGATGGGCGGCCGCGCTGATCACGGCTTGGCGGTCGGTGGCGGCGGTGAGTTTGCGCGACAAGTCCAGCAGTTCGCTGGTTTCTTCCTGAGTGTCGCGCAACGCCTGTAACTGCCGGCGTTGCCGTGCAGCGAGATTGCCGGTGAGTGCCGCCATCAGCAGAAAGAACAACAACGTCAGCACATCTTCTTCGCGCTGGATCGCAAAGGAGAAATTCGGCGGGATAAACAGAAAGTCGTAGGTCATGAACGACAACGCCGCACACACCAGGGACGGTCCCAGGCTGCTGCGCACCGCCACCAGCAACACGGCGGCGAGAAACACCAGGGAGATATTCGGCAACGGCAGTACGCTGGACACCGCCCAAGCCACTGCGGCAGCGACGACAGTTGCGACCACGGCCAGACCGTAGTCAAACCACACCAATCCGCGTACATCCGGCATACGTGGCGACGCGGGGATATCGTCGCTGTCGAGCACGTTGATTTCCAGGCCACGGGCACTGCGCAACAAGCGCGCCGCCAGCCCGCCACCGAACAACCGCCGCCGCCAACGCATCCGCGATTGCCCCACCAACAGCAGGCTGGCACGGCGCTCGGCGGCATGCTGGATCAGCGTCTTGGCCACTTCACCCGCCCGCAGCAGCACCACTTCCCCGCCCAACCGTTCGGCCAGTTGCTGGGCATTTTGCAAGCGCAGCCGCGACTGTTCATCCCGCGCCCGGCCGTTATCGATATGCACCAGGCTCCACGGCAAGTGCCGGCGCTGGGCGACGCGGCTGGCATGCCGCACCAGGCGCTCAGCCTGGGCGTCGCCGTCCACACCCACCAGCAAGCGGCCGCGGACTGCCGGGGCGGCTTGCCCGAGCTGGCGATAGCCTTGGGCCAAGTCATCATCGACATGGGCGGCAGCGGTTTGCATGGCCAGTTCGCGCAGGGCCATCAGGTTGGTCTGGGTGAAAAACGCATCGATAGCGGCGCGAGCCTGCTCCGGTACATAGACCTTGCCGTCGCGCAGGCGCTCCAGCAGTTCACGGGATGGCAGGTCGATCAGCAGCAGTTCGTCGGCCTCTTGCAGCACCCAGTCGGGCAGGGTTTCGCGGACCTGCACGCCGGTGATGCCGCGTACTTGGTCGTTAAGGCTTTCCAGGTGCTGGACGTTGACCGTGGTGAACACGTTGATGCCGGCGGCGAGCAATTCCTGGATGTCTTGCCAGCGCTTTTCATGACGGCTGCCGGGGGCGTTGCTGTGGGCCAGTTCATCCACCAGCACCAGCTTGGGCTTGGCGGCGAGCAGGCCGTCGAGGTCCATTTCTTCGAGCATTACGCCACGGTATTCGCTGCGCAATAACGGTTGCTGCGGCAGGCCGCTGAGCAAGGCTTCGGTTTCGGCGCGGCCGTGGGTTTCGACAACCCCGGCGATCAGGCGTACGCCTTGGCGCAACTGAGTGTGAGCGGCCTGGAGCATGGCGTAGGTCTTGCCCACCCCGGGCGCGGCGCCGAGGAATACTTTAAGCCGGCCACGGCCGTTGCGGGGCAGATCGGCTAGCAGGGCATCGGCGCGGCCGGAGTCGCTCATGCTGGGGGTTCCTTCAGGTATTCATGTGGAGTCTTTCATGCCGCCATCGCGGGCAAGTCCGCTCCCACATTTGGAATGCATTCTCCTGTGGGAGCGGGCTTGCCCGCGATGGCGATGTAATGCCCTACAACTTTTCCAGGGCTATGTTGAGTGTCAGCACGTTCATTACCGGCGGCCCTATCAGCGGGCTTTCGATATGCTCATCCAGCAGCCGCTGCAACGTCGACACCGGCACATTCCGCGCCGCCGCCACCCGTGCCAGTTGATAGGCAATCGCCTGGGGTGGCAAGTGTGGATCAAGACCGCTGCCAGAGGTAGTCAGCAACGCCAAGGGCACCGGCCCCTGACCTGGCACGAGCTGTTTATTCGCATCTTCAAAAACGCGTGTCGCCAGCGCGGGGTTGCTCGGGCCAAGGTTACTCGCGCTGCTGGAAACCGTAGCAAAGGCGCCCGCCGAAGGACGCGGGTGGAACCAGCTGTCGCCGGTGAAATCCTGGGCGATCAAACTGGAGCCACGCACTTTGCCGCTGTCGTCGCGCACCAGGCTGCCATTGGCCTGGTCGGGAAAGGCGACCTGGGCGACGCCCGTCACTACCAAGGGGTAGGCGACGCCGGTGATCAGGGTCATGAGGACCAGCAGGCTCAGGGCCGGACGGATCAGGTTGGACATGTCAAATTCCTCGATTCAGTGGGGTTTACACCAGGTGCAGCGCCGTCAGCAGCAGGTCGATGGCCTTGATGCCCACGAACGGCACCAGAATCCCACCCAGCCCGTAGATCAGCAGGTTGCGCCGCAACAACGCCGCCGCGCTCGCCGCCTGCACCCGCACACCGCGCAGCGCCAGGGGAATCAGCACGACGATGATCAACGCGTTGAACACAATCGCCGAGAGGATCGCACTCTGCGGGCTCTGCAGGTGCATCACGTTGAGCACACCCAGTTGTGGGTAGATCGAGGCGAACAACGCCGGCAGGATCGCGAAATACTTGGCCACGTCGTTGGCGATGGAAAACGTGGTGAGTGCGCCACGGGTCACCAGCAACTCCTTGCCGATCTGCACCACGTCCAGCAGCTTGGTCGGGTCGCTGTCGAGGTCGACCATGTTGGCGGCTTCGCGGGCGGCCTGGGTGCCGTCGTTCATCGCCATGCCGACGTCCGCCTGGGCCAGGGCCGGGGCATCGTTGGCACCGTCACCACACATCGCCACCAGTCGACCGTCGTTTTGTTCGTGGCGGATGCGTGCGAGTTTTTTCTCTGGCGTGGCTTCGGCCAACACATCGTCAACGCCCGCTTCGGCAGCAATCGCGGCGGCGGTCAGGGGGTTGTCGCCGGTGACCATCACAGTGCGGATACCCAACTTGCGCAGCTCGGCGAAACGTTCGCGGATGCCGGGCTTGACCACGTCTTTAAGGTGGATCGCACCGAGCAGCTTGCCGTCGACACACACCAGCAACGGCGTGCCGCCACTTTGGGCGATCTTGTCGATTTCCCGCGACAACGCAGGCGCAAGGTCACGGCGTTGTTGGCCGATAAAGCTCAACAGCGAATCCACCGCGCCTTTGCGGTAAACGCGGCACTGGTAATCCACACCGGATAAACGGGTCTCGGCGCTGAACGGCACGCCGGTCAGTTCGTCCGGGGAGGGCTCGGCCTGTGGATGCAGGGCGCGCAGGTACTCGACGATGGATTTACCTTCTGCCGTGTCGTCCGCCAGGGAGGCGAACAATGCGCCTTCGGCCACTTCACGACCACTGACGCCAGGCGCCGCCACCACTGCCGCACAACGGCGATTACCGAAGGTAATGGTGCCGGTCTTGTCCAGCAGCAACACGTGCACGTCCCCCGCCGCTTCCACGGCGCGACCGGACTTGGCGATCACGTTGAGGCGCACCAGGCGGTCCATCCCGGCGATACCGATGGCCGATAACAGGCCGCCAATCGTCGTAGGAATCAGCGTCACCAGCAGTGCGACCAGAAACACCAGCGGCAAGCTGCCATTGGCGAAGTGGGCGAACGGTTGCAGGGTCACCACCACCAGCAAAAAGATCAGGGTGAGGCCGATCAGCAAAATATCCAGCGCGACTTCGTTAGGGGTTTTCTGGCGCTTGGCGCCTTCTACCAACGCGATCATGCGGTCGAGGGTGGACTCGCCGGGGTTCGCGGTGATGCGGACGAGCAGCCAATCCGACACCAGGCGGGTATTGCCGGTGACGGCGGAGCGGTCGCCGCCGGACTCGCGGATGACCGGCGCGGATTCGCCGGTGATCGCCGCTTCGTTAACCGCCGCGATGCCTTCGATGACCTCACCGTCACCGGGGATCATTTCCCCGGCGGCCACACGGACCACATCGCCTTTGCGCAGGCTGGTGGCCGGTACGACCTTGAAGCTGCCATCGGCCTCTTTGCGCCGCGCACTCAGGCCTTCACTGCCGGCCTTGAGGCTGTCGGCACGCGCCTTGCCCCGCCCTTCGGCCAAGGCTTCGGCGAAGTTGGCGAACAGCACGGTGAACCACAGCCACACCGCGATCTGCACGGCGACGTAGGTCGGCACGCTGGTGTCCGGCACGAAGCACAGCACGGTGGTGAGGATCGCGGTCAACTCGACCACCAGCATTACCGGCGAACGTTGCAGTTGACGCGGGTCCAGCTTGACGAACGCCTGGACCAGCGCTGGGCGCCACAGGGCGGACATCGCGGTTTTGGCAGGCTCCTGGGTATGCACGGGAGCGGCATTTTTTGCAGGCATATTCATGTTCATATCCCTTCTCTAGCTCTCTATTGAGGAGCAACCATGCTCAGATGTTCAGCGATGGGACCCAGCGCCAACGTCGGCAGGAACGTCAGGCCGCCCACCAGCAAAATGGTCACGGTCAGCAGGGTCACGAACAGCGGGCCATGGGTGGGGAAGCTGTTCTGGCCAATCGGTGCGCTCTTCTTCATCGCCAGGCTGCCGGCCAGGGCCAGTACCGGGAGGATGTAACCGAAGCGACCGATCAACATGCCCAGGCCCAGCATGAGGTTGTGGAACGCGGTGTTGGCACTAAAACCGCCGAACGCCGAGCCGTTGTTGGCGCTGGCCGAGGTGTAGGCGTAAAGCAACTGGCTGAACCCGTGGGGGCCGGGGTTACTGATGGCACTCGCTGGGCCAGGCAGGCTGGCGGCAATGGCGCCAAGTACCAGCACGCCAACCGGCATTACCAGCAGCGTCACCACCAGCAATTGCACTTCCTTGGCCTGGAGTTTCTTGCCGAGGTATTCCGGTGTGCGGCCGATCATCAAGCCGGCGAGGAATACGGCGATCAACACGTTGAGCAACATGCCGTACATGCCGGCGCCGACGCCGCCGAAGATCACTTCGCCGACCATCATGTTGACCAGCGCCACCATGCCGCTGAGGGGGCTGAGACTGTCCTGCATACCGTTGACCGAACCGTTGGACGCCGCCGTGGTGGTCACCGACCACAGCACCGTACCGGTAGTGCCGAAGCGTGACTCCTTGCCTTCCAGCGGCGCGGTTTGCTCGACGGCCGGGCTATTCAGGGTCGGGTTCGGCTGGTATTCGGACCACAACGACGTTGCGCCGCCGATCAGGAACAGCGCCAGCATACAGCCGAGGATCGCACGGCTCTGGCGCAAGTCCTTGACGTAATGGCCAAAGGTGAACACCAGCGCCACCGGGATCAGGATGATCGCCGCCATCTCGAACAGGTTCGCCCAGGCGGTCGGGTCTTCAAACGGATGCGCCGAGTTGACGCCGAAGAAGCCACCGCCGTTGGTGCCCAATTGCTTGATCGCAATCTGGCTGGCCGCCGGGCCCAAGGGGATCACTTGATCTACGCCTTGCAGCGTCACGGCATCAATGTAATGCGCGAAGGTTTGCGGCACGCCCTGCCACACCAGGAACAGCGCCAGCACCAGGCACAGCGGCAGCAAGCCGTAGAGGGTGGCGCGGGTCATATCGACCCAGAAATTGCCCAATGTCTGTGCGGATTTGCGACCAATCCCACGGCACAACGCGACCAACACGGCCAAACCGGTGGCCGCACTGACGAAGTTCTGCACGGTCAGGCCAGCCATTTGGCTCAGGTAACTGAGAGACGCCTCACCGCTGTAGGACTGCCAGTTAGTGTTGGTCATGAAACTGACCGCGGTGTTGAAGGCCAGCGTCCATTCCTGACCGGGCAATTTCTGCGGGTTGAGTGGGAGATAGTCCTGGAACACCAGGATCGCAAACAGCAACAAAAAGCCCGCCAGGTTGAACGCGAGCAAGGCCAGCATGTACTTCTGCCAGCTTTGTTCTTGATGCTCGTCCACCCCGGACAGGCGATAGCAGGCTCGTTCCACCGGCCCCAAAACCGGGCTGAGCCAAGTACGCTGACCCTCCATCACCTTGTAATAGAACCGACCCAGGAACGGCGCTGGCACCAGCACCACGGCAAAAAAGGCAATGATCAGCCAATAGTCATAACTGTGCATGGCCCGCTCCTAGTTCCGATCCGCGCGTAACAGCGCAACCAGCAGATAAATGAACAGCGCCACAGCCAATAGCAGTGACACCCCGTCCAGAATGCTCATGGAAGTTTCTCCGTTTAACGGCGCATTGCCGCGTGTGGGGCAATTGTCGGCAGGAGGGGTGTAAAGGAACGAGACCGAGGGGGTGGGTGGGGCGTAAAGACGGCGTAAAGAGTGGGTTTATGCGGGGGTTACAGGGGTATATGTGGTGACTGGTCCGGCCTCATCGGGGGCAAGCCCCCTCCCACACTTGCTGTGCATACACCGGTCAAATGTGGGAGCCGGGCTTGCCCGCGATGGCGTCAGCCCAAACACCACCGCACTCATCTGGTGCAACGCCAGAAGAATTCAAACGCCAAACCATCTCCCTGACGACAGATGAGCGCCTTTACGACAATGCTTCTCAAGCTGGCATGCCCGCTGCAACACCTTGAATCATTCCAACCGGTTCAGGGAGAGCAGCACATGAACACACAACTCAAACCCACCCTCGGCACCCTGCATCTCTGGGGTATCGCCGTCGGCCTGGTGATCTCCGGCGAATACTTCGGCTGGAGCTACGGCTGGGGCGTTGCCGGGACCCTGGGCTTCCTGGTGACTTCGTTGATGGTCGCCGCGATGTACACCTGCTTCATCTTCAGTTTCACCGAACTGACCACCGCGATTCCCCATGCAGGCGGCCCCTTTGCCTACAGCCGCCGCGCATTCGGCGAGAAAGGCGGTTTGATTGCCGGCCTCGCGACGCTGATCGAATTCGTCTTCGCCCCACCCGCCATCGCCTTGGCCATCGGCGCCTACCTGAACGTACAGTTCCCGGCGCTGGACCCAAAACACGCCGCCGTCGGCGCCTATTTCGTGTTCATGGGCCTGAACATCCTCGGCGTCAAACTCGCCGCCACCTTTGAACTGGTGGTGTGCGTATTGGCCGTCGCCGAGTTGCTGGTATTCATGGGCGTGGTGGCTCCGGCCTTCAGTTTCAGCAACTTCGCCCTGAACGGCTGGGCCGGTTCCGACACCTTCGGTGCCCCGGCGATTGCCGGCATGTTTGCCGCGATTCCGTTCGCCATCTGGTTCTTCCTCGCCATCGAAGGCGCCGCCATGGCCGCCGAGGAAGCGAAAGACCCCAAGCGCACCATTCCAAAAGCCTACATCAGCGGCATCCTCACCTTGGTGATCCTGGCCATGGGCGTGATGTTCTTTGCCGGCGGCGTGGGCGACTGGCGTACCCTGTCCAACATCAACGACCCATTGCCACAAGCCATGAAAACCGTGGTGGGCGACAGCTCCGGCTGGTTGCACATGCTGGTGTGGATCGGTTTGTTCGGTCTGGTAGCGAGTTTCCACGGCATTATCCTGGGCTACTCGCGCCAATTCTTCGCCCTGGCCCGCGCCGGCTACTTGCCGCCGTTCCTGGCCAAACTGTCGCGTTTTCAGACACCCCACCGCGCAATCATCGCTGGCGGCGTGGTCGGCATCGCCGCCATTTACAGCGACGGCCTGATCAACCTGGGCGGCATGACACTCACTGCCGCGATGATCACCATGGCCGTGTTCGGCGCCATCGTGATGTACATCATGAGCATGCTCAGCCTGTTCAAACTGCGTAAGACCGAACCGTTGCTGGAACGCACCTTCCGCGCGCCGGGCTACCCTATCGTGCCGGGCATTGCCCTGGTGCTGGCAGTGGTGTGCCTGGTGGCCATGGCTTGGTTCAATGCGCTGATCGGGCTGATTTTCCTGGGCTTTATGGCAGTGGGGTTCGCCTACTTCCAATTGACCGCCCAAGCCCGTGCAGATGCACCCGCAGATGCGATGTTGACCGGGCTCTGATCTACTGAGAGGCAGAACGGGCCTACACTGAACTAGTCAGAAAGCCCGTTACTCAAAGCAGTTATTCCCGTGGGAAAATTCTCCCACGGCAATCTGCCTCAAGGAGAGCCTTATGCCGTGGTATGCGTGGTTGATTTTAGTGGTAGCGATTGGGTCAATCGTCGGTGGGCTGCTAATGCTGCGAGACAGCGCCAACAAGGTGGAACTCACCGATGAACAGCGCAAACGCGTGGCCGAGCGCAATGCGCAGGCGGATGCCAAGGATGCGCAGGATCGTTAATCCGAGGGCCTAGGCATAATCCTTGTGGCGAGGGAGCTTGCTCCCGCTGGGCTGCGCAGCAGCCCCCTCTCTGACCTACTCCCATTCCGCCCTGGCAATCTGCAACCCATGCTGCCCCTTGTACGCAGCACGTTCCGGCTGGCTCCAGCCCTCCAGTAGTTGCTTTTCCAACCGATAAATCTCAACCCCCAACGGACGGCACACCGTCAACGGATCCTGCGCATCCGGCCCCCACATCGGCAGCGACAAATCCCCACCCGGGCACGTCGACAACGCACACAACAAATCAATCTCGGCAAAAAACTCCAGGTAATCGCCCTTCTGCGCCGGGCACGCCTTCATGAAATACATATCGTCATGATTGAGGCCCGTGCACTGAAAAATATTCAACACATCATGCACATCGAATTCCGTCAGACCGTGGGGCAATACCGCACGGGTCAAGTTCGAGTGGCAATGATGGTGAAAGTCCTCCCCCGTAAGCATACGGTTCACATAAGGATCGCAGCGCGTACCCAGCAAATCGTGCAGACGCCCGCCGTGCTCATCGATGCCATAGCTGGCCAGGCTGTCATCGGTGATCGTTACCAAAGGACGCAGAAATGGCAGGTTCGACCACAGCCGGTCATGAGTACTGACATGAGCGCCCTGTAACTGACGAGTGCGCGCCGCCCATAGACGCTCGCGAGGGTCGTTCGCGTTCCACACATTGAAGTCGCCAACCTGCGGCCCAACCGGGGTGGTCACACGAAACACATGCCCCGCCGGCACCGTCCACGCCCTGCCCGTCCGAATAGGTACTTCGAACTGTTCGATCAGGCTGCGCTGGTCCTTTCGGTCGCGAATGCGTTCATAAAACGCCGTGTCCACCTGCAACGCAGAGCCTTTACTGACCTGATAAGCGGCGGGGTAGTTTTTGTACATATCGGGAAACCTCAATCAGGGACGGTTAAACAAAGCCCAAAACAACCATTTGTTGCGTAGAAGTAACCACTTTTCATGCCAATGCGCATATGTGTAAAACGATACAAGTTGGTTAAAATGCCAGCCTGTAACCGAGGCTGCCCTATGCGTTATTCATCCGACCACAAAGCCCAGACCCACCAACGCATCATCAAAGAAGCCTCCGTGCGCTTTCGCCGCGATGGCATTGGTGCTACCGGCCTGCAGCCGTTGATGAAAGCCCTGAACCTGACACATGGCGGGTTCTACGCGCACTTCAAATCCAAAGATGAACTGGTGGAAGAGGCCCTGCAGGCGGCAGCGGCTGAGTTGGATGCGCATTGCGAAATGCTCTTCAGCCAGGAACGGCCGCTGGAAGCTTTTGTTGACAGCTACCTGTCGGAATGGCACCTCACCTCACCGGGTGAAGGGTGCCCGCTGCCGACCATGTCATCCGAGCTGGGGCTTAGAGGTCAGCACAGTACAACGACGGATGCAGTGCTTGCAGCTCGCGTCAGGCAGATTGAAACAGCTCAGGAAGATACCCAGGGCTTGGTGATGATGTCGACGCTGGTGGGAGCGTTGGTGTTGGCAAGAAGTGTCGAAGATCCAGCATTGGCCGCGCGAATCATGGAAGTGGTGCGTGATAGCCTCAAAACGCAGATCGCAGAAAACGAAAAGGCCGATCAATGACCGGCCTCTTGGTGTGTTTTAGTTGATTGCCAACCTCTCGCGATTCTTCTCCAGCAACGCCTTGCCGATGCCCTTCACTTCCAACAACTCGTCTACCGCCGTGAAAGGACCGTTGCTTTCGCGGTAGGCGATGATCGCTTTGGCTTTCGCGGCGCCAATGCCGAAGAGATCACGACGCAGGGTTTCGGCGTCGGCGGCATTGAGGTTGACCTTGGCGGACTGCTCGGTTTTGGAGAGTTGGGCGGTGATGGGGGTTGGAGCTTCCGGCTTTATGGAGGGGGCTGCGGTGGTAGCAACCGAAAGCGTGGTGAGGAAGGCAAAGACTAGGGAGGTGAGGTAGGTGTGCTGCATTTGACGCTCCTTGGGATCAGTAAGTGAAAAGCAGCTTTTCCGAAGCTGCTTTTCAAACTTAGGTGAAGATTGAGGGGCGTCAAAAGTGAGTGGGTTACAGAGTGTGACCTTCGAAAGACGATGCTGCCAGATCTCACATTTCCAGTTAAGGTCCCAAGCAGGTAGAATCGCTCGCAACTACTGTGCAGATAGGCGTTCGGAGGCATTGTTTTGAGATCTGCGTGCCGATGTCGCGATGTCAACCGGTATTTGACCGGAAATAGCGTAAACCCGCATCCAAGACAGTGTCCAAAGTTTATTCACACGTTTCAGCAGGTTTGGTCTTAAGGCTGGTGTTTTTGTCCGTTTGAAAATTACAAATAAGCGCCTGCCATAGTGCATGTGGTCTGCATACTGAAATGTCGTGCGGCATTCAATGTGACGACGAGAGGAGATGTAAACGTACATGGGCATCAAAAAATTGGGAAAGGTGTGTACAACACCCACTATTCAGTTGGATGAATCGAATCGTTGTAACGTCAATGCCAAGCGTGGTACTTGACTCATGTCCATCGTCACCTTGTCCAACCAAAAGACATTTACGGCAGAGCCCGGAAAAAGCCTGCTCGATTGCGCAAAATCCCAGGGGCTCGTGCTTGAGTACAGCTGTCGTACCGGGCGGTGCGGCGTATGTAGAGCCAGCGTTCTCAGTGGCGAAACGGAGCTTATTCAGCCCGAGCTCGCTTTGTCGGAAGAAGAGCGCCTGTCTGGATCCATCCTGACCTGCTGCCGAGCTGCACTCACCGATGTCGAGTTGGATATCGAGGATCTCGGTTTGCTGAGCGACGTCAATATCAAAACCATGCCTTGCCGTCTTGACACCGTTGAGCGCTTGGCTGCTGACGTGGTACGAGTTGTCCTGAGAACGCCCCCCAAGAGCGGACTCACCTACCTGGCCGGTCAATATATCGATGTCATTGGCAGGAGCGGCGTACGGCGAAGCTACTCAATTGCTAATGCCATGCGCGAGGATGCAAAGCTGGAACTGCATATCCGCCACGTGCCTGAAGGGGTTATGAGCCAGTACTGGTTCACTGAGGCGAAAGAAAATGACCTGCTCAGACTGGAAGGACCACTCGGCACCTTCTGTTTGCGCAACGCTACCACCCAAAACCTGGTATTCATGGCTACGGGTACTGGCGTTGCTCCTGTCAAGGCTATGCTTGAAGCCTTGGCTGCCGCGCCGGAATCATTCGACAACAAGCGTATTTACGTCTATTGGGGGGCCCGTACTGAAGCAGATCTATACTGGACCCCGAATTTCCCGAGCCTGGGCTTAACCTATCGGCCCGTGCTATCACGTGCGCAGGCTGCTTGGACAGGAGCTATGGGCTACGTCCAGCATGCAGTACTTGCAGAAAACCTCGATCTAGCAGATACCTCAGTCTATGCCTGTGGCTCTGAAGCCATGATACAGACGGCACGTGAATTGCTGGCACGGGCCGGCCTGCCCCCCAAACATTTCCATTCCGATGCTTTTGTAAGCTCGAATTGATCCGGAGACAGTATGAAAGCAGTTATTTTGGCCGGCGGCCTGGGAACTCGATTAAGTGAAGAAACTAGCCTGCGCCCAAAGCCCATGGTTGAGATCGGCGGCAAGCCTATCCTCTGGCACATCCTGAAAATGTACTCGGCGCATGGTATCAATGACTTCATCATCTGCTGTGGCTACAAGGGATATGTCATCAAGGAATACTTCGCCAACTATTTCCTGCACATGTCCGATGTCACATTCAATATGCGCGACAACACCATGAAGGTGCATGACAAACGCGCCGAAGCTTGGAATATCACCCTTGTCGACACTGGCGATGACTCCATGACCGGCGGTCGACTTCGCCGCGTCGCCGACTATGTTAAAGATGACGAAGCCTTCTGCTTTACCTATGGCGACGGCGTCAGCGATGTCGATATCAGTGCCACCCTCGCATTCCACAAGCAGCACGGTAAGGCTGCAACGCTTACTGCCACCTTCCCACCCGGGCGTTTTGGCGCACTGGACATCCAGAACGGGCAGGTACTTAACTTCAAAGAAAAGCCTAAAGGCGATGGCGCGCTGATCAATGGTGGATTCTTCGTGCTCAGCCCGAAGGTATTAGGTTACCTGAAAGACGACAGCACTACCTGGGAACAGGAACCTCTAATGAAACTCGCGGCTGAAGGCGAGCTGATGGCGTTCGAACACGCTGGATTCTGGCAACCCATGGATACACTGCGTGATAAACACTATCTGGAAGAGCTTTGGCATTCTGGCAAAGCCCCATGGAAATCCTGGGACTGAATATGAAGTCGATGGTTTCCCCAGCCTTTTGGCAAGGTAAAAAAGTGTTCCTGACTGGCCATACTGGCTTTAAAGGCAGTTGGCTCTCTCTTTGGTTGACGAGCATGGGCGCACAGGTCAAAGGCTTTGCGCTGGCACCTCCGACCCGACCTTCTCTTTTCATCGAAGCCAAGGTCGCCGAAAGGATAGAGTCAGAAGAGGGGGATATCCGCGATTTAGCGACTATTACCCATAGCATGGCACACTTCAATCCAGACGTGCTGATCCACATGGCGGCACAACCGCTGGTTCGTCTTTCCTACCGCGAGCCGGTAGAAACTTATGCGACAAACGTAATGGGTACGCTACATGTACTGGAGGCCGCACGCCAGTGCTCCAATCTGCGCGCAATCGTCAACGTTACCACGGATAAATGCTACGAAAATCGTGAGTGGGAATGGGGCTATCGTGAAGATGAGCCCATGGGTGGACATGACCCTTACAGCAACAGCAAAGGTTGTGTCGAACTGCTTACCAGTGCCTATCGCAAATCGTTCTTCAACGGTCCGCAGACCGCAGCATTGGCATCCGGCCGTGCAGGCAATGTGATTGGAGGGGGAGATTGGGCAGAGGATCGTCTCATACCTGATATCCTTAACGCCTTCGAACAGGGCGAGCCCGTTACAATACGCAATCCAAAGGCTACGCGTCCATGGCAGCACGTACTCGAACCATTGAGTGGTTACTTGATTCTGGCCGAACATCTTTGGACGCACGGGCAGCGCTTCGCCCAAGGCTGGAATTTCGGTCCACAGGACGAAGATGCGCGGCCTGTTGAGTGGATCCTAGAGCACATGGTGCGGACTTGGGGTGCAGGCGCCCACTGGCAACTCGATCAAGACCCGCAACCGCATGAGGCCAATTATCTCAAGCTGGATATTTCGAAGGCTCGCGCCCATCTACATTGGTCGCCTAGCTGGAATTTGGAAACGACGCTCGCCCGGATTGTGACATGGCATCGCGCATGGCTGAGCGGCGACGATGTCCAAGCCCAATGCCTAGATGAAATAAACGCATACGTACTCGCCATGCATGCCAGCAGCAACTAACTTTATTTTTAGCAGGAACCTTCATGACCCCCGATATGCTCCGCCAGGAAATCAGCAAGCTCGTCAAGCAGTACGCAGACGTAGCGTTGGCAAACAAGCCGTTCGTCGCCGGCGAAACCATCATTCCACCATCCGGCAAAGTAATTGGTGCACGCGAGTTGCAGCTGATGGTCGATGCGTCCTTGGATGGCTGGCTCACCACTGGCCGCTTTAATACAGAATTCGAGAAAAAACTGGCTGAGTTCATCGGCGTAAAATTTTTGATATCAGTCAACTCTGGCTCTTCCGCTAATCTAGTTGCCTTCAGCACACTGACCTCACCCAAGCTCGGTGAGCGGGCGATCAAGAAAGGCGATGAGGTAATTGGGGTAGCCGCAGGATTCCCAACAACGGTCAACCCAATTGTCCAGTTTGGCGCAATCCCGGTATTCGTCGATGTCGACATGGCGACGCACAACATCAATGCGGACTTAATCGAAGCGGCCATCACGCCAAAAACCAAGGCAATAATGCTGGCTCACACCTTGGGTAACCCATTCAACCTGGGCAAGGTCAAGGCGCTCTGCGAGAAATACAACTTGTGGTTGGTGGAAGACTGCTGTGATGCGCTGGGCGCAACCTATGATGGCAAACTAGTAGGCACGTTCGGTGACATCGCCACGCTCAGTTTCTACCCTGCCCACCATATCACTATGGGCGAAGGTGGTGCGGTGTTCACCAATAATCCGACACTCAAAGTAATCGCAGAGTCGTTCCGTGACTGGGGTCGCGACTGTTACTGCGCCCCCGGTTGCGACAATACTTGTGGTGATCGGTTTGGTCAGCAATACGGAAGCCTACCTCAGGGCTATGACCACAAGTACGTCTATGCGCACTTGGGCTATAATCTGAAAATCACAGACATGCAGGCCGCATGTGGGCTCGCGCAACTGGAACGCGCTCAGAACTTCATTGATACACGTAAACGTAACTTCAAGCTGCTCAAAGAGCGCCTATCTAGCTTGTCTGAATTCCTTGAAATCGCGGAAGCAACCCCTAACAGCGATCCTTCGTGGTTTGGCTTCCCGGTGACACTAAAAGAAAGCAGTGGCGTAAACCGTGTCGACCTGCTCAAGTACCTTGACCAACAAAAAATTGGCACCCGCCTGCTGTTCGCTGGCAACCTCACGCGCCAGCCTTATTTCCAGAATATTGAGTATCGTGTGGTTGGCGAATTGACTAACACCGACCGCACTATGAATCAGACGTTCTGGCTTGGTGTTCAGCCATCGCTGGGACAAGAGCATTTTGACTTCGTCGGTGAAAAGCTGGAAGAGTTTTTCGGAATTGGTTTCTGAGTAATGAAAGCATCGGATGCGGTAGCGTTGGTTCTTGCAAAGAACGGGGTTCTGTTCGGCTATGAGCTGATCGGAGGGATGATTACGCACCTAGTGGATAGCATCAATCTGCTAGGCAAAACTAGACTGGTTTCTGTTCATCATGAGCAAGCGGCCGCCTTTGCTGCGTCAGCGGTTGCGCGTGCGACGCATCACGAAATACTCGGCGTTGCCTTGGGCACCAGCGGACCGGGGGCGACCAACCTGATAACGGGCATTGCCGATTGCTGGCTTGACAGCCACCCCTGCCTATTCCTTACCGGACAAGTCAACACATACGAACTCAAAGGTGAGCGGAACATCCGCCAACAGGGTTTCCAAGAACTCGATAGCGTAGCATTGGTAAGCAGCATTACTAAATACGCATACCAAATCAAACACGTTGAAGAACTGCTTCCTTGCCTTCAGAAAGCCATCGACCTTGCACGGAGCGGACGCCCTGGCCCGGTATTGCTGGATATTCCGATGGATATACAGAGAGCAGAAGTTGACGATGCAGAAGTCCAGGCTCACCTTGCAATACATGATGAAAGGGGGGTGAATGAAATACACACTCCAGACATTGATGCAATCAGAACCCGATTAGCATCCGCTAGTCGGCCATTGGTCCTTATAGGCGGTGGCGCGGTAAACAGGCCTAGCTTTAAACAGTGGCTTGAGCAGCTCGAACAGTCAGGCATTCCATATGTGGCCAGCTTGAAAGGGGCTGAAAAGATCCCCGCACATGCAAATTACCTTGGAATGCTTGGCGCTTACGGCACTCGCGCTGCCAATTATGCTGTGCAGAATTGCGATTTTCTGTTGGTCCTCGGTAGCCGCATGGACGTTCGGCAGACAGGCGCAAAACCTGATGACTTTGCGCGTAAAGCAGAAATTATTCAGATCGACCTGATGGAGGGCCAGCTTAATAATCGAGTCCACGCACACAAGTCCTATGTGATGGAATTGAATGCTTTTTTCACCCAATTTCCACTTTCCAGCCTGTACAAAAACGCTACCTGGCCCGTTTGGGCTGCTGGACTAAGGGATCAGTTTGTACGCAGTTTCATAAATGAATATACAGACTGGTCTGTTAGCCCCTTCGTTATCTTCTCAACGCTAAACAAGCTGACCGATGGACATGCTGTCGATTACGTTGCTGATGTTGGTAATAATCAAATGTGGGCAGCACACACATTACGACTGAATCCAGGCCAGTCTATGCATCACTCGGGCGGCTTGGGAACAATGGGTTTTGCGATTCCAGCAGCCATAGGAGCTAACAATGCAGGTAAAAAACCCACTATTGTGATCACAGGGGACGGAGGTGCGCAGCTGAATATCCAAGAGTTAGATATAATTGCACGCGACAAACTGCCAGTTCTTATCATTGTGCTTAATAACTGCTCCCTAGGAATGGTCCGTGGCTTCCAGGAAATGTACTTCGAGGGTCGCAACTCCTCTACCTACTGGAACGGTTATAGCTCTCAATTCAAGGCCATTGGCGAAGCTTACGGCATTGAATCGACAGTTCTCAGTAATCACGACGACTTTGCAACAGAGATCATGAATTTTCTAAACTTCCCCTACCCGAAATTAGTAGAACTGATGATGCCTGATGCCCGTGAATGTCGACCCCGTCTTGAGTTCGGCCGCTCCATCGACGAACAATTACCAGAAATAAAGCGGACGTCGCGATAATGCACATTGCAATATTTGGCGCAAACAGCCAGATCGCAAAAGACTTGACTCACTCGCTTGCAACTACACAGGCGTGCAAATTGAGCCTTTTTGTGCGAGACAAGAGCAAACTGGACCTATCGAAACTTACAGCAAGGGCACAAAGTAAAATTGAGATTCTTGAATACTCCTTTTTTAATGAAAAAGCGCAGTACGATGCGATCATCAACTTTGTCGGTGTTGGCGACCCAGCACTGGCGTCAAAAATAGGCACATCCATTCTCGATATTACTTATGAGTATGACAAGCTTGCGCTTGATTACATACAATCGAACAGTACATGTCGATACATCTTTCTAAGTAGCGGCGCTGCCTACGGAGGCAGTTTTGATACACCTGTAAATAGCAAAAGCCAAACGAATTTTGACCTGAACAACCTGCAAAAAACAGACTGGTATGGTATTTCTAAATTTTATGCAGAAACCCGGCATAGGGCACGCCAGGATCTTAGCATCATTGATATTCGCGTCTTCAACTATTTTAGTGGCACGCAAGACCTAAGTACGCAATATTTCATCACAGATGCCATTCGCTCCATAAAGGAAAAGAGCAAACTAAAAACCTCACCCCTTAATATATACCGCGATTACATTACACCTACCGATTTTTACAGCCTAATTTTAGGCGCGCTTAACTCTACAAACCACCTTAATCTTGCAGTAGACTGTTACACAAAATCAGCGACTGATAAATTTTCAATTCTCAAGCACCTGCACAACCTATTCGACCTGCAGTTCGTTGTCGAGAATGAAACCTCTCACATTAACGCCACCGGCACAAAGCAATATTATTTTTCAGAAAACAGAATAGCCAAAACACTAGGCTACGAGCCGATCTTCGATTCTCTTGAAGGCCTGAGCTTTGAAATCGAGCGCTCCCAACTATTAAAATGAATATAAAAAAAATCTTCAACCATGACTTTCGAAATACTGCAGCCAATCAACTTTGGCGCCTACTTTCAGGCCCAGCATTACTAATACTAGTACCTATCTACCTACTACCTGAAGAGCAAGGCTACTGGTATACATTTATAAGTATGGCGGCGCTAGCAGTTTTCGCCGACATGGGATTCTCTGCAATCCTGTTGCTATTTGCTTCGCATGAGTTCGCTCACCTAAAGTTTAACGACCAAAAAAAAATATCCGGAGAACAGAAAAACCTTACAAGACTAGCCACTTTATTCTTATTTGCAATGAGATGGGCTACAGCAATGGCGCTAGTTGTTTTCCCCATCGTACTTATAATTGGTTACCTTGTTTTAAATGATAAAGCCTCATTATTAAACTGGCAATTCCCCTGGCTTATTTATGGGCTCGCATCAGTCGTTGTGTTTATTAACAGTATTGCGCTCTCCTTTATTGAGGGCTGCGATAACGTCGGTGACGTGCAGAAAATACGATTTCAGGTTAGCGTGATCAGCGTCGTCACTAGCGTTAGCCTACTAGTGCTCGGCTTTCATCTTTACGCACTGGCACTATCATTGCTCGCCGGAGCACTTACTGGCACAGCCCTCATTATTCACCACTACAACGCCATGCTCTACCAACTGTACAAACTCGCCAAACTAAACACCCATCCATGGCTCCAGGAAATCATGCCACTTATGTGGCGATTCGCATTAAGCTGGACAAGTGGTTATTTCGCACTTTCTATATTTACCCCCCTAACATTCAATTACTACGGGGCGGTACAGGCGGGACAAGTAGGATTCTCAATGGCCGTCTGCATGGCTATGTTCAGCATCTCGAATATTTGGATAACCATTATCACTCCCAAAATAAATATCTACGCCGCACAAACAAGAACAAAAGAATTAAATCACATATTCAGAAACGGTGTCTTTCTTGCGATTATTACTTACTTAACAGGCATGGCAGCACTATTCACTTTTGTTTACCTCATAAAAGACCAGATCTTCATTGACAATCGCCTATTACCAACCAGTGCACTCCTCGCAGTGAGCACAGGCTGGCTCATGCAATTAATCATCAACGCAATGGCGATATACATGAGGGCCCATAAAAAGGAACCGTTGGTCACAGTTTCGATAATAAACGGTATATATGTTGGAATTACTACATTTATCGCAGCAAAATACTTCCCCTTCGAATATCTATTTTCTGGTTTCACCAGTGTATATTTCCTCGTCACCCCATGGGTGTATTGGATTTTCAGATCATTCAAAAGGTCATTAGCATGAACTCCCAGCCCAACACAATATTATCCATTGCGTTACCTACTTACAATCGCGCCAACTTTCTTGAGCACTCATTGGCTGTACACATCCCTCTACTCAAACACCACAACATTCAAATATTCGTCTCTGACAATGCGTCAACAGATGAAACATCTCGCGTCGTAGAAAAATGGCAGCGTACATATCCTTTTTTGCACTATAAAAAAAACATGCAAAATCTCGGCCCCGACCTTAACTTTCAAAGTGCTCTAGAGCTTCCAGATACAGAATACACCTGGCTCCTTGGCGACACATCTAAAATTCGGGCGCACGATATTGAGACGGTCTTAAACACGCTCACCAAAAAAGAAAAATACGACGCACTCATCGTAAATCTACTGCACAAGGTCACTCTTCCAACGTGTGACTACCGTGATGCCAATCAACTTTTAGAAGACTTAGGCGGCCTAATGAGCTGCATGAGCTGTCTAATTTACAGCAAATCGATGATAAAAAGCGCAAACTTTTCTCTATACTATAATTCAAATTTTTTGCAAACTGGAATCCTGTTCGAATCCATTGCAAAACGTCCCTTTTTGGTTCATTGGATTCAACCAGTTTCAATAAACTCTCTTGAAAGAAAAGACCTATCAAAGAACAGCTGGGCCCACACCAGAAATATTTTTAAGATAGGGTTGGAGGGCTGGACAAATTTTGTACTTTCTCTTCCAACCAACTACTCGCTAAAGAGCAAACTTAAGGCTTGCACCAGTTTTGGCGAAGTGTCAGGTGCCTTTACCATTAAAGGCATGATTTCATTAAGATCCAGGGGCTTGTTAGACTACAAGACTTTCAGAGAGTACCAGGATATATTGAGCATTTCCCTTAATTACCCTGCATGGTTCGTCGCAGCAATTTCACTTACTCCACGACCCCTACTTAGTTTTTTGATAAACCTATATTTCATACGAAAAAAACACACTCCACCCGAATCAAATCATTAATAAAGCAGGCGCCCAACGCCCTAATACCCTAGCCAACCAGTGAGATAATGCGGTGTCATATCTTTTTAAGAAGATCAAGCAATACCACATTTTTATCATCCCAATCCTTCTGGGACGTTTTCTATTGATGTGGCGAGCATTTATTTACCTCAGATCCATTCCTGGATCCGGGTACCGCGCCTACCTCGGACGCGCTCCCAAGGTTTTTGGCATAGAGTACATCAAACTCGGTGACAACTTCAGGGTGGGCGACGGTCTTTGGCTACATGCGATCCCCCAATACAACGCCTTTGTTTATCAGCCTCATGTCGAAATTGGTGAAAATTTTTCTGCCAGTGACCACCTTCACATAGCCTGCTGCAACAAAGTCACTATTGGAAAAGATGTTCTGATCGGCAGTAAAGTACACATCACGGATCATGCACACGGCACCTACTCAGGGCAAAACCAGTCCACACCCTATGAAAGCCCTGTAGCGCGAAAACTCTCCAGTAGCGGCCCTGTAATGATTGGTGATAACGTATGGATAGGAGATAATGTTGTAGTACTCCCAAATACAATCATCGGGAGCGGGTCTATAATCGGCGCCAACAGCGTAGTTTCCAAAGACATCCCTAGTAATGTGATTGCAGTTGGCTGTCCGGCTAAAGCGATAAAAGTTTGGAGCAACGAAAACAGTGAATGGATCAACCTATGAAAATTTTAAAACATTGGCGATCTTGCGTATCCAAGGTATCACATGAATCGTAAGATAGCAGTTGGCACTGTCGTCTTTCATGCCGGAGAGGAGTTGTTACGCAGACTTGAAATGGCATCGGCGGAAGAGTTTGATGTTTATGTTTTTGACAACTCACCTGGAACCGAAAACGTACGAGAGTTGGCAAGGCGTATACCGCAGATCCATTACTTTACATGCGGGAAGAACCTTGGCCTAGCTATAGGCATCTCGACAATTTCTGCCAATGCTTATCATGCTGGACACAAAGCACTGTTATTCTTTGATCAAGATACAGGCTTCAACAATGAAACACTTTCATATGTTGAGCAAAAATACGCGGAGAATGTCATAGCGTATAAAAACTATAGTGCAATCGCATTTAAGTCTGAAGGCGACGCATCCGTACGCGACGTATCACTTCTGATAAACAGTGGCAGCCTCTATTTCCTTGAAAAACTCAACTCTCTTGCATGGCTTGATTGCACATACTTTGTTGACGGTGTGGATTATAAGCTGTGTCTAGACTCGCTCAATCAAGGGTACCGAGTTGGTGCTTGTGGCGCGACGCCTGGCTTTGATCATACGACAGAGCAAGCAGACGATCGTTACTATATAGCTGGCCGAACCTATTCAATGCGGGCATACTCACGACTCAGAATAAAAGATACGCTTTCATCCAGCCGGAAACTCATTTTTTCAGCTCTGAAGACTTATCGGTTCAGCTTTGCCGCTAATATCTTTAAGCTGTTGGCAATTTATTGCGCCACCCAGTTTTTTGTTAGATTGATAAATACACTAGGAATATTTAAACGTGACTGACGTACAAGGCACGACCGTCGAGCAATCAACCATTTTCACCGTGTGTAATTTGGCCTACCTGTCCAAAGCATTGGTACTAGCAGAGTCGCTGATAAAGTTTGGACAACAGAAACTAAAAATTTACATTTTCGATCGAAAAATAGAGATAGACCTTCCAAACGAACTAGCCGACTTCTACTGGGTAGAGGAGATAGGTCTCGAAAATGTTCTTCAATATGCCTTTAAATACGACATTGTCGAATTTAGCACCAGCCTCAAGCCATGGATTAGCTTAAATTTGCTAGCTCAGTATAATAAGGTTGTTTTTCTGGATCCTGACACCTGTGTATTCAACTCTCTAGAGGGTTTGTGGAATGAGCTTGATACTCATGACATCATCCTAACCCCCCATTACGTAAAACCTCACATTGATGGCGACATAGGAATGTTGCGCTTCGGCTCCTTCAATTTGGGGTTCTACGCAGTCTCGAACACTTCGGAAGCACACCGTTTTCTCCAATGGTGGAACGAGCGTTGCCTTGATCACTGTTACTTCGAAACCCAGTTCGGACTGTCAACCGATCAAAAGTGGGTAAGTATTGCCCCGTGTTTTTTCCCCACGCTGCACGTGTCTTTCAATCTAGGCTACAATGTTGCTTTTTGGAATAGTCACGAACGTGTATTGTCATCCGACGGCAGAGATGGGTATACCGTCAATGGTGAGTTCCCGCTAATATTCTTCCATTTCAGCTCATTTGATGAGAAAAACCCCGAACTTCTTAGCAAGCGAGCATTTGCCGGCAGAGAAGAGAAACGCCAGGACTTGCTAGAGGTTAGTCGTTACTATAAGGAACGACTGTCGTACTTCTCCTTCATACCGTCTAACACGCCCTACGCCTTTGACTATATGAACGATGGAAAGTATATATCGCCAACACTAAGACGCGCATATGCCAGTGTAATGGGGTCTATCCCAAACGGCCATGATCCATTTGCCACCGATGGTCCGGTTTACAAATTTGCTAAGAAGAACTACTTGTTCGAAACGGGTGGTCGATACAAGCCTGCCGGTTTTGAGGATGCACAATCTCACTCAGGAAAGCTCAAAGCAATAAACTCGCTTTTAAAGATAATCTTGTTCACAGTTGGCCCAAATAGGTTCATGAACATATCTAGACTTTTTGTCTATCTATCCAGCTTCAGACTAAACAAAAAGCTATGGAAGCTATAAATTGACATTTTACTTGCTCGGCTACCTGATTATTTTTTATATTGCCGCGCTGCGCCTCTTTGCACTCCGCAATGATTTGCCGCTGACATTAGCCCTATATATCCTTATCGGTATAGTCGGCGGCATTAGATTTGAGACAGGCATGGACTGGCCACAATATGCAGATTATTTTGATTCGATTTCAATCGAGCAAACACCTATCGAATCTTACCTAAGCAACAATTACAAACTTGCTTTTGAATTTGGCTACTTCATCTTAAATTATTTTATAAAGCTTTTAGGAGGCAGCATTTCGTTCGTCTTCCTAATAGCATCATTGTTCTGCGCACTATGCACCTACTTACTTTCCAGCACTTTTACGGGTAATAGAATATTTATATTTACAATATACGTCTCATACAACTTCATATACATGCACTTCTCAACGGTGCGCCAATCGATAGCGGCAGGATTATTTTTTCTAGGACTGTGGGCATATTTAAAACTATCAAATAATAAATTAATGCTTTTGCTTTTCGCATTGAGCGCCTGCTTTCAAATCTCATCTCTACTTTATATTTTCATATTCTTTTGCTCGTTTCTTTTTCGCAATATCTACAGATGTATTTTTTTCTGGACATTAGGAACAAGCCTGCTATTTGCCTCAATTCATATGGGTTCAAGCCTATACAAACTACTGTCATCAGTACTTCCCACACCCTTTGCATCGAAGCTTATGGAGTATGAAACGTGGGATTATACCCTCAGCATCAGGACCTACTTATTCGGACTATATATTGCAGGCTGCGCCCTGAACCTCGGCTGGCTTGCTGCTAAGAAAAAGAAGCATAATGTGGACGGCATTGTCCAAGGCAAGGAAGAATTCGCCTTAAAGATTGCCACAACCTCACTAATGTTATCGGCGACACTTATACTACTATTCCCCAATAACTTTGCTTTATGGACACGTGTATTCAATGTTGCTTCAGTACTATTCGCCTGCGCGCTATCAACTTTTTACTACTCAACGCCGAAAAAATACAAGCTGATATTTATAGCACATACAGTGGTTGCGGCTATTTCTTTTGTCGCCTCTTTATACGCGGCTCAAGAGGCGATGGTTCCTTATAAGACCGTATGGTGAAGTGCGGCATTAGAGGATAATCGTTCCAGCTGTTCATGGATCACTCAGCCCTCGTGATGTCTGAGTGTGCATCCAGTCGACGATTTCGCCTTCTGGACTGTAGCCACTTACAGCTCCCTTTAGCAACTGTCTAACGAGCACGTAATTACCATCATCAACAGCCGCCAACAAGTTTTGTAGTTTTACCTTAAGAAGCTCCCACGAGATAAACTCTTCAGTTGCGCTCATGATCATTGGATGGCGAGTAGCTGCTACGCTGTCACCAATCAAAAGTTCCTCATATAGCTTTTCTCCCGGGCGCAAACCGCTGAAGTTAATAAGTATGTCCCCATGGGGATTCTTGTCCGAGCGGATGCTCAAGCCGGAAAGATGAACCATCTTCTCCGCCAACTCTACTATCCTCACGGGTTCGCCCATATCGAGTACAAACACGTCGCCTCCCTGCCCCATCGACCCTGCCTGGATGACCAATTGGGCAGCTTCAGGAATGGTCATAAAGTAACGTGTAATTTTTGGATGGGTCACCGTCAAGGGACCGCCCGCCTGAATCTGCTTATGGAACAACGGAATAACTGATCCTGAAGACCCCAGCACATTGCCAAAGCGAACCATCGTAAAACGGGTTTTATTTACACGGGATACGTTTGATGAGTCACCAAACAAAACGGGCGCCAACTCCCGACTCAAGCCCTGCAAAACTAGCTCGGCCAGCCGTTTGGTACTCCCCATCACGTTGGTTGGGCGTACCGCTTTATCAGTTGAAATAAGCACGAAGTTCTCGACGCCTGCCTGCAATGCTGCCTGCGCAGTATTGAGAGTGCCGATGACGTTATTGAGGATCCCTTCGGCAATATTGTGCTCCACCATGGGAACATGTTTGTACGCAGCGGCGTGATAGACCGTATCAACTGACCAAGTCTTCATGACCTCCAACAACTGATCCTGTTGGCGTACCGAACCAAGAATGGGCAGAAGATTTACACCCAAGGCCTCTAACTGAATACGCTGCTCAAGCTCAGACAAGATGCAATAGAGGTTGTATTCAGCGTGGTCAAATAACAGTAAGTGAGTCGGCTCAAGCGTCAATATTTGACGGCATAGCTCCGAACCGATCGAACCGCCCGCACCAGTCACCAACACCACACGATTTTTGATGCATCGCTCCAGAAGTTCATCCTGCGCGGGTACAGGATCCCTGCCCAAGAGATCTGCGATATCTACTTCCTGAATGTCATCGACTTTCACCCGGCCGCTGGCTAAATCCATGAATCCGGGAACGCTGCGTACATGCAGTGGGTAGCCTTCCAAATACCCAAGTATTTCCCTGCGCCGGGCGCGGGTTGAAGAGGGAATCGCCAACAGCAACTGCTCAGCACCAGTTTCATTGATCATTCGCTGGATGTGTTTTGGCTTATATACTTGCAGTCCTGAGATAACTCGATCTGCGATAGTACTGTCATCATCAATAAAGGCTACAGGACGCATCAGTCTGCCAATACGCAAAGCCGCTACCAACTGATTGCCCGCCGCCCCAGCGCCATAAATGACAACCTTAGGCAATCCATCATCACGATTTGTAAAGGGTACGTGTTGCGCAGCGGCGAACCAATCACCCAGAAAATACTGACGCATGGCTAAGCGCAGACCGCCAAGAATGACCATACTCAGCCACCAATAATTGAAGACGACTGAGCGCGGAACCACTGTTTGATGATTACTGTAAAGGTAAACCACCAACGCCAACACTAATGAAGAAAGGCTCACCGCTTTGACAATGGCAATGAGCGCATCACTACCAAAGTAACGCATCACCGCACGGTACATGCCAAAATTAATAAAAAGAGGGATGGCTATCACGGGAGCACAGAGAAACAACCACAGATGGACCACAAACGGGTTGTTAAGATCATCAAATCCCAGCCGCACTACAAACGCCAACCAGAGTGCAACCCAGACAAGAACGATGTCGGTGACGACTTGTAAGAAGCGTTTTTTCCTACGTGGTAGGCCAACCAAACGGCTGCGTAAATTACCCATAAACTCTCTTTACACTCCTGTCCTTAGTACCGTTAACAGCATTCATCTGTACGCATCACAGCTTCTTCATACAATATCGTCACTTCGTTATCCGATTTTTTCCAACTCACCTGCACGAAACTTTATGGCCAGAAACACCAACGGACTATAAGCCAAGATTAAACCAAGCAACCCATCCAAACCGAATCCGACAAAGATACTGATCGGCAAAAGCCAAAATAAATTGATCGCTGCGACCCCTAAGGTAACCGGAAGATGGCGGCCCGCTCTGCGTGATGCATACTGGTATGCATGACTGCGATGAGCCTCGTATATCTTGTCACCGCGCAACAGGCGCCGACCGAGCGTGAAGGTCGCATCGACAATAAATACACCCAACATGATCAACCAGACCCATAGCAACTCACTGGCTACCCATGCGGCTTGCAAGGAAAGCACACCAATCACAATACCAAGAAAACCGCTACCAGCATCCCCCATGAAAATACGTGCGGGTGGGAAATTCCAATACAGAAAGCCAAGAACGGCTATGGCCAGTAGTAAAGGGGCTTGGATCAACTCAACATGCCCGGTCAACCAATACACTAAGACAGCACCAAGGCACGCACAAATCGCCTCAACGCTGGCAATACCGTCGATACCATCCATGAAATTATAAAGATTGAGTATCCAAACCAGATACATAGCCGCAAGCAAACTTCCGATCCAACCCAGGCTCAGTTCATGCCCCGCGAAGTTGAGAACGGGCAATCCGCCCATCCAAAAAAGCGCCCATCCCGCGGCTGAAAAATGCGCTAGTAAGCGCCAACGCGCAGCGATGTGCCCATGATCATCAAGAAAACCAACCAGCGCAACCAAAGCGCCACTACCCAGTAATGGCAACGCTGAGGTCCAACTGATCGTCGCGCCTGATGCCATCAAACCCAAGGTAGCCAGGTAAGTGAGGACTACCGCCACTCCACCGCCGCGCGGTGTGGGCACCGAATGCGAGCTACGGCCATTGGGTATATCCATCAAACTACGCGCTAGGGCATATCGGCGTAATGCCCACGTCAACAGAAGCGATACGATTAGAACTGCAGTGAATAGCAACCAGGTGGTCATGTAAGATTCAGTTCCTGAAACGCTATTAGATTAGGAAAGGCCAAGCATTTACCCCTAGTCCGATGCAAGCCGATAAAACTATTCGAAGGCTGCCTGACTGCTCGCCACCTCATCACTTTTCAACGCAACGAAAGTGCTGAGCGGCCTTCGACAGGGCCTGGTCAACACTGACAGGCGCAGCCCAGCCCAAAAGCGTCTGGGTTTTACTTATATCCACCTGTAGCGAACCGCATAGACGCTGGGACAGCGCTTTGCGATGCAGTAACGATGCACCAAACTCCAGGACCCATACAGGAATGGGCAGCAAGCGTGCCGGAACACCCAACGCCAAGCCCATTCTACGCAACAACTGAGTGGTGGAAAGATCCTCTCCATCGCTGACCAGAAAGATCTCATTCGCCGCAGATGGATGCGCAACGCAAGTCAGAATCAGATCCACAAGGTTATCCAGCGCAACCAGACTGCGCTGATTGTGAATAGCTCCGAAAGGCAAAGGGACCCCCTTGCTCAACCAACTCATCATATTAAGGAAGTTGGCCTTCACTCCGGGACCGTACACCAGGGTTGGTCTAATAATGACGACTTCCATCCCCGTCTGAGTGGCCAACAATTGTAAGGCCTGTTCAGCCTCCATCTTCGAAATTCCGTAAGGGTCCGCAGGAGCAGGTTCAGCGTCAGCTGTATAGGGCGCACCCAAAGCCGTACCTTCGCCATTAACCTTTATCGAGCTCACAAATACAAATCGCTCAGCTCCGGCCATTGCGGCCTGCTTGGCAAGCTGCAGCGTGCCCTCAACATTGACTTTACGAAACTCGCTTAAAGGGTCTGCGCAAGTATCGTTCATCACGTGTACGCGTGCCGCACAGTGAATGACTATTGCACAACCAATAACCGCCTCGCTCCAATCGGTCACTGCGTCAATCGAGCTAACCTGCACCATTCGCGTGCGCTCCGGCACCTCAGGCCAAGCCTTACGCACTGCAATAACGGTTTCGAACTGAGAGTCCTGTTGCAATCTTTCAAGTACAGCGCCTCCAACAAATCCCGAGGCGCCGGTCAACAATATTTTTTTCATCGATGATCCCTGCGCCGCACGGTGGCCTTTTTGAAAAGTATCTCAAGTCGGCAAAATAAGGTCTCTTTGGAAAAGTGTTCTAGATAGTAACTTCTGCCAGCTTTCCCCATTTTCTCAAGGTCTTCCGCAGATAACTCTCCCATCCTACGTACAATATCCGCCAACCCTTTTGCGTCGCCTGAGCCACACGCCATACCTGCGCCGGACTCGACAACGACGCTAGCGGCCTCACCATCGATCATGGCGATGATCGGTTTACCCGAGGCCAGATAGGCCTGAACTTTACCTGGAATGGTCTTTTCAAAAACCTCATTAGTCTTTAGCGAGACCAGTAAGGCGTCAGCGACGGCGAACAGGGCCGGCATCTTTTCTAAAGGATGCCGCCCCAACAAAAGAACATTATCCATCCGATGTTCCTTTACGTGTTTACTCAACCATTCACTAGCCCGACCATCCCCTACTATCACCCAGCGAACGGGTAAATCAGCCTTGATCGAATTGGCTGCACTTAGGATTGCCGGAAAGTCCTGAGCCTCACCTAGGTTCCCCGCAAACAGGATGGTGAACACCGATTCATCACGCTGGAGCAGATCAGAAGCGACTGTCGTCTCACCGGTAAAGTCATCCTCTGCCCAACTAGGAAAGTACACCAGCCGGTCGCTCGAAATCGATCGGGTACAATACCTTTTGACATTTTCGTCAAATGATCGTGACTGCAACAACAGGTAGTCGGCCCGGTTATAAATCCAGGAAACCACCTTACCAACCACGCCGAGCACCCTAGGACTCTTGATGATTCCGACAGCACTCAAGGTCTCAGGCCACAAATCAAGAACCCAGATAAATACAGGTGTTTTTTTCAAACGCCCAAGGATGAGTGCGGGAATGGCCGCCATAATCGGGGAGACGGCGTATACAAAGATTGAATCGAACGACTGGCCTCGCAGTTTATAGCTACCGATAGTAGAGGCGCTGGTGAAAAACGAAAGATAGTTCAAAGCCAGCGTGATGCTGCGCTTGCCCCGAGCCAGCATCGGCACCCGGATGACGCGAGCGCCGTGATAGCTTGAGAACTCCTTCGGCTCGCGTCGAAATTCAGCATAAACCGCTCCTTCCGGATAATTTGGCAACCCCGTGAGTACTGTAACCTCATGGCCCTTGGCTACAAAACCTTCAACCAAGTTGTTGATGCGCATGTTTTCCGGCCAAAAGTACTGGCTGACCACCAGAATTTTGAGTGGTTTTTCCTGAGCTACCGTATTCAATCAGTATTGCTTCCATACAGTGCGCATGACGTAGTCACGATAGCTGTGAATGATCCTCACGACCTTTTCGGCAACATTTGGCATGCTGTAATCCGCTACGAGACGTAGCGTACGCCCTTCGCCTATCGTCTGACTTTCCAACAATTGCAGTCCTTGCATGACGCGCTCGACATCAAGACCAACCATCATGACTGCTGCTTCCTCCATGCCCTCCGGACGCTCGTGAGCTTCACGCATGTTTAGCGCAGGGAAATTCAGAATCGACGACTCTTCGTTGATAGTCCCGCTGTCCGATAGTACAGCTTTAGAGGTCAGCTGAAGTTTATTGTAATCCTTAAAACCCAGCGGCTTGAGCAGTTTTACATTGTTGTGAAAGGTCACACCCATAGCATCTACGCGCTTTTGAGTGCGTGGGTGAGTAGTCACAATCACAGGCAGATCATAGTGAGCTGCTACTGAATTCAATACGTCAACGAGTTTAAGGAAGTTCCTGTCAGAATCGATGTTTTCCTCTCGATGGGCACTCACGACAAAAAACTTTCTAGCCTCCAATCCAAGGCGTTCCAGCACGTTCGACGCTTCAATGCCATCCCTGTAATAACTGAGCACTTCAAACATCGGGCTACCTGTTTTGATCACCCGATCTGGTGGCAAACCTTCACGCAGCAAATAGTCACGCGCGATACTGCTATAAGTCAGGTTGATGTCTGCGGTGTGGTCGACAATGCGACGATTGATTTCTTCCGGTACGCGCATATCAAAGCAGCGGTTACCAGCCTCCATATGAAAGGCAGGAATTTTGCGGCGCTTAGCCGGAATAACGGACATACAGCTGTTCGTATCACCAAGCACCAACAGCGCCTCTGGCTTTTCCTCTTCAAGTACACGATCCACAGCGATGATCACGTTGCCAATTGTTTGCGCCCCATTGATGCCTGCAGCGTTGAGAAAATGGTCTGGCTTTCGGATACCAAGATCCGTAAAGAAAATCTCGTTCAGCTCGTAGTCATAGTTCTGCCCGGTATGCACCAGAACATGTTCACAGTGTTTATCTAACGCAGCCATGACCCGCGACAAACGGATGATTTCCGGACGAGTGCCTACAACGGTGACAACTTTCAATTTTTTCATATAAACACTCTCTCCAGAATCATAAACACACAACTCATTAGACTTAAAATTGAAATATATATTCCTATGCCAGACTCAAGTTGAAATCGGCATCGTAAAAGTGTCCGGTCGCTCCCGATCAAAAATTTCGTTAGCCCACAGCATCACGATCATCTCGTCCTCACCCACATTGGTAACATCGTGAGTCCAACCTGGTACCGTCTCGACTATTCGAGGTTCCTCACCCTGAGTGAACAACTCGTAAAACTCACCGGATACGATATGGCGAAACCGGAAGCAGGCATTACCTTTGATTACCAAAAACTTCTCGGTTTTGCTGTGATGGTAATGCCCGCCGCGCGTGATACCCGGATGGGCGGTAAAGTAAGAAAACTGCCCGCAGTTCTTAGTTTTCAACATTTCAACAAATACACCACGAGGATCGCCGTACTTCGGAACTTCATAAGTGAACTGCTCGACAGGCAGATAACTAACATAGGTCGAATAAAGCGCGCGAACCAATCCTACACCCACACCCTCACTAATCAACGTTACACGACTGTCGTGGAAGGCATGTAACTGATCAGCCAACTCGCCAACGGTGATGTGATACACGGGCCCCACATGGGCAGTCGCGTCGATGGAGGACCCGCCATCCATCACCCCCATAAAGAAATCAATAACATCATCAATGTAGACCAGACTAACTTCAGCTTGCCGATCATTAATCTGAATCGGTAACCCACGGGTAATATTGTGACAAAACGTGGCTACAGCTGAGTTGTACTCTGGCCGCGCCCACTTACCAAATACATTCGGCAAACGAAGAATGCAAACTTTAGAGCCATGGCTCTCGCGCAGGTTTTCTAATAGCTGTTCAGCCGCCCGCTTACTGACACCATAGGGATTATTGCGGCCAGCTTGGATTGAAGAGGTGTACAATACTGATATTGGCTTACCACTCGTCTTGATTGCCTCGCAAAGGGCGGACGTCAGATCCGTATTTCCAAGCTTGAACTCATCAACAGATTGCGGCCGGTTAACCCCGGCCAAGTGAAAAACAAAGTCAGTATCCGCCACCATTGAGGCCAATTGTGTGACGTTGTTTTCCTTGGTGAATGGTACAACCTCGACATCTTTTCGCTCATTCAAGTGCGCAATAAGATTCTTGGCCACAAAACCGTTGGCACCGGTGATCAATACCTTCATGACTCATTCCTCCGGCGTAGCATGCTCGCCACGCTGGATAGCCTGCATAAAATCAAGCTTGAGCAAAAGCCGCTGCATGCCAGCCACATCCAACCTTTCAGTATTATGGGAATTGTAATCTTCGGTACGAGAAATTTTCTCTTCTCCAAGCTCCACGAACTTGGAGTAGTTTAGGTCGCGCAGATCGGGAGGAACCCGATAGTAGTCACCCTTGTCTTCCGCGCACGCCATTTCCTCACGACTAAGGAGCGCCTCAAATAGTTTCTCGCCATGACGAGTACCGATAATCTGAATAGGGTGCTCCGGCTTACCAATCATGGATGTCAACGCTTTGGCCAAAGTCTCGACCGTCGCCGCCGGCGCTTTTTGTACGAAGAGGTCACCATTTCGCCCATGCTCGAATGCGTAAAGCACCAAGTCAACCGCATCTGCGAGCGTCATCATAAATCGTGTCATATTTGGATCGGTCAACGTCAACGCCTGATCCGCTCGAATCTGCTCGATAAATAATGGAATAACAGAACCGCGAGAAGCCATGACGTTACCGTAGCGAGTACCGCAGATTACGGTTTTTTCGTCATCCACATTCCGGGACTTGGCAACCATTACCTTTTCCATCATAGCCTTGGATATCCCCATGGCATTGATAGGGTAGACGGCCTTGTCGGTGCTCAGGCATACCACACGTTTCACCGTGTTTTGGATTGCGGCCTCGAGAACATTTTCGGTGCCGATGACATTTGTCTTGACCGCTTCCATTGGGTGAAACTCACATGAGGGAACCTGTTTGAGCGCTGCCGCATGAAAAATGTAATCTACCCCTCGGGTCGCGTTAAGGACACTCTGATAGTCACGCACATCACCAATATAGAACTTCAGTTTGGGGTTGACGTAACGCTTGCGCATATCATCTTGCTTCTTCTCATCTCGACTGAAGATGCGAATTTCTGCAATGTCACTGTCAAGGAAGCGTTTAAGAACCGCATTACCGAAAGAGCCAGTACCGCCGGTGATCAGAAGTGTTTTTCCACTAAACATATTAGGTCCTTGAGCAACCCGCACAGCACGACAAGCTTTTAGCCGGCCACTCATCTCAAACCTACTACCCAACACAGCCCGCCCCCGGCACTAGATCAGTGGTAGAGACACTCAACAACGTCGAAACTGGCTGGTATGCAGGCTGAGAATCAGCTTTGTGTGGTGCAGTTAAAGATAAAGGGGTTGAAATTGATCACTATTTTAAGCGCTGCATCCTCAAAGTCAAAAGCGATCATGAAGTAAGCGTCTGTGCATCACATCTTGCACAGCCAAAATTGGTTGTCATCGATACGGCACAAAACACTCAGCATCTTCGCCCAAGGTATCGAAAGCCGAGGACGACATCGTTGAGAGGAATACGGATCATGCCCATTCATCCTCGCCGATAGATCAGACTCATGATCGCCTTAGCAGGTTTGCCACCGCGAAGCGACCTGAAAAACAAATAGCTAGGTCGTCCGAGCGCCCATGACCCGGCCTGATTTCCCACCAGATTGTTGTCGATGAGTACAGCCTCGCCTTCCAAATAGTGCATCAGCATTGCCCAGCACCTAAGGTTTTTACAAGACCTTGATCGCTATGATCCGTTGAGTACAAGATTGCAGTGAGCCCGCATCCACTCTCGCAGTACTTTCGACAACGGTCACACGCCTCCCTCATCACTCACCTCTTGCGCCTGACGTTCAAATGTAAACGAATGACAGAAAACAGTCCTCACCCACCTGCCGACACAACGCGCGGCTGAGACTGAGGATGGTCTCGTATCGCTGACAACCAGCCTAACTGCGTAAGATATGACACTCGGGCGCTTACAAATGGAGTGCCTTGGCTACAAGCCTACTTAATAATTTCGAATAAGCGCAGCAGACTTCTCGACAGAAATTTCTTCAAGGGCAGAGTTCTCCACCGCCACATGGACATTATCGGTTCGTAACCGGGCTCGAGACCCCATAAAGGAATGACGGATCAACACAGCAAGTACGCCCAGCATTGCCCCGAGCATAACGGCAAGCAATACAATCAATGTTCGCCTCGGAGCAATGGGTGCCAAAGGTTCCAATGCGCTTTGATCAATGGCAACCAACTTTATGCTTCTCATATCAATATTCAAATTGCGCAATCGCGAAATTTCCGCCCGCAGCGGCTCAACACCCGCCAAAAACAAATCCTCATTTTCGCGACTATTAAGCACTTCAACTTCACGATTGGATTCCAGCAGCAAGAGTTCTTTGGCAATCTGAGCAATACGCCCATCAGTAAAGTCGTCTGATTTACGCTGCTGTAGAGCCGCACGCTCAGCTTCAAGTGCGTCCACACCCATAAAATACAGGGGGACTTGCTGATTATTGATCTCAGTACGCATGACGCTCGAAGAACCAGGTCGATCCGCCTCCCCCAAAGAAGACGGTGTCGTCGGTTTTCTAATACCTAAACTCCTAGCTATCCCAATCGACTCATTCAACTGAGCCAGTCGATCGGTACGCTGTATTTTTAACTGAGCACGCAGTGCTTTTAGTTCATCGCGTAATTGTGCTCGGCGAAGAGTATCCGCCTCCTCTAGAGAGGCAATTTTGGCTTCTTTCTGAACATTGTAAGCGGCCCGAGCAGTCTCAAGCTTCCCTTTAAGCTCGCCCAATCTATTATTTAAAATAACGCCAATATCAGCGGAGATTTCATTGCGCTCGAAGGCTATAGCGTATTCAATGAAACCGTTAAGAATTTTGACACCATCGACACCCTGCGGGTAACTCATCTCCAACTTAATATAAGTACTTAGTGAGTCTGTTTTTTTGGAGTCGGGCAAAATCAAATTGATAGAATTTCGATTGAACGCTTCGAAACTCTGCTCCAGTGTTCTCCCGGGCTGCGCAAACTCTTTGAATAGTTTTTGGTTAGCTCGAAAAAAACCCAGACGCGCGTCGTACGACTCCAGAGTCGCGCCAACCTTTTTGAGTGCTTCACTA